>NZ_WMII01000025.1 GCF_009711265.1 Paracoccus shanxieyensis | reverse complement strand
TCTGTCACAAGAATGGTCGCGCCACTGTCGGCGCTTCTCAGTTTGAACATCTGCGCCTCGGCGATTTTGCGGGTTATGACAGCCAGCATAGGGCAAAACGCCACCGTCGGCATGCTGTCCATATAATCGACCAGAGCAAGGAGATCACGGCCGACTTTCGGCACCGCGCGCTGCGCCACCATGCCGAGGGCATATTCATGGCCGAGACGATCTTCGGGCCGACCCTCACCCTCTCGACCGGGCGTATCATCCCGACCCGCTGGGTCGGCGAGCAGCATGTGAAGGAAGACCTCGGCTTCATCCCGAGTTTCGCCGACTGGGTGAAGGCCATCCGGCCAGAGCCGTGGATGGGTCGGAGCGCACGGATTGAGGCGCTGGTCGATCCGCATCTCGCCTCGCCCGTGGTCGAGGTCAGCTGAGATGACCGATCCAGCCTATCAGCGCCTCGGCCTGCCAGTGACGGCGTCCCCCTACGCGGTCCTGCGGGCGGCGGTCCGGGCACTCCACCCCGACACGCGCGCCGTGCGCGGCTTCCGGGAAGCGCGCAAGCGCTTCTACCGGCTCATGCTCTGCGCGCATGCCGCGCGACAGGCGGCGGGCGAAACGCCCACCGGCTGATCGTTCTCAACCACCCCCTTATCCCGACTCAGCGCCCGGCCTCTTGGCCGGGTCTTCCCCATTCAGGAGGTCCCCATGGCGGATTACTTCACCCATTTCTCGTGCCTGCTCGACGTTGGCATCCCCGACAAAGCTGCCCGCGCGCTCGCCCTTTTCCAGAGCTTGCGCGAAGCCGATCAGGACGCCGACGACCCGGAGATCGCAGGCTTCGACATCGTGCGCCAGGACGCGCCCGAGGGTAGCGCCCTCTGGATCCATGATGACGAACACGGCGATGTCGAAGCCGTCATCCGCTTTGTGCTGCGCCTGGCTGAAGAGGTCGACCTCACTGGTCTCTGGGGGTTCGAGTACGCCCTGACGTGCTCCCGACCGCGCCTCGATGCCTTCGGCGGCGGCGCGCATGTCATCGATCTCGGTGCCCGCAAGTCCATCGGCTGGACGAGCACTCAGGAATGGCTCGCCGCCGCGCTGAACGGGGAGGACGCACATGCCTGAGGTGATCTGCACCACCGTCTACCAGTTCCCCGAACTCTCGGACGCGGCCAAGGAAAAGGCGCGCAGCTGGTATCGCGAGCTCGGCCTCCATGATGATTGGTGGGACGCGGTCTACGAGGATTTCGGGCGGGTCTGTGAGATCCTTGGTATCCGCCTGAAGACCACCCCCGTCCGCCTGATGGGCGGCGGAACGCGGGCCAAGCCCTGCATCTGGTTCTCCGGGTTCTGGAGCCAAGGCGATGGGGCCTGCTTCGAAGGCTATTGGTCCCACGCCAAGGGTGCTGCTGTGCTCATCCGCGACTACGCGCCTCAGGACGCGACGCTGAAAGGCATCGCCGACCGGCTGCAGGCCATCCAGCGGCGGAACTTCTACCAGCTCGCCGCTGAGGCCAGCCACCGTGGCCGCTACTACCACGAATACACCATGTCAGTGGACGTCACCCGCGACAGCCCGACCTGGCAACCGCCGACCGAGGACGCGGAGGAGATCGTGACCGAGGCGCTGCGTGATCTCGCCCGCTGGCTCTACCGCCAGCTTCAGGCTGAATACGACCACCTCACCTCGGATGAGGCAATCGAGGAGGGGATCATCGTCAACGAGTACACCTTCACCGAAGCCGGGCGGCGGTTCGGGTGAGAGCGCACGGTTGAATACTGTCAGAAAACTGAGTATCTTTCTGACAAAGGAGCGATCATGGAGCGCATGGCCGAGAGCATTATGAATGTCGCGACGACGTTGCCGGAGGGGGTGCCCTTGGCAGCGAAGGGGCTCCTGCACCTCGGCTCGCGCGCGGCGGTCGATCAGACGCTGTCGCGTCTGGCCGCGCGCGGCGAGTTGATCCGCGCAGGACGCGGCATCTACATGCGCCCCATCCAGACACGCTATGGTCCGCGCAGTCCGTCGGCTGAACAGGCGATTGAAGCGCTCGCTGTGCAGCGGGGCGAGACGATCGTCCCGAGCGGTGCTGCTGCGGCAAACGCTCTGGGCCTCACGACACAGGTGCCGGTCAAGTCGGTTTATCTTACTTCCGGTCGAAGCCGTGTGCTGAACCTTGGCCGGCAAGCGGTCGAACTGCGTCATGCGCCGCGCTGGCAGCTGGCCCTTGGGAGCAAGACCTCAGGCCAGGCCGTCCGTGCGCTGGCATGGCTCGGGCCGGATGAGGCTCCCAAGGCCCTGCAAATTCTGCGATCCAAGCTCACGGAGACGGCAAAGATTGAACTCGTGTCCGCTGCGCCGCAGTTTCCGACTTGGCTGGCACGATTGGTCGGAGAGATGGTCCATGGCTGAGGCGTCAGTGCGCTTCAGCGCTTTGCCTCGTGCCCATCCCCAGGCGGGAGGCAAATTCAAGACAGTCGACCCAAGGGGCCAATGCTCACCCGCCTCGCGACGGTGCGGTGCACGGTTCAGCCCAGAAGCTTCAACAGGGCGTCGCGCTGCGCTGCGTGCTTTGCGGGGTTGTCGCGCTTCAGCTTGTTCAGGTTGAGGAGCTTCCACTGCACGGCCGGCAGGTGAGCTGCCCGCGATCGGTCGATGGCCGCAAAGTCAGGCTCCCCGTCTTGGAGTGTCAGCAGGAACTGCCTCGCCTTGTCGTCGAGGCGCGATTGCGCGTCGGCGATCAGCCTCAGGCGCGTCGCCAGAAGCGTATCGAGGGGGACAGGGGTTCTGGTCATGCCCTCGAATTCCCGCGCGTAGGGTTGCCCGAGATCGATCAGGTTCGGATCGAGAAGCTCATGCGCCGGGCGCGGCGAACTGGCGACATAGATCAGGAATGTCTGGAAAAGGTCCTGCGTCAGGCCTTCGTTTTCGTAGAGGAGCGTGACGTCGTAGAGATCCCGGGGATGCTGCCTGTCCAAGGCGGCGTGCAGTTTGCCTGCGAACAGGTCCTCGAACGAGACGATCTGCATTTCGGCATAGCCATAGGCATCTTCCACAGCTGCAGAGACGGTCCGGATCTCCGGGTCGTGGACGACGCCACGGGTGACGGGCGAGGTCTCGATCTTGATTTCGGCATGCCCGAGGCGCGCCAGAAGTCGCGTTGCTCCCCCGCCGCCCCCCTGGATGCGCTGAGATTTCGCGCCACGAATGCTGGTCTCGATGGCGGCCGCGATGCGATCCATCGCGGCATTGATCTCGTCCAGGCTCTCGGCGCGGTCTTTGATTGGCAGGTAGGTCAGGTCGATATCGACCGACAGCCGCGGCAGGTCCCGGTAAAAGAGGTTGATCGCCGTCCCGCCCTTGAGCGCGAAGACGCTTTCGCCTGCGACATGGGGCAGGACGCGCACGAGGAGCGCAACTTGGGCTTCATAGGTCTCACGCGCCACTGCCGACCTCCGGTTTCACGAAATCTTTCGGCACCATGATCCGATAGCGGGGGTGGATCTTCCCGCCCTGAACCAGGGCCCGGTCGCCGCTACCGAGATCAAATGCCTGCGGGTCGATCCGCTTGCGCCAAGGATGGTCGTGGCGGTCGGAGAAAACGAAGAACAGGCGCTTGACCTTGATCTTGCGGCAAGTCTGGAGGAGGTCGGACAGCAGTCTTGGGCGCAGGGTCGTCAGGCTCTCGAAGACCATGTCGAGAGTGTGGAAGCTTTCATGGTCAGGTAGTTCGTCCATGGCCTCCAGGATCGCGCGCTCCGGCGTCGACATCGTGAGACCCCAGTCCCACGGCTGGCCGGTCGTTTTGCCCTCGATCAAGCCCAGTTTCGGGTCGGCAAACAAGGAACGGGGGCGGATTCTGATCTGGGCATCCGTCGGTAGTTTCGCCAGCCAATTGGGGATACTGTCCCCATACACCCAGACAGGAGCGCTATCGCCGAGGCGCAGATAATGGGCATGCCCCTGTTCGCCGAGTGCCGTGGTGCCGCCGACATGCAGGTCATGACCCATGATATGCTGTGTGGAACGGATACAGGTCTTCCAGTCGATGCTGTTCGATGTCGGCGTGGCTACGGTGCTGGGGAGCGGACGGCGGAAGACGCCTCGGGTGATACGGTCCAGCCAGCCGCGCTTCACGTAGTCACGGAAGCTCTCATAGGCGATGCCTTGGGAGACGAGCCACGCGGCATCGACCAGATACCCGGCGGGCACGGCATCGAGCAGTTTCTTCAGATTCTGTGACCTTGCGGCGTCCATGATACCTAAAGTGACATATTTTCAAAGAGAGCACCATGGATTTCTTTGACGGAAGCAACACTTCAGCGTTGCGGACACTCCAAAGTCAGAATTTCCAAAGAACTGAGGGTAGCCCCAATTGACGGAAGATCTGAATACGCGGGGATGAGGGACGGCTACAGATTTGCGATGGCTGCTGAAGGCCGATGCGGGCACCTCCCGGCGTGCCGCTGGGACTAGGCCTTGGTCCTGCGGACTGGAGCCTACCTATGTAGTCTCCCCCCATGCGGGCAACAGTCCTTGGCGCGAGAAGGGAGGCGGGGGTTACTTGTTCCCGTCGATCCATTTCGACATCAGCCCCTTGTCGCGGAAGCACTCGTCCGGGACGGCACGGCGCTTGATCCGAGCAAGCTTTTCCGCGAAGGCCACCTGCTTCGAGGTCGGCAGCCGGTCCATGTCCGACACCGGTTTCAACTGGGCCTGCGCCTCGATCCAGGCGCTCAACGACCGGCGATCCTGCTGAACCTCCCAGGGCAGGAGGGTCTTGTTGCGCAGGGCGAGTGATCGTGCATAGGCGATCTGCTTGGGCGTCGCGGGCAGGGTGTATGTGGTGCTGTCCATCGGGAAACTCCCTTGCTGGCTTGGTTCTCAATATAGAACATAGAGGGAACAAAATCAAGCCGAGCCTCTGGGACGCGTCGGTTCGAGAGGAAGAGATGGGCGGGGGAAGATCAGGCCTGAGGGTGCCCGAGAGAGGGCGTCCGGGCCTGATCCTGTCCCTCATTCCGGAGCTTTCCGATGACCTATCTCGCGCCTGTTGCGCCTCCCGTTCCTGTCCCATCTCGCGCTCCCGCGCCCGCGATCCTTGCCGTCGCCGAAGCCCTACAGCCCGATCTCGCCCAGGGCTTCCAGATCGACGCACTGCGTCTGCGGCTGGAGATGGAGCGCGCCTTTGGCGGCTCCGATGCCGATGGCGCCTGGGACTGGAAGCTGGCCTATGAGGCTGGCGAGGTGGCGCTCGTCCTCTTCCTGCGGAAATTCGGCCGCGCGCTGCTGGCCCGGGCGGGCTCGCCCGCAACACTCTTGCCGCTCGTCGCCAAGGTGGCAGGCCTCTTGCCGACGCATACCCGGCGCTCGGAGGAGATGGAGCGGTTCCAGCAATTCTCGACACCGTTGCCCATGGGGCTGGCGGCGCTGGCGGCGGCGCAGATCACTCCGCGTGACCTGGTCCTCGAACCTTCGGCCGGGACCGGACTCATCGCGATACTCGCTGAGATCGCGGGCGGTAGCCTCGTTCTGAACGAATTGGCCGAGACCCGCGCCGATCTTCTGCGTCTCCTTTTTTCGGGGTGCCCGGTCACCCGTTTTGACGCCGCGCAGATCGACGATCATCTGGACGTGGGGCTACGCCCGAGCGTCATCCTGATGAACCCGCCCTTCTCGGCCGTGGCCAATGTCGATGGGCGGACGACCGAGGCGACGGCCCGGCATCTGCGCTCGGCGCTTGCGCGCCTTGCTCCCGGCGGGAGATTGGTCGCGATCACCGGCGCAAGCTTCGCACCTGATGCGCCCGCCTGGTCCGAGACCTTCGGCCGCCTGACCGAGAGTGCCCATCTGGTCTTCACCGGCGCCGTGTCGGGGGCAGCCTTCGCAAAGCATGGCACCAGCTTCGAGACCCGGATCTCGGTCTTCGACAAGTGCCGTGGCGGGGAGCGGGGTGGCAGCACCGCTGATCTGGCACGCTCCATCACGCCGGATGTGGCGCAACTCCTCGCCCAGATTGTGGCCGAGGTCCCTCCGCGCCTCGCGTTGGATGCGGGTGATGTCGCTCGAACCCGAGCCCCCTTCCCGGGAGCTCCTGCCCGTGCGTCTGGCTACGCGGCTGGGAAACCGCGTGCAGCGCCGTCAGCCAGCATCGCGGCGAATGTCTCCGCGCCAGATGCCGAAGACCTCGCCTACACGCTGCGCGAGACGGCGGAGGCCCACGGCGCCGCGCGCATTTCAGACGCGATCTACGAGACCTTCCGCCTGCAGGCCATCGACATCCCCGGCGCCGCACCGCACCCGACCAAGCTGGTGCAGTCGGCGGCCATGGCGTCCGTTGTGCCCCCCAAACCCACCTACCGCCCGAAACTCCCTACCGCCGTCCTGCGCGACGGCCTGCTCTCCGACGCGCAGCTCGAGACTGTGATCTACGCGGGTGAGGCGCATGGCGCGCATCTCGCCGGCTTCTGGACCGTCGATGAGACCGGCGACATGGTCTCGGCCGCGCCCGACGATTCTGCAGACGCCATCCGCTTCCGCCGCGGCTTCTTCCTTGGCGACGGTACCGGGGCGGGCAAGGGCCGCCAGTCGGCCGGGATCCTGCTCGACAACTGGTGCCAGGGCCGCCGCAAGGCGCTCTGGATTTCGAAGAGCGACAAGTTACTGGAGGATGCGCAGCGCGACTGGTCAGCACTCGGCCAGGAGCGCCTGCTAGTGACCCCACTCTCGCGCTTCGCGCAGGGGCGCGACATCCCGCTTTCTGAGGGCATCCTCTTCACCACCTACGCCACCCTGCGCTCCGAAGAGCGGGGCGCCAAGAAATCCCGCGTCGACCAGATCGTTGACTGGCTGGGGGCGGATTTCGACGGGGTGATCCTGTTCGATGAAAGCCATGCCATGGCCAATGCCGCTGGGTCCAAGGGCGAGCGCGGTGACACGGAAGCCTCACAGCAGGGCAGGGCGGGCCTGCGGCTCCAGCACAAGCTGCCGAATGCCCGCGTGGTCTATGTCTCGGCCACAGGGGCCACGACGGTCCACAATCTCGCCTATGCGCAACGCCTCGGGCTTTGGGGCGGGGAGGACTTTCCCTTTGCCACCCGAGCTGAGTTCGTTCAGGCCATAGAGGCCGGCGGCGTGGCTGCGATGGAGGTCCTCGCGCGCGATCTGCGGTCCCTTGGCCTCTACACCGCCCGGTCGCTTTCCTATGACGGTGTCGAATATGAAATGCTGGAGCACGCGCTGACCCCCGAGCAGCGCGGCATCTACGATGCCTATGCCGGGGCCTTCGCCATCATCCACAACAACCTCGCGGCCGCCATGGAGGCTGCGAACATCACCGGAGAGTCTGGTACTCTGAACCGCCAGGCCAAATCCGCTGCCCGCTCGGCTTTCGAGTCTGCCAAGCAGCGTTTCTTCGGCCATCTGCTCACCTCGATGAAAACCCCTACCTTGATCTCCAGCATCGAGGCCGATCTGGCCGCAGGCCGTGCGGCTGTCATCCAGATCGTCTCGACCGGCGAGGCGCTGATAGAACGCCGCCTGTCGGACATCCCTACGGATGAATGGAACGATGTGCGGGTGGACATCACGCCAAGAGAGAGCTGCCTGGATTATTTGCAGCACTCCTTCCCGGTGCAACTCTACGAGCCCTTCACCGATAGCGAAGGCAACCTCTCCTCGCGGCCTGTCACGCGCGATGGCCAGCCGGTGGAATGCCGCGAGGCCGCGCGCAGGCGCGACGCGCTGATCGAGCATCTGGCCTCGCTTCCGCCAGTGCCCGGCGCGCTGGATCAGATCGTCCAGCGCTTTGGCACCGACCTTGTGGCCGAAGTGACGGGTCGGTCACGCCGGATCGTGAGGAAGGGCGAAGGTTCAGCGGCCCGCCTCGTTGTCGAAAGCCGGGCCGGATCTGCCAACCTCGCGGAAACCGCCGCCTTCATGGATGACCAGAAGCGCATCCTGATCTTCTCGGATGCTGGCGGCACGGGGCGCAGCTATCACGCTGATCTCGGGGCGAAGAACCAGCGCTTGCGGGTCCACTACCTTCTGGAACCCGGCTGGAAGGCGGACGCGGCCATACAGGGCCTCGGGCGCACCAACCGCACCAATCAGGCGCAGCCGCCGCTCTTCCGCCCCGTCGCCACCGATGTGAAAGCAGAAAAGCGGTTTCTCTCGACCATCGCGCGCCGCCTAGACACGCTCGGCGCCATTACCCGCGGCCAGCGCCAGACCGGCGGGCAGGGGCTGTTCCGGCCCGAGGACAACCTCGAGTCGCCTTACGCCCGCGACGCCCTGCGCCAGCTCTACCGGCGCCTCTATCGCGGCGATGTCGTTGGTTGCTCGCTCGGGGCCTTCGAGGATGCCACCGGTCTCAGCCTGACCGATGACAACGGCCTTAAAGACGACCTACCGCCGATCACGACCTTCCTCAATCGCCTTCTGGCGCTGACGATCGACATGCAGGCCGTGCTCTTCTCAGCTTTTGAAGAGCTTCTCGATGCGCGGATCGAGGGGGCTATTGCCGCCGGGGTTTATGACCTCGGGCTCGAGACGCTCCGCGCCGAGAGCTTCCGCGTCGCGGATGCACGCGTCATCTACACGCATCCCGGCTCCGGCGCGGAAACCCAGCTCCTCACCATCGCGGAGAAGCGGCGCAACACGCCGACTGCGCTCGCGGATGCGCTTGACTGGCTCGACGACCCAAAGGCACGCCTGCTGGTCAACAGCCGCTCGGGTCGGGCTGCCGTGCAGGTGCCCGCCACCAGCCTGATGTTGGACGATGGCACCATCGAGCCCCGCTTGCGGCTGATCCGTCCGACCGAGTCCAGCACGGTCCCGGCGAAGATCATGGACGATACTCACTGGCTCGAGGCCGACCGTGCGGCCTTCACCGCCGCCTGGACCGCGGAACTGGCCGAGGTGCCGGAGTTCAGCGAGTCCACCCTGCACATCGTGTCGGGGCTCCTGCTGCCGATCTGGAAGCAGCTCCCCCAGGACGAAACCCGCGTCTATCGGCTGCAAACCGATGACGGTCAGCGCATCATCGGTCGCCGGGTCTCGCCCACCTGGGTCGCGACCACGCTGGCAGACGACGCGCCGAAGCTCTCTGCAGCGCAGGTCCATGCCCTCGTTCTGGAGGGCAAGACCGTCGTGCGACTGGCCGAGAGCATGGAGCTCCACCGCTCCCGCGTCATGGGCGTGAATCGGATCGAGCTCTCCGGCTTCACGGAAGCCGCCAAGGACCGGCTCAAGGCCGATGGCTTCTTCTCGGAGATCATCAGCTGGAAGCTGCGCCTCTTCTGCCCGACCGACCCTACCGGCATCGCCGTGCTGGATCGCCTGATCGCGCGTTGTCCTGTGACGGGACTCCATGCACGCAAAGGTTGTTGAGCCATGTATTCCGAGACCGAAGATGTGATCATCGCTTTGGCGGAAAATGCAGAGAGCGTGTGTCGTGCCTACCTTCCCGCCGGACGGCGGGAAGGGTCCTACTGGATTGTGGGCGATCTGCAGAACAACCCCGGCCGGTCGCTCTTCGTGCGGCTGACCGGGTCCGCGTCCGGGCCGGGCGCGGCCGGCAAGTTCACCGACGCCGCCACGGGCGAGCATGGCGATCTTCTCGACATCATCCGCGAGAGGACCGGGATCTCCCGCTTTCCCGATCTTCTGGCCGAGGCCCGGGCGCATCTGGGCCGTCCGCAGCCGGTCATCCCGGATGCACCGGCGCCCAAGAAGGCCAAAGCCCCCGGTGACACACCAGCGGCGGCGGCGCGGTTGTTTGCAGCCTCCGTGCCGATCGCAGGCACGCTTGCCGACACCTACCTCCGCTCCCGGGGCCTCACCCACGGCGGCACGATGAGCGCGCTGCGCTTCCACCCTAAGTGCTGGCATCGGGATGAGGGCCAGACCCGGAGCATCCCGAGACCGGCGCTGATCGCCGCGGTCACCGATGGGGCAGGGGGCTTGCAGGGCGCGCACCGCACCTGGCTCGCCCCTGACGGACAGGGAAAGGCGGCCGTCGTGACGCAGCGGCGTGCCATGGGTCACCTCCTCGGCAATGCCGTCAGGCTGACCCCGCATGACGACATCCTCGTGGTTGGCGAGGGCATCGAGACCATGCTGTCCCTTATCGAGGCCATGCCCGGCCTGCCCGTCTGGGCGGCGCTCTCGTCGGGACACCTCGGGGCGGTCCTGCTGCCGGAGGGGGTGCAGCGCCTCTACATCGCCATCGACCGCGATCCCGCTGGCCAACGCGCGGCAGAGAGGTTGAGAGCCAGAGCAACCGAGGTCGGCATTGGTTGCCATGTGCTGGAACCGCGGCTCGGGGATTTCAATGATGATCTTCGGGCGACCGGCAAGGAGGCGCTGCGCCAACATCTGGCAGGTCAGTTCGGGCCAGGGGATCGGCATCGCCTGTCAGGCTGACCTGCATCGCGCAGGGGGCGGTCTGGAATACCGGGGCAGGGGTCACGGATCCCTGTCGTGGCCGTGGATCGCCGCTTTGCCTATTCGCGGGCAATCTCATCCACCCGTCACCCACACGGCCTTCAAGAGATGGGCAGGCGGCCGTCAAAGGTGCCGCCCCTTCAAGGACGGGGGGCGACTGATTTCCGCCGGCGGGGGCGAGCCCCGCCTTTGCATCGCGAGACAAATCAGCCGCCCCCCGTCCTCCTCCACATGCGTTCCGGCCCCGAAGGCGGGGTGAAGGGGCGGCCCCCGTGACGGCTTTCGCAGCCCATGAAGGCCGCGCGGGATGACGCGCGGACGAGACAGGCCCGGAGGCAAGAAACCGATGACGATCCACACCCACGACGACGCGTATGAACCCGCCCACACTGCATCCCAGACCGCCCATGCGCTCGATGAGCTGCAGCTCTACGGCTACCGCCCCTTTGACGAGCCCGATCCGCGCCCGATGCCCGATGGGCAGCGCCTCGCGGTCGCCGTCGCCGACATCTTCGATGCCCTCGTCGCGACCCTGGAAGACACCCGGATGGAACCCGACCTCGAAGAGGTGCTCTGGGGCCAGGTCAACCTCTTCCACCGCGCCACGGCCCGGATCGAGCGGTCGCTCGACGAGAACGAGCAGGCGCAGCGCCGCCTCCAGCGTGAGCAAGACGGCTCCGAGGTGAAATCCACCGAACTCGAGCGCCTGACGGCCGAAGGCCTGACGCTGATCGAACGACGCAACTGCATGGACATGATGCGAGATCACGCCGCCACCGAGTTCGTCCATCACACGGGATCGACCTGGCGGCCTCGCACCGGCTCGATGGTGAACCGCCAGCACATGACCGCAGCGCTGATCGACAGCCGCGACTTCCTGGCTGCCAAGCGCCGCGCAGAGACCGAGGTGATGCTCCCCGCAGGACCCAAGGTCGCCCTCACCGGCGGAACCGACTTCAACGATCACCGCCTGATCTGGGGCAAGCTCGATCAGGTCCGGACCAAGTATCCCGACATGGTCCTTCTGCATGGTGGCAGCCCGAAGGGCGCAGAGCTCATCGCCGCCAAATGGGCCGAGGCGAGGGGCGTGACGCAGGTGGCCTTCAAGCCGGACTGGACCAAGCACGCCAAGGCCGCCCCCTTCAAGCGCAACGACGCCATGCTGGACGTCCTGCCAGTGGGCGTACTCGTCTTCCCGGGCAATGGCATCCAGGAGAACCTCGCCGACAAGGCCAAGAAGCTCGGCATCCCGGTCATGAAGTTCGAGAAGGGGGCGTGAGCCCCCTTACTCTTTCCTCGGGGAAGGCAGTCCCGTCACGGCAGTCGCGCGCTGCTTCAGGAGCGCGTCCCGTCAGCAACGCTGGCTTGACTCTCTGGGGACACACTCTTACGTTTTTGGCATCGTTCAAGGAAAGGTACGACAATGTCCGAGACAGCCACACTGTCGTCGAAGTTCCAGATTTCGATCCCCAAGGCGATCCGCACGGCCCAGCACTGGGAGGCGGGTCTCACCTTTGCCTTCATTCCGAAGGGCACGGGTGTTTTGCTGGTGCCCGTCCCAAAACGCGACGCCTTGAAGGGCCTGGCTCGCGGCGCTGCCGCGACGGACTATCGTGATCGGACCGACCGTTTCTGATGGTGTTGGTCGACACCTCCGCCTGGATCGAATGGTTGATCGGATCGCTAACCGGGGAAGAGCTGTCGGAGCGCTTGCCGCAGCAATCCGACTGGCTGGTGCCGACCATGGTTCAGCTGGAACTTGCGAAGTGGACGACGCGTGAAGTCGGCGAAGACAAGGCGGATCAGGTGATCGCCTTTACCCAGGTCTGTCAGGTTGTCCCGCTGGACACCGAGATCGCGCTCGCGGCTGCTGACGCCTGCCGCACGCACAAGCTCGCGACCGCCGATGCGATCATTTTCGCCACTGCGCGGGCCCGGGGCGCGACGCTTCTCACCTGCGACGCGCATTTCGAAGGGCTGCCAGGCGTGGACTTCATGCCGAAGACGAACGGCTGAGATCAACCGAACCATCACGCTGGCTCCACATCAGCGACCCGCACCTTCCCGTAGGCATGTGGCCGACAGCCGTAGCCCGTACCCCGGATGCTGCCGCGCACCAGTTCTGCTCAGCGCTGCCATCTCGACGAGATCCCGCAGATCCCGGGCTGTCGATACGCAGGCGGTCGCCCGCGTCGCCAGTCCCATCGCGGACGGTGCCGAGGATCTCGCCGGGCGTCGGGAGGAACCGCCGCTCGAGAGGGTCGCCGGCTGCGCGGTCATTGCTGGACTCCGGCCAGGCGGCGTGCGTCCGGTTCCGGCGCATGAGCGATAGAACCCTTTTCTATAACTCACACGAGCCACGACCGCGTTCGTCCCTCAAGGGCACGGGGGGCGGACCGAAGAGCGGGCCGTCCTTGTGAGAGAGGCGAGAGCCCCGCGTCCCTGCGGGCCTCGTGGGAAACGGACACCAAGGCTGCCCCCACCTTACGCAAGTATATTGTTGACCCATCATTTATACAAACGTAAGGTGGGGGCAGCCTTGGTGGAAGGTGGCAGGAAATAGGGGGTCTTTCTTCCGCATGTCCCGAGCAAAACGCCTGACAGAGATGGAGAAGATGCAGATCGTCCGCGAGGCCGCGGAGGGTGTGTCGACGACCGATCTGGCGACGCAGTTCGGGGTGACGGCTCGGGCCGTGCGCTACGTCCTGAAAGCCGATGCCGAGCGCCAGGCAGATGCCGCGATCCCGGTCTCCGCCGTCAGTGTGAAGGTGACCACTGCAGAGCTTGCAGCCCTTGATGCGGTGCTGGCCTCCGCCGGGATCGAGAGCCGGGCCGAGGGCCTGCGACGGCTGATCCAGGCGGCAGGTGGGGTGTTCGTTCCGGACGCCCAGTTGGCGGCCGAGATGGCGCGCACCCGCGCCTCGCTGCACGAGGTCGGTAATGGGGTTGCGCAGATCGCCAAGCAGATGACGCTGGCCAACCGGCAAGGGCAGGGGGCTGGCCCGGAATTTTCGGAACTGCGGCTTGCGCAGATGCGCGGGCTGGCGCGGTTCATCCTCGATGCCGCCGACGAGATCGATTTGGCGATCAGACGTCGTCGCACGGCGATGCAGCTCGAGGCCACGGCCGCGCTGCGGGAGTTTGCGCATGCGGCTGAATGATGCCGTCCATGCCGTCACGGGCGAGGTCTTCCGGGATGGCTGGAGCCGCGTGCGTGGCTCGATGCAAGGGCTGCACGTATCCAAGCAGACCCAACTCATGCGCGCGGCGGCGGGGCACCGGCCGGCGGTCTTCAAGGCGATCCGGAGCGGCGGCACGCATACCAAGTCGCAGCTGATGAGCCAGCTCGATTACCTCACCACCAAGTCCACCCATATCGTGGACAGTAGCGGCTTCCTCGACGGGAAGGCAAAGCTCGAGGCGGGCGACATCAAGGACCTGACCGAGCGCTTCGCCAAGCGGTGGGATGCGGGCTTCAAGCCCAAGCTGGGCCAGACCACCCATATGCTCATGTCCTTCCCCATCGGCACGCGGGGCGAGGATGTGCGCGACATCGCGACGGATGTGGCCGAGCGGTTCTTCCAGACCGACGCGGGGCATTTCGACTACATCATCGCGGTGCATGAGGATCGCGATCACCCCCATGCGCATCTGGTGCTGAACCGCCGCTCGCAGGAAGGCGAGTTCTTCTTCCTCGGGCGCAACCATCGCTTCAACTATGACGATTTCCGCCTCGCCATGGTCGAGGAGGCAGAGAAGTACGATGTGCGTCTGGAGGCCACGCGACGGGTGGATCGCGGGGTCGTGCATTACCCGGCCCGCACAAGCGAGGTCTACGCCGCCAAGGACGAGGGCCGAGCGCCCCGCGAGCGCGACCGCGTGGGGGAGGACCTGACGCGGACGCTGGCCGAGATCGCCAATACCAGAACCATCTACCACGCGCTTGCGGTGGAGGCCTCCCGCGAGGCCCGCGAGGACATCGCCGATGCGCTCTTCCGGGCGGGCGAGGTGCTGGCCCGGGGCGGGCAGGTGGAGCGAGCAGGAGACATCTACATGGCTGAAGAGCAGTCGTTCGAGGATCTGAGAAGCCTCTATGCCGAGAAGCTCGGGCGGGTTCAGCGTATGATCGCCGAGAAACCCGATGCGGACCGGCCCGCCTTCGAGAAGAGCCTCAACGCGATCCAGAGGCAGGTCCAGCACATGCAACCGCTCGGGCTGCGCTCGAATTCGTTGATCGAGCAGCCCTCGGACGGTGGCGTCTATTCGGAGGCCAACATCCGGAAGAGCGAGTTGGATCGCCTGGGTGAGCCGCGCCTGCGCTCGCAGATCGATACCGCCCTGCGCGGAACCGGGATCAGCACCTCCGAGGTCGTGGCGCGGATCCAGGCGGGGGCCCCGAACGCGGCGCTGGAGCATCAATGGATCGCCGCCGATCTCTCCAAGGTGGCCGAGGCGCGGGATCTCAACCTCGAGCGCCGCGCCGATCTCGAGACCGCACGGGACATCCTGAACGACGCGCATGTGAAGCTTGGGACCCTGCTCGAACGGGAAGGCGTGCTGGTGAAGGACGGTGTCATGGAAGACGAAACCACCGCGGAGAGGTTCCACTATCATCCCGAGGCGGTCCGCAGCATGGAGGCGACGATCCGGGCCGACATGCGGTCTGAGGGTCTCAGCGTCGATCAGATCGAGGCGCGGGACTGGGAGGTCACCAATCGGGCGGAACGCCGGATTGAGCTCGAGCAGCGGGAGTATCTCGCGCAGCATCCGGAACTGCTGGCAAAGCCCGGCGATGTGATCGACCGGACGCAGCCTTACCGGGAGGAGATCACGGATGATCTGCGCGCCGCGGCCATCACGAAGGACGTGGACGCGATCATGGCGACGCGCGGCTCCCGAACCCAGATCGCGGAGGCTGTGGCGGATGAATTCCGGAGCCGTTATCCGGATATGCCCGATCACCTTGCCCGGGGGCTCGGCGCCACCTACGCCTCTATCGTCGAGGCACATGACACGCGGGCGATCAACGCTGTCCGGTTGGCCAACGAGACGCGAGATAGTCTCGCCACCGATGCACCCTCTACCCGCGACATCGGCCCATCCAACAATGTGGCGAATAGCGCCCCGAAAGTCGACATCCCGCAAAATATCCGAAGCGTGCTGGAGCATGAGCGGGGTGGGGAGTTGTCCGCCCCCTTCCAGACCGACGCCGATCGGCAGGCCTTCCGGGAGGAGATCGCGCGGGTGCTGGATGACCGCCAACTCGACCGTCTCGCATCCGGCGATGCGGATGCGCTGGACAAGGTGCTCAAGGACCGCCTCGACCGGCTCTATGTCGCCAAGGTCTATCTGCAGTCCGATGCCGCGACGGCCAATACCGATGCCCTGCGCCAGGTGGTCGATGATCTGGCCGACACCGAGTACGAACGGCACCGCGCAACGGACGTGGACGGCGAGACCGAGCGGGGCCAGGTCCATTGAGCGCCGCGATGGGCAAGGCACGGATCGCCACGGGTGCGTTTCTGGTGACGCTGGTGACTGCGGCCATGGGCTACGCCATCGCCTCGGCCGTGCTGACCTATCAGGATCTCGGCTTCGGGGCCGAGATCGACTTCGCCTATATCGCGCAGAACTACGCCTCATTGCTGGATCAGCGCCCCGAGGATGCCCAGCTCATTCACCTCATCATCGGCGGCTTTGCGGCCGCAGGCCTGATGCTGAGCCTCGCCCTCTCGGGATCGGCCCTCACGCGCTTTGGCCAGACCCATTGGCAGTCTGCCCGCGAGATGAAGGCCAACGGGTTCTTCGGGGCGCCTGGCACCGGGTTCATCCTCGGCAAGCTCGGGCCACCGGGGTCCCGCGCCAACTACATCTGCTCGAAGGTCTTCCCCCATGCGCTGATCGTGGCGCCCACGGGCCGCGGCAAGACCTCGGGGTTCGTCATCCCGAACCTGCTCACCTGGCAAGGCTCCGTGGTGACGCTCGATGTGAAGGGGGAGTGTTTCGAGGCCACGGCGCGGCACCGCGCCGCCCAGGGCGACAAGGTCTATCGCTTTGCCCCCACCGATTGGGAGGGCATGCGGACGCATCGCTACAACCCGCTCCTGCGCATCTTCGAGCTGAAGGACGCCGCGCGCCAGCAGATGGAATTGCAGCTCCTCGCGACGCTCTTCCTGCAAAGCGACAACGACCGGGTTCAGGGCCTCCTCAAGGGCGGGATCGATCTCTTCGTGGCGGCGGGGCTTTTGGCCTTTCAGCGCAAGCGCCCGACCCTGGGCGAGATCTACCGCATCGCCGCCTCGGGCGGGAACAAGCAGAAGGAGTATTTCGCGCGGGGCCACGAGGTCGACAACAGGGCCGCCAAGTTGATCTTCACCCGGCTGGCCTCTACCAACAACGACACGCTGACCTCTTACGTCTCGCTCCTGATGACCTCGGGGCTCGATCAATGGCAGAACCCGGCGATCGACGAGGCGACAGCGGTCTCGGACTTTGACTTCCGAACGATCCGCAAGAAGCCCTTTTCGGTCTACCTCGTGGTCCAGCCGCTGATGGTGAAGCCGCTCGCGCCGCTGATCCGGCTCTTCTTCTCCGATCTGCTCTCGGCCATGCAGGAGAAGGACCCCGGGCCCGACGAGCCTTGGCCCGTGATGATCATGCTCGACGAGTTCAACCGTCTCGGAAAAATGCCCATCGTGGTCGAGAGCATCGAGACCCTGCGCACCTATCGCGGTCATCTGGCCATCGTCACCCAGACCATCCCCGCCCTCGACGAAATCTATGGCGAGAACACCCGCCGTGCCCTGCAGGGCAATGCCGGCGTGAAGCTCTACCTGACGCCATCGGATGAGAAGACGGTCGAGGAGCTGAGCAAGGCGGTCGGCAAGACCACGAAGACCGTGGTCACGCGGTCCCAGTCCATCGGCAAGAACCCCTTCGAGGGCCGCAGCCAGTCCACCCGGACCGAGGAAAGCTCTCTGCTGCCTGAAGATGAGGCCCGTCGCTTGCCGCTCGACGAGATCGTCATGGTGATCGATGCGCAAATGCCCGTCCGGGCGAAGCGGATCCAGTATTTCGACGACCGGCTCTTCAAGGCGATCCACGCGGCGCAGACCGGGGTGTTGCCGTTTCCGAAGCCCGGGAGTGGCGGGCCGCAGGGCAACCTCCCGCTGAGCGTGCGCGCCATGCCGATGACTCCGCCGGCGAGCGGGTCCCGCGGAGCTGAAGCCGATGTTGAGAGGGCAGGCGAGACTGCTGGCGGTCGGCCGTCAGGGCAGGCCCACGTCGTCCCAAGAAAGACCGTGCCCGTCGTTCAATCCGTCGTAGCGGAGGAGCAGCGCCAGATGGTGATGGATTTCGGGAGCGAGGTAGCGGATGCTGATGCCGTGAGTGAGGTTGATGAGGCGCAGATGCGCTCAGCGGTCGATGGCTTGGACGAGATGGAAGCGATGTTGCGAGAGAGGGATGGCGAAAGCTGATCTTCGCCACAACCGTGGACGACCTCAACATTCTGTGGGGCCACTTCGTAGCCCAAGACTCCTCGCCACACTGGATGTGATTTCGATTTGCTTCTTCGCCCAACAACTCTAAGGTGTTCGGGGCATCTTGGGTTTGGCAATAGGTGTTTGCGAGTGTCACAGCAGCTTTTGGAAGAAATGTTGAAGAAACCGCAGCGCGAAACCGCTGGGGCTGACACTAGCTTACGATTTGACTATCAAAAAAACTGGGCGTTCTGCGAAATGATTAAGAGGCATCTGGAAGGTGCCGACTATCTGGTTGCTTTCGAATACCACGACGACGTGGTCTTCCTAGAGCCGGAGGAAAACCCGCAGAATGTCGATTTTTGCCAAGTGAAAACAAAGAAATCGTCGTCGCATATCACCTTGGGGTTCTATTTAGCGCGTGAAAAATCTCCGGAAGGGAGAAAGCCTTCAATTCTCGGAAAAATGTACGAGAACTTTGACGGTATCGGCGCAGGACACGAGGTCAGAACAATTCTTGTTTCTAACGTGCCGTTTTCGTTCTGTGGCAGCAATTCTTGCGCCGCCGACCTAAAAGAAAGAGAAGTTAATCAAATTAAGGAAAAGATGGCTGAGGAGCTCAGCCATTTTGATGAAGCCAGATTAAAAAACATACATTTCATTACGACGGGTGTCTCGCTAGACGCCATGCATAGTTTCTTGATGGGTGAAGTGTCAGAGTTGTTTAAGATGGAGCTTGGAGAGGGCCACGGCGTGAACATGCATGCTTGGACCAGGCTGGTGCAAGACGAGATCAATCGCAAGAATAATGTCGAATCCGAAAACATTTCCTCAACGAGCGATCTCAAGAAGAAGAAATGTGTAAGCCGGAAATTATTGACCGACACCATTCAATGGGCCGCAAACAATAGAACTCGCGCCCCCGAGATGTCGCTCATAAATGCGGAGTTGAAAGATGCCGGATGGACTGCCATTGACCTAATGAAGATGGGAAAGAAGATATCCAATGCAGTTTCTGACTACACCAATCCGACAAATGGGGACGCAGAGCTGCTAAAGCAGCGTCTCGAACTTTTATTTCACTCCGAAGCGCCACAGACGCTTCCGGATTTTCTTAGTAGTGCTTTCTCAAAAGTGGCTGAGATTACGGATGGATTGTCGCTCTATAGTGAGAAATTCTATTTTTTGGCGTTCGCCGTGATCGTGTTCAATGAAGAAATTTAGCTTCCATAGACTAATTAGAAACCTGAGAAAAGGTCGTGACGATGACAGGCTTGGTATTCAAAAAGCTCTGGATAGTATCAAAGCTCGAGAAAGCCGCGAGAATGGTGAGCTTTCACAGCGGGACCAACATTCTGACGGGGGAGAATGATGTTGGTAAATCAACCCTGATTAAGTCGCTCTACCACTCGATTGGTGCCGACGCACCTCAAATGAGCAATACTCGCTGGAAGCGAGCCAGTGTGTTCTACTGCTCGGAGATCGCACTGAATGAGACAACATATTTTATTATCAGGGATGGAAAACACTTTGGTGTCTTTGATGCCCAGAAGGGCTTAATTTCAAAGCATAGTGGCATCTCAACTGAGGGCGGCATCGCTGATTTTTTCTGCGATCAATTTAATTTCAATGTTGAACTGGAGAAGAGTGCAGACGGCAAGTTAGGGCGAGCTGGACCGGCTTTCTATTTTCTACCGTTTTACGTGGATCAGGATGCTGGCTGGACCAAGAGTTGGGAGTCGTTTAGCGGTCTTCAGCAGTTCTCTTCTTATAGAAAGAATATGATTGAATATCATCTGGGGATACGTCCACAGAGCTACTACGACGCCAGAAAATAAGAGATGGAATTCTTGGAGAAGAAGTCGGCGCACCAAGCAGATAAAAACGTTCTGTCGACCGCGCTAGACACGTTTCTAAAGCGCTCTGCACAAATCCAAATCAACCTTGATCCTGTGGCTTTTAAGGAGGAACTGGATCAGTTGGTTGACTCCTTCAATCTACAGAGGGCGCGGCAACAGGACGCTCTTTCCAAGGTGAAAGATTTACGCAATGAACGAAATGCAATTGATACTGATATTGCGATTTTGCGTCGATCGATAGCCGAACTGTCTGCTGACTACGAGTATGCTGCAAGCCTTGAGACGCCCGACGTCGTCGGCTGTCCTACATGCGGAACAGAGTTCGAAAATTCCTTTCAGGAGAGGTTTGGGCTACTAGACGACGTGGACTATTGCCTAGGAATTCTGGATCAGCGCCAGAAAGCTCGCATTGAGGCTTCAGAAAAACTTGATGCTGCAGAGCGTGAGTATCGGTTAGTTGGCGACCAGGCCCACGAAATGGAATTGCTGCTAAATAGAAAAAAATCTGAGGTTAGCTTGCGCGACATTGTCGCCGCTGAGGGCAACAAGGAAATGGTCGTCTCTCTCAAGGCTGACATTGCTGCGAAAGATGAGTTAATCGAGGACGTTCAGAAACTGATTGACGGTTTGAAGAATGACCTGAAGCTCGACTCGAAGAAAAAAAAGGAAATCATCGAATACTACCAGTCGCGTATGAAGGAATACTTGAGCCTTTTGAACGTGTTCGTTTTGGAAGAGAGTGATTATGCGGAACCAACTAGAGTGATCAAGAACAACGCACTAGGCAGTGATCTTCCTCGCGCTCTACTAGCTCAGTACTTTTCGCTGTTGCACACGCTGAAGAAATTTGGCGACACCAAAGTCTGCCCGCTGGTCATCGACTCGCCGCAGCAGCAAGAACAAGACTCGAATAACTTGGATGCAATTTTCAAGTTCATTTTCTCCAAGACTCTTGATGGACAGCAGCTCATTCTGGGAACGATTTCAACCCAAGCGGTGCCGGAGGCAATCATCCCTGAAGGCACGAACCTTATTGTTCTTTCAAACGAAAAGTACGCCGTTTTGCGACGCGACCAGTTTGACGAAGCAGTCTCTGAAGTTGGAAGAATGCACGAACTGCTTCTGTCGACATAGCAGTCTCATGGATGCGTAGTAGAAGAAGTGCCCCAGCTTCTTGGATGACTCAATCGACTTGATTCTATCTTGCAGTATTTGTTGGCATTCGAGTTACTGCATTTTCTAAGCCCGCAATTCAGCTGAAGAATTCATGACCATTGTTGGACAGTGACTATGTGCCGTCACCGTCGCCCAAGCCGCGCCAGTCTCTCCAGTTGCGCCAACATTTTTGACCCGGTGTCTGTGGACCCTGCGCCGCTTGCGGAACCCGACTGCCCCACGCCCTGCCTCAACGGCATCTGCTGAACCCCGAAGAACTGTCTCGCTCTAAGGGCTGCGTACTCCGCACCGCTAGCACCGCCGACCTGGTAACGGTTGTAGGCTTGCTGGCTGCCCAGGGCGGCGCGGGCGAAGCTGAAGGTGCCGCCCAAGCCCCCGGAAAGGGCGGGCATCATGATGTTGCCGGAAATCGCCCGGACGATGAAGGGCGTCGCGATGATGAAGCCTTTCGCCATCAGGACCATCATGAAGAAGGGCAGGAGGGCACCGATGTTGGATGCCCCTTCTGGATCGCCCAACTCGGCGATGAGCGCCGAAGACACCCCGGTGATCGTCGCGAAGACCCCCGCGATCACGATCGGGTAGATCGCAAAGGAGATGAGGGCGGAGAGCCAGCGCGCGAAGTAATCCTTGGTCACCTCGAACAGTGTCAGGAAGATCATCACCGGGGCGATCCCGATCAGGAGCGCGATCATCAGCCGCGAGGCGACGAGGATGAATGCCGCGAGCCCGCCTAGGATCGAGAGCAGAAGCACACCGACGATGTCAAGCATGGCACCGGCCATCCAGTTCAGCTCGGACCCGGCGGCATTCAGGTAGGCGCCGAGCTCCGCGATCAACCGGTCGAATTCTTCGGCGAAGGTGCCGGAAGGACCCGGACTGCCGCCCCCGACCGAAGCGACAAGCGCTCCTGCGATGCTGTCGATCCCGGAGAGGATGGCAGAGGAGAAGGCGTTGAACTGCACCCAGTTGGTCGCGAATATCCCGATGAGCCCGATCTTGACCGCAAGCCAGAAGGCCGTGCGGCCATCCATGGCCCGGTATTGGAAGATCATGTTGATGAAGACGAGGAGCACCACGAGCGTTGTCGCGACCACGAGGAGCGTCCCGACCGTTGCCGCCACGGATCCGAACTGGGTCTCGGCCGCGCTGTCGAGGTAAGTTTGAGAGGTCTCGACGAAGTAGGTGACGATGCTCATCGGGGGGCCGCCTTACCAATTGCCCGCGGCTTCGCAGATCGCCTGGGCTTCCGGGCGGGCGGAATTGGCGCGGCGGTTGTAGCCTTCCGATGCTTGCAGCATCTCCCATCGCTCGTCGCTGGCGTATCGCTCCTGAAACACGCCCTCGGCCGCCTCCCAGGAGGGGAAGCGGGTCGCGCAGTCGCAGCTGCCGGTCTCGACGATCCGTTCGAGGTTCTGGGCGCGGTAGATGTCCTGGACCAGTACGCGATGGTAGACTTGGCGGACCGGGATCTCCTGCATCCAGACAGGCTCGGCAGGCCGGTCGGGGCAAATGTCGAAGCTGCGCTCAAGGGAAGGCGCCACGTTGCGCTCGGCACCAGCGTGGGCAGCGGTCAGGCTTAGCGAGAGGGCCAGCGCGGTCAGGGCAAGGGGGCGCGGCACTTGCCTCATGTTGCAGCTCCAAGGGATGTCGCTTCCCGCTTCAAGAAGACAGTGTGCCCGACATTGGCAAATTCCGAGGTGCTGACCGAGACCACCTCCCACCCTTCCGCACCCTTCTGGTTCAGGTTGGTCCGCATGTCGGCAAGGCTCGTTTTGCGGGTCATGGGGAAAGACAGGATGTCGTATTCATAGGTCTTCATCGGGCTGTCCTCTCTGATCTGCGCCGGGCAGGTAGAATTCGGTGATGCCGCGCCGGCCATCGTGGCGCCCGGCCTGGATGATCACGTCGATGGAGTTCTCGATGTACTGGATCATGTCGGCATAGGTCATCGGGATCTCGGTCTTCAGCGCCGCGATCGCGAGCCGCTGCACGGCCAGTTGCGGGGTTTCGGCATGGAGCGTGGTCATGGAGCCGCCATGGCCGGTGTTGATCGCCTCGAGGAAGGTCATGGCCTCCTTGCCGCGCACCTCGCCGAGGATGATCCGGTCGGGGCGCATGCGCAGCGCCGCGGTGAGGAGCACATCGGCGGATTGGAATTCCGCGTCGCGATTGGCGATGAGGGTCACGGCATTGGGCTGGGTCGGCAGAAGCTCGGCCGCTTCCTCGATGGTGACGATGCGTTCCTCGGCGGGCACATGGGCGAGGATCTTGCGCGCGGCTACGGTCTTGCCGGTGGAGGTCCCGCCCGAAACGATCATGTTGAGCTTGTTCTCGACGCAGAAGGCCAGCGCATCATCGATCACGCCCGCGGCCACGACGGCGCGCAGGGCGCGCTTCTTTTCGACGCGCAGGTCTTCGAGCTTGCGTTCCTTGCCGTAGAGAAAGACGAGTGCGATGCCCTCGAGCGGCAAGCTCGAGAAGAACCGCAGGCTGATCGACATGGCCGAGAGCACGGCGGGCGGGGTGATGACCTGCGCGCGGATCGGGCGGCCCTTGTAGGTGATCGAGACCGACACGATGGGGCGGTCCTTGCTCATCGTCGTATTGGCGGAGGAGGCGATCTGGTTGCCGAGGTCCCTGACCTGAACGGCTGTCAGCCTTTGATCCAGTGGGCGCATGAAATGGTCGCCCTGGAACTCACCCCAACAGGTCCCGTCGGGGTTGATGCAGATCTCGATGACATCGTCGCGGGCGGCGGCGTCGATCCGGTCAAGCGATGTCTCGAGATAGCTGAGCGACATGGGGTCAGAAGATCTCCAAGTCGCGGTCGACCATGACGGTGACGCGGGCGCCCTGGTCGACATAGATGACGGGGCCGATCGAGAGGTAATCGCCCAAGACGCTGTCGGTGGCATCGGCCAGTTCATCGCCCACGTCCTCGAGCGCGTTGGCGGCCGTCTCATTCGGGACCTCGGAGGCGGCGGCACTGGGTGCCGCGGAAATCAGCGAGATCAGGGCGGCAGACCCAAAACGCTCGGCAAAGCGCGTATCCACGAAGCCCGTGACCCCGGAGCGGCCCAACTCGTCGCCGCCAAAGGAGCTGATCTGGACGGTCTGGTTGTCGGGCAGGATGATCCGGTCCCAGGCGATGGTGACGCGGCGCTGCGCGATATCGACGCCGGCGCGGTAGCGCCCGATGAGGCGGGATCCGCGGGGGATCAGGAGGCGCGTGCCATCGACGCTGTAGACATCCTCGGAGACCACGGCACGGGTCTGGCCGGGAAGTGAGCTGTCGAGGGCGGTTTCCATGACGGCCTGGATCATGGTGCCCTGGATGATGGTGTTGGAGGGATTGGCGATCACCTCGGCCTGCGTCACCGTCGAGGGCAGTGCGCCGTTAAGCACGAAATCCGTCACCTCGCCGAAGCTGCGCTGCGCAAGCTCCGTCTCGGCGGTGCCGGATGGGCCGCCGAAGGCGATGGTGGGCGAGGCGATGCGCCGCTCCTGAAAGGCGCGTTCTTCTGCGGCGCGCCGTTCGAGGTCGGCCAGCCGCCGGGCTTCCTCCTCGCGGCGCAACCGCTCTTCTTCGCGTGCGCGGAGTTCATCCTCCGTGGGTCCCGATGGGGCAGGTTGGGGGCGGTTGGCCTCAAGCTGAGCCAGTTCCAGATCCATGCGGAGCTGTTCGAGGGTGCGATCCCGGGCCGTCAGTTCGGCCTGGAACCGCTCCTGTGCGGCTTCCGAGGCGGCTTGCAGCGCCGCGATCTGGGCGGTCAATGCATCGATGGCCTCGGCCGCGGCGGTGTTGTCTTCGACGACGGGTTCAGGTGCGTTGCGCAACTCTTCGATCTGGGCCTGCAAGGCGGTGATCTGCGCCAGCAGCTCGGCATTGGGCTCGACGGGGTCCGGTGCGACGAACACGACCTCGGGCTCGGGCGGCGGCAAGGTCTCGATGGCCCCGAAGCCGTCCCCCTCGCTCTGGAAGACATCCGGCGTGGCTGTGGGCAGGGCCACCTCTTCCTCGGGCTGTGAGAGGAAAAAGAGGAGCGCGCCGCCCGCGCCGATGATGCCGACCACGACCAGCGCAAGAAGAGGCGATCGGCGCGGCGCTGTTTTGGGCGCGCGGGCGCTGCCTTTCTCTAGGGCGGCGAGGCGCCTTTCCAGTTCGGGGTTTTCGGGTTCGCTCATGAGGCCTCCGCGGGTTGGATCGCCTCGATGCAGACCAGCTCTTCACCTAGTCGCAGGACCCATTGGCGGTTCACGCCGGAGACACGGATCACGCCATCCTCGGGGGCCTGCGTGTTGACCGTGCGCTCGCGGCCGTTCGCGTAGCGGAAGATCGCGGGCACGGGCGCGTTCGGCGCGAAGGCGAAATAGGTGAAGGTCCCGTCATCCCAGACCCGGGTTGGGGTGAACTCGGTCTGGGCGCTGGCCCCGTAATTGTCATTGGGGGCTTGCGCCGCGATGACACGGCTCGGGCGCGCCTCATCCTCCGGATAGCGGAACTGGACCACATAGAAGGTCGGGTTCGAGGCTTCCTCGACGTTGAAGTAGTAGCTGCGCCGGTTCGTGTAGACCGTCACATTGGTGTGGACGCCGCGCGCGACGGGCTTGATTGCGAAGGCCTGCCCGCCTGGCACGCCATCGATCTCGAAGCCCTCGGTGTCGCCCGCGATGATCGAGCGGATGCTCTCACCCTCGCCGAACTCGACGGTGGTGACATGGGTGAGCGAGACGCTGAGGCGGTAGACCTGACCCTCCTGATAGGTGGCCACCCGCACGCGGTTGTCATGCGGGCCGCTCCGCGGGATGGCTTCGGCGAAGGCGAGGCCCGGGAGAAGGGCAAGACAGAGGAGGGGCAGGCGGAAACGAGACACGGGTCAATTCTCCAATCTGTCGGAGCGGATGGAATATTCGAGCACGGTGAACCCGAACGGGTTGGTCCAGACCTCGTCGATGGAGCGGCGGGTCTCGGGGCGGAACTCGAAGAGGAGGGTCGCGGTGAAGAGCCCGGTCTGGGTGCCGTTGATCGAGGTCAGGCGCTTGCGCAGGCGCACCGTGGCGCGGTTCAAACCGATCTGGGTGATGCTGAGGATTTCCACATCGAGACGGGCGTTCGGCCCATAGACGGTGGGGGGATAGTCCGCGTTGGCGCTGTTCCACAGCTGGCGCAGCCCGCTCTCGGCGGCCCCGTCCGAGCGGCGCAGGACGCTTCGGATGCGCAGATCGTTGTCGAGCTGGTTGTAGACCTCGCGGTCGGTCACATAGCGGAAGACCTCCGCCTCGATGATCGCCTGATTGGCGGTCACCGAGGTCGCGCCCACGGAAGCCTCGGGGAGCGCAAAGCCGGTGGCGGGATCATAGGGAACAACGACGGGGGGCGGGTCGACATCGAGGATCGCGACGGCTGCAGCACTCAGGCAACCGATGATGCCGAAGACAAGCCCAGTCAGGCCAAGGCGTTGCCAGAGCCGTTCGCGGCGCAGCGCGCCATAGACCAGTTCTTCCTCGATGATTTCCTGTTCACTCGCCACGCGTCACACCCCGCATTCACTCGGCCCGCAATTCCGGCAGGGTGAAATCCATGAAGCGCTGCTCCTCGGCGATGGTGGCGGCATCGATCACGCCGCCCGTGCCGTCGCCCACGGTCTGGATGGCTTCGAGCTGCCACATGGCGACCAGCGCGATGGCGAGCTCCGCCGTCACGCGCGTGTTGAGATCGATGCTTTCCTTGAGCTCATCCATGTCGTCGATGAGGCCGACGAGGCGGTCGACCCGTTCGAGCGACTGGCCTGCATCGTCATAGCTGTTCTGGGCGGCGGCAGAGACGAGCGCGCCGGTCGTGGCTTGCGTCGCCACGCGGTTGGCGCTCGCATTGTCGCTGCGCGCCATTTCCGCGAGCGTGTCTTCATCGAAGCCGAGATCGGCCAGCACCCGGTCCATCTGGGTTTCGATCTCGGTTGCGCCGGAGCCCGAGAGGCCGGAGAAGTCTCCGGTCTTGATGGCCTCGATGGTGGCGAGGATGTCGCCGAACTCCTGGTCGAGGAGGCCGTTCAGCTCCTCTTCCATCTGGGTACGGATGATTTCGGGGAGCTCGGCGAGACGGGTCAGCGCCTCGTAGGTGCGCTGCAACTCGGCGAGTTGTTCGGTGAGGGTGGCCAGTTGTTCGCGAAGCTGGACCAGCTGCTCGTTCTGCAAGATCTCGTCTTCGATCATCTGCCGGAGCTGCTGGATGCTTTGCGCGATGTTCTGGGTGTCGACGACGGGCACGCCCTGTGCTGAGGCCGGGGTCATGGGTGCGATCTGCAGGGCGAACCCGAGAGCGGCGGCAAGGCCCATGTTCAAGAGGTCAGGTCTCATCACTCAATCTCCCTGATCGTAAAATCCATGAAGGTGCTTTCCGCCATGCGGGCGCTGGCCTGGGCCAGTTCTTCGGCGGAGAGAACGCGAGTACGGGCGGCCTGAAGCCGGATACGGGCGGCGACGAGGCGCACGAGCTCGGCGCGGGCATAGGTGTTGAGCGCGATGCTCTCCTGCACGTCTTCCGTCTCGGAAATCCGCTCGACGATGTCGGCAATGCGCAGCGCGGCCTGGCGGATCGCGGTGGGTGAGTTGCTGCCGTAGAAGGCCGCCCCGTGACCCGTGAGGGAGAGATTGGCATTGGCGAGATCTGCCGGATCGATCGTGCCGAGCGCATCGATCCCGCCGATCCGGCTCAGATAGAGATTGTAGCGCTCCGGGATGACCTGGACGTAATGCTGGGTCTCCCGGAACGGGGGCACGCCGCCATACTCGAAGACCCGGCCGGGCCCGGCGTTATAGGCGGCCAGCGCGAAGATGATGTTGCCGTCGAAGGTGTCGAGTTGGGCCGCGAGGTAGCGCGCGCCGCCATGCACCTGCAGATAGGGGCTCGAGAAGTATTCCGGGTTGATGCCGAGATCGCTGGCGGTGCCCGGCATGATCTGGGTGAGACCATAGGCGCCAACGGGGGAACGGGCATCGATGGTGAAGCGGCTTTCCTGCCAGATCAGGGCTTGCAGGAGCGCGCGCCATTGGACGGGGGAGAGGCGTGCGCGGGTCACACCGGCAAAGCCGCTGGTCTCCTGGGCCACGCGGATGATGAGCTCTTCGACGTTTTCCGCGGCATCGCCGAACATCTGCGCGCCGCCCGGGTTGGGGTCGATCTCGCCGGTGCCATAGACCGCCTCGACGGAGCGGTCTGGATCACCGCTGCCGCCTTCCAGCCCCGAGACCATGGCGGGCAAGCCCTGACCCCCGAAGCTGGTCTGGGCGTCGAGGATGCGTTGCAGGGTGGCGAGTTGCTCCCGTTCGATCTCGGCAATGAGTTCGCGCACGGCAAGCTTGTCCGCCTGCAGGGCCAAGTCTGCCTCGCGGTCGCCCGTCTGGACGATGTCGCGCGCGGTCAGCCCGCTGTCATCGGTTGGCACGCCTTGGGCGGCAACGAGACCCGGCAGCAGGCAGAATGCGAGGAGGTGGGGAAGCCTAGACGTCAATGCCGCCCTCCGCTGCCCCAAGTGGCGCAAATGTGCAATCTAGAGCTGTCGCGCCCGCAGAACCTGTCGAGGCGAGAAAGGAAAAGCAGTTGGCCCGCGGCTCGCGGTACTGCGCACAGGAGGCGAGCAGTCCGAGGGCGGCAAGGGACAAGAGAATGCGGATCATGAAAGCCTCCAGAAGTCCGGGCGGTCGCGGTAATCGGCGCCGACGAGCGCCTCGCCTTTTTCCATGCCGCCGAGGATGGTGAGCATGGGACCAAGCGCGCTCAGATCGGCATCGACGACGATCGAGCCCTGATCGTCGCGGATCAGCGCCAGGCGACTATTGCTGCCCGTGTTGAGAAGGACGTCGAGCTCCTTCTCCGTGAGGTTCAGCATGGCGTAATCCGAGGCACTGGCGCGGATATTGGGCAGCAGGATCTGCGTCGGCACCGCCTCGACGATGGTCTTGCCGGTCCGGGTGCGTTCGAGCTGGCTTGCGTATTGCGTCATCATCACCGCAACGGTGTTCTGCTTGCGCGCGGTCACCAGCCAGTTCGACAGCCGCTCGGCGAAATACGCGTTGTCGAGCGCCTTCCAGGCCTCATCGATCACGATGATGGTGGGGCGGCGATCCTCGATCTCGCGCTCGACCCGGCGGAAGAGATAGGAAAGGACGGCCATCCGCTCCTTGTCGGCCTCGCTGTCGAGAATGCCGGTCAGATCGAAGCCCACCACATCGCCTTTAAGCGAGAAGGTGTCTTCGAGGCTCTGCCCGAAGATCCAGCCATAGCGGCCGTCCTCGGTCCATTCGAGCAGTCGCTGGTGCAGATCGCCGCCATCATCGGTGGACACAAAAAGCGATGCGAAATCCCGCCAGTTCCGCAAGGCGGGGTTCGTGGCCTGTGCGTTCTGGCGCACGACTTCCTGGATGCGGTTGGTCTGTGCTGGGGTCAGGGGCTTGTCGGCGCGGTAGAGCAGCGTTGTGAGCCAATCCGAGAGCCAAGCCGTGCCGCGCGCATCGGTCTCGGTCCAGAGCGGGTTGAGACCCGTGGGCTGACCGGCCTTGAGGGAAGCGTAGCGCCCGCCATTGGCGCGGACGGCCATCTCCATGCCGAGGCGGTAGTCGAAAACGAAGATACGCGCGCCCGCGCGACGGGCCTGGGTCATCAGGAAGGCCGAGAGCACTGATTTGCCCGACCCGGGGCGCCCCATGATCAGGGTATGGCCGCTGGTCGGTTCTTTGTCGGGCGAGCCCTGCTCGTGATAGGAAAACCGGTAGGCGCTCTGCTCGGGCGTGGGCAGATAGGTGATGACGCGGCCCCAGGGGGTTTGTGCGGCCGGCTTGCCGAGCTGCGTCCGGTGAAAGGCCGCGAAATCCGCAAAGTTGCGATTGGTGACGGCGCTGGCGCGGACGCGCTTGGGCTGGTTGCCGGGGTGCTGGCTCAGGTAATGCGCCTTGGCAGCGACCCGCTCGCCGATCATTTTCACGCCTTCGGTCGCGGCGGCGTTCACGATCTCGGCGCTGAGGGTCTGCAGCTCTTCGAGCGTGTCGCAGAAGAGCGTCACGACCATGTGGTGCTCGCCGAAGCTCTGGCGCTTGGCTTCGAGATCGTCGGCGGCGATGTCGAGGGCTTCCATGAGCGAGAGGGCGGCGTCCTGGCTCGCCTGCATCTGCCGCTTTTGCCTTTTGATGCGGCCCGCCATGAGGTTCGAATTGATCGGCGTGAAGGACTGCGTGACGATCATGTCGACCGGCAGGTTCAGCATGTCGAACATCGTGCAGGAGGTGCCTTCGGAATATTCCCCGATGGTGAAACTCTTGCCGTAGCGATGGCCCACCACGCCTTCCGAGAGCTCGAAATGGTCTCCGTGGAACGTCACGCGGGTATTGGCGACGTTGAAGGACAGAAATCCGTAGGTGTTTGCCGGGTAGAGCGGCAGCTCTTGCCCGGTGTTGAGCGCCCCCAGAAACCCCACCAACTCCCCCGATGCGGCCGAGAGGAGCCGCGGCTTGAGCTCGGTGAGGCCCGAGAGGAAGACGTTCACGGCCTCGCCCAGGCGCTGCAGGCGTTTGCGGGTTTCCTCTCTCAGGCGGTCCGGCGCGCTGCGGCTCAGAAACGGCAGGAGGCTTTTGGGGGGCGGGCGGTGAATGACGGTGAGCGTCAGCGTCTTGTCGCGCAGCCCGCTGGTTCCGAGTTTCGCGCGCCAGCGCCGGTCCACCTCGCCCGCGAAGCTGTCCCCACGGATGGGGTCGAGATCCGGTGTGATGGCCTTGGAGACCTTGTGGACGTAATAGCTGAACTCCGGCCCAAGCTGCGCGACGATGCGGGCAAAGAGCGCCGTCACCTTGTCGAGATAGGCGTCGTCGGTCGTGTAGCTGTTGATCCCCTCGAGCCGGATGCAGCGGAATAGCTCGTTGACCCGGGTACGCACGGTCTGGTCGTCGACGAGGCTCACATAGGGCAGCATATGCGCGAGGCGGGTCTCGCGCGCATACCATTCCGGCGTCATCGTGCGGGGATCGATCGCTGGATCATGGGCGTCATCACGGGGCATAGCTATCCCCGCCATGGATGGACCTGTTGCGCGTGGGCGGTGTCTCCTGCAGCGACGTCATCATCACATCGATGAAGCGCGGGTCCCAATCGGCGGCCTTCCAAAGCACTGGATAAAGCAGGCCGGCCACGCCCAGCACCGCGATGTGCTGGACCCAGACGAAGAGAAGCACCGAGCCGAAGAGCCAGACCATCGCATACATGATGGGCAGGCCCAAAAGCTTCGGCGGGCGCACGAGCCCAAGAAAGAGGGGCGAGCGTTCAGCCACCGGCAAAGACCGCAGCAACGATGGTGGGGGCCGCCGCGACACCGGCGATGCCGACAAGCACCCAAAGCGCTTGGCGCAGATCGATGATGTTGAAGAACCAGCTGAGAAAGACCCCGAGCACGGCCAGCGTCGCGATCACAACGCCAAGCGGGCCGGTCAGCGCATCGACGATGCCCTGCAACAGGCTCTGGATCGGGGAGAGGTCGATGCTCTGGGCGAGAGCAGGTTCTGCCACGACCAGGAAGAGCGCAAGGGTAACGGTCAGGAGCGTCGAAATCCGTCTCATGAATCTGATCCTTCCAATCGGGCCACGACAGCCAGGACACGGGCCACGTGGTTTTGGGTTTCCGGGTAGGGGGGAATGCCGCCATAACGGTGCACTGCGGCGGGTCCGGCGTTGTAGGCGGCCAGCGCCAGCTGCGGATTGCCGAATTCGCGCAGCATCAAGGCGAGGTAACGGGCCGAGCCGTCGAGGTTCTCGAAGGGGTCGGTCGGGTCGACGCCGAGCTCTTCTGCCGTCTCGGGCATGAGCTGACCGAGACCGATCGCACCGGCGGTCGAGACCACCTCCTGCCGGTAGGCGCTTTCCACCTCGATATTGGCCCGGTAGAGCATGAGCCAGTCGGTCACGGAGAGCGTGGCGCGGCGCAGTCCGGGATGGCTGGCATAGCGCAGCCCCGTCGCTTCGATCGCCGCCAGCACCTCGGGGCTTGGTAAAGCGCGGGGCCGTTCAACACCTGCAGAAGGATCGGTGTCGGGATCTCCCGAAGCATCTGCCGTCCCAAGGATCGTCAAGCCCCGGGTCCCCGGGCCCACGGCAACCCCATCCTGGTAATGGCGCGCGAAGCTGTCTTGTGAGCGGGAAGCGGTGAGAGATCCGTCGCTCTCCATCACCAGGACCATCTGCGCCGCGGCCGGTGTGGCCAGCAGCCAGAGGCAAAGGAGGTTAGCTGTCAGCGCCCCCGTCTGACGGGGTCTTGGCCGAGGCAGTAGTGTTTGCTGGGGAGAGCTTGTGGCTCCGGCTTGTGCCTGCCACGAGCGGCAGGTCGACATGCGTAAAGCCAAGGCCAAGGAAGAAAGACACGACGCCAGAGATCGTCTTGAACTCGCGGATCTTGATGTCGTTGTAGGTCGTTCGGGTTCGGGCAGTGACGAGAAGCTTTTCGACACCCTCGTCCGACACGACGCGCATGATCCAGACCCCGTAATAGCTGGGGCCTTTCTGATGTGCCGTCTCCTGGCACAAGATCTCAGCGCTGTAGCCGCGTTCCACGAGCTCGCGGAAGCGTGCTTCCGTAACCACATTTGGTGCTTCGATGTCCCAGTTCATGGCCCGGCTCACGCTTTCTGCGATAGCGCAACCCCGGGCATTCCCACTTGAAGCCCAGAGTTACGATAGTATATTATTAACCGCAAGCTATAATCATATCGCTCGTGTTGTAGCTTGGCACGCAAACACTAGCCACGGTCCACCTCCGCGTTCAAGGAGATAACAGGTTTGAGAAACCCACGGTTGACGGACCTGGTCGGGTTGCAAGCTATGGTCCTTCTAGCCTGCCTCCCTGGAGCGGGTTTAGCCGGATCGTGCCTCGCGCCGCCCCGTCCCTTCGTGCCGAGCGATTCGGAAGCGGCCCGCGATTATGCCGACCTCATCCGGGGCGATTTCGAAACCTACATTCAGGACATCCAGAGCTACTTCCGCTGTCTCGATGGCGAGCGCGCCCGCGCTTTCGAGGAAGCGCGGGAGGTCAGCGAGGAGTATGGTCGGTTTCTGCAATTGGTAGGGGATTGATGGGCTGCGGCGGGAGCAGCAGATTCGCACCCCATGGAAACCCGACGCCGATAACACCCTCACTTATCTACTTTTTAGATAACAGATTTCCTCCGCTAGCGACGTCACAAGAGGTATGTGGCGCGTGGCGAAAACGATCAGAAGCAAGGGACAGGTGGCACTTTGCCAGGCTCTCGTCGAGGCACGCATCAAGGCGGGTCTCGGTCAGGAAGAGCTGGCGGCAAAGCTCATGTGCCATCAATCCCTCGTGGCGCGAATTGAGAGCGGCCAGCGCCGGATCGACGTCGTCGAACTGGTCGTCCTCGCCCGCGCTATGGGCTTTGATCCCTCCGAGATGCTGGCGCTCGTTCAAGCAGCCACGGAGCCCGACCATCGGATTTGAGCCGGTTCTTGCATCGAGCGCCAAGCATCTGACGCCTCCCGGCGTGAATGCCGGTGGCGCAAGGACAAACACCCAACCCATTTTCACGAAACCCAGCATGCCGCTGCAGCACAGGTCCAAGGAAGCCGAGGCTGCAATCCGCACAGCCCAATTGTAGAAGGTCGGTAACCAGTGAAGGAAGATATGGTCGAAGCCGTTGCGATCGCCAATTTGATTGCAGCCGATCAGAGCAGTATTGCCGGTTGGGTTTATCGCTGGAACACAGGCGCGCTGGCAGTCCGTTGGGACGCGCGCGGGCCACAGCGCGTCTCGAAGCTTTGCCCGGATCTCTGCGACGCTGACAAAGCCGAGATCGACTTCGCGTCACTCACGCAACTGCCCTGTCGCGGCGACTGACATGGGCGAAAACGGGCTTCATAAGCCCTGACCATGTGCCGGCGCCCGCGCCTGCGGGGCCGGGTCAATTCGTTCGTGAGCCTGCCCGACTTCGATGTGGCGCGACGTCAGTAATTGACCTGCTCGAAGCCGTACGTCCCGCTGTAGTCACGCCACTCCACGAAGACGGACCTGTGCCAGATCCCAGGGCAATGCTCGCCCCATCCCTCGAGACCGACATGCGCAGCAGGGAGCGCTGCGGGTGACGACGTGCTCCACGAAAAGTCTCCCTGTGTGCCGTAGGAGCCGAGCACGACAGTCGCGCTCCGGTTGCAGTCGCCATCCTCGCCGGATTCCCGCTGCCATGCGTGTCGGACATCGTACACGCGAATGGAGCGCACGAAGTTGAACTCCGGCCCGCTGATATCAATGTCGGCGCGGTCTTCGGCGAGATGAAGGGCGAAATCAGCCCTCACCAGGTTGCCCCAAGTGGCGTTCGGGCCTTCGAGATCGAGCCTGTCATCACCGACAGCGGCAAGGTCAAAGACTGCGGATGAAAAGTTTGCTGGAGGTTCAGCGCCTCGAAACAGGGCTTCGATGACCCGCTCCGTCGCGCGCGGCATCGGTGGACCTTCGAAAGAGGCACCCATCGGGCAGCGCCAGATCTGGAGCGGCGGCTCCACCGGCCAGGGCGTAATGCGCCGGATAAACTCGGCCCGCGCCCGGGCGCATGGCACGGACGCTGGCCACCCGCCTGACAGGCACAACAGGATGGCGCAGTCGATCGGATAGGTTTGGGCGCTTGCTTGCGTCGGAGAAATCGGACCGGCCAAGGCGAGAGCCGGCAAGGTGACCTTCAGGAGGTTTTTGACTTGGACACGCATGGCAAAGACCCTCAGCGATCTTCAGCCAGCATACATACGAAAATATACTATCGCAACTCTGATAATACTTACGTTTGCCGTGATGATCAGCGACATCGCCAGATCACGGCTGTCATCCATCATCAGCCACCACGCTGCGCGCGGCGCCAGTCCCACGGCATGTCAAAGTGCCCGGACCAGATGTTGCGCTGCGTCGATCGCGCCTCCGTCTCATCGCCGATGTAGGCGCGGCTGTACTGGCGGTACGCGACAGCCCACCCCTCACGCACGAGCCAGCCGTTCAGATCGGTTCCATCTTGATGACAGACCGCAAGGACGCGGCCATAGCGGTCGATATCGCGCACTGTGCAGCTGATCTGTCGGCGCCCGATCCTGTCGGCGAGAGACAGCGCCGCTTGTTGTCCGCACCGCCAACGCTGGCCTTCGGCCGTGGCGCAAAGTTGCCCGCTTTCCGGCGCGTCGATCCCATGCAACCGGATGCGCTGCCCGCGGATTTCCAGTGTGTCGCCGTCGATCACGCTGGCAACGCCGGTCAAACGATCGGCATGGGCTTGGGTGACGGCAAGAAAGGAGAACAGAAGGAGGATGAGAAGAGAGCGCATCGAGCGAACCTGTCTTGGAATACCTTACAGGACATAAACGGGCGTTCGTGCCGCGAACACCCAAGTCTTGTGAAGCCGTGCCGATGCCCTGCCATCGCAGCACGGATGAGTTCAATCAGCAGCCATGCGAGGTAGGCAATCACGCCCCTTTTCATCATGCGTTCGCCCGATTTGCGTTGAAAAACTGAACCCTAAGCCCTAGGGTCAGCGGAGGCCCAGTTATTGGGCGCGCATAGTTTCAATGCGCACAGTTGTGCTGGGGGGAAGTCGTGTCCAACGACAAGTCGGATCTGCGCTGGGGAGTCGAGCAACGTCTCGAGTTCATAGAGTTCCGCCTGTTCTGGGAGGGGCACGTGAACCGAAGTGATCTCATGGATCAATTCGGGGTTTCGGTGAACCAGGCCTCAATGGACCTGAATCGCTATATCGGCTTTGCCCCCGACAACATGGTCTATGACAAGAGTGCCCGGACCTACGTGCGCGGGCCAGGGTTCAAGCCACAGTTTCTAGAGCCTGACGCCAGCCGGTATCTGGCCCAGCTTCGGTCTGTCGCTGACGGTATCCTCGACAGGGAAGACTCGTGGATAGCCGACCTGCCGCCCTACGCAGCCTCGCCCACGCCCGTGCGAGGCGTCGACCCTGTCACGCTCCGGTCAGTTGTGGGGGCCATCCGGCGCTCAGAAGCGATTGAGGTCAAATATCAGTCCTTGTCGAACCCCGAGCCACGTTGGCGCTGGATCGCGCCCCACGCCATTGCTTTTGATGGCTTCCGCTGGCATGCGCGCGCCTATTGTCTCTCCGACGAGGTCTTCAAGGATTTCCTTCTCTCTCGGATGATTCAAATTCGCGGCTGCACTGAGAGCGCCGCGCTGCCTTCCGGTGACGTTGATTGGAATGATGAAGTTGTCCTCGAGATAGGCCCTCATCCTGATCTGTCCCCGACGCAGGCAAAGGTCATCGCGCTCGACTACGGCATGGAAACCGGCAAGGCCGCCATTAAGGTCAGGCGCGCGCTTCTATATTACACCTTGCGACGGCTTGGACTGGATACTGATCCGGGGGCACGAGCGCCTCAGGATCAGCAGATCGTACTGCTCAACCGTGAGACACTGGAAGCGGCAGCGCCGTGAGTGGAACGATTTCATCAGCGTCGTCCAAAGAAATATGGTTCGCCGGTCTTGAATTGAGAAGAGTGCGTCTGAAATGAGTTCGACAATCCCCACACCTGGTGCCGTCATCAGCATCCGCTCTGCCACCTGGAAAGTGTTGGGCACCTCGACGCTGAAGCGCGGGTTCCGGGAGGTCCACTGTCGGGGCCTGAGTGGTCTGGTCCGGGACAAGGAGGCGCGGTTCGTTTGGGACCTCGAAAAGGGCGCGCGCGTTCTTGACCCCGCTGCCGTCAAGCTTGTCCCAGACACGTCATCCGGGCTGATTGACACAAAGCTGCATCTAGCGGCCGCATTTCGGGCAACACCGACAACAACCCGCCGCCCGCTTACGCTTGGTCGGGCCGCGATCGACGATCTGACTTTCCAGCATCTGCCAGTGGAGCGGGCACTGGCGCAAGACCGAGTTCGGCTCCTGATCGCGGATGATGTCGGCCTCGGAAAGACCCTTGAAGCGGGCCTAATCACCTCAGAGCTCGCTCTGCGCGGCCGGGCGGACCGGATCCTTGTGGTCACGACACGGGCCATGCTGACCCAGTTCCAAAAGGAGTTCTGGACCCGGTTCTCGATCCCGCTCTCCCGGCTCGACAGCGCCGCGATCCGGCGGATGCGAAACAAGATCCCGGCTCATTACAACGTGTTCGACCAGTTCGACCGATCCATCGTCTCGATCGACACCCTGAAACGGGACAACCAGATCCGGGACGCGCTGAAACATTCCTACTGGGACCTGATCATCATCGACGAGGCGCATAACGCGGCCGAACGGAAGTCGGCCGCCGGGTCGAACTCGCAGCGGGCGGAGCTGGCGCAGCTCCTGTCTCGCCGGACAGACTCCCTGCTCCTCCTGACCGCAACCCCGCATGATGGGTCTCAGGAAAGCTTCGCCAGTCTAATCAAGATGCTGGACCCGACCAGGGTTCCGGACCCGACCCGGCTGCACCGGTCTGACATCGAGGATCTGGTCGTCCGCCGGTTCCGCTCGTCGCCGGAGGTGGTCGCCGATATCGGCCGAGAGGTCCCGAAACGGCAGCTCTTCCCGCGCCGCTTCCCGCTCAGCCCGCAAGAAGAGGTGGCTTATCAGGCGATCGCGGACCTCCACCTCGATCTTGATGAGGAACAGACCCGAGGGCGCGCCATCGACCTGTTCCGGACCACGATCGCCAAGGCGATCTTCTCCAGCCCGGCCGCTTGCTTTGAGACGCTCTCGCGACGGATCCGGGGGATCGAAAACGGGACCGCCCGCGGCACCCCAGCTGACCGGGACCGACTGCGGGCGCTGGCGGACCACGTGGCCGCAATCGATACGGGCGCGTTCAGCAAGTATCAGGAGCTCCTGCGCCTGCTGCGCCAGTTGAACTGGACCGGGCGGGCGGCGCGGGACCGGCTCGTCATCTTCTCGGAACGGATCGCAACCGTGTCCTGGCTCGCGGACCGGCTGCGCGAGAACCTGGGCCTTTCGGCCGACCAGGTAGCGCGGGTGGATGGGGGGAGCGTCGAGGCTGACGTCCGGACCCAGGAGGTGATTGAGGCGTTCGGTCAAGAGCGATCACCGATCCGGATCCTGATCGCCTCCGACATGGCGTCCGAGGGGCTCAACCTCCACTTCCAGTGCCACCGGCTGATTCATTTCGACCTCCCCTGGTCCCTTCTGCGGTTCCAGCAGCGCAACGGGCGGATTGACCGCTACGGTCAGGACCGTCCCCCGCAGATCAGCTACTTCGTGGGCGAGAGCACGCACCCGAAGGTGCGGCAGATGTGGGTCCTCGAGAAGCTTGTCGCGAAAGACGAGGCGGCCCAAGCCGGCGTCGGCGACCCGGCCGTGTTCCTCGGCGCCGGGGACGCGGACGGGGAAGAAGCGGTGGTCGCGGAGGCTGTCGCCACCGGCATCGGCGCGGAGGCGTTCGAGCGCCAGATGGACGCCCGGGCGGCTGAAGCCGTCACCCATATGTCGGTCGACGATGAGTTTGCGGCCCTCTTTGGGGATTACGCAGCCCCGGCTCCGGCCGACGCGGCACACCCGACGGATCAAGCCCCGCCTCGCCTGTACCCGGACACATTCACTTACGCCAAGGCGATGATCGAGCGGCTGTCCAGACCGGAGGAGAAAGCCTTCCCGGAGCAGCCGAAGATCCAAGCTGCCGACCGTCTAATCCAGCTCACCATCCCTGATGATATGCGCGCGCGCGATGGGTTTGGTTACGCGAGCGAAGGGGCGGTGGATGGGCGATTCATGCCGGAGGAAGCGGTCGGCCCCGGAGGCCGGATCGAGCTGACCGACCAACCCGGAGTGATCAACCAGGCGATCAACAACGCGAAGGCGCAGGAGCGCGCTTGGCCGACCGTTCAATTCCTCTGGGATGGGCACCCAATCCTTCAATGGTTCGCAGACCGGTCCAGCACCTTCTTCCCCGAACACACGGCTCCGGTCGCGCCACTCATGGGCCGTCTGCCTCCGGGGGAGGTTGCCGTCATCCTGCATGGGGCGATCCCGAACGCAAACGGGGCCCCGGTCGTGGACCGGTGGGCCGTGGTGATCCGGTCGGCGGACGGGACCGTCCGGATCGAGGAGGTGGGCATATTTCTGGAAAGAACCCGGCTCGCCGGGGACACCCCAAGCCGCCCACTGGAGGACCTTTCGGCGGCGCAGGCAGCGATCCCGGTCGCGGTAGACCGGTTTCAGACGCATCTTGTCGAGTATCCGTCTTGGTCAAGGGCGTTCAGGCAGCCAATCTCGCCTCTCGCGAAGCAAAGTGTTCGCAAGGATGATGATGCGCCGCATGATAGCGGTAATGGCCACTTTCTTCGCCTTGCCGGCTTT
>NZ_WMII01000024.1 GCF_009711265.1 Paracoccus shanxieyensis | reverse complement strand
CTATCTGGCCGGGCTGCAGGCAGGCCTCTGCCCCCCGCCAGACCAGTTCGCAAAGCGCTGGCAGCTGAACCGCCAGTTCACGCCGCAGATGGATGACAAGCTGAGGGACCAGAAATATAGGCGGTGGCAAAAGGCGGTGCAGGCGGTGATGAGCGCGGCATGACGCCGCCCGTCATGCCGCTGCCGGGCGCGGTTCGGGGTGGGCGCGTCGGCCCCTAGTTGCGCGGCGTCTCAGCCTGCTGCAGATGCGCGTTTCTGCCGGGGCAGGATAGAGTCCGGCCAGACATCGGTGAATTTGTCAGCCGACTCGCGCAGCTTCTGAAATTCATGCTTTTGCCCATGCACGATCTTCCAGCGCGCGGCCTGTTCGGGCGTGCGCTCTTTCTTCGGGACAGCATTAAGCTGATGAAACTCTTTCATCATGTCCTTGGGCACATAGTCCAGAAACCGGGTGAAGTTCATGTCGGCCACGCTGTCGAACACGGTGAATTCCTGCACCAGATCGTCGGCATAGCCTTCATAGCGCAGTCCGCGGAAGGCTGGCACGACATGGTAATGCAGGATGCGGGCATCCACGGCGTCGATGCGGTCGATTTCCCCCTGAAAGCGCAGCCGCTTCTTTTCCCACATGCCTTCGACAATGGCGTTATGCGTCAGCGACAGGTTGAAGCGGTCATCCAGCGTTTTGAAATTCAGGCCCGCGCGGGCAATGGCGATGGGCAAGGCGATCTGATCCAGCCACGGGCGGCGCGTCGGGACCGGATGTTCGGGCTTGTCCAGTTCCAGCGCGGTCTGAAGCCAGCAATCGGCGAAATTGGTAAAGCCCTTAACCGGGGCATTCGGGAAGGTGACGACGCCTGCGTTGAAATAGGGCGGCGACACGGCGCCGGTGCGGGCCAGCTTGATGCGTTCCTCGGGGACCGCCATGCCGAAGACCGAATAGGCGCGTTCCCAATGGCCCTCCGGCTTGCCCCATGTGTAGCGCCCCTCGGGGGCGGCGCAGACCGCGCCATGCGCCACCATCTCGGCCAGATCGAACTTCTGCCACAGCACGGTGTCGGTATCGAGGAAGATGGTAAACGCATGCGGGCGCGGCTGGGCGCAGGCGATCAGCTTGTTGCCCTGCTTGTAATGCGGGCTGAACACGCCTTCGGTCGGCATCAATTCCAGCCTGGTATTCGTTGCCGCAAGATATTCCCGCAGTTGTGGCGGCAGCTTGTCGGCCTTTTCCGCCGGGCAATAGGCGATCAGATCCACATCGGGCATATGCCTGCGCACGGATGCAGACAAAAGGATCGCTTCGACGGTCAGCGCGGGCGGGTCGATAACCTAGATCAAGGCAGCAGCAGGCAACGGCTTCAGGCGAGTCGTGGTCATCGAAATATCCTGAATTGAAAAAATGAACTAGTCAGTTTCATGTATATACATGATTCCGGGTGACGCCAGAAAAAGCTGAATCGGTTTCAATTTTTTGGTCCGAAGACGGGGCCGAAAATGCCTCAAGGCATATGGTTCAAGCATGACTGCCGCCGATGTGCTGGACATAAGCGCAGATTGCCGGTGGTCAGATCGCGGTCGGCAGGCGCAAAGATGCGGCGCGCAAAAGACACGCGGCGCGTGTGTGCTGTCCGGGTGGCTCGGATCCGGCGCCGCGCGGCGAATGCTTATTCGCAAGGCGTCTCGTTACAACGGCATGCAGCAGGACGCCGATCCTAAAAATATAAACCAGGATTATAGAATTAACTTTTGGATAAGCTCTTTTTCTCTTTCTGGCGGGCGGGGGATCGGTGCAGATCACCTTGTTCAAGCGCCGACGCAGAAGATGACGGGGACAGCCGATGTTCACAGTTTCACGAACCAGCGCCTGTGCGGTCGCCGGTGCTCCTTGCTTGACGGCGGGGGCGGGATGTCTTGATCGGGCGCAGGTCTTGGACGCTGGATCTGCGGGACCGTATCGGCATGGCCCATCTGTTCATTGGCCACCGCGTCGCCGTTCTGTATCCGGGCGGGATCAACGGGATCGGCCCGCGCGCCAAGGCCAGATGCACGCAAGGATCTGCAGCGCGGTGCTTCCGGTCGATCATGTGCCGCCACCGCGCCGATGCCGTCCGCTTGGCCCCGATGATCTGCTGATGGAGAATGCCTGTGCCGCATGACGTGATCCTGCGTGGCGGTCATGTGATCGACCCCGTGAACGGCCTTGACGGGCTTCATGACATCGCCATCGACGGCGGCATGATCGCCGCCGTGGGCCATGATCTGGGTCCCGCGCGTGAACAGGTGGACGCCACGGGCCTGCACGTCCTGCCCGGCATCATCGACACGCATGTGCATCTGTCCTCATGGCTGGGCGGGGCCGAGGGTCACCGGATGCTGGCCCGCGCGGGCGTCACCACGGCATTCGACGTGGCGGGGCCGGTGGGCTCGGTCATGGATCTGGCGGCGCGATATGGCACGGGGCTGACGCTGGCCTGTATCGACTATGTGCGGCCCGGCCATACCGTCGACACGACCGACCCTGCGGCGGATGAACTGCGCGACCATCTGGCCCGCGCCCGCGCGCAGGGTGCGATCGGGCTGAAGGTGCTGGGCGGCCACTTCCCCCTGACCGCCGAGGCGACGGCGCGGGTCATCGCCGTCTGCGCCGAAAATGGCGCGCATGTCGCCTTTCACGCGGGCACGCTGGACACACCGCAGGACATGCGCGGACTGCGTCAGGCGCTGGACCTCGCGGCGGGCCATCCGCTGCATCTGCCGCATGTGAACGCCTATGTGCGCGGCAGTCAGGACCACATCCTGACCGAAACGATGGAAGCCTGCCGCCTGATCGAGGCGCATCCCAACATCTGGTCGGAAAGCTATCTGGCGCCCTTCAACGGCAATTCCGCCAAATGCGCCAATGGCATTCCCGAAAGCGTCGCGACGCAGCGCAATCTGGTCAAGGGTGGTTATGCGGCGACCTCGCAGGGGATGGAGGACGCGATCCTTGGCGGCTGGGCGCATGTTCACATGCCGCAGGACGGCGAGAACCTGCTGGCCACCGGCGAGGCCGCCCTGGCCGCGTGGCGCGCCGCCGACAGCGATATCGGTTGCAGCTTCTACGTCAATCCGCCCGAGGCGCGCATCAATCTGGCGATCATGAAACGCGCCAGTGGACGCTTTGCCATCGACGCGCTGGCAACCGATGGCGGCGGCATTCCCCGCAACGATCTGTGCGAACGCGGGCTCGCCCTGGTCGCGCTGAACGCGCTGACGCTGGGGGAATTCGTGGTGAAAACCTCGGCCGAGCCCGCGCGGATGATGGGCCTGCCCGGCAAGGGTCATCTGGGCATCGGCGCGGATGGCGACATCACGCTGGTCGATCTGGCGCGGCGTCAGGCGGTCTCCAGCTTCGGGGGCGGGCGTCCGATCCTGCGCGATGGCGTGGTCGTCGGGCGGGGCGCGACGATCCTGTCCCCGCCCGAGGCCGAACAGCACCTGCGCGACAAGGGGCTGCAAACCCGGCTGACCCCGCCTTTCCAGTTCCGGCCTTTGCAGCCGAGCCTTTGACACGCAAGAAGGACTGACCATGAAAATGATCGTAGGCGGTGCCCAGATCGGCGGCATCCAGAAGGCCGAACCCCGCGCGACGGTGGTCGCACGCATGATGGCGCTGATGGAACAGGCGCATCGGCAGGGGGTGCAGTTCCTCGTCTATCCGGAAATGACGCTGACCACGTTCTTTCCGCGCTTCTATGTCGAAGACCGCGCCGAATTCGACCATTGGTTTGAAACCGAAATGCCCAATGCCGCCACGCAGCCGCTGTTCGATCTGGCCCGGCGGCTGGGCATGGGCTTCACCTTCGGCTATTGTGAACTGACGCCCGAGGGGCAGCATTTCAACACCTCGATCATCGTCTCGCCGGGCGGAGAGATCCTGTCCACCTACCGCAAGACCCATCTGCCGGGCCATGCGGATCACGATCCCGCCCGCACGCATCAGCATCTGGAAAAGCGCTATTTTCTGGCGGGCGATACCGGCTTCAACGTGGTGCGCAATCAGGGCGTCATCATGGGCATGGCGATCTGCAATGACCGGCGCTGGCCCGAAACATGGCGCAGCCTTGGTCTGCAAGGGGTCGAACTGGTGACCATCGGCTATAACACCCCCAGCCAGAACAACCTGTCCGCCGAGGAGGGCATCGAACGGCGCGTCTATCACCACGAATTGTCGGTCTGTGCCGGAGCCTATCAGAATTCCACCTATGCCGTGGCGGTGGCGAAATGCGGGCTCGAGGACGGCAACCACATGTTTGCCGGCTCGATCATCGTCGATCCCGACGGGTTCGTCATCGCGCGGGCCACCGGCGAAGGCGATGAGCTGATCCTGGCCGAATGCGATTTCGACAAATGCGCCTTTGGGAAATCCACCGTCTTCAACTTCGCGGCGCACCGGCGTATCGAACATTATGGCCGGATCACCAACCAGACCGGCGTCAGGATCGAGGTCTAGGATGAGCGACGCAGGGTCCGAGCCGGAAATCTCTCTGCGTCTTCTGGAAATCTTTGCCGCCATGATGCGATCGGCCACCACGGTCGAGGCGGCGGAAAGCCTGCATATCTCGCAGCCTGCCGTGTCCGCCGGATTGCGGCAGCTGGAAACCAACCTTGGGCTGACCCTTTTCGAACGCGGTGCCAGACGCCTGATCCCAACGAACCACGCCCATACGCTGTATGAGGAAATCCGCCCGATTTTCGGCCTGATGCGCGGCGTGGCGCGGCGGACGCGGGAAATGCGGCTGGGCATGATCGGGCGTTTGCGGATCCTGTCCACGCATCCGCTGGGCAATTCGGTGGTGCCGCGCGCGCTGAGCCGGTTTCTGGATGACCGGCCCGATATCTCGGTCAGCTATGATGTGCGCAATATGGCCCATGTCATCGAGGCGGTGCAGGACGGCACCGCCGATATCGGCCTTGCGCTGCTGAATACCGGGCTGGAGCAGGTGAACCTGCAACCGCTGATGCAGTCGCGCGTGGTGGCGCTGGTGCCGGAACACGACCCGCTGGCGCGTCAGGACGCCATCACCGCCAGGGATCTGCAGGGCAAGATGCTGCTGGGCATCGAACAGGATTCGCAGCTGGGCAATCTGGTGCGCGATGCGTTTCGTCAGCAGGGCGTGCCCTATCATCCGCGCGTTGAATCGCGGCTGTGCCAGACCGCCGCGCTGCTGGCGGCGCATGGGATGGGCTGTGCGATCGTCGATCCGTGGTCGGCGCAGGTCTTTCCCACTCCGGGTCTGGTCATCCGCCCATGGCAGCCCGAACTGTCGGTGCGCGCCGTGCTGCTGACGCGCAAGGGCGTGCCGCATTCCGAATTGCTGCGGCAATTCGTGTCGGAACTGCAGCGGGAATTGCGTCGGGCCGCTGTCTAGGGCGCTGTTTAGGCATCTTCTGCCAGCACCGCGCGTTTCAGCGTCCCGACCGCAAGGGCCAGATCGGCAGGGTCCATGCCTTCCTCGGGGCAGTGGCTGCCGTTCCAGTTGCGCACAAAGATCATCGTGGCATCCCAGCCCGCCGCTGCGAATGCCGCCGCATCATGCCCGCCGCCCGAAGGCATGGCGCGCAGCGTGCCCCCCGCCGCACGGGACAGCGCGTCCTGCCAGACAGGTGACAGCGCAACCGGGGTCGAGCGGCTTTCTGCGCCCAGATCGAAGCGGATGCCGGGCCGGGCGGCTTCGATCCGCGCGACATGGTGCAGCAGGCGGGCATGGGCTGCCTCAAGCGCCTCGGTCCGGTCCGAGCGCAGATCGACGCAGAACCCCGCCTCGCCCGGAACCTTGGCCATGGCGTGCCGGGGGCTGGCCGCATCGACGATGCCGAAGGTCACGGCCAGATCCTGACCCGCCGCCAGCATCTGCGCCCAGTCCGCATCCATGGCATGGATCAGATCGGCCAGCGCAAAGACCGCATCGGCCCGGCCTTCGCGCGGCGCGCCGCCGGAATGCGCCCAGACGCCGTGAATGCGCGCGCTGCGATGCCGCAGCCCGCCCCGCACGCCGGTGACGATGGCATGGCTTTCCTGCGCATCATGCAGGACCGGCCCCTGTTCGATGTGGATTTCGACAAAACGCGCCGGGGCCGGGGGCGGCATCTGCAAGGCGGCCTCGGGGTCAAGGCCAAGGTCGCGCATGTGGTCAGCCAGCGTGCGGCCGGTATCGCTGCGCCGCACCTGCAGATCCGCGCGGCTCCAGCGTCCCAGCGCCGCGCGCGAGCCCAGATATGACGCAGGAAACCACACGCTTTCCTCGGCCCGCGTGACGGTCAGCACGATATCGACAGGTGGCACGCGTCCCTCGGCCAGCAGGGCGGCGATCAGGGCCAGCCCGCCGGCGACGCCTGCCTGCCCGTCATAGGCGCCGCCCTGAGCCACGGTATCCAGATGCGATCCGACATGGATGGCGGGGGCAGAACGGTCGCGGCCGGGCAGGCGGGCGAACAGATTGCCCGCCGCATCGCGATGCACGGCAAGGCCAAGCGCCCGCGCCTCATCCGCGACGACATCATGGGCGGCGCTTTCCAGTTCGGAATAGGACGGGCGGGTCCAGCCTTCGCCGTCCAGACCGATCGCGTTGATGCGCGACAGCAGCCGGTCGATGGTGTCGCGGATGACGGTCATGCGCCGACCTGATCCAGCAGATCGGCATTGACCGTGGTGGCGGGGCGGCGGCCCTGCAGCGCCTCGATGACGTGATCGACGGCGCGGGTGGCGACGCGGATCAGCGCCTCATCTGTGGTGGCGCCCAGATGCGGGGTAAAGACCACCGGCAATTCGGCCAGCGGACCCAGGGGCGCGCCATGTTCATAGGTATCCAGCCCCGCCGCTGCGATCTGGCCCGACCGCAGCGCATCGGCCAGCGCGGCTTCATCGACCAGCCCCTGCCGGGCGGTGTTGACCAGAATGGCCCCGCGCTTGGCCAATGCGAAGCGGGCGGCGTTCATCATGTGCCGCGTCTCGGGGCGCATGGGCGTGTGCAACGAGATCAGATCGGCCTGCGCCAGACCTTCCTCAAGTGTGACGCGGGTATAGCCGCCGATATCCGAGGCGCGGGGCGAATGCACCAGCACGCGCATCCCGAAGGCCAGATCCAGCATGCGGCCCAGTTCGCGCCCGATGGCGCCCCAGCCGACGATCAGCACGGTCTTGCCCTGCAATTCGATGAACCGCGTGCTTTCGCGGAAACCGCCCTGTCCCATGCGTTCCGCCCGGTCCCCGCCCGAGATGCCGCGCGCGGCGGCCAGCGCCAGCCCCAGCGCCAGTTCCGCCACCGACCGCGCATTGGCGCCCGGCACGTTGCACACGACGATCCCGCGATCTGCGGCGGCGATCTTGTCCACCGCGTCATGGCCGGTGCCATGCACGGAAATCACCTTCAGCGCGGGCGCTGCGGCAATGGCGCTGGCGGTCAGGCCCTTGTCGCGGGTGATGACGGCATCGCATTGGCCGATGGCGGCGGCGACATCAGCCATATCCGCCGAACGGGGCAGCACGGGCTGGATGCCGTTGTCGCGCAGGCGGGCAAGGCCCTCGGGGTGGATCGGCTGGACGATAAGGCACTTCATGGCGGTCTCTTAGTTCGGGGTGGGTCTGCGGCGTGCGATGCACACCTTCAGGGGGTGAAGCGCGCGGGCAAGGCTGTGGCAATGCACGCGCCAGATATCTTCGGCGGCGTCACGGGTGACGGCGGCAAAGCGGAAGGTGGCGCCGGTTGGCAATTGCGCCAGACGCGGCAGGTCCGCGCCGATGACGGTGGCGATCTTGGGATAGCCGCCGGTGGTCTGGCTTTCGGCCATCAGGACCAGAGGTTGCCCCGAGCCCGGCACCTGAACCGACCCGGACACGGTGCCGTCCGACACGATGTCATGGCCCGCGCGGGCGGGGATCGCCTTGCCCGCCAGCGTCATCGCCATGCGGTCGCGCTGCGGGGCCACGGTGAAGTCCTGCGAAAAGAACCGGGCGACGGTTTCGGGCGCGAACAGATCGTCCTGCGGGCCGGGCACGGCGCGGATCACCGTGCCGCCGCGATCGGGCAGCGGGCGCAGCGGCGCAAGACAGGCCGCGCGGGGATCGAACGTGCCAAGCGGCAGGCGCTGACCGCGCACCAGCGTCCCGCCCCCGACGCCCCCCCCGACGCCGGAGCGCAGATGCGTCGACCGCGACCCCATGACCATGGGCACATCGATGCCGCCCGACACCGCAAGATAGCCCCAGACCGCATCGGGCATCGGCCCAAGGCTGATGGTGCTGCCGGCATGGACCCGGTGCGCGCGGCTCGCGTCCATCTGGGTCCCGTCGATGCGCAGGGGGATGGTGCCGCCCGCAACGGCCACGCGGCAGGGCGACAGGGCGCGGAACGTGCCGCCGAAGCCCGCAAATTCCAGCGCCGCTGCGTCCTGCGGATTGCCGACCAGCACATTGGCCAGCGCATGTGCGGGCCGATCCATCGGCCCGGCCGAGGACACGCCCGCATGACGCAGCCCAAAACGCCCGGCATCCTGAACCGTCAGCATCGGGCCGGGGGTGATGACCTCGATCATGGGGCCTCCTGCGGGGCGATGACCGTCTGCCCCTTGGCGGCGCGGGCGGCCATGTCGGCATATTCATCGGCACCGATGGGCGCGAATTGCACGGTATCGCCCGCCGTCAGCAGAAAGGCCGGATCGCGGGCGGGGTCGAACAGCCTGACCGGCGTGCCGCCCAAAAACCGCCATCCCGACGGACCCGCGACCGAGCTGATGCTGCCCTGCTGTCCGCCAATACCCACCGCCCCCGCCGGGATGCGCTGGCGTGGCACCTTCAGGCGCGGCGTGTGCAGCACCTTGGGCAGGCCGCCCAGATAGGCAAAGCCGGGCGCAAAGCCGATCATGAAGACGCGGAAGCGCACGCCGCTGTGCAGGTCGATCAGCGCCTGCGGCGTCATGCCCTTTTCCGCCGCCAGCTCGGCCAGATCCATCCCGGCCTCGCCGCCGTAATGCACGGGCACGCGCCAATGCCGCCCGCGATCCTGACCAGCCGTCAGCCCCGCCAGCAGCGCCCGGATCCGCTGTTCGACCTGATGCCCCCGGATCGTCAGCGGATCGTAGCGCACCAGAAGCGAGCGATAGGTCGGCACATGTTCCAGAATGCCGGGAATGGCGGCGCGGTCCAAGGCCGCGGCCAGCGCGATGACGCGGGCGTTGACGGCTTCGTCGATCCGGTCGGACAGTTGAACCGTCAGCGCCTGATCGCCGCAGGGCAGGATGCGCAGATCCTCCATCCCTCAGCGCCCCAGCCACGCCAGAAAGCGCGATTTCACATGGGCGAAATGCACGGCCATGGCGGCGCGCGCCGCATCGGGGTCGCGGGCGGCAATGGCGTCGATCACGGCCAGATGCTCGTGCAGTTGCGCATCGAAATGGTCGTGCTGGCGCGTGATGGTGCAGCGCCGCGCGATGGCGCGCTGGCCCGACAGGATCGCGGGCAGGGCCGCAAGGCGCGATGCCTCGGCCACCGCGTCGTGAAAGCGGCTGTCCATGTCCCAGAATTCATCGAAGCTTTGGCATGGACCCTGCAACGCGGCCAGACTTTCCTGCCGCACCTGCAGCAAGGCCGGGGTCGGGCCGAACCCTGCGGCGCGGGCGGCGGCGGTGCCTTCAAGGATCTGGCGCAGGGCGACGATCTCCAGCAGGTGATCGACGCTGACCGAGCGCACCATCAGCGCGCCGTTCGACATGCGCCCGACGACGCCTTCGCGTTCCAGCCGCGTGATCGCGCTGCGCAGGGGCGTGCGGGACAGCCCGGCACTTTCGGCCAGCGTCCGTTCGCTGAGGATGGTGTCGGCGGGGATATCGCCATTCAGGATCCGGCGCTTCAGATGCTGATAGGCATGTTGCGACAGCGGGATCGCCCCGGAATGTGTCTCGGAATGGGTCTCGGGATCGGTCACGCGGGCGGTCCCTCTGCCATGGCCTGATCCTGAAGATCGTCCAGCCGCCGCAGGATGGCGTCGCGCGCGCGTTCCAGATGCGCGTGCATGCGCTGCGCCGCCAGATCGCCATTGCCCGAACGCAGTGCCTCAAGGATGCCCAGATGTTCCTGACAGCCGCGCTGATAGCGGTCGGGGACTTGCGCGCGGTCGAACATGGTGGTGCGGCGGCGCAGATCGGCAATGACTTCGGACATGGCGCGATTGTTCGCGGCCCCGGCCAACAGGCCGTGAAAATCATTGTCGACCGCCCACAGATCTTCGTCCGAGCTGCCGTCCATCAGGCCGCGCACCCGCGCCTCCATCGCGTCGAAGGCGGCATGGGGCAGGGCCGTGGCCATACGGGCGGCAAGGGGTTCCAGATCAAGGCGCAGGATGAAGATGCCCTCGACCTCGTGTCGCGTCAGTCGCCCGACATGCAGCACGCGGCCCTTGCGCAGGGCCAGCCCCTCGCTTTCGATGCGGCCGATGGCCTCGCGCACGGGGGTGCGCGACATGCCAAGCTGCTGGCCCAGCCGGGCTTCCTGCAAGGCGGTCCCCGTCGGCAGCGCGCCGCGCAGGATCATGTCGATGATCCTGCGATAGGCTTCGGCGGCGAGGCTTTCGGACGGGGCGGCGGACATGGGATCAGCGGCCCGCCATCATGTTGGGGACGATGTCGATGATGCCCGGAAACACCCCGATCAGCAGCACGAACAGCGCAAGGATCGTGAAGAACGGCACCGTGGCGCGGGTGATGCGTCCCATGCTGTCGCCGGTCAGCCGCTGGATCACGGTCAGGTTGAAGCCGACGGGCGGCGATATCTGGGCCATCTCGATCACGATTACCATGAAGATCCCGAACCACAGTTTGCTATAGCCTGCCGCCTCGATCAGCGGAAGCGTGATGGGCAGGGTCATGACGATGATGCCCAGCCCCTCCATCACCATGCCCAGAATGATATAGAACACCAGCAGCACAAGGATCAGCACAAAGGGCGACAGGCCCCAGCCGTCGATGGTGCTGGCGATATAGCGCGGCAGACCCAGATAGCCGATGGCCGTGGACAGAAACATCGCGCCCAGCATGATCAGCCCGATCATCGCGCAACTGTCGGCGGCGGACCGCGCCGCGGCCAGCAGGCCGGGGAAATTCAGCGTGCGCTGCCAGAACCCGATGCCGATCGCGCCCGCGACCCCCACCGCCGCCGCCTCGGTCGGCGAGGCGATGCCGCCATACATCGAGCCGATCACCACAAAGATCAGGATCAGCAGCGGCCCCAGATCGCGCAGCGCCGCCAGCTTTTCGCGCAGCGATGTCGGCGGCGGCGCCTTTCCGACCAGATCCGGGTTCAGCCATGCGCGGATGGCGATGTAACCCATATAGGCCGCGGCGATCATCGCGCCGGGCAGGATGCCCGCCATGAACAGGCGCACGATCGATTCCTCGGCCATGACGCCATAGATGATCATGATGGTCGATGGCGGGATCAGAAAGCCCAGCGTGCCCGCCCCGGCCAGCGATCCGATGACCAGATCGCGGTCATATCCGCGATCCAGCAGCTCTTTGGCGGTGATGCGGCCCACCATCGCCGTCGTTGCCGCCGACGATCCGCAGACCGAGGCAAACAGTGTGCAGCCCATGACCGTCAGATGCCCCAGCCGCCCCGGAACCCGACGCAGCCACGGCGACAGGCCGGTGAACAGCGCCTCGGCGATGCGGGTGCGAAACAGCACCTCGGCCATCAGGATGAACAGCGGCAGCGCCAGAAGCTCGGGCGAGGACAGGGTGTTGAACGTCTGTTGCGCCAGCAGCTTTTCAAAGGGCATCGTGGGCCGGTACAGCATCAGCAGCGACACCGCCGCCGCAATCAGCCCAAGGCCGATCCAGACGCCCGTTCCCAGAAACAGCCCCATCAGGCCCAGCAGTGAGAATGCGACCTTGCTCATCACTCAAGCCCCTCGCCATTGGTCAGACGTTCGCCGGACCAGACCCGCATGACCTGCGCGACCATCTGCAAGAACAGCAGCACCGCCCCGACAGTCAGGATGCCCTGCGGCAGCACAAGCGGAATGCGCACCACCCCCGGCGAGGTCGAACCGCGCGTGCCCGAAAGCCATGCCATCTGTCCCAGCGACCAGACCAGCAGCACCGTGACCGCCAGTCCGATCACCGCCGCCGCGAAATCAAGCGCCCATGCGCCGCGCGGCGGCAGCAATTCGGTCAAAGCGGTCACGCGCACATGGCTGCCGCCTTTCAGCGCGCTGGCCGCCGCAAGCAGGAAACATGCGCCCATCAGATAGGCCGACACATCCCACGAAAATGAAATCGAGATGCCCATCAGGTTGCGCATCACGATCTCGGCGGCGACCAGCCCGAAGATCGCCAGCAGGCACAGGGCCGAAATCAGGTTTCCGGCTGCCGTCAGACCGTCGATCACGCGGATCAGCGGCGCAAGGCGCAGGCGTTCGGGAAGGATGGTGTCGGTTTGCATGACGGCCCCGCTTGTCTGGAAAGGCAGGGCCGGGCGGCCCTGCGGTTTCGCTTATTGGTCGCGCGCCGACAGATAGGCGTCGATGACCGGCGCGGCATCCGGCACGCGCGCCTTATAGGCGTCCCAAAGTGGCACGGCCTTTTCCAGCAACTCGGCCTTCAGCTCATCCGAGGGCGCGGTGACGGTGATGCCGTGTTCCTTCAGGACGGCCAGCTTGGCTGCGTCCTCGGCGCGCGAGTTCAGCCAGAACTGGCCTTCCAGATCGGCGGCGGCCGCTTCGATGGCGGCCTGATCCTCGGGGTCAAGCGCGGCCCATTCGTCCAGATTGACCGTGACGATGTTCGACGAGGCCTGCCAGTTGAACGTGTTCATGTTCTTGAGAAATTCCCAGAACGCGCCATCCACGCCCGACGAGGACGAGGTGGTCACGCCATTGATCGTGCCTGCGGCCAGCGACGGCACGACCTCGCCCCACGGCATCTGCACGGGCGACGCGCCAAGGGCTGCGAAATAGTCGTGGCCATTGGCATCCACCACGCGGATCTTCAGGCCCGACATGTCGGCCAGCGTGTTGATCGGCTGCGGCGAATAGACCGCCTGACCCGGCCAGGGGGTCATATACAGCAGCTTCTGGTTCATCTCTGCCGCGATCTTTTCGATCATCGGGCGATAGAACTTATGCAGCAGGGTCAGATCCTGCATGGTCGGCGCAAGAAAGGGCAGCGTCTCGACGCCAAGGGCGGGGTTTTCGCCGACCTGCTGGCTCATCAGGATGTCGGCGATGGGCACGATGCCGTCACGCACGGCGGCCATGCCCTCGGGGCCCTTGATGCCAAGCGCGCCGCCGGAATGCACGGTGATCTGCACCTCGCCATCGGTGACCTCGGACACGCGCTGCGCGAAGGTCTGGGCGTTCTTGGTGTGGAAGTTCCCCTCGGGCCAGACGACCGACATGTCCCAGGAGGTCTGGGCCAGCGCGGGTCCGGCCAGCGTCAGCGCGACAAGTCCGGCAAGTGCATGGGTTGATTTCAGCATGGGTATCCTGTCCCGTCCATCTATTGTGGCGACGTGAAGTCGGCGGTTTCGACAACTTGAAATGTCGGTATACCAGCCGTATCCACTTGGAACCCTTGAACCGGGACAACCACGTCCGAAGCAGACGCAAAGATCGATCATCGGGCGATTTGGACAGAATTGCCGTCAAATTGAACAGCAGGGAAACGACATGCGGACACTCGACCTGAATTGCGACATGGGCGAAAGCTTCGGCGCATGGACCATGGGCGACGATGCGGCGATGCTGAAGGTTGTCTCGACAGCCAACATCGCCTGCGGCTTTCACGCGGGCGATCCTTCGGTCATGCGCCGCACCATCGCGATGGCGCGCGACAACGGCGTGGCCGTGGGTGCGCATCCGTCCTTCGCCGATCTTTACGGCTTTGGCCGCCGCCGCATTTCCGGCGAGCGTCCCGAGGATCTTGAGGCGCAGCTGATCTATCAGATCGCGGCCTTTCGCGGCATGGCCGAGGTCGAGGGCCATCCGATGACCCATGTCAAAACCCATGGTGCGCTGGGCAATATGGCCGCGACCGATCCCGAGCTTGCCGCGCTTTGCGCCCGCGCGGTGGTGGCGGTCGATCCGGGTGCGATCTTCGTGTCGCTGCCCTATTCCTGCATGTTCGAGGCGGCCCAGAAGGCCGGGCTGCGCGTGGTCTGCGAAATTTATGCCGACCGCACCTATACCGACGCGGGCGAACTGACCCCGCGCAGCGAACCGGGCGCGGTGATCCATGATGCGAATCAAAGCGTCGATCAGGTGCTTGAGATGGTGGTGAACGGCCATATCCCCACCACGGGCGGCAAGCGCCTGCCGGTGGACGCGGCCACGCTGTGCGTGCATGGCGACACGCCCGGCGCGGTGACGATGGCGCAGCGGCTGCGGGCGGCGCTGATGGAAAACGGTGTCACCATCGCGCCCTTTGCCGGGCGCTAGGCCAGTTCGGGCACGGGGCTGATCAGCGCCGTGCCTGCCAGATGGGCGTCGATATTGCGCTGCATCAGCGCCGCGCTCAGCTGCTGCACATCAAGCGCAAGCCCCGCGATATGCGGCGACAGCACGACATTGGGCAGCGCGCGCAGATCGGCGGGCACGTCGGGTTCTTCCTCGAACACGTCAAGCGCGGCTCCGGCGATGCGGCCATCGCGCAAGGCGGCGGTCAGCGTCGGCGTGTGCAGGATCGAGCCCCGCCCCAGATTGACCAGATAGCCCTGCGGCCCCAGCGCATCCAGCACCTGCGCCGAGACGATGTGCTGCGTGGAAGGCCCGCCCGGCGCGGCGATCACCAGAACATCGACCGCCGCCGCCAGAGATTGCAGATCGTCATGGCGCACCCACGGCACATCCTTGGCCGAGCGGTTGCAATAGGCGATCTGCATGCCAAAGGCCTCGGCCAGCTTTGCGATGCGCAGGCCGATGCCGCCCATGCCGAAAATGCCCATGCGCCGGCCGGACAGCAGCGGCGTCACGCCCACATCCCCGCGCCACATTCCGTCCCGGACCGAGGCATTGAAGGCGCAGATCTTGCGCACAAGCGCCAAGATCATGCCCATGCCGTATTCCGCCACGGCCACGGCATTCACCCCCGCCGCATGCGTGACCGAAATGCCGCGCGCGCGGGCCGCGGCCACGTCCACCGCCTCATATCCGGTGCCGACGGTGCAGATCAGGCCAAGCGAGGGCAAGGCGTCCATTTCGGCGGCGGTCAACCCGACCAGACCGTTGGTGACCACGACGCGGATGCGCGACCGGGTGTCAGCCGGCAGATCCCGCAGGCCATCCCATGCATCGTGGATGGTGAAGTGGTGCGCCAGATGGTCGGCATAGACCGGGCCTTCCACGCGGAACAGGATATCAGGTTTCACGGCGATCTTTCATAGCTGCGCGGTCATGTCGCTGGGGTTCGTGCCGGGGTCGGTCAAAGCCCGCCGCCCGTGCGGTATGGCGCGCAACCCGATCCGTCAATAGGACCGGGCCAGCTTATCCGCGCTGTGCGATATTGCCGCCGTCGATCCGCCGCAACGAGATTTCCAGCCGCGCCTCGGCCGCCGCGATCTCGGACAGCACGCGCTTGGTATAGATCATGTGATCCTCGGCCGCGCGGGCGGCGGCGGCCGGATCGCGGGCCATCACCCCGGTATAGATCGCGCGGTGCTGGGACAGCAGCACATCGCGCACCTCGTCACGGGCAAACAGCTTTTCGCGGTTGTGAAACACGCCCTGCCGCAGCATCCCCGACAGGGCGCGCATGATCTGCAGCAGCACGATATTGTGGCTGGCCTCATAGACGGCCAGATGCAGGTCGGCATCCGCCTCGGCCTCGGCATGGGCATCGCCGTTGTCATGCGCCTGGTCGATCCGCGCCATGCAGTCGGACAGGGTCTGGCGGTCGATGTCATTGGCGCGGGTCGCGGCCAGACTGGCCGCCAGCCCCTCCAGCGTGCCACGCAGTTCCAGATAGTCGCCCACCACCAGACCGCCCGAGGACATCAGTTCGATCAGCGGATCGGTGATGCTGGTCGCCAGCCGCGCGATGCGGCGCACGCCATTGGCATCCGTCAGGATAAGCCCTTTATCCTCAAGCATTTTCAGGCCCTGTCGCAGGGTGGGGCGGGACACGTCCAGCCGCAGCGCCATTTCGCGTTCGGGCAGCAGCAGATCGCCGGATCGCAGCGACCCTTCAAGGATCAGATCCTCGATATGGCGGGCGGTGGCCTGCGCTGCGCTGTCGCCCTTGTTCACGGTTCTGTCCACAGCGCTGCCTTCCGTTCGCGGATGGGTATTGGCCCGGACACCCAACCTAGCGACAGTGCCGGAATGGTTCAATCCGTTTGCCGTTTGACAGGTTTGGTAAAAATAATTTACCATGCCGATGGGAGAGGTCATTTCAATTTACATTCATGCGTCCGGCAAGGGTGTCGCGTTTGGCCGACATATGCCGGGGCCGCATCAGCGGGGGACAGACATGCCAGATGCGGAAACCGCAAAACGCCCGGTGATGCGCGAAGCATTGCTGGAACAGCTTTGCGGCATAACCGGCGCGGCGCAAGTCTTGACTTCCGCGCGGGCGACCCGGCGCTTCACCAAAGGCTTCCGCTATGGCGGCGGTGCGGTGGTGGCGGTCGTGCGCCCCGGATCGCTGGTCGAGATGTGGCGCGTGCTGAACGCAGCCATCGCGGCGGGCTGCGCCGTGATCCTGCAGGCGGCGAATACCGGGCTGACCGGCGGCTCGACCCCGTGGGGGGACGATTACGACCGCCCGATCGTCTTGATCAACGTGATGCGGCTGAAGGGCGTGCATCTGGTCGATCAGGGACGGCAGGTCGTCTGCCTGCCCGGTGCCACGCTGGATGTGCTGGAAAAGCGCCTGCGTCCCTTGGGGCGCGAGCCGCATTCCGTGATCGGTTCAAGCTGCATCGGCGCCTCGGTTCTGGGGGGCGTGTGCAACAATTCGGGCGGTGCGCTGATCCGGCGCGGCCCGGCCTATACCGAGATGACGCTGTTTGCGCAGGTGGGCCCGGATGGCACGGTGGCGCTGGTCAATCATCTGGGTGTGGATCTGGGCTGCGACCCCGAAACCATTCTGGACCGCGTGGAACGCGGCGATCTGCCCGAACCTGCGCCGACCGATGCATGGGCCTCGGACCGCGAATATGCCGATCATGTGCGCGATGTGGACGCCGCCACGCCGGCCCGGTTCAACGCCGATCCGCGCCGCCTGCATGAAAGCGCGGGCTGCGCGGGCAAGCTTGCGGTATTCGCCGTGCGTCTGGACACGTTCGAGGCCGAGACGGAAACCGCCGTCTTCTATATCGGCACCAACGATCCGGCCGAGCTGACCCGGATCCGCCGCCATATGCTGAGCCGGTTTGAAAGCCTGCCCATCGCCGGGGAATATATCCACCGCGAGGCCTATGACGTGGCCGCGACCTATGGCAAGGACACGTTCCTGTTCATCCAGAAGGCCGGGACCGACCGGATGCCCGCCTTTTTCAACGCCAAGGCGCGGATGGATGCGGTCACGGAACGGCTGGGGCTGGGCAGCACGCTGTCGGACCGGCTGGCGCAAGGCGTGGCGCGGCTGTTTCCGAACCATCTGCCCCAGCGCATGAACGCGTTTCGCGACCGCTATGAACATCATCTGATGCTGCGCATGGGCGGCGCGGGCGTGGCCGAGGCGCGGGCCTATCTGTCGGGCCTGTTCCCCTCGGCCAGTGGCGACATGTTCGAATGCACCCCGGCCGAAGGTAAAGCCGCCTTTCTGCACCGCTTCGCCGTGGCGGGCGCGGCCATCCGATACCGCGCCATCCATGCCCGCGAGGTCGAGGATATCGTGGCGCTGGACATCGCCCTGCGCCGGGATGACCGCGACTGGGTGGAAACGCTGCCGCCCGAGATGGACGCAAAGATCGTCAGCAAGCTGTATTACGGGCATTTCTTCTGTCACGTCTTTCATCAGGATTACGTCGTGAAGAAAGGCCATGACTGTCTGGCGCTGGAACATCAGATGTGGCGCCTGCTGGACGATCGCGGCGCCGAATATCCGGCCGAACACAATGTCGGCCATCTGTATCACGCCAAGCCCGGACTGGCGGAATTCTATCGCGCGATAGATCCGACCAACAGCTTGAACCCCGGTATCGGGCAGACCTCGAAATGCGCGCATTGGGATGCGCACCCCGTTTTGCACGACTGACTGCAACCGGCGGCACCGCCGCCCATCTGAGGAGGAAAGATGGCTGGAGCAATCACGTTTCTGCTGGCCACGTTGCCCATCGCCACAGTGTTTGTGCTGCTGGTGGTTCTGGCGCGTTCGGCCAAGTTTTCAATGCTTGTGGCCTATGTGGTGACGGTCGCGACCGCGCTGCTGGTCTGGGGGACCGAACTGAACAAGGTTCTGGGGGCGACGGTCAACGGGATCGTCACCGCCGGAACGCTGCTTTACATCGTCTTTGGTGCGATCCTGCTGCTGTATACTTTGGAGGAAAGTGGCGGCATCAAATCCATCCGCAACGGCTTCACCTCGATCTCGCCCGACCGGCGGGTGCAGGCGATCATCATTGCGTGGCTCTTCGGGTCGCTGATCGAGGGCGCATCGGGCTTTGGCACGCCCGCAGCCATCGCCGCGCCGCTGCTGGTTGCGGTGGGCTTTCCCGCCATGGCTGCGGTCATGGTCACGCTGATCATCCAGTCCACGCCGGTGTCATTCGGAGCCGTGGGGACGCCGATCCTTGTGGGGGTGAATACCGGCCTTTCGGGGCAGCAGATCGTCGACACGACCATCGCGCCCATGGCCTTTTCCGATTACCTGTTCGAGGTCGCGGTCAAGGTCGCCACGATCCACGGGCTTGTGGGCTTCCTGATCCCGCTGATCCTTGTGGGCATGCTGACGCGGTTCTTTGGCGCCAACCGATCCTTTGCCGAAGGCTTCCGCATCTGGAAATTCGCGCTGTTCGCCGGTCTGGCCTTCACCGTGCCCTACTGGATCATCGCCAATATCCTTGGGCCGGAATTCCCGTCGCTGCTGGGTGGCATCATCGGCCTGCTGATCGTGGTGCCCGCCGCCAGACGCGGCCTGTTCATCCCGGCCGAGGTCTTTGACTTCCCGCCCCGCAAGCAATGGGATGCAAGCTGGGTCGGCACGCTGGACAGCACCGAGGATCACCATGCCGACAAGCCGGTCATGCCGCTGCTGAAGGCGTGGATGCCCTATATCGTGGTCGTGCTGCTGCTGATCGCGACGCGGACCATCGGGCCGCTGAAAGCCTTCCTGACCTCGCCCGAGATGACGCTGGCCTTTGACAACCTGTTCGGCTCGGGGATCAATGCGCGCGCGCAGATGCTGTATCTGCCGGGCACGATCCTGATTCTGGCATCGCTGTTCACCTTCTTCTATCACGGGATGAAGGGGCGCGATTTTGGCCGGGCGATGAAATCGTCGGGAACGACGATGATGGCTGCGGCCCCGGCGCTGCTGCTGGCCGTTCCGATGGTGCAGGTGTTTCTGAACTCGGCCTCGGACAGTCTGGCCAGCATGCCGATCATTCTGGCCGAGGGCGTCTCTGCCGCCGTGGGTCAGGCATGGCCGATGTTTGCGCCATGGATCGGTGCGATGGGGGCCTTTGTCGCCGGATCGAACACCGTCAGCAACATGATGTTTTCGCTGTTCCAGTTCTCGACCGGGGAAAGCATCGGTCTGGGCGCGGCGGGCGCGGGCACGGTGGTTGCCTTGCAGGCCATCGGTGGCGCTGCGGGCAACATGATCTGCGTGCATAACGTGGTCGCCGCATCGGCAACGGTGGGTCTGGCCGACCGCGAAGGCGCGATCATCCGCAAGACGCTGATCCCCATGGCCTATTACTGCATTCAGGGCGGGCTGATCGGCCTTGGCCTGCTCAGCGGCAATGTCATGTGGTGGATTGCGGCGGTGATCTGGGCGGCAGCGGTCATTGCCGTGATGTCGCGCAGCCGGGGCCAGCCGCAGGTCGTCACCGCGAACTGAGCCGCGTCTGACGCGGGGCAACATGGCCGCTGGCGGGGATGCCCGCCAGCGGCCTTCTGCATGCCGCGCCCTAACGGCGCGTGATGCCTTCGATGGCGGGTGGCGGGACCGGGCGCGTCACAAGATGGCTTTTGCGCTTTTCGTAAAACGCATTGCCGCCCGTGGTCAGGACATAGTGCATGTTGTCATAGGGAAAGCGGGCCGAGGCGACGTGAAAGAACATCGCATTGCCGATCAGCGGATGGCGTTCTCCGCGCATCACCGACCGCGCCGCCTCGCGCACCATGGGCACCGAGCGGTCGTTCATCTTCTTGCGCATCACGCCGGGTGCGAACTGGTTTTTCTGCCCCACGACGCCGCAGACCGAACGCGGATATTGCCCGGATTGCACGCGGTTCATCACCACGCTGCCCACCGCGACCATGCCGTCCCGGCTGGAGCGGTTGGATTCGAAATACATCGCCCGCTCCATGCATTCCAATTCGCTGTGACGCGATCCGACGCCGCAGCCCGTCAATGTCGATGCAGCAAGCGCAAGGCATAACGCCAGCCGCGTCTTGGGGATTTTCATGGCCTGTCCTGCTCGTTCCGTGTTTTTTGTTGCACCAAGTCTAACAGGCGGTGGTGTTATGCGGCAACTGCCCGCAGATCAGCGGTCTGCAAAGACTTGCGGAACGGATTCGCGGCGTGAAAGTTGGGCTTGCGATCTGGACGGGATTGACCCCGCGGCAGGTCCGGATGTGATGCGTTTCTGCGATCTTTCGCGCATAGGATATCAGTGTGACCAGCGATGCTGCCGCGCCATTTGCGTTTCTGGGTCACGACGGTGCGGTTGCCGGTCTGATCCGTGACTTTGACTGGTCGCAGACCGCGCTTGGCCGGGTCGAGACATGGCCGCAATGCCTGAAAACCGCCACCGCGCTGCTGCTGCATTCCCCCGTTCCCATTGTCATGCTGTGGGGAGAGCGTGGCGTGATGATCTATAACGATGCCTATTCGGTTTTCGCCGGGCATCGCCATCCGCAGATTCTGGGCTCGAACGTGCGCGAGGGCTGGCGCGAGGTTGCGGATTTCAACGATCATGTGATGCGGGTGGGACTGGCTGGCGGCACGCTGGCCTATCGCGATCAGGAACTGACGCTGTATCGCAAGGGCTATCCGGAACAGGTCTGGATGAATCTGGACTATTCCCCCGTGGCCGACGAACAGGGCAAGCCTGCGGGCGTCATCGCCATCGTCGTCGAGACCACCGAACGCGTGCTGGCGGAACGGCGCAACCGTCAGGAATTCCAGCGCCTGCAAAGCATGTTTTCGCAGGCGCCGACCTTCATGGCGATGCTGAGCGGGGCGGATCATCGCTTTGAACTGATGAACCCCGAATACCGCCGGCTGATCGGCGGGCGCGATGTCATCGGCCAGCGGGTCGATGTCGCGCTGCCGGAAGTGGCCCGGCAGGGCTATGTCCTGCTGCTGGATCATGTGTTTTCCACCGGCGAGACCGTCAAGCGCATGTCCGAGCCGGTCTTTCTGAACCGCTCGCCCGACGCGCCGCTGGAGCAGCGGTTTCTGGATTTCGTGTATCAGCCGATCCGCGACGATTCCGGCGCGGTCACGCATATTTTCGTGCAGGGCTCGGACGTGACGGAACGGGTACGCGCCGAAAGCCACCAGCGTTTTCTGATCAATGAGCTGAATCACCGGGTCAAAAACACGCTGGCCTCGATCCAGTCGATCGTGGGCCAGACGCTGCGCGGGGCGTCCTCGAAGGATGAGGCATTGCGGTCGATCAATGCGCGGATTCTGGCGTTGTCGCGGGCGCATGACGTGCTGACGCAGGAAAACTGGGACGGCGCGGATCTGCGCAGCATCATCGACAGCGCCACCAGCGCGTTTCGCGATCGGGGCGACGCGTTCCGCATCGACGGGCCGGATCTGCGCCTTGGCCCACGTGCCGCGCTGGCGGTGGCGCTTGCGGTCCACGAACTGGGAACGAACGCCTCGCAGCACGGCGCGCTGTCCGCGCCCGAGGGTCAGGTCAGCATCCGTTGGCGCGTTGATGACCGCGACATCTTCCGGCTGGAATGGGCCGAAACCGGCGGCCCGCCGGTCACCCCCGCCAGCCGCACGGGTTTTGGCTCGCGCCTGATCCTCGAGGTCTTGCCGCAGGAATTGCAGGGCGCGGCCCATATCGACCACCGGCCCACCGGAACGGTCTTCGTGCTGGAAAGCCCGGTCGCGGCGGTCAGCGACAAACCCCTTTATCGCGGTGAGGCCGATGGCACGCATTCTGATCGTTGAAGACGAAATGCTGATCGCGATGATGCTTCAGGACATTGTCAGCGATCTGGGCCATCAGCCCGTCGGCCCGGTCATGCGGCTTGAACCGGCGCTGGATGCCGCGCTGCGCGATGATTTCGACCTTGCCATTTTGGACCTGAATCTGGCGGGCAAGCAGTCCTTTCCCATTGCCGACCGGCTGCTGGATCGCGGCATCCCGTTCTTTTTCGCGACCGGCTATGGCCGGGACGGGCTGACCGACGGCTATCGCGATCTGCCCGTGGTGCAAAAGCCCTATGACGCCTATCAGATCGCGCTGATGCTGCGGGACCTGACCGGGGACCGGGTTTGAACGCTGAACGCGCGACGGCTGCCCTTGTGCTGGCGGCCGGGGCCTCGCGCCGGTTCGGATCTGCCGACAAACTGCTGGCCTTGGTGCAGGGCCGCCCCATGGCCGAGGCGTCGTTTCGCCTGACCGACCGGCCCGGCATCGCGCAGCGGCTGGCCGTCGTGTCCACGTCGCAGGTTGCAGATCTTGCGCGGGCGCAGGGGATGGAGGTGCTGGCCGTGCCCGAAGGCGGGCCGCAATCGGACAGCCTGCTGCTGGGGCTGCGGCATCTGCGCCAAGCCCGCCCCGCGCGTCTGTTGGTGCTGCTGGGCGATATGCCGTTCCTGCGCGGCGATGACATCGACCGCCTGCTGGCCTTTGCGGGCGATGATGCGGCCTGCGCGCAATCGGCGGGGCAGCCCATGCCGCCCGCGCTGTTTCCCGCGACATGGTTCGACCGGCTTGAGACCTTGCAGGGCGACCGGGGCGCGGGCAGCCTGCTGCGCGACATCCCGAAGGCGAACCGTCTGGACCTGCCGCCTGCCGTGCTGCGCGACATCGACCGACCGGACGATCTGACGCCCTGACCCTAGCCGTCGGCCTGCGACGATCTGGCCTGCGCATAGGCCTTGATCAGGTTGGTCTGGCGGTATTTCTGCTTGCCCGTCACCTCGGGGCCCAGCCATGGTGGGTGCATGAATCGGGTGCATTCGGTCGGGATCTCGATTTCAGCCAGCAACATGCCGGCAAGGATGCCGTGATATTCGTCCACGATCCATTCATGCCCGCCGAACTGGATGTGATGACGGCTTTTTTCCAGCACCTCGCCGTCACAATGATCCGCCAGCAGGACCAGACCATCGCATGAGGGGATGTCATATTCGAACTCGTCCCGGCTGATGCCTTTTCGGCGGCCTTTGACGGTCAGGGTGGCCCGGTCATCGTAAAACCGGATGCGGACTTTCCGGCCATCGGAAAAGGCCAGCAATCCGTCGCGCAATCGCACGGTTCGCTGGACTTCGATGCGCCATAAATCGTTAGCTACCAGAAACTTGCGTTCGATCTCTTTGGCCATGTCGTCACTGTCGGGCTTGTGCCTGAGTTATGTCCCGTCGCGCGGCTATTGCCAAGCCCGCGCGCATCATCCGGGCTGCTGGATCGACAGGGAAAGCTGCCGCGCCACATCCGCCAAGGCGGCCAGCGCCTCGGTGCGGCTGTCGTGGCCCAGTTCATCGGGATGTTCGATATAGGCGCAGGTCAGCACCGCCACCGCATCGCCGCCCGGCCCCAGCAGGGGGACGCTGATATCGGTGACGCCGACCAGTTGGCCCGACGGCTCGGCGCGCCAGCCCTGGGCGCGCACCTGTTGCAGATGCTCGGCGATCCGCGCCAGCTTTGCTGCGGCATCGCTGACACCCCAGCCACCCAGCGTCTGCTGGGCGCGGTCGGGGTGCTGAAAGGCCAACAGCGTCATTCCCGACCCGGTGCTGAACAATTGCACCTGCCCGCCGATCCGCGCGCGGAATTCCCAATGTCCCATCGGGCTGGCCTGCGCGATCACGACGCCCGCCCCGGCTTCCGGCACGATCAGATGGCAGGACTGGCGCAGCGCCCGCGCAAAGTCGTCCATCAACGGCTGGGCCTGTGCGACCAACCGCCGCACCGGCGGGTGCTGCGTTCCCAGCAGGAACAGCTTCATCGTCAGCGCATAGCGGTCGCCGCCTTCGATTCGGGTGACATAGCCGCGCGCCACCAGCCGTTCCAGCATGCGATAGATCTGAGATGGGCTGAGGCCCAGTGCCTTGACGATCTCGGTCCGGGTCAGGCCGCGCGCCTGTTCGGACAAGACCTCAAGGATATCAAGCCCCTTGTCCAAGGCCGGCGCGCGATAGCGTTCGGTCGCATCAAAGGAGCTGTCCTGAATGTCATCGGCCATGGGAACCCTCCAAAGAAACGCTTGCGCGGCATGTTCATATGTGGATAGCATATTCATATAAGAACCGCAGCGATAGTCCCAAGGAGGGGGCGCCCGCAGGCGGAGCGCGTTGCTTTGGGAGGGGCGGCGATGCAGATTCTGGATGCGCATTGCCATTTCTGGCGGCTGGACCGTGGCGATTACGGCTGGCTGTCCGGTCCCGGTCTGGATGCCATCCGCCGCGATTTCGGCCCCTCGGATCATCCCGGAGATGGCCCGGTCATCGCCGTTCAGGCCGCCCCCACGCTGGCCGAGACGGATTTTCTTTTGTCGCTGTCCGGTCCGGTCGGTGTCGTGGGCTGGGTCGATCTGACGGCGGCCCATGCCGTGACCGATCTGGAAAGCCGCGCCGAAAACCCGCGCTTTCGCGGCATCCGCCCCATGCTGCAGGACATCGCCGATACCAATTGGCTGCTGACCGCGCCCCGGCCCGAGGCGCTGGCGGCACTGCCGCGCCTTGGCCTGACCTTCGATGCCTTGGTCACGCGCCGTCATCTGGGCGTGCTGGCGGAATTCGCGGCGCGGAACCCGGATCTGGCCATCGTCATCGACCATGCCGCCAAGCCGCAGCCGGACGAACACAGCGCATGGGCGCAGGGGATGCGCGCCCTGGCCGCCGATCCGCGCATCCATTGCAAGCTGTCGGGTTTGCTGACCGAACTTGCGCCCGGCGATCTGCATGACCCTCTGCCCGCCTTGCGCCCGCTGGTGGCGCATCTTCTGGACTGGTTCGGCCCGCAGCGTCTGATCTGGGGCAGCGACTGGCCGGTGCTGAACCTTGCCGGCAGTTTTGCGCAATGGCGCGACCTGACGGACGAATTGCTGCGCGATCTGTCTGCCGCCGACCGCGCTGCGATCATGGGCGGCAATGCCGCGCGTTTCTATGGGGTGACGCCATGACCGATCTGGTGCGGATGCAGGGCATCCAGAAGCGATTTCCCGGCGTCCACGCTCTGAAATCGGTGGATTTCGACCTGCGCCGGGCCGAGGTTCACGCCTTGATGGGCGAAAACGGCGCGGGAAAATCCACGCTGATGAAGATCCTGTCGGGCGTCTATCAGCCCGATGAAGGCCAGATCCTGATCGACGGCGCGGCGGCCACATTGCCGAACCCCGCCGCCGCGCAGGCGCTGGGGATCGGTATCATCCATCAGGAACTGGCGCTGATGCCGGATCTGTCGGTGGCGCAGAACATCTGGATCGGCCGCGAGCCGCGCCTGTCCTTTGGCCGCATCGACGAGGCGCGGCAGAATGCCGATACGGCGGCGCTGTTTCACGCCATGAACATCCGCATGGACCCGCGCGCCCCGGTGGGCGGGCTGACCATCGCCCGCCAGCAGATGGTCGAGATCGCCAAGGCGCTGAGCCATCGGTCGCGGGTGCTGATCATGGACGAACCCACGGCGGCGCTGAACGATGCCGAGATCGCCGAACTGTTCACCATCATCCGCAAGTTGCGCGACGAAGGTGTCGGCATCATCTATATCAGCCACAAGATGGATGAGATCCGGCAGATCTCGGACCGGGTGACGGTGATGCGCGACGGGGCCTATGTCGGCACGGTCGAAGCGGCCGAGACGCCGATCTCGCGCATTATCCAGATGATGGTGGGGCGCGAACTGGCCGAGGCCGCCGCGACCATCCCCGATCTGGCGGGGGCGCAGACGGCGCTTGAGGTGCGCGACCTGACGCGCGGCACCGAGCTGCGCAAGATCAGCTTTCAGCTGAAAAAGGGCGAGATTCTGGGCTTTGCCGGGCTGATGGGCGCGGGGCGCACCGAACTGGCCCGCGCGATCTTCGGGGCCGAGCCTGCCGACAGCGGCGAGATCCGCATCAACGATCGGCCCGTGACCATCCGCAGCCCGGCGGACGCGGTGCAGGCGGGGATCGGCTATCTGTCCGAGGATCGCAAGCATTACGGTCTGGCGCTTGGCATGGATGTGCGCGCCAATATCGCCATGGCCAGCCTGCCGCGCTATGCCGACCGCATGGGCCGGATCGACGAGAGCCGTCTGGGCCGGATCGCCCGCGACTATATCGACACCCTGTCGATCCGCACGCCCGGCGACCGGCAAGAGGTGCGGCTTCTGTCGGGCGGCAACCAGCAAAAGGTGGTCATCGCGAAATGGCTGCTGCGCGATTGCGACATCCTGATCTTTGACGAACCCACGCGCGGCATCGACGTGGGCGCCAAGGCCGAGATCTATCGCCTGCTGGGGGAATTGGCCGCCGCGGGCAAGGCGATCATCGTCATCAGCAGCGAACTGCCCGAGGTGCTGCGCCTGTCGCACCGCATCGCGGTCATGTGCGAAGGCCGCCTGACCGGCATCCTGCCCGGCGGCGCGTCGCAGGAAGACATCATGGAACTGGCCACCCGGCGCGAGACGCTGGCGGCGGAATAAGGAACCCGAGGGATGAGCGAGAAACAGGCCCGCCGGGGCGCCGCGCAACAAAAGCTTCTGGCCTTTGCCAGCCTGATCGTGCTGGTCGTGGGCTTTTCGCTGGCAAGCCCCGCCTTTTTCCGGATCGACAATATCATGTCGATCCTGCAGGCCACCTCGGTCAACGGCGTTCTGGCCGTGGGGGTGACGCTGGTCATCATCACCGGCGGGATCGACCTGTCCATCGGCACGCTGATGACCTTCTGCGCCGTCATGGCGGGGGTGGTGCTGACATGGGGGGGCATGCCTTTGCCGCTGGGGGTGGCTGCGGGCATCGCGACCGGGGCGCTGTGCGGGCTGATCTCGGGGACGCTGGTGGCCAAGGCCAAGATCCCGCCCTTCATCGCCACGCTGGGCATGATGCTGATCCTGAAGGGCCTGTCGCTGATCGTCACCGGCACGAAGCCCATCTATTTCAACGATACCGAGGGTTACACGACCATCTCTCAGGGCTCGCTGATCGGGTCGGTCATTCCGCAGTTTCCGCTGCCCAATGGCGTGCTGATCCTGTTCATCGTCGCCGCCGTGATCGCATGGGTGCTGGGGCGCACCGTGCTGGGCCGCTACACCTTCGCGCTGGGATCGAACGAGGAAGCCGTGCGGCTGTCGGGCGTCAATACCGACCGCTGGAAGATGGCGATCTATGCGCTGGCCGGCGGCATCGTGGGGATTGGCGGCATCCTGATCTCCAGCCGCCTGAACTCGGCCCAGCCCGCGCTGGGGCTGGGATATGAGCTTGAGGCGATTGCCGCCGTGGTCATCGGGGGCACCTCGCTGGCCGGGGGGCGGGGCACGATCCTTGGCACGCTGATCGGCGCGCTGATCATGTCGGTCCTGACCAACGGCCTGCGCGTCATGTCGGTCGCGCCGGAATGGCAGACCGTCGTTACCGGCGCGATCATCATCGTCGCCGTCTATGCCGACCAGCTGCGCCGTCGCGCCGCTGTCTAGTTTCAACCTTGGGAGGGGAAGATGTTTTCAAGACGGGGAATGTTGATCGGCGCGGCTGCCGCGCTGGCGCTGACGGTCGGCACGACCGGGGCCATGGCGCAGGACCGCATGTCGGTCGCGCTGATCTCGAAAGGGTTTCAGCACCAGTTCTGGCAGGCGGTCAAACAGGGCGCCGACAAGGCCGGGGCCGATCTGGGCGTCGATGTGACGTTCGAGGGGCCGGATAACGAAACGCAGGTCGACAAGCAGATGGACATGCTGGCGGCGGCGCTGGCCAAGAAGCCCAGTGCCATCGCGCTGGCCGCGCTGGACAGTCAGGCGGTGATCCCGCAACTGAAACAGGCGCAGGCGGCGGGCATTCCGATCATCGCCTTCGACAGTGGCGTCGACAGCGACATTCCGGTGGCCACGGCCAGCACCGACAACGTGGCGGCTTCGGCGATGGCGGCGGACAAGATGGCCGAACTGATCGGCGGCGCGGGTCATGTGGCGGTCGTGGGCCACAGCCAGACCTCGGCCACGGGGATCGACCGGCGCGACGGCTTCGTCAATCAGATGAAGGAAAAGCACCCCGATGTGCAGATCGTCACCATCGAATACGGCGATGGCGACCACCTGAAATCGACCGAGATCACCAAGGCCATTCTGGCCGCCAATCCCGACATCAAGGGCATTTTCGGCACCAATGAAGGCGCGGCCATCGGCGTCCTGAACGGCGCGCGCGAGATGAACTCGAAGGTCGTGGTCATCGGCTTCGACAGCGGCAAGGCGCAGAAGGACGCGATCCGTTCGGGCGCCATGGCCGGGGCGATCACGCAGAACCCGGTGGGCATCGGCTATGAAACCGTCAAGGCGGCCGTCGCCGTGGCCAAGGGCGAAACCGTGCCCAAGGACATCGACACCGGCTTTTTCTGGTATGACAAGTCGAACATCGACGCCCCCGAAATCGCCGCCGTTCTTTACGATTGATGACTGACCGGGGGGCCTTTGCGCCCCCCAATACGAAAGGCAGGGGCATGACCCGTATCACAGGCCTGCGCACGGTGGATGTGCGCTTTCCGACCAGTGCGCAGCTGGACGGCTCGGACGCGATGAACCCGGACCCGGACTATTCGGCGGCCTATGTCATTCTGGAAACGGACGGGCCGCATCAGGGCCACGGCCTGACCTTTACCATCGGACGCGGCAACGAGATCTGCATTGCCGCGATCGAGGCGCTGCGGCCTTTGGTCGTGGGTCTGGATCTGGGATGGGTGGCGCAGGATATGGGCCGCTTCTGGCGGCATATGACCAGCGACAGCCAGTTGCGCTGGATCGGCCCGGACAAGGGCGCGATCCATCTGGCGACGGGCGCTGTGGTCAATGCGGTCTGGGATCTGTGGGCGAAATCCGAAGGCAAGCCGGTCTGGCAGCTGGTCGCCGACATGTCGCCCGCCGAACTGGTGCGCTGCATCGACTTTCGCTATCTCACCGATTGCATCACGCCGGAATGGGCGCTGGAATTCCTGACCGCGCAGGCCGCCGGGAAACCCGCCCGCATCAAGACCCTGCTGGCCGAGGGTTATCCCTGCTATACCACCAGCGCGGGCTGGCTGGGCTATGACGACGCCAAGCTGCGCCGCCTGTGCCGCGAGGCGGTCGATGCCGGTTTTCGCCACATCAAGATGAAGGTCGGCCGCGATCTAGAGGACGACATTCGCCGCCTGACCATCGCCCGCGATGAAATCGGCCCGGACGTGAACCTGATGATCGACGCCAATCAGGTCTGGGAGGTGGATCAGGCCATCGACTGGGTGGGCAAGCTGGCCTTTGCCCAGCCGTGGTTCATCGAGGAACCGACCAGCCCCGACGACATCGCGGGCCATCGCAAGATCCGCGCGGGCGTGGCGCCGGTTCAGGTCGCCACCGGCGAGATGTGCCAGAACCGCATCATGTTCAAGCAGTTCATCATGGAAGGCGCGATCGACGTGGTGCAGATCGACGCCTGCCGTCTGGGCGGTCTGAACGAGGTGCTGGCCGTGATGCTGATGGCGGCAAAGCACGGGCTGAAGGTCTGCCCTCATGCCGGGGGGGTGGGCTTGTGCGAATATGTCCAGCACATGTCGATGATCGACTATCTGTGCATCGCGGGCACGCGCGAAGGCCGGGTGATCGAATTCGTGGACCATCTGCACGAACATTTTCTGGATCCCTGCATCATCCGCGACGCCGCCTATATGCCGCCCGAGGCGCCGGGATTTTCGATCCAGATGCACGAGGCCAGCCTTGAAACCTATCGCTTCCGGGGGGCGTGATGGATCTGCACCTGCAAGGCCGGGTGGTGATCGTGACCGGCGGCGGCTCGGGGATCGGGGCGGGCATCACCGAAGTGCTGGCCGAGGAAGGCGCGCGCCCCGTCATCATCTCGCGCAGCGCGCCGGATGCGGACTGGCTGGCGCGCACGGGCGCGGATTTCATCCGGGCCGAGCTTTCCGACGATGCCGCCTGCGCGGTTGCGGTCGCGCAGGCCCGCGAACGCCACGGCCCGATCCATGGGCTTGTGAACAATGCGGGCGCGAATGACGGCGTGGGGCTGGACCGCACGCCCGACGCGTTCCGCAAAAGTCTGGACCAGAACCTTGTGCATTACTTCACCATGCTGCGCGCGGTCGCGGATGATCTGCGCGCGCAGCGGGGTGCGGTGGTGAATATCAGTTCCAAGACCGCGCTGACCGGGCAGGGCGGCACATCGGCCTATGTCGCGGCCAAGGCGGCGCAGCTGGGGCTGACGCGCGAATGGGCGGTCGAGTTTCTGCCCGATCAGGTCCGCGTCAATGCCATCGTCGTGGCCGAGGTGATGACGCCGCTGTATCGCCGCTGGCTGGACAGCATGCCCGACCCGCAGGCCGAGCTGGAGGCCATCACCGCCCGCATCCCCTTGGGCAAGCGCATGACGACTGCCCGCGAAATCGCCGATACCTGCGCCTTTCTGCTGTCGGACCGTGCCAGTCATATCACAGGGCAGTGGCTGCATGTCGACGGAGGCTATCTGCATCTGGACCGCCGCCTGAACTAAGGCGATGAAGGCTCAGCGGCCTGCGCAGAAGGGGACTGCATGACGGTAATCCAGAACGACGCCCTGCGGGTCGAAATCGCCGGGCTGGGGGCCGAGCTGCAATCCATCCGCACCCGCGCCGACGGGGCCGAATGGCTGTGGCAAGGGGATGCGCGCTGGTGGGCCGGGCGGTCTCCGTTGCTGTTTCCCGTGATCGGCCGCAGTCCGGATGACGCCGTGACCATCGGCGGGCGGTCCTTTCCCATGGGCTCGCACGGGTTTGCGCGGCACAGCCATTTCCGGCTGGAGCAGATCGGCGGCGATATGGCCGAACTTCTGCTTGAGGCGGATGAGGCCACCCATGCGGCCTATCCCTTCGATTTCCAGTTGCGCATCGGCTATCGCGTGCAGGACCGGACGCTGATCTGCCGCGCGGCCGTCAGCAATCTGGACAGCGCGCCGATGCCCTTTCAGTTCGGCTTTCATCCGGCCTTTGTCTGGCCTTTGCCGGGTATGGCGGGCCAGCCGCATGGGGTCGAACTGGAGAACGGCGGGGCGCCCGTCATGATGCGCCCCAATGCGGATGGGCTGATCGCGCCCACGCCCTACCCAACTCCCTTCGACAAGGGCGCGCTGGTGCTGGATCAGGCGCTGTTTCAGGACGGCGCGATGGTCTTTCCCGAAGGCGCGGGCGATGCGGTCCGCTTTGGCAGCGCGACCACGCATGTCCGGATGCGCAGCCGCAACCTGCCGCAATTCGCGCTGTGGCAGAAACCCGGTGCGGGATACCTGTGTCTTGAGCCATGGCGCGGCATGGCGCCCTTTCCCGATCAGGGACCGGCGATCGAACAGCGCAACCATCACGCGATCCTGCCGCCCGGAGAAACGGCAGAATTCCTGATGGAGTTGCAGTTTTCGCGCGACACCTGACATCGCAGCAGCCCAAGCTTGCCAGATGGCGGGCAAGCCTCTAATGCCAGCGGTGACCAGTTGCGAAGGCGTCATGGAACAGGCGACATCCCAGTGCGGACCGCGCGGGCAGGCAACCAAGGAACGGCTTCGCCGCGCCTCGATCCGGGTTTTCGCGCTCAAGGGCTTTCACGACACCAAGGTCAGCGACATCGTGGCCGAGGCAGGGGTCAGCCAGCCCGCCTTCTATATCTATTTCGCCAGCAAGGAAGCCGCCTATGAGGCGCTGGTCCGGGAGTTCCGCACCGCGCTGCGCGAGGCGACGCAGCAATGCCTGCTGATGCCCGACACCGCCCCCGAGGCGCTGTATGGCAAGGTCCGGGCCAGTTTTGAACTTGCGCTGAACCTGCTGGGCCGCGACCGCGATCTGACCAAGATCGGCTTTTATCAGGTTCCCGCATCTCAGGTGACACGCCAGCAATTTCTGGGCTGGATCGTGTCGAACATGATGCAGGAACAGCGGTCCGGCATCCTGCGCACCGATATTCCCGCGACCCATCAGGCGCGGCTGGTGATCGGGCTGCTGGATCAGATGGGGCAGATCCCGGAACAGGACGCCGCCTCCGAGGATCTGGCGGGCATCTGCGCCAGGATGTTCTGCGATGCGCTGGCCACGCAATTCATCGCCAGTATGCCGCAGCCGGATTGACCTGCGCCACGCCACCGTATGTTGGCCCGCAGACATCGCCAGCCTGATGTTCTTGTATTTCAGTTGTGGATCTTTTGCCGCTGAGCGCACATAACCCCCGGTGACGACATGCCGAGGGAGGGGCCGACATGTCCGCAGACAAAAAGGGGCTGGCCGTCCTGCTGATGGCTGTTGCAACCGTGCTTGCGGGGCTGGATGCGGTCATCGTGCGCAGTCTGGCGGGGCAGGTGCATCCGCTGATGATCGGGTTTTTCCGCGCGGTGTTCGGGCTGATCGCCGTGCTGCCATGGATGGTTCTGCGGGTCGATCTGCGCGCCTCGCCCTATCGCGGGATGCATGTGCTGCGCGCGGGGCTGAAGCTTGCCTCGCTTGTGGCGCTGTTCGTGGCCTATGCCCATGCGCCGCTGGCCGATGCGACGGCGTTGAATTTCACCATGCCGATCTTTCTGACGCTGGGCGCGTGGATCTTTCTGCGCGAGCCGGTTCTGGCGGGCAGGGTGCTGGCGGTTCTGGTGGGCTTCGCGGGCATCGCCATCATCATCCGGCCGGGCGCCAGCGGGTTTGATCCGTGGCTGCTGTTTGCCTTGGCCGGGGCGGTCCTGACGGCGGCCATCCAGTTGATCCTGCGACGCATGGCGCAGCGCGACACGACGGACAGGCTGGTGGCGTGGAACCTGCTCAGCATGGTGCCGCTGGGCCTTTTGGCGGCGCTGCCGGTCTGGGTCACGCCGACGCCGGATCAGATCGCGCTGCTGGCGCTGCAAGGCGTGCTGGGGGCCGTGAACATGACGCTGATCACGCGGGCATTCGCCATGGCCGATGCCTCATTCCTTGCGCCGCTGGATTTCCTGCGCCTGCCGGTCGTGGCCATTCTGGCCTATCTGTTCTTTGGCGAAATCGCGCTGGCCAGCACATGGATCGGCGGCGCGGTGATCTTTGCCTCGGTCCTGCTGGTGGCGGGCAATGGGCGCTGGCGGCAGAGCCGCAGCCGAGGGCATGACGATTAGCGGTTCACAAAAATCCTAGACATACTAATATATCAATTCTGCGGGCGTTGATTCGCCCGATGTCCGTCAGGCCTGAGGAGACTGCCGGACCCCCAAGGTACAGAACCCAGGGCAGGCATCGCCTTGTCCAGAACCCAAGGGAGGGGGGTGGGCTTATGAACTCATTCATCGGAAAGCGGGCGATGGCCAGCGGCATTTCGCTGGTCGGGCTGGTGATCCTGGTCTTTTTCCTGTCGCGGCTGACCGGCGATCCGACGGATCTTTACCTGCCGCTGGATGCCACGATCGAGATGCGCGACCAGTTCCGGGAACTGCACGGCTTCAACGATCCGCTGATCGTGCAATTCGGGCGCTATGTCGGCGATCTGCTGCGCGGCGATTTCGGCCAGTCCATCCGTCAGGCCCGCCCGGCGATGGAGGTCGTGCTGCAGGCCTTTGGCTGGACGCTGTGGCTGGCGGTCATCACCATGTCGCTGGTGACGGTCGCAGCCATCGTCATCGGGTCGCTGGCGGCTTTCAAGGTGGGCGGCATCTTCGACCGCATCGCCACATTCTTTTCGCTGGTCGGCGCCTCGGCCCCGGATTTCTGGATCGCCATCGTCGCCATCGTGGTCTTTGCCGTGAACCTGCACTGGCTGCCGACATCGGGCACGGGCAGCGTCTGGCACTGGATCCTGCCGGTGTCGGTGCTGTTCATCCGGCCGTTCGGCCTGATCCTGCAGGTCGTGCGCGGGTCGATGATCAACGTGCTGGGCTCGGCCTATGTGAAGACGGCCAAGGCCAAGGGCGTGCGGTCGCGGCCCATCATCTTTGTTCACGGGCTGCGCAATGCCATGCTGCCGGTCATCACCGTGATCGGCGATCAGGCCGCCGCGATCCTGAACGGCGCTGTGGTGGTCGAGACCATCTTCGGCTTTCCCGGCATCGGCAAGCTGATGATCGACAGCATCCTGCTGCGCGATTTCGCGGTGGTGCTGGCGGCGATCATGGTCTCGGCGCTGGCGATCTTCATCATGAACCTGCTGATCGACATCGCCTATGCGATCCTCGATCCCCGCATCCGGTATTGAGCGATGAGCATGACAGACACGCAAACCATCCATGAGCCCAAGCCGAAAAGCCGTGCCGCGCAATGGCTGGCCATGCTGTGGGCCGACAAATTCGCCTTTTTCGCCGCGTTGTTTCTGGTGCTGGTCGTGCTGTGCGCGATCTTTGGGCCGATGCTGCTGGGCGATGTCACCACACGCCCGAACCTGCGCGGGCGCAATGCGCCGCCCTTCGATCTGGACCGTGGCTGGATGTTCTTTCTGGGCGCGGATGCGCTGGGGCGGCCCTTGCTGGCGCGCATCATCGTGGCGACCCAGAACACCGTGATGGTCGCTGCCGGGGCGGTGTTCTTCTCGGCGCTGATCGGCTGCGGGCTGGGGCTGATTGCGGGCTATTCCCGCAAGCGCGCCGCGCAATGGATCATGCGGCTGGGGGATGTCATCATGTCCTTTCCCTCGCTGCTGCTGGCGGTGATCGTGCTTTACATGCTGGAGCCCTCGATCGCGAATATCGTGCTGGTGCTGGCGATCACGCGCATCCCGATCTATCTGCGCACCACCCGCGCCGAGACGCTGGAGATCCGCGAGCGGATGTTCGTGCAGGCCGCCAAGGTGATGGGCGCATCGCATAAGCGCATCGTGTTCCGCCATATCCTGCCGGTGGTCGTGCCGACGCTGGTGACCATCGCCACGCTGGATTTCGCCTTCGTGATGCTGGCGGAATCGTCGCTGTCCTTCCTTGGCATCGGCATTCAGGCCCCGGAAATCACCTGGGGTCTGATGGTGGCGCAGGGCAGGCCCTATCTGACGAATGCGTGGTGGCTGTCCTTCTGGCCGGGTCTGGCGATCATCCTGACCACGCTGTCGCTGAACCTGCTGTCGAACTGGCTGCGCATCGCGCTGGACCCGACGCAACGCTGGCGCCTAGAAATGGGAGGACGCAAGAATGGCTGAGCATCTGCTGGAAGTGCGCGACCTGTCGGTGGAATTCCATACCGTCATGGGAACGGTGAAGGCGGTTCAGGATGTCAGCTGGCATCTGGACCGGGGCGAGACATTGGCGATCCTTGGCGAATCCGGTTCGGGCAAGTCGGTATCGGCCTCGGCGGTGATGAACCTGATCGACATGCCGCCGGGCAAGATCACCTCGGGGACGATCCTGCTGAATGGCCGCGACATGCTGAGCATGACGGCCGAGGAACGCCGCCGCGTCAACGGCGCCAAGATCGCGATGATCTTTCAGGATCCGCTGGCACACCTGAACCCGGTCTATACCGTCGGCTGGCAGATCGCCGAGATGGTGACGACCCATGGCGGAGCCAGAGACAAGGCCAATGCCCGCGCGCTGGAACTGCTGGACCGCGTGGGCATTCCCGATCCGCAAGAGGCGATGGGGAAATATCCGCATCAATTCTCGGGCGGGCAGCGGCAGCGGCTGATGATCGCCATGGCCTTGGCCTGCAAGCCCGACATCCTGATCGCCGATGAGCCGACGACGGCGCTGGATGTCACCGTGCAGGCACAGGTGCTGGAGCTGTTGCAGGAATTGCAGCAGGAAACCGGCATGGGGCTGTTGCTGATCACCCATGATCTGGGCGTGGTCGCCGAAATCGCCGACCGTGTGGTGGTGATGAATGGCGGCCGCATCGTGGAAACCGGCGACGCCGCGCAGGTCTATCACCACCCGCAGCATCCCTATACGCGCAAGCTGATCGACGCGGCGCCCGGCAAGGGCGCGATGCCGGATGAACGCGACCGCTCGGGGCAGCCCTTGTTGCAGGCGCAGGCGTTGCAGAAAAGCTATGGCGCGTTTCAGGCGTTGAAGGGCGTGAACCTGACGATCATGCCGGGCGAAACCGTCGCGGTGGTGGGCGAAAGCGGCAGCGGCAAATCCACGCTGGCCCGCGCCGTGCTGCGGCTGGACGATCCCGATGGCGGGCGCGTGCTTTATAACGGGCGCGACCTGATGGCCATGACCCCGCGCGAGCTGTTCGACTGCCGCCGCGATTTGCAGATGGTGTTTCAGGATCCCACGCTATCGCTGAACCCGCGCATGACCGTCTATCAGCTGATATCCGAGGCGTGGGTCATCCATCCCGGCATCCTGCCGAAAAGCCAGTGGAAGGCGCGGGTCGCCGAATTGCTGGTCAAGGTCGGGCTGAAGGCCGATATGGCGGGGCGCTATCCGCACCAGTTTTCAGGCGGGCAACGGCAGCGGATCGCGATTGCCCGCGCGCTGGCGATGGAGCCGAAGCTGATTGTCTGCGACGAGGCGGTGTCGGCGCTGGATGTGTCCATTCAGGCGCAGGTGATCGCGCTTCTGGACGGGCTCAGGCGTGAATTGGGCCTGTCCTATCTGTTCATCGCCCATGACCTGCCGGTGGTGCGCGATTTCGCCGATCGTGTCATCGTCATGAAATCCGGCCAGATCGTCGAGGAAGGCCCGGTGCGGCAGATCTTTGAAGCCCCGCGCGAGACCTATACGCGCAATCTGCTGGCGGCCAGCCTTGACCCCGATCCGGCGGTTCAGGCCGCCCGCCGCCACGCCCGACAGGAAGGACTGATGCCCGCATGAAGCCCGACATTCTGGTCGCCGTTCCGCTGCGCGATGCGCAGATGCAGGTGCTTGAGCAAAACTATACCCTGCACCGCCTTGACCTTGCCTCAGATCCCGACGCGCTGCTGGCGCAGGCGGGGCCGGTCTGTCGGGCGATGGTGGTGAACGGGCATTACCATCTGGAAAAGCTGCTGCTGGACCGTCTGCCCGCGCTGGAACTGGTCGCCTGTTCCAGCGCCGGATACGAGCCGATGGACCTACCCGAAATGACCCGGCGCGGCATCAAACTGACCAATACCTCGGACGCGCTGGTCGAGGATGTGGCGAATATGGCGGTGCTGCTGGCCTTGGCGGCGCGGCGGCAATTCGTGCAGGCCGATGCCTATGTGCGGTCGGGCGACTGGGGGCGGCAGGGGATGTTTCCGCTGACTGCCTCGACCGTGGCCAAGCGCACGGGGATCGTGGGTCTGGGCAATATCGGCCGGGCCATCGCCACGCGCTGCGCGGCGCTGGGCCATCAGATCGGCTATTTCGGGCGCAGCCGGAAGCCGGTGGATTATGCATTCTTTGACGATCTGGTGGCGATGGCCGCATGGGCCGATATCCTGATCGTCGCCACCCCCGGCGGGCCGGAAACCGAAGGGTTGGTCTCTGCCGCGGTGATCGACGCGCTGGGGCCCAAGGGCACGCTGGTCAGCGTGGCGCGCGGATCCGTCACCGATGAGGCGGCGCTGATCGCGGCACTGCGGGACGGACGGCTGGGCTCGGCGGGGCTGGATGTCTATCTGAATGAGCCGAACCCCGATCCGGCGCTGACCTGCCTGCCGAATGCGGTGTTTTACCCGCATCATGCCAGCGGCACCGAGGAAACCCGCGACCGCATGGCGCAACTGGCACTGGACAATCTGGAGGCGTTCTTTGCCGGCAGGCCGCTGCTGAGCCCGGTGAACTGACCAGGCTGCGTGGCGCTGGTCCGCTTATTCAGGCCCAGTCATTCAGGCCCTGTCGGGCAGGCCCAGTCGGTCAGGCCCGGCATTTCAGGCGAAGTAATCGGGATAGATCCCGCGCAGATCCTCGATCTTGGCGATGGTGCGGCTGAGGTGGTCGCGCATCGCCTTGACCGCGCCGTCCTCGGACCCCGCAGCCAGCGCGTCGACAATGGCGACATGGCCCGCAAGCGTGCCCTGCGCCTTGCCCTTTTCGGGCAGATGCAGACGGCGGATGCGGTCCAGATGTCCCGAGCGTTCGCGCACCAGCAGATGCAGCCCGCTGCGGCTGACGCCCGCAAACAGCGTCTGGTGAAACAGCTCGTCCAGCTCCTGAAATACCGCAAGCTGGTCGGGGTCTTCGGCCACGGCTTCCTGCATGCGGATGATCGACCGCGCGCGGGTGACAAGCTGGGCATTGTCCAGAACGGCCAGCCTGCGCACGACCTCGGTTTCCAGGGCGACGCGCAGGAAATGCGCCTCGTGGATCTGCGGCACGTCGATGCGTGTCACCACGGTTTTCGACTGCGGATAGATCCGCACCAGCCCTTCCTGTTTCAGAAGCTGCATCGCCTCGCGGATGGGGGTCTGGCTGACCTGATAGGTGTCGGTCAGTTCGGCCCGCGACAACGTGGTGTCTGGCGGCAACTGCATCGAGATGATGCGTCTGCGCAAATCGTCATAGACCCGCTGCACCGTCGCGCCGCTGGAGTTCGAGTTGACGGGTTCGGTCAGGCCGAAAGACGATGCAAGCGAGCTGTTCATCACCATTTCCTTGTTCCCCCGATCATAATTCGCGGCGCTTTGGTCCACAACGACACAAATATAATAGTTGATATACATGATACACTAAAATATTAGTATGAATGAGGGCCGCGCCAAAGCCGATTCTGGCGCGGAGAGGAGGAAAAATGGCAGCTAAGAAAACCTATGAGCAGCTTCGCTCGGCTCGCTGGATGCTACCTGACGACCAACGCAGCTTTGGCCACCGCTCGCGGACCATGCAGATGGGCTATGCGCCGGAAGACTGGCAGGGCAAGCCGATCATCGCGATCATCAACACGTGGTCCGAAGCCCAGCCCTGCCACATGCATTTCAAGGACCGCGTGGAGTGGGTGAAGCGCGGCATCCTGCAGGCGGGCGGCTTTCCCATGGAACTGCCCGGGCTGTCGCTGTCGGAAAACTTCGTCAAGCCCACCACGATGCTCTATCGCAACATGCTGGCGATGGAGACCGAAGAGCTGCTGCGCTCGCACCCGATCGACGGGGCGGTGCTGATGGGCGGTTGCGACAAGACGACGCCCGGTCTGGTCATGGGCGCGGTCAGCATGGGGCTGCCGTTCATCTTTCTGCCCGCAGGTCCGATGCTGCGCGGCAATTATGCCGGGAAATATCTGGGATCGGGCACGGACGGCTTCAAATACTGGGACGAACGCCGCGCCGGCACGATTTCTAAGGAGGAATGGCAGGGGATCGAGGGCGGGATCGCCCGCTCTTACGGCCATTGCATGACGATGGGCACGGCCTCGACCATGACCGCGATTGCCGAGGGCATGGGGCTGACGCTGCCCGGCGCCTCCTCGATCCCGGCGGCGGATGCCAACCATCAGCGCATGTCGGCGGCCTGCGGGCGGCGCATCGTCGATATGGTCTGGGAGGATCTGACGCCCGACAAGATCATCACCCCGGTATCCGTCAAGAACGCGGTGACGGTGGCGATGGCGACGGGCTGTTCCACCAACGCCATCATCCATGTCATCGCGATGGCGCGGCGCGCGGGTGTGCCGCTGGAACTGGACGATCTGGACCGCATCGGACGCACGACGCCGGTGATCGCCAATATCCGCCCCTCGGGGACGACCTATCTGATGGAGGATTTCTTCTATGCGGGCGGGATCCGCGCGCTGATGAAGCAGTTGGGCGACAAGCTGGACGCCTCGGCCATCACGGTCACGGGCGCGTCGCTGACCGCCGGGCTTGAGGACGTGAAGATCTGGAATGAGGACGTGATCCGTCCGCTGTCTAACCCGGTCTATCACGAAGGGTCCTTGGCGGTGCTGAAGGGCAATCTTTGCCCCGATGGCGCGGTCATCAAGCCCGCCGCCTGCGATCCGAAATTCCATCGCCATACCGGCCCGGCGCTGGTGGCCGACAGCTATCCCGAATTGAAGAAGATCATCGACGATCCGGATTACCCGCTGACGCCCGAGACCGTGCTGGTGCTGCGCAATGCCGGGCCGCAAGGCGGGCCGGGGATGCCGGAATGGGGCATGATCCCGATGCCCAAGGCGCTGCTGAAGCTGGGGCTGCGCGACATGGTGCGCATTTCCGATGCGCGGATGTCGGGCACCAGCTTTGGCGCCTGCGTGCTGCATGCCTCGCCCGAGGCCTTTGTCGGCGGTCCGCTGGCGCTGCTGAAAACCGGCGATATGGTGGAACTGGATATCCCGGCCCGCAGCCTGAACATGCTGGTGCCGGATGCCGAACTGGCCGAACGCCGCGCGGCATGGCAGGCTCCGCCGCCGAAATACGAACGCGGTTACGGCTATATCTTCAGCAAGCATATCGAACAGGCCGACAAGGGCTGCGATTTCGATTTCCTGAAAACCGAATACGGCCGTCCGGTGGACGAGCCCGTGATCAACTGAAAAGGGCAGGCAGATGCTTTCCGATGACACCCGCGCCAAGCTGAAAAAGGTCTCGACCGCCTCGATCGCGACGGCGCTGTTCAAGCGCGGCCTGCGCAACCAGTTCATTCAGGGCGTGGTTCCGGTCGCGCCCAAGGATGAAAACATGGTCGGGCCGGCCTTTACCCTGCGCTATATCCCTGCGCGCGAGGACCGCAATCCGATCACCGTCTTTCGCAATGCCGACCACCCGCAGCGGGTGGCGGTGGAAACCTGTCCGCCCGGTCATGTGCTGGTCATGGACGGCCGCAAGGATGCCCGCGCGGCCACCGCGGGGTCGATCCTGATCACGCGGCTGGCGTTGCGCGGTGCGGCGGGGGTGGTGACCGATGCCGGGATGCGCGACGCCGACGGCATCGGCAAGCTGGACATGCCGGCCTATTTCGCGAAATCCAGCGCGCCGACGAACCTGACCCTGCACGAGGCACTGGATATCGACGTGCCGATCAGCTGCGGCGATGCGGCGGTCTTTCCCGGCGACATCATGGTGGGCGACAAGGATGGCGTGATGGTCATTCCCGCGCATCTGGCCGATGAGATCGCCGACGAATGCACCGGCATGGAATCCTTTGAGGATTTCGTGCTGGAACAGGTTCAGGGCGGTGCGGCCATCATCGGCCTTTATCCCTGCACCAAGGACGAGAACCAGAAGAAATACGACGATTGGCGCGCCCGCACGGGTCGCTGATCCCTGCCAGACCTGCCGGAGCGTCCGGCAGGTTGTCCAATCCGCAAGAAAGGACTTTCCCCGATGCTGGATCACAAAGCATTCACCCCTCACGGCAAGCACCTGATTGCGGGCGCCTGGGTTTCGTCCGGATCGCATTTTGCGTCCGAGCCTGCGCATGGTCCGTCGCACCAGTTCAGCACCGGCACGGTCGATCTTGTGGCCGA
>NZ_WMII01000023.1 GCF_009711265.1 Paracoccus shanxieyensis | reverse complement strand
ATGAGCCTTGAAACGCTCGCCCGTGTGACCGACAATCCAACCGTCAGGCTGCCCGCCGTGGCCACCTGAACAAGCCCTGACCTCTCCGAGGGTCGGCGCTCCTACACCACGCCGCGGGGCACTATCATCCGCCTCTGCGCCGGAAAACCCGGCGCAGGGCGCTTTGAGGTTGTGACGCGTCACAACCCGGCCACGCTGGCAAGCGTCCGGCGGAAGCCTCTCGATGAAATCGCCCCAGCGGGTCCTGCGGAAGGCAGCCGGTCCGGCAGGACGCCCCCGGCGGGGTCTCGATGAAGTCGTCCCCCGGAAGGGCCGGGAAGTCCAGAAACAGCGGCGCGCGTTTTTGGTCGGGGTTTCCAAAGGGGATGAAATCTCCTTGGTCCAGCGGAAGGCGTGGGGTTTCAAAAGGGGATAAAAAGCCGTTAGGTTTTTTCTCCCCTTTGCCGGAAATCCATAAGGAGCGCCTCTTGGGCGTGAGTTATGGATAGTAGGTTATGATATGGCGAAGCCACCTCGGAATCATAAGTCCCCGGAGGGGAACCCAAAAGCCGCGTCCACGCGGCTTGAACTGAAGAATGTCAGGTCTTTGGCCGGGCAGCGCAAACACGATCTGCGTATTGGCAGACAACCCGATTATATAGACGAAATCCGGAAAAGTCTCAATCGGATTATAATGGAGCCGGATCCGCCCGGCGCGATGCGGACGATTTGTGAAGGTCGCCGGTCCCTGCGGGAAACGCGGCGAAAAATGAAAAAGGACGCCGCTGTGGCGGCCTGCGGCATTATCACGTTCGGGACGGAAGCGGCGGATTTATTCGAGGCGTTGACGCCGGAAGCGCAGGACGCCGCCTTTCTGGATCTGGCCGAATCCGTGGCGGAACGGCTGAACACCACGCTTCACGGCCTTGTCGTCCACATGGACGAAACGACGATTCATGCCCATTTTCAGCTTGCCGCTTATAATCGGGACGGGGTGCCGCTTTCGCAGGCCACGCGCCCCGCTGTCATGTCTGGCCTTCAGGACCTGACGGCGGAAGTCATGGCGCGTCACTGCGCTGGCATCGAACGCGGCCACAGATACGGGGACCGGATCGCCGCCGGGGCTGATTTCAAGGACACGCTTCATCGGACGGTGCGTGAACTTCACACGGACCTCCCGCGCGAGATAGCCGCGAAGCGTGCTGACCTCGCTGAAGCGTCAGCCCGTGCTGACGAGATGAGGGCCAGAGTCCAGAAACTCGAGAACAAGGCCGAGTTGACGGACAAGGAGACCAAACGTCTGGAAACATACCGTGCCAGGTTGGCCGAGCGTGTCGCGGTCGAGGAGGCCGCACAGGCCGAGGCCGAACGCCTGACCCGGATAGCGCTGGATGAGGCCGAACAGGCCCGGCGTGAACGGGATGCGGCCAAGACCGAGGAGGAGGCGTCCCGGATAAAGGCCGCCCGGATCACATCCGCGATTCAGGTGCTGGCTGATGAAATCAGGGATGAAACGATTGGCCGGGGCGAGTCTGGGAACGTCGAGGCTCACAACCCGGAGGGACTGCGGCAGGGCTTCCCAGACCTGAAACCGGCTGTCATCGCCACCGCTGACGCCATGACCGCCAAAAAGCGGTTAGAGGCCGCAGCACAGGCTGACCGGGACGCCGCCACCCGCGCACTGGCGGAGGCGGAGGTCGCAAGGCGTGAGGCATTCAACCTGCGTTCTGTGATGAAAAAGACCTTGGGCCTTCTGAAACTGACGCTTTCACGCGTAGGTCGGCACCTGACCGCCACGGAAAAGGCGGATGCTGCTGATGTGGTCGCAGAAGCGGAACGCCTGATCACGCCACCCAAAAAGCCGCGCGACGGTTCCGGGTCGGACTTCTCGATGTGAGGCGCTTCGTGGTGAGCGGGTCAGCCTTTCCACCAATATTATTTGAGGCGTCGGGGTGCTGGGAAATATCGAAGCCTGTCCGGCCCCCGACGAATTCCGAATATGACGCGCTATTCCTTATTTCAAGGAATAATCTCCCATCAACATTTTCTTTATCTTGATGGAGTTTCTTAAGTCGATTTGCGGATTTTAAGATCATAGGACGCCCGGACGGATTTAACCAACGGGAGAAGAAATCTATGAAAATCGAAGCCATTAAAAATAGGATGAACGCGCGCAAGCGCGGCGCGGACATGACGCAGGCGCTGCTTTATGCGGCTTTCGCCATCGTCGTGCTGATTTCAGTTCTGGCGATGTATCAGGTCGTGACGCTGAACAGCAACAAGACCACGGCGGCGCGCACCGTGTCCACGGCAGCCCAAGAGGCCCGGACTCTGTTTCGCAACTCCGTGAACTTTACCGGCCTTAACAATGAAATGCTTATTCAGGCCGGAGCGGTGCCGACCGACGCCATCAGCGGGAACGAAACCATCACTCTGCCTTATCAGGGCACGGTTGCTTTTGCGCCCACCGCCGCCGGTGCCGATGAGGGCAAGTTCCAAGCAACCGTAACATTGTCCCCCACACGCGGAGGTCGCGCACTTTGCACCTTCCTGTCTTCCGGTGCGGCCAGCGAGGTCATCACCGGACCGATGGGTGCTGAATACAAACTGGCCTCTACTCCGGCAAAGGCTTGCGATGCGACAACGGGCACGAACACTTTTGCCGTCATCTATGAACGTTAATCGCCTCCCGGTGATTATCCGAAAGGGGCCGCTCGTCGGCCCCTTTTTATTCACCCTGAGCGATTATTTTTCTCGCAATAACTGATACTTGGCGGCTTGCGAGTGGCGAGAAATCGGCGCCGCTCATATAGCAACTTTGAACCTCCCGCGTCGGCCCATTCCCGCACGGCGCTGGACTTGTCGGTGAAGGCGGGACTGGAGCAGCGAGGTGCCCAAACATGACGAAACAAGACAAAATCCCGGATCCGTTGGCGGGCATCGCACCGCTTGACATAGCCGCAGCGTTCGACGCCGCACCGCCCCCCATCGACATTGTGTTGCCCGGAATGATCGCCGGCACGGTCGGCAGTCTCGTCGCACAAGGCGGCGCGGGCAAGTCATGGCTGGCCTTGGAAATCGCGGTCGGGGTCGCGGGCGGGCCGGATCTCGCGGAAATCGGCATCCCCGCGCACGGGCGGGTCGTGTATCTGCCCGCAGAGGATCCACGTTCCGCCCTTGCGCACCGCTTCCACGCCTTGGCGGGGCACCTGGCCCCGGACGCCCGCCGCACCGTCTCGAACAACCTGACGGTGCTGCCGCTGATGGGGCATCAGGTCAACATCGGGGAGGCGGCATGGGCGGACGCGCTGGAGCGCGTCTGTGACTCGGCACGGTTGGCAATCGTGGACACGCTGCGCCGCTTTCACATCGAGGACGAGAACGCATCCGGGCCGATGGCCCAGCTTCTCGGCGTCATGGAGGGGATATGTGAGCGCACCGGCGCAAGCATCCTGTTCCTGCATCACACCGCGAAGGGCGCTGCGCTGAACGGCGCGGGCGGCGAACAGCAGGCCGCGCGCGGCTCGTCGGTGCTGGTGGACAACATCCGGGGCGGGCAATGGAACCTGCTTGGCATGACGGAGACGGAGGCGGAACGCCACAAGGTCGATGACCGCAAACGCTTCGTGCGGCTCGTCCAGGCCAAGGCGAATTTCGGCCCGCCCATCCCCGACAAATGGCTTGAACGGGGCGCCGGTGGCGTCCTGAAACCCGCTCTTACACTGGAGAATGCTGATGGCATCAGGAAAAACATCACCGCCAAAGTCGTCCCACATCCGTCGTCGCCGGACTGGCGGGGCACGGACCGTTGACCTCTCACACGCTCGTATGGATCGCGCGCACGCGCTGGTTCCGGGCCTGTTCCGATCTCTCGGGCCGGGGGATCGTAAGCGGCTGAAACTGCATATAACCTATGACTACGGGCATGGGGAAAAGCTGGAGTTCTGCGGCTTCGAACCTCTCGGCGTGCTTGACATGCGCGTTTTTCAGGGCCTCGTCGCGCTGGCGGGGCCGGATGGGTGGATTTTGGAAGATTCACAAAAGGCGAGTGAGATCGGTCAAACCCTCCTGACCCGGCTTTATGAACCCGCCGATGAAGAAATCCGTAACGCCATAGTGAAGCCACGTTCGGTTGAGGTTCAGGATAGTCTGCGGCGCTTGGCGCGTGAAATCGGCATAGATGAAGGGGGGAATGCCATACGCCTTATTCGCAAAAGCATTGAACGACTTTTTGCAGTGACCATTTTTGTTGAATCGGGCGGGAAGCGCATTGGTTCCCGCCTGCTGTCCGCATATTTAAGTGATGATGATACTGGAGGGCTGCGGGTGGCATTCAATCCGCGCCTTGCACAGGCTATTATAGGCGGCGGCGCTCATGCCCGTATCGACATGATGGAAGCGCGTGCCCTTGAAACGGATCCCGCACGCTTGATTCATCAGCGGATCTCTGCCTTTATAGATCCCGGAAAATCATGCAAGGTTTCTGCGGAAACGTTGGCAGGATATGTATGGCCGGACGCAGCGGAAACAACGCGCGCCGCCCGAAGCCGTATCACGAAGGTGCGGAAAGTTGTGGATGAACTCCGTTCAGCGACCGGGTGGAATATTACTGAAATCAAGCCTGACCAATGGCGCTTTGTCCGCCCAAGGCTGATAGAGTATAATGTTTGATAGGGTGCGTTCTATTGGTGTCAGCGGGTGCGGATTATTGGTGTCAAAGGTGCGGACTATTGATGTCATAAGTGCGGACTATTGGTGTCAGTTTTCCTGACAGATATACGCTTCAAGATACTGAATAGTTTTATGAAAACGCCTTTCTAAGGTTTTTCGATCAAGATCTCTCTAAGACTTTTCAAGAGTCTTAGAGAGATCTTGAATATAATAGAAGGGGGCCCGCCCCCTTCAAAACCCCATCGCGCCAGAGGCGCGCGCTCTAAAAAACAAGAATGGGCAAGTTCAAAATACCCGAGGCAACGCCTCGACAGCAGCGCGCAGCGTTGCCACGGGTGCCCGTCCGCCATAGCGGTCATCCTCAATGTCCCCGACCAAGTGCCCGAACAGTTCGGCCCTGACATGCTTCTCAACATCCGATTCCGCACGCAGTCCCTGAACGGCATAATGCCGGAAGGAATGGAACGACTTCTTTTCCTGCGGGCCGATCTGGTCGTGCTGAATATTCCGCCACAGGTAAGCCGTCGAGTCGCCGATCTGTGACTTGGCACTTTTCCGGTTCAAGTCATGGAACAGGTGCGGACGGTTCCGCTCCCGCTGGTCGCGGACGTAATCCAGAAAACCAAGGTCGATCAGGTGCGAATGGATGGGGATTCGCCGCTCGGATTGAGCGTTCTTGATGCCGCGCCGCGTGTTGGGGCGGATACGAAAGACGGGGATTCCGTCCTCATCCTCAACGTCCGCAGTCTCGAGGCCGCAGATTTCTTCCCGGCGCGCGCCGGTATAGGCGGCGATCAGCGGCACCCAATACAGCCAGTCCTTCACTACAACGCTGCCGGGCTGACGGCGGCGTTTCGCGCTCTTGGCTCCAGACCAGACCGGGGCCGCAAAAATCCGCTTCACGTCTTCGGGCGTGAACGGGTCGCGGTCGTCCTTGGCGTTCTTCTTCTCGAAACGCCGCAATGATGACGGGTTTATGTCCGGATTAACCCGGATACCCTGCGATTTGGCGAACTCCAGAATCTTGCCGATCTGAATCAGGTTCCGGTTGATCGTCGCGGAGGAAAGTCCGCACTTGACGCCGGAGGCTTCCGCCCCTGCGATGATCTCGGCAATCGGCTTATCCCGCTCGGCGGCGGAACGTCGATAGACCGGCGGCAAGCGATCCATCCCATCCACAAAAACCGCAATGTGGTGCTGCCGGATGGCGCGCACATCCGCCACGCCGGTCAGTTCCACGAACAAAGCCGCGATGCCCGCGCACTGCTCAATCGTCTTGTCGGACGCGCGCCCCGTGCGCTTGTCCATCTTGCCGAGACGAGTCACGATTTCCTGCATCATGTGCGGCCCCGGACCGGAGGCCTCTGTGCGCGGCTGTGGCGGCGTGTCAGGGTGCTGGGCGGGGGTGATGGCAGGCACAACCGAGGAGGCCGATGAAACGGGGGGACGTATCGGCGTTTGAGCCGCATCGGCGGCGTCCGGTATGTTCGGTGCGGCGTCAGGTGGCAATGGGGCTGAATCGACGGGACGTGCGGACGGTTCAGCGGCGTTGGTGGTATCCGGGGAAGGTTGCCCCGTTTTCTTGCTCGGTTCCGGCTCGTCGTCGGGACCATCAGCGGCCAAGTTGAAGAAGAAATAGAAGGCGCGTCCTCCCGGTCGTGAATGCTCTGGATCTCCGCCTGCGGCCTCATAGTCCAAGGCAAGCCGCTCGTTCTGAACGGCTCGGTGAATCTCCTGCTTCGCATCGTGCAAGGTGATCCGGCCTGCGTCAAGCAGGCCCCATCCCACGGACGCGGCGGCGGTTGCCGCTGCTGCGAGGCGGCGGGCATGAGTCGCATCGGTGGTTGAGAGGGGAATCTGAATAGCACTTCCGCGCCAGACGCGCCGCCACGCATAAAACGCGCGCCGCCGGATCACATGGTTCGCAATCGCCACATCAAGGCCCTTCTATGAAGGGTCAGCGTGTCGGGCGCGAGGTCCACAAATGGACGCGGGGTCCATATGCTGCCAAATGGCCTTCAAGATCTTGATTTAGAAGGATTTGGCTCCGGCGGTAGGGGCCGGAATGAACGCGTAGCTAACGCATTGATTTGTCGCCGGATAAAGCCCTCTGGCGAAATCGGCTCAAAGGCCTGTTCACCATCAACATGCAGCACCTGTCCCGAGCTTTCAAGGCCTGCCTTCGCCATGCCACCTTGCATTGTGCTGCAGCGCGCCATGATCGGGCCTGCAGCTATTCAGGATCGGAAGCCAGCAAGGCCCTGACCGTCTCGGCCCGGGTCATGGCATCTTGCGAGATCGGGTCCATCACGGACGCCGGAACCTGATCCCGCACGGCCTCGCGTGCCCTCGCGAGGGCCGGGCCAAGGCGATCCGCCAGCTCGGCCAGCAGAACCAGCGCGCGCCCTTTCGGCAGGCCACTGGCCCGTGCCTCGTTCTCGAAATGGCGCGGGACGATGTCGTCGATGCCGTAGTGGCCATCGACGGACATTGCCATGCGGTAGCGCTTGCGTTGCAGCCGTCCCGCCTGCACCACAGGGGCGATGCTCAGGACATCATAAAGCGGTGCCAGCCGGAAACGGCCCCGGCGACCAAGATGCAGGCTGAAGTTCTTGGCATGACCGTCGGAGGCTCCGATCAGATAAAAGAACATCTGCGCGCAAAGAAACGCCTCCCGGTCAAGGATCGGCTCATCGGATTCGCGCAGCAGTTCCATGATCTGCCGAATGCCAGGGCCGCCAGAGCGCTGATACTTCTGCGCCGAGGGATAGCCGAGGGCCTGACAAAGATCCTCTTGCGGGAGCCGCGTCAAAACCGCGCCATTCCAGCGCCGGTCAAAGCGTTCGACCGCCAGAGCGGTGACGTCGGGCAAGGTGATGCGCTGGACCGAGGCCGCCTGCAGCCCAATCTCTCGTGCCAAGGTCATGCAGAACAGTTCGTTTTCGACGCTGTCGCTGAGGTCGATCTGGTCCGGCCCCGGCAAAACCCCCATCGGGGTCTTGAAGATGTGGCTTGTGGGCGTGATGCCGCGCGGCTTGGCCCAGTTGCCGCCGATCCTGAGATATGCCGTCTTTTCCTGCGCGCCCGCGATCGAGATCCTGAAATCGTCATCCGGCCCTTGGGCCAGAGGGGCCATGGCCAGTCCACGCAGATCGGCCGCCATCTCGTCCTCGGTCATCACGCGATAGGCGATGTCCTGTGCCTCGGGCGCGGCACCCTGCGGCAAAAACTGCAGCGCACCGACGCAGTCGCGGCCCAGCACCGAGAGCAGCGAGAACACGTCCTTGTCTGGCGCAGCGACCCGTTCGGCGATTTTTGCGCGCAATTCCCCCTCGGCATCCGGCAAGAGATTGTCGAAGGCGGCAAGAACAAGGTCACCGCGTTGCGCGCCCTGCACCAAAGGCAAGATGCTGGCGACCGGAAAGGCCTCTTCGTTCGACAGCCAGGTTGGTGCATAGCTGAAGCCGATCCCGCCGTCCGCAGCCTTGACCAAGGTGCCGACAAGGTCGTGTCCATACCAGACGCCGGTCTTGTTCTGCCTTGCGCCTGGTCGGGCGCGCTGTCTACGTGCCATGCCCAGGCGTATCCATGTGGGTTGCACGGTTGGTCAGGCACAACTCGCCGCCTAGAGGTTCGAGCAACCGAAGGTAGACGTCAAGGCTGACCGAGACGACACCGGTTTCGATATCCGAAATCGTCGATTGCGCCGTTCCCGTTGCCGCGGCGAGCTGCTTCTGGGTGAGGTTGCAGGCCCTGCGGCGCGCGCGCAGAGCAGCGCCTGCCTGCCGCAGGCTGCGGATGCTGATTGGAGGAAGCGTGTTCATGCACAGATATATAGTCCATGGGCGTTAGAGGGGGAATATATTTCCTGGACTATTTTCTAGTGATATAGCTTTCTGACTATGGAAATGAAAGATGCAACTTTGTCGATCTCGAACCGGGGGATGGCTGCTGGCTTATGCGCGCACGTCTAGGCTCAGGAATTCGGTAACGGGGTCGTCCCAGTCAAGCGGTTTTGGCATACGAGATGTGCCGCCGGAGCGCGGTCTTGTTCTTTGAGCAAGTGATCTGCTTTCCTGTTCGGCAGTCTTCGCCTGAGACCGACCCGGGTGCATGCTTCGGTCCGTGATCAGCGCTGTGGCCGCCAACATGATGCTGGTTCAATGCAATTCCGATGTGCCCGTCTCATTGGCGTGCTCGATACGATCGGCATCAGTCCTGAGCACGGCATCACCGGAACCGCGTCCCGCGGGGACCTCAAAGGCCTCCATCATCTCGCTGACCAGCGCCACAACGGTGGTAAAGCCAACGGACAGGCCCTTCTGACAGGCAGCCAGCCCGATGCCGAGGGCGACATGGGTTGCCGGTGCCGGACGGGCCGAGGGCAATGACATTCTCGCGCCGTTCGATCCATTCGCACCGGGCCAGTTCCAGCACCTGCATCTTGTTCAGCTTCGGAATAGCCGCAAAGTCGAAGCTGTCGAGGCTTTTGACGGTCGGGCACTTCGCAGCCTTGATGCGACGGCCTTTTACGACTTCCCCGCCGAGCACTGGGAGCATCTGCGCACCTCGAACCCGATCGAAAGCGTCTTCGCCACCGTCCGACACCGAACCGTCCGCACCAAGGGCGCACTGTCGCAGAAGACCGCGAAGCTGATGGTCTTCACCCTGGTTCGGGCCGCATCGAAGAAGTCGCGCAAGCTCAACGGCACAAACCAGTTGCCACGCGTCATCGAAGGCGTCAGATTCACCAATGGCGTCGTCGCTGACGATGCCAACTGCTACGGGCGGACCGGAAGTTCCGTCCGTCTCGCACGGTAAGCCTGGGAATCCTATCGGCCTTGCAGATCTCCTCTCAGAATCCGCAGCGCTCAAGGAAAGCCAGCCGGGCCGCGCCGGTGCCCTTCATTCCCGAGGCGAACAGCGGATCATTCACGGCGGTGTCCTGAAGCCACAGCTTTTCGCCATTGCCAAAGGAGTCCCAGCTGATCGCATCGACGGGGATCGAGGCCGCGACCGAGCCTTGTTCGTCGAAGGCGGTGAAAGCGTCTTGGGTGAAGCTGCCGTCCGGCATCCCGATCCACAGCACCAGATTGCCAGAGATCGAAATCTCGCGCAGCGGCGCCGACAGGTCCGTGCCCGCCGAAATGTCGCTGAGCGACAGATCAAGGGTGCCGCGTCCCCGCGAACAGCTGAGCGTCAGCCGCTTGCCGCCCTCGACCTGCGAGGTCGAGGCGCTGTCTGGCTGCTTTCGCAGATCCCAGGCGAACGAAGGCGCGGCAGTGGCACAGAGGATCATGGCCGCCAAGGTGGCAGCAAGCCATCGGGCGGTAATGGGCATGGGCGGATCTCCTTTCGGTTGGGGTTCGCAGTGCCGGTCAGTCACAGCTTCAGCGGCGCGGCTTCGACGGGGGGGGCCGGGATGGCGTCCAGCGTGCCGGCCAGCTTGCGGTCCAGCAGCCAGATCTGCATCATCCGCCGGTCATCAACTTGGGTCACGAAGGCGCCCACCACCAGCCCGCAGCGTTCGGGATCCAGCTGGCCGGGACGGTCGGTGACCATCTCGGGCCAGCCAGCACCGACCCAGTAATCGGGACTGCCGAAATGGCTGCCGACAGGCTGGCCAAGATCGCCGTCGGGGATCAGTCTGGGCGCGCCCTCACGTCCGCCACGTCCGCCAGCGATCAGCGACCGCCCGCCGACGCAGACGCCCCATCCGTCCTCGCCCTTGGGCAGCGTGCTCCACTGCCAGCGGCCCTCCTGAAACTCCTCAATATTCTCGCCGTATTTCTGCGTCAGGCTGAGCTTGATCGACTCGAGACCCGGCTCACTGGCGGGCAGCATGATCCGGCGCATGATCGCGACGACGGGCTGGCCTTCGGCGCGTGGGGCATAGATCGCGGCCAGCGCCTCGCCGGTTTCCATATTCAGGAAGCCGCGCGCATGGCCGAACATGCCCTTGCCGGGAACCTCCTCGACAAAGCGCACGGCTTGGCCCAGATGCGCGATGGCGCCGGTCTCGAATTCGGCCAGGGTCATGCCGGTAGTCAGGCCCAGGATGTCGCGTGTGGCCAGGTCGCCGGGCCCGGCCCAGTCTGGCGAGGTCAGCGCCAGCGCCTGTGCCATGTCACGGCCAGTGTGGCCGCGCCAGCCGGTGATCGCCTCCACCGGGCCGGCGGCAACCAGCACGCCGCGCAGCTTATCGGGCGCGCCTTGGGGCTTTTCCAGCCGCAGCACGTCCCGGCGCAGCGTCACCGCCGTTGCCGACAGACCGTCATCGCCATGCGCCAGAACCGGCATGGCCGCCGTGCCGACCAGGGCGGCGACGCGGCCCGCATCCACCGGCACCTGCGATTGCAGCGGCGCGACCGGCGAGCGTCCGTGATAGCGGCAGCTCTGCGTCTGGCTATTCGGATCGTGGACCCACAGCCGGTCAGGGCCGGGGCGGTGGGTCTCGGCTGTCCCGAGGTGTTCGGTCGCGGCCATTGCGGTCATGTCGCCCAGCAGCGAGGCCGCGTTCTTCAGCACGAACGACGGGTGTGTTCCGATAGCCGGGGCATTGACCTCGGTAAAGCCGAGGCATTGCGGCTCGCCCATCGGCACTGGGCCGCGTGGCATCAGCAGCCGGTCCGGCAGGGCGGCGACGCGGGCCATGGTCCAGTCGCGGAAGGCCGGCATCAGCGCCGTCATCTGCGCGGGATCCGGGGTCTGCATCGGATCGGCGAAGAAGCTGCCCCAAGCCAGATCGCCGCGAACTGGATCCGGTTCGACCCTGAACCACCGCTCGCGCATCAGCCGTTCGATCAGCATCCGGCGCCAGTCGGTGTCGTCATAGATCGCGGGATCCAGCGACAGGGCCAGCAGATCCAGCCCCTCCTGGTCCAGCAGCAGGGCTCGGGGTGCGGTGATCTGGGTCGGCGCGGCGGGGGTGAGCGTTTCGGCAGGCGTGACCGGCGCGCCGATCTGCAGCAGGATTGGATCGGGCAACCCGTCCGCGCCTACCGGACCCAGCAGGATCGTATCGGGCGCGGCGAATTGTAGGGCGCCATTGCCCGTATTGTAATCATAGGCGACCGCGGCCGGGCGCACCTGCATCAGGAGGGCAAGGCGGCTGTCCACGCCGCGGAAGGTGTCGATGGCAGCGGCTTGTTCCGGCGTCGCGGACAGCAGGCGAAAGACGTTCTGGTCCATGAAGCCGATTTCCGGCGGTGCCATGCCGGTGTCGCCGCCGCCCGGCGGCGGGGCGCGAAGGTCCACGCGCTTGATCGGGAAACCGCCGGTTTGCGGCTCGTAATCCATCAGCTCGACAGTTGCCCCCAGCCAATAACTGCCGCGTGCCTCGGCCACCACCGCGTCCTTGAGCGCGGCAGCCTGAACCTCGACAGCCCCGCCCGCCCCCTGTTTTGACAGTATCTTCTGCAGCATCGCGCTTGCATATTCGTCGCGCGGATCGGCCAGCGCAAAGGCGCCCCACAGGCTGCGGGCGGTGGTCTGGGCCAGATCGGTGGGCGGTGCGATAGGGGCGGTGGCGGCGGCGACCGGGCGCTCCACCGGCGAAGGGAAGGGCAGGTCCATCAGCTTGTCGGTCAAGCCGGGATCAAGATACAGCGCGGCGCTTTCGATATGGCTGCGCAGGCCGACGGTCTCCAGCTCGGCCGCCGTGATCGGACCCGCGCCGGGGGCGCGGCTGGTCACATCGTCCAGACTGTAATCCACGGCAATGAAGAGTTCGCGCCCTTTCGCGCCAGCCGGATTGGCGGCGGTGATCCGGTCCAGCAAGGCCTGCGCTTCGGCGGGGGACATCTTGAAGGGCGCGTCCAAGGCGAAATCGGGTCCGGCCTCGGCCAGAGGCAGGTCCTGATAGATACTGCCGTCCAGTTGCGCCGGGAACGCGCCGCTGTCGAAGTTGTATTCGCCCAGATACATGGTGCTGACCCGGCGCATCGGCAGCGGCAGGTCGGGCGCGCGCGCGATCACCCTATCACGCACGGGCACGGCGGCCTTGGTCATGGCGGCATGCAGCGCCAACTCGCTGATCTTGTCATAGGGTTTGCGCAGGGCGATTTCCTGCGGCAGGATGTCCAGTCTTTCGCGTTCGGTCAGGAACTGCATCGACAGGGCATCGGCCAAGGCAACGTCCGGTGCGCGGTCCGGCGCGATTTCGACCAGCCCGCGCAGGGCAAGGGCGGTCTTCAGCGCCTCGCCCCCACCTCTGACGCTGCCGGTCGCGCTGTATTCGTTCAGATGGCCGCTGCCAAGCCGCGACACATAGCGCCCGCCGTTGACCCCGCCGCCGTAGGTCTGCGCGATCCCGGCGACATCGCCGACCCCACCAACCTGCTGAGCGTCCGGGGCCTCGCCCGTCCAGACATGCAGCACCTCGTCGGGCAGGACGGGATCGGTTTTCCGTTTTGGCAGAGGTGGGCGACGGATCAGCGTCACGCGCTCAACCCGCGCCTCGATGCTGTTGTTGCGCAGGCCCTGACCGTCCGGATCGGGGGTGAAGCTCGCTTTGCCGAGCGCGAGGTCGATCTGCACCAGCAGGCTCGCGCGCTTGTTCTGGCGTGGGAGGACCCAGTTTTCCAGCCCCGCCGGCGTGGGCATGTAGAAAGGTTTAGCAAAGCGAAAGGTCCAGATCGGCGTTGCGGTCCTGGTGCCGCGCTGATGGGTCTGCAATTCGGTGATCGCCGTGACACCTTCGATGTCTGTGAACGTGGTGATGAGGCTGGCGGGCTTGCCGTCCCAGGGCGGCGCGATGTCCACGTCGCGCTCCAGCCGGACAAAGGCGGGTTGCGCCATGCCGGGGGCCGGCAGCGCGGCCCCGATCGCCTGGCGCTGCAGGTTGGGGTCATTGATCTTGTTCTGCCGCAGTTCCGGGGCAAGCCCGGCCCAGACCAGACGGGTGACGATGGTTGGCGCCGTGTCGAGCAGTGTCGGGTTGTTGGCGGCCACCCAGATCAGCATGGCGTTATTCAGAGCGTGGTCGCCGATCACGGCGCCTTCGGGCAGGACACTTTGGGGCATGACTGCCCTACCCGCCGCTGCCCGCGGCACCTTGGCTGCTGCCGGGGCCTGCGCCTGCACCGGCGGCATCCCAGCAGGGGCAGGCTGCCGCTGCCAGGGTGGGGTCTCGGCGGTGGCGGTTGCAGGCTGCTGGCCGGGTGCTGCCCCTGCGGCGGCGGGCTGTCGTTGCCAGGGTGGCGTGTCGGACAGCCCGGCGGGTTCCTGCGGCGCGGGCGTCTCGGCGTCGGCGCTGGCGGTGGCGGGCAGGACCGGCGCGCTCCGGATCAAAGCCCGGGCCTGCTGGTCCAGCAGATAGCCGGTTGCCGATGCCCCCATCGCCGCTTGCCATCTGGCGATGGCCTGACGGCTGCCAGCGCCAAGCGCACCGTCGATCGTGCCGGCGTAATACCCGCCAGCCATCAGCGCCCGCTGCACGGCCATCCGTTCCTCGGCGCTCATCTGCGGCTGCTGCGGGGCGGGCGCCGCCGGTTTTGTAGCCCGCCGCACCTGTTGGGGCTGGCCCTGCTGCTGGGGCTGGCGCGGCTGGGCATTCTGCTGGCGCATCTGCTCCTTGACGACCTCGTTCGCGATGGTTCCGATCAGCCGGCCGAGATCATCAGCCTGCGCGGTCCCGGCGTAACCGGCCAAAGTTCCCAGACAACAGCAGATCATGCGGATACGCCAAACCATGTCACTCTCCACGGTAAATACAGTACGCAATCGAGATGATGCCAAAGCAACCCGGCTTCTCAAAGGCAAAAACTGCCTGTTTTGAAACGTTCATATCTCATGCCGACCTTCCCGGGCAGGACATGGCCGGTGATCATCAAGCGCCCTCAAGGGCGGATGACACGATCCGCACTAATCCTATCCTGTTCTTCCGTGGGCAGGCTGGTCCAGACCGACTGGTAAAGCGACAAGCCCCGTGGTGCGCCACCCCCGACATAGGTTGTCGCGATCAGTCCCGTTAACTCGGAAATCCGGCTGCCGTGCGCCGAGAACAGGGCGTGGGCGAACGCAAGCGCATCCTGTCCCGTTCCCTCCAGCCGCCCGCCGTTCAGATCAAGGACCACAAGTTGATCAAAGGACACAAGCTGACGCGGCCGCAGCACGATGGCTGCCCCCTCGCGCACAAGCGTGTGGACGGCGGCAAGGCGCTGGACGACCTCGCGATTGATAAGGGATGATCATGGCTGACGGTCATTACAGCACAGCGTCGGGCAGGATTGCACAAGCAATCTTTGTCGTGCTCGGTATACTGGGATGTCTAGCCGTCGTTGTAGGCTTTGGCGGCTGGATTAAGCTCATGTCCGAAGGTGACCCAACTGATAAAGCGTCAGTTGGGTTGGTCTTTGCTGTTTTTGGAATGATCTTAGACTGGAAGCAGATTGTCTGCTCTCAAACCGGGGGAGTGTCAGGAACTCTGTGTATCTGAGCGGGCCCATGCGGTTTTCAGATACGTTCAGGCGTCGAAGCGCCCGGCGAACATTATGGCCAGCTGATTGCGGGCCGCAACCCACTCCCGGACGGCGCGGCCGCCCTTCTCGAAGTTGCGGATGGCCAGGAAGATCAGCTTCGTGGCAGCTTCCTCGGTCGGGAAGGAGCCCTTGGTCTTCAGCGTTTTCCGCAGCACCCGGTTCAGCGATTCCACTGCGTTGGTCGTATAGATGATCTTCCGGATCGCCGCGCTGAAGGCATAGAACGGCGTGACCTCGGCCCATACCCGGCGCCAGGCCGGGGCGATGGACGGGTATTTCCCGGCCCACTTTTCCTCGAATACCTCCAACTGGCGGGCGGCCTCCTCGGCGGTCGGGGCCTCGTAGATCGGGCGCAGATCGGCGGCCACTGCCTTGCGGTCCTTCCAGCTGCAGAAGTTCATCGAATGCCGGATCAGATGGACGATACAGGTCTGGACCATGGTCTCGGGGAAGGCCGTGGTGATAGCCTCCGGGAAGCCCTTCAGCCCGTCAACAACGGCGATCAGGATGTCCTGAACGCCCCGGTTGCGCAGTTCATTCATCACCGACAGCCAGAACTTGGCCCCCTCGTTGTCGGCGATCCACAGGCCCAGAACCTCCCGCTCCCCCTCGCGGGTGACGCCGAGGGCGATGTAAACGGCCTTGTTCTTGACCATCCGGCTGTCGGCATCGCGGATCTTAACCCGCAGCGCGTCGAAAATGACGATCGGATACATCCGGTCCAGTGCCCGGTGCTGCCATTCCCGGACCTCCCCCAGCACGGCATCGGTGACACGGCTGATCAGGTCGGGCGAGACCCTCAGGCCATAAAGCTCTTCCAGATGGGCCTGGATGTCGCGCACCGACAGCCCGGCGGCATAGAGCCCGATGATCTTGTCATCCACCCCGTCGATCCGGGTCTGGCCTTTCTTCACCAGCTCCGGCTCGAAACTGCCGTCCCGGTCACGCGGAACCAAAAGCGGCACCTCGCCGTCCGAACCCTTCACGCGCTTCGCCGCAACCCCGTTCCGGCGGTTGGCGGCGGTGCATTTCTGGCCGGTGCCGCCAAAGGCCGAGTTGCAGGCATGGGCGACCGCCAGGTCCAGATCGGCGTCGTCCATGATGACCATCGGGTTCTTCGAGCCCATCTCCATCTGCAACTTCGTCATGTTGACGATGGCCGAGGCGGCGATGGCGCGCCCGACCGGCACCGAGCCGGTAAAGGTGATCGCGTCCAGTGCCGGGCTTTCGATCAGCCTTTGCCCGATGTCGCGCCCGGCACCGGGCACCAGATTGAAAAGGCCGACCGGGATGTCCTGGCGGGCGATGATCTCGGTCAGGGCAACGGCGCTGGCTGAGGTCAGATTGGCAGGCTTCCAGAGCACCGCATTGCCATAGGCCAGGGCCGGCGCAATCTTCCAGGCCGGGGTCGCGATCGGGAAATTCCACGGGCTGATGACGGCGACGATGCCCACCGGGTCGCGCCGGACCTCGATGCCGATGCCGGGCCGCACGCTTTCCACGCGCTCGCCAGCCAGGCGCAGGGCCTCGGCCGCGAACCAGGTAAAGAACTGGCCGGCGCGATAGACCTCGCCGCGCCCCTCGGCCAGCGGCTTGCCTTCCTCGCGCGAGATGATGCGGCCGATCTCGTCGGCGCGGACCATCAGCTCGGTGCCGATTGCCATCAACACGTCATGGCGCTTTTGGATCCCGGCGGCCCACCATAACGGTTGGGCCTTGCGCGCGGCGGCGATGGCTTGATCCACCTGTGCCACCGTGGCTTGCGCGTAATGGCCGATCACATCGGCCAGATCCGAAGGATTGCGGTTTTCGATCTCTGTCTCGCCGCGCTGCCATTGGCCCGCGACATAGAGCCCGGTTTGCTGTTCCATCTGTTTGTCCTTCGGTTCTTACTGTGCGGCTGGGCGGTGCAGGGCGCCCAGCACGGCGCCACGGTCCAAAAGCCCGATGGCGCGTCCGTTGCTGGTGACAACGACCGGGGTGGCGGTGGCCGCCAGTGTGGCGAACGCGGCCTCAAGCGGCGCGTCGGCGTCGATTTCGTCATGAGGGGCGGCGCTGCCGTCCGGCGCCATCAGGCGGGGCGATTGCCCCGGTTGCGTGGACCAGCCCTCGCATTGCAGCCGCGCCAGCCCACCACAGGACAGCACCCTCGCGCGGTTCACGTCGCGCACGAAGCGGCTGACGTAATCATCGGCGGGTGTCATCAGGATCTGGTTGCCGCTGCCGACCTGGCGTAACTGGCCATCCTTGAGGATCGCGATCGTGTCTCCCAGATACAGCGCTTCGTCCAGATCATGGGTGATGAAGACCACGGCCTTGCCCAGTTGGCTCTGGATCGCCTTCAACTGCACCTGCATCTCGGTGCGGATCAGCGGGTCCAGCGCGCTGAACGCTTCGTCCATCAGCAGGATCTCGGCATCGGTGGCTAGCGCGCGGGCCAGCCCGACCCGCTGCTGCATGCCCCCCGACAGCTGGGACGGCAGATGGCTTTCGAAGCCGGTCAGCCCGACCACGCCAATGAACTCGGCCGCCTTGCGGCGCGCGACGGCTGCGGGCTCGCCGCCGACGATCCGGCCATAGGCCACGTTGTCCAGCACGGTGCGATGTGGCAGCAGGCCGAATTTTTGAAACACCATCGAAATACGACGGCGCCGCAGTTCGCGCAGATCAAGCGTGCCCAACTGCAGGATGTCCTGACCGTCGATCAGGATGCGACCATCGGTGGGCTCGATCAGGCGGTTGAAATGCCGGATCAGCGTGGACTTGCCCGACCCGGACAGGCCCATGATCACGAAGATCTGTCCGGCGGGAATGTCCAGATTGATGTCGTGCAGGCCCAGGACGTGGTTTGTCGCCTGCAGCAACTCGGCCTTGCCCATGCCGGCGCGCACATGCTCGCGGGCCTTGGCAGGATTGGGGCCGAAGATCTTGCAGACATTCTCGACCCGGATCTTGATTTCTTGACCCATGCCTCAGCTCTCCTGTTTCCGGGCGCGCTGAACCCTTTGGCCGTAGCCCTGTGCTATCCGGTCGAAAATGATGGCCATAAGGACGATGCCTACTCCCGCCAGCAACCCGCGGCTGACCTCCAGCCTCTGGATGCCCTGCAGGACCTGATAGCCCAGTCCGCCCGCGCCGATCATCGAGGCGATGACCACCATCGAAAGCGCCATCATCGTGGTCTGGTTGATGCCTGCCATGATCGTCGGCAGCGCCAGCGGAAGCTGAACCGACAAAAGCGTCTGGATGGGCGAGGCCCCAAAGGAATGCGCCGCTTCGATGGTCTCCGCGTCGACCTGACGAATTCCCAGATCGGTCAAGCGGATGACGGGCGGGATGGCAAAGGTGATCGTCGCCAGCAGGGCAGGGATCTTGCCTGGGCCGAACAGCATGACAAAGGGGATCAGGTAAACAAAGATCGGCATGGTCTGCAGGATGTCCAGAACTGGCAGCGCGACCGCGCGCAAGCCATTCCAGCGCGACATTGCGATGCCCAGCGGCACGCCGATCAGGATGGCGAGCAGCGTTGACACCAGCATCAGCGCCAGTGTCGACATGGCCGCGTTCCACACGCCCACCACCCCGATGCCAAAGGTTAGCAGGCCGACCAGCAGCGCCGTTTTCCAGCTTCTGGACATTGCCCAGGCCAGAACTGCCAAACCCAGCACGACTGACCACCAGGGCAGCGCCTGCAATGTCTGTTCGAACAGGGTAAGCATCTTCAGCAATGGCAGAAAGCAATTGCTCAGCGCGGTGCCATAGGTCGAGACAATGCCCGTAAAGGCATCGTCCAGCGCCGCGCCGAATGTCCTGACGTCAAAGATTTCGGGAAAGCCCTGCGCCATGCGGTTTCTCCATCTTGCGCGGCCCAGGCGTGCAACAAGTCGCGCGTGCCGACCGGCAGGTAAATGGGGGAGGGAAAGGCGCTGCCGTTCCCCGGGGGCAATCAGTCGGCCAGCTTAGCCTCGTCGGCTCTGAACAACCGTGTCAGGCGGCCAATGCTTGCCTGTGAAGGGCCCTTTCGCGGCAGATGATTGCCGCAATCAGGTGGAGTAACAGGGCCCAAAGAACCCTGAGATGGACCAGGATCTTGCGGATATTGTGGCCACAGGCACAGAGAACGGCGAAGACCGCGTCGCCAATGCGGCCCTTCAGCGGGCATCTGGCAAGACGTCCGTCGGCCTTCATGTGACCGATTTCGGGTTCGATGGCGCTGCGTCGTTTCAGGAGCTTGGCCAGTAACGGCGTGATGCCGCGCCGCATGCCGCTGATCAGGATCTTGGTGGTGCCCACGCCATGGCCGCGATAGCCGCGGTCGACGACGGCGAGATCGGGCACCTGGTCGGTCAGGATCGCGACCTGCTCCAGTGCAGGTGCCAGGGTGTGGCCATCATAGGGGTTGCCGGCAAAGCTGCGGGCGCCGACGACGAAACCTTCGTCGATGGTCGTGGCGAGGCTGACCTTGGTGCCGAATTCGTAGCGGACCCGCGCCTTGCCCTTGGAGATGCAATCGACCTCGGGCTCGTGCAGGGAGTAAATCTTGTCCTTGCTCTTCGGGGTCTGCGCGAGCAGGCGACCAACCAGCCAGAGCGTCTCCAAGACCCTGTCACGCAAGGCTCCCTCGGGAATGTCCTGCAAATGCCGGCGCAGGTCCCGGCGGATCCTGCCGGCATAGCCCTTGAGCTGGCGCAGGGCCTTGCGCATGCGCTTGAACTGCCGGGCATGGGCATAACGCCCGACCTGGGCGGCGAGACGCGGGGCAAGCCGCGCGTAGCTCTGGCGCAACTCGATCCCGGCCTCCTTCGCCAGACCGACCATCAGAGCCCGGGCGCGCTCGTAAAGCCGGGCATCCGTCGGATGGGCGATGTTTTTCTCCATCACGGTCGTATCGACTGCGATCCGCTTCAGGCTCTTGTCGGTGACCGCGCCAGAGGCCCGAGCTGCCTCGATCGTCTTGGTCAGCAGCCACTCCACTCCCTCTTCGCCGATCCGCTTGCGCCAGCGAGTCAGCGAGGATGGGTCGATCGGTGGACGGTGCTGGAAGAAGGTCTCGCCGGTGAAGTGCTGGTAGTAGGATTTTCAATCCACCGGGCGACGATCGCCTCGTCAGAGAGCTTGAAGGCATGCTGGAGATACATCAGCCCCGCGACCAGTCGCGGCGACGTCGCCGGGCGCCCTTGATGCGAGGGAAAGAAACTCACCCATTCCCGCTCGAAGAAATCCCAGTCGATCAGCGTCGCGAGCTTCACCAGCTCATGGCGAGCGTCGATCATGTCGACCAGCCTCGGGCGAAGGAGATCATCTTGTTCGGGCACGCGGGAATGGGGCTTCATCGGCGACCTGAAATTGCAAGGTTTCTGCCCCAAGCATACGAAACTCTGCAAATCAAAGCGAACAAAACCGCAGATTCACTACCCAAAATCAACGTGGTAGAGGTTGTTCAGATCGGACTAGCCTCGACGCGCTGGGCTACATCGGCCGGAACCCATGTCTTCCAGACCTGCGGGTAGGTTTGAAAGAAATGCTGTGCAGTCTCCTCGGGGCTGGCGCTGGCGTCATCGGCCCAAGCCAGGATGGCGTTCATGTCGTTATTGGGGACGGTCATTTTGGACAGGAACGTCGCCACGTCTGGGGCATCGGTCCGCAGACGCGTCGTCGCGGCCACCGCGACCTCGCGCGGGGCCCATCCCGTCACCTCGGGGTTGGCGCAGTCGGTCTGGGTCAGGCACTTGAACTTGACCGGGTCATAGGCGGGCATGTCCAGCCGGACCAGCTTGTATTTCCCGATCACCTCGGTCGGCCCCCAATACCAGCCGACAAAGGGCTGACGCGCCGCCACCGCCCGGGCGATCGACGCCTTCAGGTTCTCGCCCGAGCCGGTCGAGAACACCTCAAAGGTCTTGCCTAGATCCAGCGCCTTGAACAGGTTGTCCGAGATGATCTCGCAGCCCCACCCCGGAGGGCAGCCATAGAAGCGGCCCTTTTCCGGGTTCGAGGGGTCGGCGAAATCCTTCCAGTTTGCGGCCAGATCGGTGAGGGATTTCAGCTTGGGGTTCGCCTCGACCATGTAGTCGGGCACCCACCAGCCCTCAATACCGCCCTCGGTATAGGTGTTCGAGGCCTTATAGACATTGCCTTTTGCAATCATCTGGTCCCAGACCGACTGCGCGGTCGAAACCCAAAGCTCGGGCGCGATATCCGGTTGCGAGCGCGTCAGCATCGAGCTGGCGACGGGCACAGTGTCGCCGGGTTGCAGCGCGGTGTCGCAGCCGAAGCCATCCTGCAGGATGCGCTGGGTTACCTGGGGAGCATTCCGGCAGAAGCCCAGGTCATTTCCGCTATGGTGATGGTGCCGGCATTTCCGCAATTGGGCTCGGCACGCGCCTGCCCGCTGGGCAGGGCGGCAAGGGCCAAGGCCGAACAGGTCAGGCAGACCTTGATGCTGGTCATGTGGATGCTCCGATGTTGATTCCCCGTATTTCGTGACGAGCGGGTTGACAGCACCTAGCGCTTCCCTGAGATTTCAATCAATCTTGAAAAATTGGCATTTGATTAAGAAAACCTGAAGCAGGTGTGAAGTGGCAATCAAGATCGAGATGCTGCGAAGTTTTTTAACGGTGGCAGAGGAGGGCAATATTAAGGACGCCGCCACGCGCCTGCTGCGCACCCCGTCGTCGGTGTCGATGACGCTGTCCGCGCTTGAGGACGAACTGGGCGGGCCCCTATTCGAACAGGACCGCAAAAGCCGGCTGACCGTTCTGGGAACCTATGTCCGCGACATGGCCGAGGTGATGATCCGTGACCACGACCGCGGCATCGAGACGATCAAGGCCTTTGCCCAGAGCCGGCTGGGCCGTCTGCATATCGTGGCGGTGCCATCGGTCGCATCACGCATCCTGCCGCCGATCCTGCGCGAGTTCCTTCGCCGCCAGAGCGGCGCAGCCGTCAGCCTGGTGGATACCGACAGTCATCAGGTTCAGCAAATGGTCGTCACCGGCGAGGCTGATATCGGTATCGGCGGCCCGCCGCCGGGCAAGCTGCCCCTGTCCTTTGCACCGCTGTTCGAGGACCCTTTCCGACTGGTCTGTGCAGTCGAGAGCCCTTTGGCTCGGCTTCCCCGACCCCTTTGCTGGCAGGATCTGCTGACCGAAGATCTGATCGTCAATGAATCCGCGCGGGCAATAAACGCGCCTGAATATGCGGAGATGGTCGACAAGGCCCGGCTGATGATCAGGAATATCACTTCTCTGCTGGCGATGGTCCGGGCGAATGCCGGGGTCACGCTGCTGCCCGCGCTTGCCTGCACCACGCTGCCTGCCGGTCTGACGGCGCTTGAGATCGAGACCGGCGGCGTCTCTCGGGTCGTCGGCCTGGTTCAGCGCAGCAACAGTACGCCAAGCCCTCTGGCAACGACCTTCGTGAAGCAGCTGAACGAACAGCTGAGAGAGGTTCTATCCCACAGCATAGGGTTATACCCTAGTCATGTTGACAAATAGCGGAGCCACAGGCGGATCGGGTTTACGTCACACTGATGCCGCCGGGGGAGGGCGGCCGCATCATCACAGCCATTGGCCTCTTAACCCCGCCAGACCTCGGCTAGCAGGGCGATCCAATTTTCGCCCATGACGCGCTCGATCCTCGCTTCGGGCCAGTTCCGGCGCTGCATGGCGGCGGTCAGAGCGCTGGTATGACCGATCGAGTCCAGGCCGGCCGGGTTCTTGATCGTGCCCAGATCCGTCAGGCGGCGGGCATAGCCCTTGTCATGGCTGATCCAGTCGAAGAACTTCTGTCCATGACCCTGGGTGAAGTCGGTGCCATAGCCAACCCGCTCTTCGCCGCAGAGGTTGATGACGTATTCCATTGCATCGACATAGTCGTCGACCGTCGCGTTGGTCCCACGCGCCAGGAAGGGCGTAAACATGGTCACGCCCACGAAGCCGCCATGGTCGATGATGAAGCGCAACTCCTCGTCCGTCTTGTTGCGCGGATGCGCCTTCAGCCCGGCGGGCAAGCAATGGGAATAGGCGACCGGCTGGCGCGAGGCCAGGATCACGTCGCGGCTGCTTTGCGCGCCGACATGGGACAGATCGCACAGGATCCCCAGGCGGTTCATCTCGGCCACCACCTCATGGCCGAAATCCGACAGCCCGCCGTCCCTGGACTCATAGCAGCCCGTCGCGACAAGGTTCTGGGTGTTGTAGGCCATCTGGATGATGCCGACACCCAGATCCTTGAACAGCGACAGATAGCCGATCTGATCCTCGATGCCGGTGATGTTCTGCCAGCCCAGGATGATGCCGGTTTTGCCCTCGGCCTTGGCGCGGCGGATGTCGGCGGTGCTGTGCACTTGCAGGATCAGGTCGTCATTGTCGCGAAACCACTGCTTCCACTGCATGATGTTGCGCATCGTGCCGGTGAAACCCTCCCAGATGCAGCAGGTGCAGTTGGCGGCCGTGATGCCGCCCCGCCGCATGTCCTGGAAGATCGCGCGGTTGAAATCGGACACGATCAGCCCGTCCACGACAGTCAGCCGGGCATGCAGGACATCGGCCCCGGAAACGGGGGGCAGGTCGTTCATCGTCTTCTCCTGTTCGGTTCAGTGTTCGCTGACGATCACGCCGGCAGAGGGGGACCAGCACAGCCAGATGCGGCTGCCCTGCGGCACCGGCGTGGCGCCGCCCAGACCGGGTGCTGTGGTGCGCGCGGTCATGCGCAGGCCGGCCTCGGTCGCGATCTGGTATTCCACCGCCGCACCGTGAAAACTCATCACCTCGACCCGGCCCGCCAAGGCATTGACCCCTTCGTCGGGCGCCGTGGTCACAATCGCCACTACCTCGGGGCGCAGTGCCAGGCAGGCGGGGCCGGCGACGGGCGCTTGCCCTGCCAGGCGCAGGACCGGCCCCGCATCGGTCACGAAGCTGCCGTGATCGGCCGCCATGCGTCCGCGCAGCAGGTTCGGAATGCCGAGAAAGGCTGCGGCGAAGGCGGAACGCGGCTGAGTATACATCTGGTCGGGCGCGCCAACCTGTTCCACCCGGCCATTATACATCAGCACCATGCGGTCGGAGGTGCTCATCGCCTCGTCCTGGTCATGGGTGACGAAGACCGTGGTCAGACCCAGCGATTGTTGCAGTTGGCGGATCTCCAGCTTCATCTCCTGGCGCAGCGAGGCATCCAGGTTCGACAGCGGTTCATCCAGCAGCAGCACGTCGGGTTCGATCACCAGCGCCCGGGCCAGGGCCACGCGCTGCTGCTGGCCGCCCGACATCTGCTTGGGCAAGCGGTCGGCGTATTGGGACAGGCGCACCCGCGCCAGTGCCTCGCGCACGCGGCGGGCGGCGTCGGATTTGTTCACCTTGCGCATCTCCAGCCCGAAGGCCACGTTCTGCGCCACGGTCATGTGCGGGAACAGGGCATAGTTCTGGAACACGAAGCCCATGTTGCGCCGGTTTGGCGGCAGGCCGGTCACGTCGCGCCCGCCCACCGTAATCCGCCCCTTGGTCGCATCGACGAAGCCGCCGATCATGCGCAGGGTGGTGGTCTTGCCGCAGCCCGAAGGCCCAAGAAGCGCCACCAATTCGCCATCGGCGATGCGCAGCGTCATGTTTTCCACCGCGATGGCGGTGCCGTAATGCTTGGCGACATCCTGAAGAACGACGTCAGACATGGCTTATCCTTTCAGAAGGCGCGGCTGAGCTTCACGTAGCGGTCGGTGACGATCAGCAGGGCCGTCACCAGGGCGATCTGCACGGTGGCGACGGCGCCGATGGTCGGGTCGAAATTCCATTCCAGGTAGTTGATCAGCGCGATCTGCAAGGTCGTGCTGTTAGGTCCGACCAGGAACAGCGATTTTTCCAGATCGATGAAAGAGTTGATAAAGGCGAACAGCGACCCGGCGATCACGCCCGGTTTGATGACCGGCAGGGTGATGCGCCAGAATACCGTCAACGGTCCCGCCCCCAGGCTGCGCGCCGCCTCTTCGACGGAAGGGTTGACCGAGATCAGCGCTGTGGTGACCAGCCTGGTCATCCAGGGCAGCGCGATCAGTCCGTGGGCGACCAGCAGGCCTGCGCTGGTCCCGGCGATGCGCCAGCCGGTCAGGAACTCCACCTCCAGGAAGAACACGAACAGCGCGCTGCCGCCGACGATGCCGGGCACAATCATCGGCGACATCAGCACCGTATTGATCGCCTCGCGCCCCTTGAAGCGGGTCCGCGCCAGGGCAAAGCTGGCCGGCAGGCCCAGGACCAAGGCGATGCCGGTGGCGATCAGGCTGGTCCGGATGCTGAGGAAGAAGCCGTTGCGGAAATCCGACAGCTCCCATGCGCGCAGATACCAGTCCAGCGTATAGCCCTGCGGCGGAAAGGACAGGATCTTGTTGGAAAAGAAGCTCATCCAGACGATGAAGACCAAAGGCAGGGTGATGAAGCCGATGGCCAGCACGGCAAAGGCGGCGTAACCCCGGCGGATGGCGCGTGACTGTGCGGGCATCACTCGCTCCATTTCCGATAGCGGCGCTGGACCAGGACCGACACGCCCACTGTCAGGATCAGCGTCACGGCCATCAGGATGAAGGCCAGGGCCGCGCCGAAGGGCCAGTTCATCACCTTGGCGATCTGCTGATAGACGGTCGGCGCCATCATGTGGAATGTCGGCCCGCCAATCAGCACGGGCGTGGCATAGGCATTCATCGACAGGATGAAGCACAGGACGCTGCCCGCGAGGATGCCGGGCATCGCCAGCGGCAGCACGATCCGGCGCATCACCGTCAGGTGGCCCGCGCCCAGGCTCTGACCCGCGTCCTCGAGGTTCTGGTCGATGGATTCGAAGACACTATTCAGGGTGATGACCATGAACGGCAACAGGACCGAGACCAGGCCGATGGTGACCCCCGCCGAGGAATACATCAGCCCCAGCTGCCCGTCCCAGCCGAACAGGCGCAGAAAGGCCGCCAGCACGCCTTGGTCGTTCAGGATCAGCATCCAGGCCGATGTCCTGACCGCGTTCCCGATCAACAGCGGCACCAGGATCGCCAGCAGCAGCGCGCGCTTGGCGCCGGGCGCCACATGGCGGGCCAGGAAATAGGCCAGCGGAATTCCGGCGGCCAGGCAGATCGCCGTGGACAGGGCCGAGATGCCGATCGTGCGCCACAGGACCTCTTGATAGAAGGCATCGCCGAAGAACTTGATGTAATTCTCGGCCGTGACCGCGCTGATCATCAGCTCGGCCGGATCATAGCGGTTCAGGCTGTTGCGTAGCATCAGGGCCAGAGGTGCTAGCAGGCCAAGCGCCACGAAGATCATTGCCGGTGCGCTGAGCCAGGGGGCGCCCAGGCGCCGGGGCGTGCCGGCAGGGGTGGGCGGCGGGGCCGGATCTACTGCCATCTCGGTCATGCTCATGCAGGTTCTCTCATGCAAGGGCGGATTGGAGCAAGCGTGCGGTTCAGACGGCGAAGGACTTGTTCCACCATTCCAGCCAAGCGGCGGTGTTCTGCGCCACATAGTCGAAGTCGAGGAAACGCATCTTCGCCCGCTCCTCGGCCGAGAAATCGACAAGTTGGCGCAAGTCATCCGACAGCGCGGCCTTGGTGTTGGCGGGGGCATAGAAGCTGGCCTCGGCCAGGCCCGCCATGGCCTGCGGATCCAGCATGGCGTCCAGATAGGCATAACCCGCGTCGGGGTTGGCGGCGAACTGCGTCAGGCAGGCCCCGAAGGTCACGGCAATCGCGCCTTCCTCGGGATACTGGATAGCCAACGGCAGCCCGTCATGCGCCCATTGCAGCCCGCGTGCCTTGTAGTTCACGGCGATCTCGACCTCGCCGTTGGCCAGCCCGGCCTGCAACTGCTGGTGGGCGGCGTAAAGACGCGGCTTGCTGTCCGCGGCCAGACGTTCCAGGCGGGCCTTACCATCCTCGACACTGGTCATGTCACCCTTTTCGACCAGCCCGGCCATCATCATGTAGTTGAAGTAAAGCTGGTTGGTCAGTCCGACCTTGCCCGCCCATTTCGGATCCCAAAGCTCGGCATAGGATTTCGGCGGCTCGGATACTTTGGTGGTGTCATAGATGATGACCACGCCGCTATAGAGCCAAGGGACGAAATAGGGGCTTTGCAGTTCCGGGGCGGTATCGGCGTAATTCGGGATGCGCGCTGTATCCAGTTCGGCGACCACCCCCTGCTTCTGCAATTCGAAGGCGTCCGAGCTGTTGATATGGATCACGTCGGCCGAGGCGCGGCGGATGCGCTTTTCGCTGATCAGCTTGGCCTTGCGCTCGGGTTCGGTCCCCAGGTCGCGGACGATGCTGAAGCCCTTGTCCTCGAGCAGCGGCTTTTCCACGTATCGGACCGTGCGGTCGTTCCAGTCGCCGCCCCAGTTCGACACCACGACCGTGCCGCTGGCAGCCCAGCCCCTGCGCGGCGCGATGGCGGCTGCGGCCACGCCGCCGAGCAAAAGGCCCAGCGTGCCGCGGCGTGAGAATGTTGCGGAATCGATGATACGGCTTGCCATGATGGGCAATCTCCCTGTTGTGTGGCGGGCTTCGTTGGCCCTGCGTCTTTTGGATGTTTCACAAACGATGCAGGACGATTCGCCATTTGTAAAATATCAATTTGCACTTTATTATTTCCTACAAGTTATCAATGATGAGCCGTGCCATGGGCTTGGACCTTCGTCATCTGCGCGCTTTTTCGGCAGTCGGAAACGAGCTGCATTTCGGCCGCGCGGCGGATGCGCTGCATATCGCGCAACCCGCCCTGACCAAGATCATCCAGCAGCTTGAGGCCGAGGTGGGCGTGCCCCTGCTGTTGCGCACCACCCGCCGGGTGGAACTGACGGCAGCGGGCAAGGCCTTCCTGTCCGAGATCGCTACTGTGGAAGGCCAGATCGACCGGGCCATCAACCGGGCCCGCCATGCCGCGCGTGGCATCCGGGGCGAATTGCGAATCGCCTATACCGATTTCGCCATCAACGGCCACCTGCCACATGTGCTGCGCGATTTCGCCAGCGCGCATCCCGACATCCGGCTGGACCTGATCTTCATGCCGACCACCCTCCAGCACGTCGCGCTGCTGCAGCAAAGCATCGACATCGGCTTCATGATCGGGCCTTTCGAGCACAAGACGACCCGGCAGATGATCTTCGACCAGGACGACTATGTCGCGCTGCTGCCCAGTTCCCACCCGCTTTGCGCCCAACCGTCCCTGACGCTGGCGCAATTGGCGGACGAGCCTTTCGTGCTGGGCACCGGCGACAACTGGGCCGCCTTCCGCAGCAGGCTGTTCGCGGAATGCCGCAGCCGAGGGTTCTTTCCGAACATCGTGCTGGAGGCGTCGAACAGCGAAGGCATCTTCGGGCTGGTGGTCGCGGGGGTGGGGGTCACGATCTATTCCAGCTGCGTCGGCAACCTGCCGCGCCTGGGCGTCGCCGTGCGCCCGCTGCGGGATGTGACCAACAAGCTGCCGGTCACCGCAGTCTGGGACCGCACGAACAGGTCGGAGGTGCTGGAAACCTTCCTTAAATTCCTGCGGACTCAAGGCCGGAACAGCGTTCCGGCCCTTCCCTGAGCACTAGCGCATCCCGGCCAGCTTGGCGACCTCCACGAATTCGCGGACCTGGCGCGACCGGTTCGACCGTTTCCAGGCCAGGACGGTGCTGATGCGGAACTGCGGGTGGATGATCGGGCGCACCTCGACGCTGCGGCCCAGAAATCCGATCAGGCTTTCGGGATAGACGGTCACGCCCAGCCCAGCCGCGACCAGGCCCAGCAGGGCCAGGGTGTTCGAAGCCTCGATGGTGATGTTCAGCGATATGCCCTCGGCGCTGAACAGATTGGCCAGGCGCCAGCGGTATTCCTCCCATTCATGGGTATCGCCCAGGATAATGTCCTGGCTCGCCAGGTCCGCGGGCGTGACCACCGGCAGGCGCAGCAGCGCATGGTTGCGCGGCGTCACCACATAGAGCGGTTCGAGCGAGAGCGTTAGGCTGTGATAATCCGAGTGATCGAACGGCCCGATCATGTAGCCCAGGTCGATCTCGTCATTGGCCAGGGCGATCTTCTGGCCCTGGGTGCGGATATAGCGGATCTTCAGGTCGACCTCGGGATGCGCCTGTCGGAACCGCGCCACCGCGGCAGGCATCAATTCGGTGGCCGCGAAGGCCATATAGCCGACGTTCAGCGCGCCCAGCTTGCCCTCGGCGATGCGCCGGGCCAACTGGATCGACGATTCGTAGCCGCGCAGCAGGTCGGCGTTGTCGTCATAGAAGCTGCGCCCGGCCTGGGTCAGCCGGACCTCGCGCGTGGTCCGCTCTAAAAGCCGAAAGCCTAGTGTAACTTCAAGCTTCTGGATGCGTCGGCTCAGCGCCGACTGGTCCAGATGCAGGCGCTCGGCGGCGCGGCGAAAGCTGAGTTCCTGGGCGAGGGTGATGAAGGAATGGACATTCTCGATGCCGGAATGATCGCTCATGAAACGGCGCCTTACAATTGATGCATCTGGTGCATGAATAATTGCTGACACGCCATTTCCCCCGGGTCAAGGAAACGCGGAATATGCCCCTCAGAGCGGCGGACGATGGATGCCGGCGGCTCGGATACCCGGCGCAGCGCTGCGCCTTTCTTACCCAGACAAGGATCTCGATCATGAGCGAAGTGGACACCAAGGAACTGGACCGCCTGCTGCAGGAAGCCTTCGACACCGCGACCAAACTTTACAAGGAGCGCGGCTTCCAGCGCCGCGTCGGCTTCGGAAAGCGTCCGGCCCTGGTCAGCGTCGATCTGGCGAATGCCTGGACCCGCCCGGGCAACCCCTTCACCTGCGACCAGGAGAAGATGGACAACGAGATCATCCCCGGCATGCAGAAGCTGCTGAAGGCGTTCCGCGCCGCCGGCCTGCCGGTCGTCCATGTCACCACGGCCTACGAGATCACCGACCGCAACGCCGATTTCACCGACATGGGCCTGTGGCACAACAAGATCCCGGTCGATGTGGTGGACATCAAGGACAAGGACCTGTGGGCCATCGACAGCCGCATCGCGCCCATTGACGGCGAATACACGCTGCTGAAAAAGCGCGCCTCGTCCTTTCACGGCACCGAGCTGGCGGGCATCCTGCGCGCGAACGGCGTGGATACCATCCTGGTCACCGGTGTGACCGCCTGCGCCTGCGTGCGCCAGACGATCTGCGACGGTATCGCGGACGGCTTCCGCACCATCGCGGTCAAGGAAGCCATCGGCGACCGTGTGCCGGGCGCGGTGGCCTGGAACCTGTTCGACATCGACGCCAAGTTCGGCGACGTCCACACCGTCGATGAATGCGTGGCCTATATCGACGGCCTCGGCGCCCAGAAGATGGCGGCGGAATAACCCCAACTGGCGCCGGTCCCTTGCGGCCGGCGCCTTTTTTCAGCGCCGCGAAGACGGGCGCGAGCCAACCAACAGAGAGGTGTCACATGGCCAGGATTGGCGTCGATGTGGGCGGGACGAATACCGATCTTGTCCTCGAATGCGCAAAGGGGGTCTTTTACCACAAGGTTCCGACCACGCTGAAGAACCAGTCGATCGGCGTGGTGCAGGGCGTCAGGGGCATCTGCGACCAGGCGGGGATCGACCCGTCCGAGGTCGAGACCATCGTCCACGGCACCACCACCGCGACGAACATCACCATCGAGCACAACGGCGCGGAATGCGGGATGATCACCACCCACGGCTTCCGCGATATCCTGCATATCGGGCGCCACAAGCGGCCCTATAACTTCAGCCTGCACTTCGACGTGCCCTGGCAAAGCCAGCCGCTGGTCAAGCGCCGCAACCGCATCGCCGTGCGCGAGCGCATCCTGCCGCCGACGGGCGAAATCGCCGAGCCGCTGGACGAACAGGCCGTGCGCGACGCCTGCGCGTTGTTTCGCAAGCGCGGCATCGGCTCGGTCGTGATCGGCTTCATGTTCAGTTTCCTGAACGACGCCCACGAGGCCCGCGCCAAGGAGATCGTGCTGGAAGAAATTCCCGGCGCCTATGTCACCATGTCGTCGGAACTGGCGCGGGTCATGCGGGAATACGAACGCTTCTCGACCGCCGCGATGAACTGCTATGTCGGCCCCAAGACCGCCTATTATCTGCGCGATCTGGATGCGCGGCTACGCGAGGCGGGCGTTACCTCGAAACTGCGCATCATGCAGTCGAACGGCGGTGTCTCGACCGTCGAATCCTGCGCGCGACGCCCGATCCGCATCCTGATGTCCGGCCCGGCCGGCGGCGTCATCGGCGGTGCGTCCGAGGGCCAGATGGCCGGCACGCCCAACATCATCACCGTCGACATCGGCGGCACCTCGGCCGACATCTCGACCATCCCCGGCGGGCAGCTAAAGATCATGAACCAGCGCGACACCTATGTCTCGGGCTATCCGGTGCTGACGCCGATGATCGACCTGGTGACCATCGGCGCTGGCGGCGGCTCGGTCGCCTTCATCGACGACGCCGGCGGCTTCAACGTCGGCCCGCGCTCGGCCGGGTCCGAGCCGGGACCGGCCTGCTATGGCCGCGGCGGCGATGAGCCGACCGTAACCGACGCGCAGATTGTGCTGGGACGCCTCGACCCCGACATGGCGCTTGGTGGCGACCTGCGGCTGGACGCGGACCTGGCCCGCAAGGCGGTCGAGGAAAAGATCGCCCGGCCCCTGGGCCTGTCGGTCAACGACGCGGCGCTGGGGATCATCAGGATCATCAATAACAACATGGCGCTGGCGATCCGGTCGAACTCGGTGGCACGCGGCATCGACCCTCGGGAATTTTCCATCATGCCGTTCGGCGGCGCGGGTCCGCTGCACGGCGTGGCCCTGGCCGAGGCGGTCAGCGCCCGCGACGTGGTCGTGCCGGTGGCGCCGGGCATCACCGCTGCCGTGGGCCTGTTGAAGACCGACCTGCAATACGAACATACCGAGGCCGGGATTCTGATCCTGAACTCGGCAAGCGACGCGGAACTCGCTCGCATCAACAACAATGTCGAAAAGCTGTGCCAGGCCGTACACGAGGAACTGGACGCGGACGGCATCGCGCGCGAGTCGCAGGATCTGAAGATCATCGCCGAATGCCGCTATCAGGGCCAGGGCTTCGAACTGCGCGCCGATTTCCCCGACGGGCCGCTGACGCAGGAGAACAAGCAGGTCATCATCGACAGCTTCCACGACGCGCATGAACAGGACTACGGCTATGCCTATCGCAAGGCCGAGGTGGAACTGATCACGCTGCGGGTCATCGGCTCGGCCAGCGTGCGCCGGATCGAGATCCCCAAGGTGCAGCCCACCGACGGCAGCTCGATCGACCGGGCGCTGATGTTCGTGCGCCCGACCACCTTCGACTGCGGCCGGACGCTGGAAACACCGCGCTACGACCGCACGAAGCTGTTCGCGGGCGACCGCGTGCCGGGGCCGGCGATCCTCGTCCAGCACAATTCCACCACCCTGGTCCCGCCCGGCTATGTGGCCGAGACGCTGGATTACGGCAACACGCGCATCAGCAAGGGGGCGTGAGATGAACCAGATGAGCAAGATCACCGAGGTCGATCCGATCACGCTGCAGGTCGTCCGCGGCGCCTTCGAGACCATTGCCGAGGAAATGGGCCATGTGCTTTACCGGATGTCGTTTTCCTCGATCATCCGGGAAAGCCAGGATCTGGGCGCGGGCCTGTTCGACACCGATTTCAACACGCTCTGCGAGTCGGAATCGACGCCGATGCATATCGGCTCGATCCCCGGTTATCTGCGCGGCATCGCCGAAACGCTGGAGGACGGCGAATGGTATGAAGGCGACGCGGTCGTCCACAACCACCCCTATCACGGCTCGTCCCACACCCCCGACCTGGCCATCGTCGTGCCGGTGTTCTTCCAGGGCCGGCTGGTGGGCTTTGCCGGAAACACCGCGCACCACGTCGATATCGGCGCGGCGACTCCGGGCCTGATCATCGACGTGCCCGATGTCTATGCCGAAGGCATGCTGTTCGCAGGCACCAAGCTTTACCGCAAGGGCGAGCCGAACAACGCCATGTGGAACTATATCCGCCGCAATTCCCGTGCAGCCGGGCAGTTGGTGGCGGATATCGAGGCGCAGATCGCCTCGGCCCGCCTGGGCGCGCGCCGCTTTGTCGAACTGCTCGAGAAATACGGTGAGAAGACGATCTTTGGCGCCGCCAACCAGCTGATGGATTACGCCGAGCGCATGACCCGCCAGCGCATCAGCGAAATCCCGGATGGCGACTACACGGCCGAGGGCTGGCTGGACGACGACGGCCGCAACCGCGACCAGCGCCTGAAGGTCAAGGTGACGGTCCGCGTGCGCGGCGACGAGGTCGAGGTGGACCTGACCGGCTCGGCCGACCAGACCCCCACGGCCTATAACGTGCCCTTCGAAGGCTCGACCAAGGTCGCCGCCTATGCGGGTTTCCGCAAACTGCTGCTGGATGCCGCCACCTCGGACGCGCGGGTGCCGTCGAACGAGGGCTCCTTCCGCCCGATCAAGGTTACGGCGCCGCTGGGGTCGATCTTCAACCCCCGCGCCCCCGCCTCGGCCGAGGCCCGCTTTACCCAGTGCAACCGCATGATCGACCTGATCATCCGCGCGCTGGCACCGGTGATGCCGGAACAGGTGATCGCAGGATCCTCGGCCTCGATCAGCTTTGCGGCCTATTCCGGCGTGCGGCCCTCGGGCGATTACTGGGTGTTTCTCGAGGTGAACGAGGGTGCCTATGGCGGGCGGCCGCGCAGCGACGGGCCGGACAGCATCGACAACCTGATGGCCAACACCCGCAACAACCCGCTGGAAGACCTGGCGATGCATATCCCGATGATCTGCGACCGCTACGAGCTGCGCGACGACGCCCCTCCGGGCGCGGGCCAGTTCCGGGGCGGCATCGGGGTCGTCAAGGCGCAGCGGGTGCTAACGCCGGCCTTCATCACCCACGAATCCGAACGCCATACCGATGCGCCCTGGGGCATCTTCGGCGGACAGGACGGCGCAGTAGGGCGCTGCACGATCAGCAATCCATCCAGGCCCGGACAGGAGCAGGAGATGCATTCCAAGTTCTCGGGCCTGTCGGTCGGCGCCGATGACGTGATGACCTATTACAGCCCAAACGGCGGCGGCTACGGCAATCCGCTGAACCGCGCGCCCCGCAAGGTGCTGGAGGACGTTCTGGACGGGTTCTGCACCCTCAAGGATGCCCGCGAGGTCTATGGCGTCGCCATCGACCTCGAGGCCGAGACGGTGGATCTGGCCACCACCGAGAAGCTGCGCCTTGCGATGCAGCGCCAGGACTGACCAGGGGGGCCGCATCGCGCGGCCCTTTCATTTCGGCGAAAGAACGGCCGCACGACGGCCGCATGAAACCAACTCACAGGGAACAGAACCATGTCACTGACACAGGACGGGCTGGCGGCCGGGCGCGACCGCACAGCCCTGATCGAGGAAAGCATCCTGCCCACCCGAGCCAGCCAGCGGCCCATCGGCATGCTGGGCTATGCCTGGATCTGGGTCGGCATCGCGGTCATCATCGCCACCTATTCGCTGGGTGCCACCGGCATCCAGGGTGGGTTCAGCCTGGGCACGGTTGCCCTGACGATCCTGCTGGCGAACCTGGCCATCGGCGCGCTGATGCTGCTGACAGCCGACATCGGCACCGAGCACGGGCTGTCCTTTGCGGTCTATCTGCGCGCGCCCTTCGGCCTCTATGGCACGCATCTGCCGGCAGTCTCGCGTGGAGTCGTGGCGGCGATGTGGTTTGGCATCCAGACCTATCTGGGGGCATTGGCACTGAACGGAATCGGCGAATACTTCCTGGGCTTTTCCAACTGGTTCCTGTGGTATGCACTCTTTGCCGCCGTGCAGGTCGCCAATACCATGCTGGGCATCAAGTCGGTCGAGCGGCTGGCCTCGCTGGCCGCTCCGGCCATCATCGCGATTTCTGCCTGGATGTATTTCACCCTGGACGGCATTGCCCAGACCAAGGGGCTGAACATCTGGACCTTCCGGGCCGAGGGACAAGCCTCGCTGATCGTGCTGTTCATCGCCAATATGAGTTTCTGGTCGACGATGGCCATCGACATTCCGAACCTCACACGGTTCGTCGAGACCCAGACCGGCACCCGCAGCTTTTTCCGCCGCAACCGCTCGATCTTCCTGGCGCAGTTGGTTGCACTGCCCGTAACGCAGGCGATGATCGCCGGGATCGGCGCGGTCTCCTTCATCGCCACCGGCAACTGGAACCCTGTCGAGGTGATCCAAGGGGATGCACAGGGCATTGCGCTGCTGGTCCTGCTGGTGCTGGTCGTGCTCGCGCAATGGTCGACGAACAACTCGGCCAACCTGATCCCCGCCGCGCTGACCTTCGTCAACCTTGCGCCGCGCGTGATCAACTATCGGATGGCCGTGATCATCGCGGGCGTGGTCGGCACGCTGTGCTTTCCCTGGCAGATCCTCGACAATCTTTTCGTATTCCTGGGCTATTACGGCGCCTTTTTGTCGGCCATCGGCGGCATCATGGTCGCGGATTACTATGTCATCCGACGGCGTCGCCTGAACGTCCCGGCGCTTTACGACCCCGAGGGACAGTATCGCTATGGCCGCGGCTTCAACCCGGCCGGGCTGATCGCCTGGGTGCTGGCGGGCGCCATCGCGGCCTGGTGGTCGGTCTACGCCTTCGTGATCGGCTTCCCGCTGGGCTTTCTTCTGTATCTGGCGCTGATGCATGGACTGGTGCTGTCGCGCTACGGCCAGGCAGAACTCGAGTCGCGCGAGTCGGACGACTATCTGGCCGCCTCGGTCGGGGTGGACTGGGTGCATCTGTGCAGCGGCCGCTTTGCCCGCATACCCTGCGGATCGGGCAACGCGGGCGATCGCGAAGACCTGTAGGCGAGGGAAAGGCTGGCGGCAAAGTCCGCCGGCTTATTCGAATCCACCGTGCTGGAGTTTGGCCCTGCCACTCTACTGGACGATGCCTGGCTCGGCATTTCCCGCCGACGTCTGCGCGATTATAGGAAAATTCGTGCAGACGACCAACTGCATTCGCGCGCCTTCGGCAGCCGGATCGGCTGCAGCGGTCTAGAGGATCGCAGTGGTGGCATCCGATGACCCCGCGCTCTTGATGCCAAGGATCGCGTTCAACAGTGCCGACTGGTTCAAGAAGTAGGCCGCACAGCCTCGTGCGGTGCCTACGCTGAAACGAAAATGCCAGTCTGCCGCAGTGCCGGAAAACTCGTCACATCGGACGGCCCGTTGTCAGTTGCTTCCTACCGCCCGGCCCGCCGCCAGATCGGCCATGTCGACAAAGGGTATCAGGACGGTCCCTCGAAGCACGGGCGCATAGTGATGCGCGGTATTGCAACGGATCGCCGATGCCTTAGCTCCGGTCCGTTCCAATCCCCTTGCCATTTCAGCCAGCGCGTCCCCAGATCATAGCCAAGATCATCAACCAGGCGGATAATCCGCGACGGTAGCACCTGCTGGTTCATGTCGGCCAGCAGTGGAATGTGATCGACATCGCCCTGGTGGGCGTCGCTGCGATCAGCGGACGCGATGGCACCCGTGCCTAACCACGCAGACCAATTTGCAGACCAATGTGAAGAAGCCTCAGAACCTTGCCCGACGTCGCGACAGCGGCATTGCACAGGAAAGGTCGTAGCCTTGAAGAAAACCGATCCCTTTTTGCTGCTGATGATCGGCGCAGTCGCGCTGGCGACCGTCATGCCGGCTACCGGAGCTACTGCCGGCCTTGTGGAGACGCTCGGCACGTCGGCCGTGGCGCTTCTTTTCTTTTTGCACGGCGCTGCACTGTCGCCGCGCACTATCCTGGATGGGCTCAAGCGATGGAAGTTGCATCTGTTCATTCTGACGACAACATTTGCGGTCTTCCCTTTGCTGGTTCTGCCGCTGAGATTGCTGCCCGGCTCGATCCTCCCTCCGGATCTGGCGCTCGGGTTCGTCTATCTGGGCGTGTTGCCCTCGGCCGTGTCATCCTCGATCGCCTATACTGCCATGGCCAAGGGCAACGTGCCGGCCGCCGTATGCAATTCCGCCGGATCGAACGTATTCGGGCTTTTGCTGACGCCGCTGCTGATGAGCATGTTGATCGGTTCGGCGGCCAGCGAGGCGATGGATCTTGGCCAGACGCTGGCGGACGTGTGCCTGCAGCTTCTTCTGCCCTTCGGCCTGGGCCAGCTTGCCCATCGCTGGCTGGGTGGACCGTTGCAGCGCAACAGCCGATGGTTGTCGGACTATGACCAGTGGGTGATCGTTCTGATCATCTATTCCGCGTTCTCTCAGTCCGCCACGGCAGGGCTTTGGCAGGTCCTGCCGATTAGCGGATTGCTGTTGGCAGGGGCATTGTGCCTGGTGCTGCTTCTTGCGGTGATCGGCTTTACCATGACCGGGGCGCGCAGGCTGGGCCTGTCGCGCGCGGACGAGATCACGGCGGTTTTCTGCGGCTCGAAGAAAAGCCTGGCTTCCGGCTTGCCGCTGGCGCAGGTGCTGTTCGCGGGCGCCGCCGGCTTTGGCATGATCGTTCTGCCGATCATGCTTTACAACCAGATCCAGATCATGGTGGGCGCAATGCTGGCGCGGCGCTATGCAAGCGGCGGCCTAGGCGCTTCAGGCCTGCGTGCGAGCGTCGTCGATCCATGACAGGAAGGTCTGCCTGGCCTTGCGGCGGCCTGCGTCGCGGGGCGTCAGGTTGGACTGGGTCAGGTAATAATCGAACTCTTCCAGAACCGAGATATCCGACAGCTGAACCAGGTGCCCGGCGGCGAGATCGGGCTGGATCATCGCCAGCGAACACAGTGCGACGCCTTGCCCGGCCAGCGCCGCAGCGCGCAGCAGGTTGAAATCCTCGAAGATGCTGCCCGGCAAGCGCGTCGGTGCCGACAGACCGGCGCGGGCAAACCAGGTCTTCCAACCGGAAAGATCGGTGTCATGCAGAAGCCCCAGTTCCAGAAGCCGCTCGGCCGAGGCCTCGGTCGGGCCGGGCCCGACCAAGGCGCGGCTCGCCACCGGCATGCTGCGCCCGGACAGGAAGGGCTGGGACAGGATGCCTTCACCGACGGGCTGTGCGTCGGCGAACGTGAAGGCCACATCCGTCGAGGTGAAGTCGATCTCGTGGCCGTGATGGGCATAGATCACGCGAAGCTGGATGTCGGGATGCAGGGCCCGGAACGCGGGCAGGCGCGGGATCAGCCAGCAGATGGCCACCGAGGGAATGGCTGCGACCACCAGCGTGCCCTCTGATGAGGCCGGGCGGGCCCGGCGGCAGGCCGCATCGATGCCGTCAAGGGCCATGGTCAGGTCGCGCGCCAGAGCGACGGCGCGCGGCAGCAACTTTGGCGACCGACCCCTGCGATCAAACAGGGGCGCTCCAAGCCATTGTTCCAGATGCTTGATCTGGTGGCTGACCGCCGACTGGGTGACGTGCAGATCCTCGGCGGCGGCCTGAAAGCTGCCGGTCCGCGCGACGGCCTCGAACGCGCGCAAGGCATTGAGCGGCGGTTGCGACATGAAGGTCTTTCATGAGAAAATCTAAATACAGGTTTATAAATGATCCTTTGACCGCTGCAAGCCTGGCCGGCATCCTTCCAGGAAATCTTATGCAAGGAGGAATGAATGACCGAACGCGAAAGACTGCAGGACTATGTGGGGAATGGCAAGAAAGCGAAGGGCACCTTTTCAGATGCCGAGATGCAGCGGCGTCTGGACGCGATCCGCAAATACATGGCTGACAGCCAGATCGACGCGGCCCTGTTCACCAGCTATCACAACATCAACTATTACGCCGATTTCATGTTCTGCCAGTTCGGGCGGCGCTATGGCTTCTTCGTCGATCACCAGCACGCCACCTCGATCAGCGCCGGCATCGACGGTGGCCAACCCTGGCGGCGCACCTTTGGCGGCAAGAACCTGACCTATACCGACTGGCAAAAGGACAACTACTTTCACGCCATTCGCCAGGTCATCGGCGGCGCCAGGCGGATCGGCATCGAATTCGACCATGTCAATCTCGACACTCTGGCGGCCCTGAAAGCGGAATTCCCCGGAATCGAATTCGTTGATATCGCCGCCCCGGCCATGCGGCTGCGCATGGTGAAATCCGCCGAGGAAATCGCCCATATCACCGAAATGGCCCGCATCGCCGACATCGGCGGCGCGGCCTGCGTCGAAGCCGCCGCCGTGGGCGTTCCGGAGCACGAGGTCGCGCTGCATTCCACCGCCACCATGGTGCGCGAGATCGCGAAATCCTGGCCCGAGGGCGAGCTGATGGACACCTGGACCTGGTTCCAGTCCGGCATCAACACCGATGGCGCGCACAACCCGGTCACGGCACGCAAGATCGAAGCCGGCGACATCCTGTCCCTGAACTGCTTCCCGATGGTCGCGGGCTATTACGTCGCGCTGGAGCGCACGCTCTTTGCCGAACATGCCAGCGACGAACACCTGCGGCTGTGGGAAATCAACTGCAAGGTCCACGACCGCGGCAAGGAGCTGCTGGTCCCCGGCGCGAAATGCGCCGACATCGCCGCCGAGCTGAACGAGATCTATGCCGCCGAGAACCTGCTGCAATACCGCAGCTTCGGCTATGGCCACAGCTTTGGCGTCCTCAGCCACTATTACGGCCGCGAGGCCGGGCTGGAGCTGCGCGAGGACTGCGACACCGTGCTGGAACCCGGCATGGTCGTCTCGATGGAGCCGATGATCACCATCCCCGACCACCTGCCCGGCGCCGGCGGCTACCGCGAACACGACATCCTGGTGATCGAGGAGACCGGCAACCGCAACATCACCGGCTTCCCCTATGGCCCCGACCACCTGATCGTCAAAGGCAAGGCCAAGGCGGCCTGATCCAACGACCGGCGGGGCCACAGGCTCCGCCGGTTCCGCTTTTGCCAGTCCGCAAAAGCTGTCCGGCCGACCGGGAGGATCGCGCCGTTGACGATGATCGTCCCCATCATCGGTTCCCATGGGAGGAGACCATGACCACCATGACCATCCCCGCCGCGGCGGGTTCGGACCGCGCAACCGACGCCCAGGCCAGCCCGGCCGTCCTGCGCAAGGTTCTGACCGCCAGTTTCATCGGCAATTTCGTCGAATGGTTCGACTATGCCTCCTATGGCTATTTCGCCACCGTGATCGCCGCGGTCTTCTTCCCCGAGATCGCGCCGCAGGCCGCACTGCTGGCGACCTTCGCGGTCTTTGCAATTTCCTTCGTCATCCCCCCGCTCGGCGGCATCGTCTGGGGCAGCATCGGCGACCGCATCGGCCGCAAGACCGCGCTGTCCTGGTCGATCCTGATCATGTCCGGGGCGACGACGGTCATCGCCTTGCTGCCGTCCTATCACCAGATCGGCATGCTGGCGCCCGTGCTGCTGCTGCTGGTCCGCATGGTGCAGGGCTTTTCCGCCTCGGGCGAATATGCCGGGGCGACGTCCTTCGTGGCCGAATATGCGCCGCCCGCAAAACGCGGCTTCTACACCAGCATGGTCCCCGCCAGCACGGCCGCCGGTCTTCTGGCCGGCTCGCTGATGTCTGCGCTGCTGTTTTCGCAGCTGGACACCGCGCAACTGCATGGCTGGGGCTGGCGGCTGCCCTTCCTGCTGGCCTTTCCGCTGGGCCTGGTCGGGCTCTATATCCGGCTGAAGCTCGAGGACACGCCGAAGTTTCGCGAACTCGAGGCCAGGCACCATGTCGAGGCGACGCCGACCCGCGAGCTGTTCACCACCTATCGCAAGCCGATCGTCCGCGCCTTTGCCGTCACCTGCCTGAACGCCGTCGGCTTCTACCTGATCCTCAGCTATATGCCGACCTATCTGATTACCGAAATGGGCATGGAGGAAAGCGCCTCGTTCCTGGCCAACAGCATCGCGCTTTTTGCCTATATCTTCCTGATCTTCCTGATGGGCCTGCTGTCGGATCGTTTCGGGCGCAAGACGGCGCTGATCGCGGCCTCGGTGCTGTTCATCGTCCTGACCGTGCCGCTGTTCGGCATGCTGGAGGGCGCCAGCTTCGCGATGATCGTGCTGATACAGGTGATTTTCGGGGCGCTCCTGACCGTGAACGACGGCACGCTGCCCTGCTTCCTGACCGAGATCTTTCCGACCCGGGTGCGCTATTCCGGCTTTGCCTTCAGCTTCAATACCGCCAATGCGCTGTTCGGCGGCACGGCGCCCTTCGTCGCCACCTGGCTGATCTCGGCCACCGGCAGCAAGACCGCCCCGGCCTGGTATCTGGTCGCAGCCGCGGTCGTCGCCTTGGTCGCCATGCTGGCCGCGCGCGAAACCGCCGGCAAGCCGCTGGAGGAATGACGGCGACGAAGCGTCCGACGATCAATCTCCGACAAGCGAGAGCCGGCCACGTGGGGTCGGCTTTTTGCATTCGCGGAACCGGCGGCGTTATCGGTTGATGACGCCCGGTCGATTGCAGGCCCGCGCAGGCAGGAAGGCCGCGGCAATGTCTTCCAGATGCAGTTGCATCGCGTCAAAAGCGGCATCTCCATCCCCCGCGGCTATCACCTCGACGATCCGCTGATGCTGATCGCTGTGGCTGGTCTGAAACGTTGCTGGCGCCAATCCGCGATAGCTGCGTTCCCAATCGCGTTGCCACGCGGCATGGCGACGGGCCGATGACAGCCACGCCATCGTGCCCGCGATGGCTGGACTGCGTGTCATCCGTGCGATCGCATTGTGAAAGGCGCTGTCGGCTTGCTCGCATTCGGCAAATCGCTGTGCGCGGCGCCCCCCGTCAACCAGCAGGTGCAGCTCCCTGATATCCGCCTCCTCGCGGCGTGTTGCTGCCTCCCTAGCTATGGCAGGTTCCAGAACAACGCGCGCCCGCAGCAGATCGCCTGCCGATACCTCGGCTGGAAGCGTGGCAGAATGCAGCGACAGTGCGCGGGGTGGGGGACCGACAAAGGTGCCCTGTCCGACATGGCGCCAGATCAGCCCCTGGCGCTGCAAGCGCGCAAGTCCTGCGCGCAAAGTCTGCCTGCTGCAGCCCATGTGCTGCGCCAGTGCGCGCTCGGGCGGCAGGCGGTCACCGATCTGCAAGTTCTCAAGCAGGCAAAGAAGCGCAGAACCGACATCAGCTTGATGCACCACGATGCTCCTTTGCCCAAAGGCGATAGTCTCGATTTCTGATCACATTAGTTTCTCTCATTTCATCTTGAGCAAAGCTCCTTTGACACCGTGCCCAACCCGGGCTTTTCTTCTCGGAAAAAAGGAACAATTCGCCACGCCGGCATTGGTCGGGCGGATGATAATCACATCCAACACGGGAAATCATCATGAAAAGAACTCTCATCCTTGGCACTGCGCTGGCCATGACAGCAACCGCCGCAATGGCCGAACAGATCACGGTGATGTCATGGGGTGGCACCTATAGCCAAAGCCAGGTGGAAGCCTATCAAAAGCCCTTTACCGCGGAGACCGGCATTGGCGTCCTGTCGCTTGACAGCGACAACCCGGCCATTCCGCTCAAGGCGCAGGTCGAGGCAGGCAATGTCACGACCGACGTGGCGGATATCGAATATGCCGATGCCATTCGCCTGTGCGATGAGGGGCTGCTGGAACGGATCGACCCGGCCATTCTGCCTGCCGCCCCCGACGGCACGCCCGCGACCGAGGATTTCCTGCCGCAGGGGCTGAGCGATTGCGCGGTGGGCTCGATCGTCTTTTCGACCATCTACGCCTATGACCGCAGCCGCTATGGCGACAACCCGCCCAAGACCATCGCCGATTTCTTCGATGCGGAAAAGTTTCCCGGCAAGCGCGGCCTGAAAAAGGCGCCCAAGGCGTTATTGGAGATGGCGTTGATGGGCGACGGCGTTCCGGCGGATCAGGTCTATGAGGCGCTGGCCACGCCAGAGGGGCTCGACCGCGCCTTCGCCAAGCTGGATACGATCAAGCGGGACGTGGTCTGGTGGGAGTCGGGCGCACAGGCTCCACAGCTTCTGGCGGACGGAGAGGTGGTGATGACCACCGCCTATAATGGCCGCATCTTCAACGCCGCCGTATCCGAGGGCCGGCCGTTCGAGATCGTCTGGGACGGTCAGGTCTATGAGTACAACCTGTTCTCCATTCCCAAGGGCGCACCGCACAAGGATGCCGCGCTGAAGTTCATTTCCTTTGCGACCAGCACGCAGCGGTTGGCCGATCAGGCAAAGTGGATCAGCTACGGCCCGGCGCGCAAATCTTCTGCTCCGCTGGTCGGGCTTTATCAGGACGGCAAGACAGAGATGGCGCCGAACATGCCAACAAATCCCGACAATATGAAGAATGCGCTGGGATCGTCCTATGATTTCTGGGCGGATCATGAGGCCGAACTGTCGGAACGCTTCAGTGCGTGGCTTGCGGCCAGTTGAGCCACCTAGGCCATCTGGAATGAAGGGAGCTGACCAACGCTTCCGTAAGGCAGGGGCTCTGATGATGTGACCGCCCCCCCCGACGGCTTCGCTGTGCCAGGGTGGGTCTGGGACGATGAACCGCGCCGGGTTTGCCGGAGGCTCCAACTCCTGAGTAAGGTGGAGCATCATGAGCAAGACAACGAACAAGTTTTCTCCGGAAGTGCGTGACCGCGCGGTGCGGTTGGTCCTGGACAATGAGGGTCAGCATGGATCGCGGTGGCAGGCGGTCATGTCGATTTCGGCGAAGATCGGCTGTGCGCCTCAGACCTTGAACGATTGGGTCAAGAAGGCCGAGGTTGATAGCGGCAAGCGTCCGGGCGTCTCCAGCGAGATGGCCGAGAAGATGAAGGCGCTGGAACGCGAGAACCGCGAGCTGCGCCAGGCGAACGAGATCCTTCGCAAGGCGTCAGCGTATTTTGCGATGGCGGAGCTTGTCCGCCGATCGAAGTGATGGTGGGTTTCATCGACGCGCATCGGGACGCGCACGGGGTCGAGCCGATCGGCGCGGTGCGCGATGTCAGCCTGTCGCTGCACGAGGGCGAATTGCACTGTCTGATCGGCCCCAACGGCGCCGGGAAATCGACCTTTTTCCGCATGCTCTCGGGGCAGTATCGTCCCAGCGCGGGAGAGGTTCTGTTTCAGGGGCAGTCCATCATCGGTCAAAGCAGTGCAAGGATCGCCCGCGCCGGGATGGGGATCAAGACGCAGGTGCCGTCCGTCTTCAATGCGATGACGGTGCGCGAAAACGTCATGCTGGCGGCGCTGCGCAATCTGCCGTCCTCTCTGACCTGACAGCGCTGCGACGAGGTGATGGAGCGGATCGGCATCGCCCATCTTACCGCCACCCAGGTCGGGACACTGGCCCATGGCCAGCGCCAACTGGTCGAGCTGGCGACGGTCATCGCGCCGCGCCCGGCACTGATTCTGCTGGACGAGCCGGCCGCCGGCATGAACGGATCCGAGGTCGAGGGGCTGGGCGATCTGCTGGTGGAACTGGCCCGCAGTTGCTCGGTGATCGTGGTCGAGCACGACATGGCCTTCGTCCGCCGCATCGCGCGCAGCATCACCGTCTTCAATCAGGGCTCGGTTCTGGTCGAGGGTCCGGCCCGTCAGGTGCTTTCGGACCCGCGTGTGCGCGACGTCTATCTGGGAAAGGAAGTGGCATGATGCTGGAACTAACAGGGGTGCATTCGGGCTATGGTCAGATCCCGATCCTGCGCGACATCACGCTGCATGTGGCCGAGGGCGAGTTCGTCGGCATTCTTGGCGACAATGGCATGGGCAAGACCACGCTGCTGATGACCATCGGCGGCGATCTTTCAACGACGCAGGGGCGGATAGGTATGGAGGGCCGCGACATTACCGCGCTGCCCATCCACCGGCGCGCGAGGCTGGGTCTGGGCCATGTCAAGCAAGGGCGGCGGATCTTTCCACAGCTGACGGTGCGTGAAAACATGCAGGCCGCCTGTCTGGCGGGCGGCCAGTCGCTGGACCGGGCCGAAGAGATGACTGCGCTTTTTCCGCGCCTCGCGCCCATTGCCGGGCGACCGGGCGGTGTGCTGTCCGGGGGCGAACAGCAGATCCTGGCTCTGGCCCGCTGTCTTTGCGCGGCGCCCCGGTTGGTGATGCTGGACGAGCCGACCGAAGGCATCCAGCCCTCGATCCGCGACGAAATCGTCGAGGCCTTGTTGATGTTGCGCGACCGGCTGCACCTGACGATGCTGTTGGTCGAGCAGGACGAGGCATTTCTGGGCGCGCTTTGCACACGTCGCTATTACTTGGAAAAGGGGCGGCTGTTGGCGTGACTTGCAGCATCGACCGCTCCCAATGTGGATATCTGTGCGCTCCGATCCACATGGAGGCACCGGCCTCGAAGGTTCACTTGGCTACTTAACCGGATGCATCATTCCCAGTCTGGCGCGAGTCTCTTCTGATCAGATCTTGCTGGTCCGACTGTTGTCAGATCCGCCACGAATCTTGGCAGGGCGCTGTGCTTGCCCGGGTCCAGCTTTTCCTGTGGCAGCCGATCCTTGATCAGGCTGAGGACCGCTTCAGCCTGAATCCTGTCACGCGCGGCCTTGCCGGGATCGCGGTCTGCTCTTTGGGAAATCCAAAGCTTGTGCGCCGCCCATATGGCCGGTGCTGGCGCGGTCATTCTGACCGGAAAGCCGCGGTCATCGATGGCAATTGCCGTGAAGGCAGGTGCAGACACGAGCCATTCCAGACCGACAATCGGGGCCGGAACGGCATCCCCGTCGACGCCGCTGATCTGGCCGGGCATGACCCGATGCGCTGGTCGCGCCTCGGGGCGGATAAACTCGACCATGAACCCGTCCTTGTTGATCAGCCGGAAATCTCCCTTCTGCCGCTGCTGGAATGACGGGTCGACGGATCTGGCGATGGCCTCCAGGCCTCTCGCTTCTCCGTCAATTGCGATGCGCAAGGGCGCGCGATCGTCGATCAGAACATCCAGATCTCCGGTGGCGACCATCTCTCCTTCGAACGTCACCGCCGCTGCGGCTTCATAGGCGTAAAGGGCATGGGTCCCCACCACTCGAAACCGGGCGGCTGCCGGGCTTTCATCCAGCTTGCGGATCAGCCTGGCGGCGATGCTGGGGACACGCTGGTGGTTGAGCGCCCGCATGACCGCGGCCAGTTGGTTGATCTTTCCGGCCAAAGTTGCGAGACGCTCCTCGGCCTCCTGTTTCTGTCGCAGATAATGCCCAAGAATTGCGTCGGTCTTGTCAGATCGAGGGCCAAGGCTTCGGGTCGACCTGATCCCGCCTTTTGTCATTCTGCGGTACAAATATTCGCGGTCCGCGCGGAACTCGTAAGACATGTTTCCGCCAAGTTCGTTCTGTGATAGCTTCCTGACCCGTTGCCACTCTTCGAACGTGGCGACGAGATCAACCCGGTCACGGATCACGCGGCTGTCTAAAGCACTGTAATACATGAATTTGGGACTCCAGGGTGCTACATTCCAGAGAATAATCACCAAATTGAAAAAATTCAATAAGATGTGTTGTCCTATCGGTGAAGCGCCTCCGCGACATCGCCGATCATAACGACCTCTTTGACCTCAGATCTATCGAGGCACAGACCCCCCGGGTAGCCTCAGCTTTCTAGAGAAGATTGCCCGCCTCTGATGATGTGACCGCCCCCCGGTGGCATCGAATGTGCCAGGGTGGGTCTGCAACGATCCACAAAGGGGAGCGGTCATGACGAGACTGTCGCGGTCGGGCTCGATCTGCCGAAGACTGTGCTCCAGGTGCATGGAGCCGACGGCACAGGACGGGCCGTTCTGCGCAAGACGTTGCGGCGGGCTCAGGTGCTGGAATTTTTCAGCCAGCTGCCCTCTTGCGTCGTGGCGATAGAAGCTTGTGGCAGTGCGCAGCTGCCCTGCCGCACCGCCATGAGACCGCTTTCCGCCCTTTTTGACGCTCCTCTCTGGCGCCCCCAATCAAGGTGATGCAGATGGTGTCAAGAATCCTTTCCTTTTTGTCACTGGAAATAGCAAGAATTCCTGACATGGTTCTTCTCTGTGCGACGCGCCGTGCCCGGGCTGACACAGGCCGATGTCGCCTCCATGGCGCAGATCAGCCTGCCGGCGCTCGGGGCGCTCGAGCGGGGTGAAGGGGGTTTTCACGCCCTTATCGCAGTGACGGCGGTGCTGGGCGTGCGCTGGGGTTGGGCGCCGGGTCGTGCACAGGCGGCGACCGCGCTGGCCGCGCGGCACCGCGCTACGGGCTTGAGCCAGGCGGAACTCGTCACCCGCATCGGGGTCACCTGTCGCCGGCTATTCGCCCTGGCCTCCGGCCGCTTTGCCATGATCGACGACGGGCTCGGCTTCAAGCTGGTGCCGTGGACGCCCTCGCTCGAACGGCATCTGGGTCAGCATGTCTCCGGTGTCGCGCGTGGCGATGGTGGCGTGGACTGGAGCTTCGGCCGGAAGTGTGGGCTGGGGTTGTGGGGCCGATCACCTTGACGGCCGGTGTTGCCATCCCATATGACTACATATAGTCATTGCGAGGAACGGCCATGAAGGAACTCCAGCTCAGGGATGCGAAGGCGACGCTCTCCGCCGTGGTCGATCAGGCCGTGGCCGGCGAGCCGACGGTCATCACCCGGCACGGCCGCAAGGAGGCGGTGCTGCTCTCCTTCGAGGAATGGCAGCGCATCTCGCGAGTTCCGGATTTCGCCGACCTGCTGCTGGCCTTTCCCGGCCAGCCGGAGGATATCCCCGAACGCACCCGCAAGCCTGCACGCGCGCTGCGGGATACGAGCCTCTGAATCTTGTACCTGCTCGATACCAACATCGTTTCGGCCTCCGCGCCGACGAGGCGAGACACCGATGTTCTCGCTGCATGGATGCGCGTCCACAGCGACCGGCTCTATCTCTCGGCCATCACCATCGCCGAGATCGAGGCCGGCATCGCCCGGGCGGTCAGGATCGGCGCCAGCAGCAAGGCCCCGGCGCTGCGCCGCTGGCTCGCTGCGGTCGAGCATTTCTACGCCAGCCGGATCCTCGCTTTCGGCATCGAGGAGGCTCGTCAGGCCGGGGCGATCCTCGACCAGGCGCGTGCCCATGGTCCGGGCTTCGAGGACATCGCCATCGCGGCGACGGCTGCCGCGCATGGCCTGACGGTGCTGACCGCCAACGAGCGGCATTTCGCGCCGCTCGGCGTGCCCTATGCAAATCCGTTGAAGGAACTGCCCGCATAGCAGGGCATTCGGCCAAGGATTGCGGCCAGACCTGCATTTCTCGACCGGCCTGTTCCCGGATCAGCGCCGCCACTTTTCGGAAACGGGGGTGCTTCGCCGTGCGCAGCCATTCGGCCGCGACGGCAGAGTCCAGATCCGGTCCGCGAAACTTCGCCGTGCGCTGGAACGAACCGTCCTTGTTCAGCACCACGCCAGGCGCGACCAGTGCCGCCCAGGGCAGAAAGTCGGCGAGGCGGGATAACAGCCGAATAGGCGCAAGCCATCCAATCATCGTCTTTTTCTGGATGGTATTATCTGGATAGCGCGGACGGGAGCGCCGTGGCGTGACCTTCCTGAAGAGTTTGACAAGTGGTCGTCGGTCTGCCGCCAGTTCCGCCGCTGGACGCTGGTCGGGCTGTGGGAGCATATCCTGGACGCTCTGAACCATGCGGAAATCGCCTGACAAGCTTCAGATGGTCGATAGCACCATGATACGCGCCCAAGGGGCGAGGATTGGACCTGTCGCGGTTTGGTGCCGCTCCTTTGATCACGTAATGTGCAGCAAAGGAGATGAACCATGGGCACAGGCAGGACGGATGAATTTCGCAGGGATGCGGTGCGTATCGCGCTGACCAGCGGG
>NZ_WMII01000022.1 GCF_009711265.1 Paracoccus shanxieyensis | reverse complement strand
ACAGGGACCTCCCCGCCGTCCGCACCGCCAGCGCTTTGATCCGCGCAGTGCGGACGGCGGGGCCCCTCCTATGGACTATCGCTACCCTACGCGCCAAGAAAACGCTTGCCAGTCCAGATAACATCTAACCAGGCATGCACCGCCATGAAATCGTCGACCGCGCCGCCCCATTTCTTCACCGAGGAGAGGGCGTGGTGGTAGGGATGTGCCATCGAAGCCACCTCAGAAATCATGGGTGGTGAGTTCGGACGAGGTGAAGCGCTCGTTGAACTCGAGATGGATGCAGCGCGCCGCGGCGTCGAAGCAGAACTCGCCCCAGGCGCCGTCGTTGTTCTCCCAACCGCCATGGGTGTCGCTGAGAAAGTCGTAGGCCAACTGCTCGACCACATCCTCCAGTGACAGGTTGCGCATCTCGACCTCGGGGTCGTCCCAGGTCAGCGCGGCGTATTCGATCTCAGTCGCAGGGAACTCGATGGCTGTCTCGCCGGACCATGCGCCGATGCTTTCGATCTGGCCGCTGTCCCCGGCACCGTCGAAGGTCACGGTGACATGGGTGATGCCTGCGGCCATGAGGCCGTCGAACAGGCGGTCCTTGTTGCCGGGGCGCAGTGCTTCGATCCGAGAGGCACGCTCGGCATGGGCCGCGAAGATCTGCGCCATGTCGACGGTCGAGGGCCCCATCGGGGGCGCGAGGGAGGGTTCTGTCAGATTCATCGGGTGTCTCCGGTAGAGGGAAGGGATCGGAGCGGGGCCGAGCGATCTCTCTCCCCCGGACAAGCTCCAAATCCCCCCTGCCCCTCTCTGTCTCTCGGGCCTCACGCAGCGACCTGCAGCGCCCAGGCGGCAAATGCGCGCCAGAGCGGGTCGACGAGACGCCCGTCCAGGAGATCGGCGCGGTGGCGCTGCCGAACCGCCAGATCGGGCTCACCCCAGAGAACCGCGCGGTCCGCGTGCGCACGCAGCTGGCTTGCCTCGGTCACGACGCCCCGCGCTTCGGCCGCGCTCATCACCGGGTGACACCAAGCGACGGCGTGGTCGCTAGCTGCCCCGGCCAGAACAAGGCGCTCGTCGCGGTCAAGGATCGCGAGAAGCTGGGGCGGGGCATCCGGGGCGATGCCCTCGGCATGGTCGATCGCGCCCTGCACGGCCTCGGCTAGCGTCGCGAAACGGAAGAGGACGAGCGGAGCCGCGCGGCCCGACATGAGATCAGCCGGTGCGCGCCGCGACAGGGTCAGGGCGAAGGGATGACTGGGGTCAGCGTCGTCCGAGGGGAAATGCGGCGGGACGCCCCGCGCGGAGGCGGTCGGCTGGATCGGCAGGGGCAAATCGAACATGGGAAGATCTCCGACGGCGCGGGAAGCCTCTCTCCCCGCCTCAAACCGCCAAAGACCAAACCGCCGCCCTCTTCCTCGAAGGGGCGACGGGCAGACCGGCTGGGCAAGCATTTCAGGTAAGGAGCACCAACCTATATTGGGTGCTCATAACGACATGGACACCGCGTTGGGCTTATGGCACATGCTCAACATGGAAATCTTGCTTCAGATACCGACCGCTTGGCTGAACAAGCGAATTACGTTCCCGGCCTGACAGTCGGGCCGGGTGGTCGGTTTCTATAACTCGCATGCGTCTTACGCATCCAACAAGGTTACCATCAATGTCAAATGCATCCCCAACTCTGCACATAATGTGCGGGAAAATAGCTTCTGGAAAATCCACTCTCGCGTCCCGACTTTCTCGCACGCAAGGCACAATCGTCATCGCCGAGGACGAGTGGCTGAATGCGCTTTTCCCAAATGAAATGTCTTCGCTCTCAGACTATGTGCGTTGTTCGTCCAGCTTACGCAGAGTCATGGGCCCGCACGTGGTATCGCTCCTAAACAATGGTCTTTCGGTGGTGCTAGATTTTGCCGCGAACACAGTGACGCAACGCAACTGGATGCGCACGCTTGTCAGTGCGAGCTCCGCTTCTCACCAGCTACATGTCTTGGATGTATCAGACGAGGTCTGCCTGAGAAGGCTGCGCGAACGGAATGCGACCGGCGAGCACCCGTTTGTGGTGACTGATGATCAATTTCATCAGTTCACAAAGTACTTTGAAGTCCCAGGACCGAGCGAAGGCTTCAATATCGTGAAACACGGCAATTAGCCTCGAATGGGACGCCAAAGTGGCGTCCCATCTCCTCTTGTTTACCCGACCCGGTCGAGGAGCTTCTTGGCACGCCCTTCCATGTCGAGACGGGCATCCTGCTGGGTCTTGTCGCGCGCAAGCCGCGTGATGCCCTGCACGAAGTCGAAGATGCTCTCGGGCGGGCGGCCCTCTTCCATCAACACCTTCTCGATGATCTTGCCGGATTCCGCCTTCGAGAAACCGCGCTTGCGTAGGAAGTCTTCCCGGTCCTCATCCGTCCGCGCCACAATCTGCTGCCGTGCCGCCTTGATGCCGTTCACAAAGCCCTGCGGCGAGGAATTGGCAAACCGCGTCAGCGCAGGGGCAGCCTCATGGGCAAAGCGCGAGGCCGCGTATTTCGAGTGGCGGATCTTGATTTCCTGAAAATCCTCGACGCCCCAGAGGTTGCGGTTCTGGCACACGGCCCGCAGGTAGAAGCTCGCCATGCCGAGGGTCTTCGCCCCCACCTCGGAGTTCCAGCAGTAGAAGCCCCGGAAGTAGAGATCGGGTGAGCCGTCGGGCAGACGGCCCGCCTCGATCGGATTGTGATCATCGACCAAGAACAGGAAGACGTCGCGGTCCGAGGCGTAGAGCGTGGTCGTGTCGCGGCTGATCTCGACATCGGGGTTGTAGACCCCGGTCGACCAGTCGAGCACACCCGGCACCTTCCAGCGCGTGTCGCCGGTGCCATTGCCCGCGATGCGCTGCACCGCCTCGACGAGTTCATGGTCATGGATGCGGCCATAGTCCGGACCGGTGACCGCGCGCAGTTCCGTGCGACCATCTTCCGTCTCCAAGGTTTTCACCTGCTCAGCGCGGTGGTTGGTCAGGCCGTACTGAAGATTGATCCCAGCCAAAGGCGCAGGCAACTGCCGCAGGTAGGACGCCGGGGCGCCGACGATGCTCGCAAGCTGGCCAAACGCCCAGTGCGTGGGCGCGACCGGTTTATGCGCCTTCGGCAGCATGAGGTGCAGCCGCTCGGGGTTGTCGCGCGCGGCCTCGACGCGGATGTCGGCGGTCTGCACCACACGGCTGCGGCTGCGCTCGGACCGACCTTTCACATTGGCCCAGAGATCGTCGAGCGACAAATACCGCTCGTCATCGGGCCGGTTGAACCATTCGGACGACACCCTCCCGTTCCGTTCACCCCGGCTGACATCCACTTTCCAGCCACCCGCCCTCACCGGTGCGACCGGATCCAGAACTTCCACAACACCCATCGGCTATCTCCCGCGACGGGCGCCGGGAGCCACTCTCCCAACCCTCGACCCGTCACCGGGAAACCGGCACTCCTCTTGCTTTACGGGAAGCGAAGGGCGGGAGGCCGATGCTGGGCCTGTCTAGTTGTTGCCGCAAAAGTGGACGCTCGGTGGAGGGGAGGGGACAGAGGCCCCATGTCTTCTGAATGCCGACGGGTTTGCGCAATTGGTCTGCATCAACGATGGCACCCCGGGCACAGTCACAGTGTCATCCAGCTTTGGATTCTGGCTCGACCTTTCCAGTTTCTTGAAGGCCCGACAGGATGAACGAGCAAAAGAGCGCCCAGCACGCGCCCACAGCCCAGCCTGCCAGAACATCACTCGGCCAGTGCACTCCAAGATAGACACGGCTCATGCCGACAAGTGCCGTGAGAAACACTGCGAGCGCCAAAACGTAGATCTTCAGCGCCAATGTCTGCTGCGTCCGGGCTATCAGAATGCCGAGCGTCAGGTAAACAACGGCCGACATCATTGCATGGCCACTGGGAAAGCTGTTGGTGAAGACCGCAACGGAATGAGGGACAAGGTCCGGTCGCGGTCGGGCGAAGCTCCACTTCAGCAGGTTCGAGAAGGCAACGCCCCCAACCACGGAGGCGACCACCAGTCCTGCCGTTTTGGCCCTCTTGGAGAACAAGAGCCAACTCGCAACCCCAAAAGTGATGACTGCCAGCACTCCTGTGCTTCCCAGAGCGGTGAAGTCGCGGACCATCTCATGCAACCAGGGCGGACCGATGGGCTGAGTGATGTCGCCGGGTGTACGAAGGGCCATCAGGATTGCTTCGTCAAACGTGCGCGTTTCTCCCTCAACGACCTCATCTGCGATTTTGATGAATCCGAAGAGGAGAAGAGAGCCGACAGCTACAACCGCTGCCACTGCCTTGTCGATGCCCGTTGCCTTGAGGAACTCCAGTGCGCGTCGGTGCCCGGTGTCATTGGAACTGCTCATTGGTGTCCTTCCTGCTGGAGCGCTTTCGACCGTCGAATGAAGCGGTACTCATGCCAGGCGAGAACGAGGACGATCAGGTCAAGCATTGTGATCGTCACCAGAACGAAGGTTATGTCGAAAGTCATCCTATAGACCTGATACGCGATGAAACCGATCATGGCAGCAATGAAGGCCGGATAGGCCCAAACCCGGTTCGTGAGCACTGCCACGACCAGCACCAGCTTGATCAGGCCATGGCTGAAGAGGTACCAGGCCGCGAAGGACTGAGCATCAGCGGTGAAGCCTTCGGCGGCCTTGCGAAGAGTGTTTGCGACAAGGTCTCGCGGGTCCTCCATGAGTTCAGCGCGGGTAAGGGCCGTGGCGAACTTGACGATCAATTCATGGCTCAGAAAAACCAAGGCAAGGCCGCCGAAGACTTCGGCCAGGCTGTGCAAGCCCTTCAGCCAGAGGCTCACCCGAAAGACACGCCGGATATCGTCTTCGGCGATCCGCATTATTTGCCTCCGCCTACATCAGTCGCATAACCCGAGGTTTCCTCAGCCACGATAATTTCGCGATTTCGTACAGCAAGGTGGAGCAACCAATGATCGCCGAACTTTGTGGGAATACTGTCGACCAGACCATCTGAAAGCTCCTCGATACATCGGTCGGCAACAAGTTGAACCCTCCACCGGCCAAGTTCAGCTCAAGTCAAACTCTGCCCGCAGGCCCGGCGAATTGTCGGAAAGATGCAACTCCGAACCATGCAAGCGCAGAATCGCCGTTACGAGGCTTAGACCAAGACCTGCGCCCGGAGTGTTCCGCGACGCGTCGAGCCGGACAAACCGTTCCGTGGCACGCTTGCGGTCTGCCTCCGGGATGCCCGGTCCCGTATCGGTGACCGACACCCGCCACCCATCCGGCACCGCCGTAACGGAAAGCTGGATGTTCGCGGGGACCGTGCAGTGACGCATCGCGTTGTCCGTCAGGTTCAGGATGGCTTGGGCAATCAGATCATCGTCACCGTGCACGATCGCGGTCGGTGGGATACCGGCGGTCAAGCGGTGCCCTACATCTTCTGCCGATGGTGCAAGCATATCGGTCAGCTCACGGCACAGCGTCGCGAGGTCAAAGGCTTCTGCCCGGAACGGCACAAGGCCTGCCTGCATCCGTGAGAGGCGCAAGATCGCGTCAAACGTCGCCGACAGGGCATCCAGATCCTCCAGCGCCCGGCCCAGATCGTCGCGCAGGTCATCCGGGGTCTGGTCTGTCAGGACATGTGGCTCCAGCCGCATCCGAAGTCGGGCAAGAGGAGCACGCAGGTCATGCGCCACGTCGGTCGAGACTTGCCGGATAGTGGCAATTCCAGCCTCCAGGTGTGCCAGCGTCTCGTTCACTCGGCTTGCCAGCCGCCCGATGTCGTCGTGGCCTTTGTCGACCACCCGCAGGTGATGCGCTCCGGCTCCAACCGCCGTGAGCACTTCCTCGAAACGATCTATCCGCGTTTCGTTTCGCCGCGCGATGAAGATCGCCAGCATGATTGACAGGATCAGTGCTACGCCAAGGCCCCAGGCCGTCCCCTGCAGCAGAACCTCGGTGTTCTCCGCGACCCATTCGGCGTCGCGACCGGTGATGATCCATCCTTGGGGTGACTGAAGCCCAAAGGCAAAGTAGTCGGTTGGCACGACGCCAGTTGGCGACACGGCCAAGGTCATGTCGCGACCGACACGCAGGGCGCGGTGCCCGGAAAAGGGATGGTCCGGACTGAAGTTGCCAGCGATCTGCAAGCCTTGAGGATCGATGTAGGCGGCCACGGCGGACCCGTCCCGTGCATTGGCGGAAAGCGCGTCGATCTGTTCCAGCAGGTCTTGAGGACCGCCGTTCTGCAGTGTGTAGGCCAGATTGCCAGCCATGCTTTCCACGTCGTGGCGCAGGCGGCCCGTCAATTCGCCCGACAAGAGTACATAGGCGACGGCCCCGGCCAGAACGGCTGCCCCGGCGAACACGCCCGAGATCATCAAGGCAAAGCGCATCGACCAGGACAGGCGGCGCGGCGTGGTCACGGCTGAAACACATAGCCCACCCCGTGCAGGGTGGTGAGGTAGGCCTTGTCGAACGGCTTGTCGATCTTGGCGCGCAATCGGCTGACATGAGTTTCGACCACACTGGTCTTTGGGTCGAAATGCAGACCCCAGACAGCTTCAAGCAGGATCGTGCGTGTCTGCACCCGTCCCGGCCGCTCCATGAAATGCTTCAGCAACAAGAACTCGCGGGGCTGCAGATCGATAGCGACGCCCGCCCGGTGAGCCTCTCGCGTCAGCAGATCGAGGTGCAGATCGCCTTGGCGCAATTCGGTCACCTCAGCCCGTAGGCCGGGGCGGCGGGCGATGGTGTCGATCCGCGCCAGCAACTCGGCAAAGGCGAAGGGCTTGACGATATAGTCGTCGGCCCCGGCCCTCAGGCCCGCGACCCGGTCATCAACCGCTCCCATTGATGTCAGCAGGATTGCAGGCGTCGCCACCTGCGCGGCCCGCAGGGATTTCAGCAACGACAGACCGTCGAGGCCCGGCAGCATCCGGTCGAAGAGGAACAGATCGTAAGGTTGCAGCGTTGCCTGTGTCAGTGCCTCGCGTCCGTCAGTCAGGTGATCGACGGAATGGCCCTCGGCGACCAGACCCTTGCGGATGTAGTCGCCGATCTCTGCATCGTCCTCTGCAACCAGTATCTTCACCCGGCGACCTTCCGGAAGTGGCGTTGCGGCCTTTTTCCTTTTCGCAATCATCGCCCCGGAACGGTTCCGCGACAAGCCGGGAAGGCGGTGTTTCCCTGATCTTACAATTTTGTAGGATTTGCTCCAAGAAACCCCGGCGCCGATCGCGGTTCTTACAAAACTGTAAGATCGTCACAAGAACTGACGGGAATCACGGAGCTAGGACAGGCCAATCGACGGGCTATCCGCCGCCACTCCTTTCCCGCAGGCTCCCATGTCCATCACGACCGATCCTTTCCGTATCCACAGCCGAATGACGCGCGTGCTGCATGCCGCGACCGCGCTTGCCATCGTTTGGCAGCTTGGCTTGAGCCTGCTCATGGTGCCGCCGGACGACGCGCCCGTCCTTGGCGCGCCGATGATCCTGCACGAATATGGCGGTGCCATCAGTCTCGTCGTCCTCGTGCTGTTCTGGCTGAACGCGATGACCCGTCGCACCGGGACAAGCCTGAGGGCGCTGTTGCCCTGGGGCTCGCCGGCCCGGCTGGCCGCGCTGTGGGCCGATCTCAAGGCGCATCTTGGGGCGCTTGTCCATCTGCGCGCACCAACTCATCAGGCCGATACAGGGCTGGCCAGCGCCGTGCATGGCGCGGGGCTGCTGCTGATGACCGCGATGGCGGCCAGCGGCCTTCTGTGGTGGCAGGGGCCTGCATCGCTGACCGAGACTGCCATCGAACTGCATGTCCTCTGCGGCAATCTCGTCTGGGCCTATCTGATCGGCCATGCGCTGATGGGTCTCTTCAATCATGTCCGCAAAGACACGTCCCTGGGCCAGATGTGGTCATTCGGTCCCCGCAAGGAGTTGAACTGATGCGAAATCTATTGCTTTCCGTGGCGCTGATCGCGGTGCCGGTCGCAGGCTTTGCCGCCGTCGAGATGTGGCTGCTGCCCGCACCTGCCAGCCAGAGCGCCAGCGCGGGTCTTGGCGATCTGGCGCCGTTTGCCATGATCGTGACCGACACCCAGACCATCGCCGCGACCGGCGATCTGGTCGCCGCGCAAACCCGGATCACCGATCTTGAAACCGCCTGGGACGAGGCCGAGCCAAGGCTGCGCGCCGCCGATGCGAACGCCTGGGGCGTTGTGGATACAGCTATCGACGATGCCTTGTCGGCCCTGCGAAAGGGGACACCAAGCCCGGTCGAGGTGACCGATACCCTCGCGGCGCTGCAAGAGACGCTCGCAGGCCCCGTGGCCGCCGCCGTCACCGGGGCACATATGGTGAACGGGATCGCCGTGACGGACGACACCGGACACGCGCTCCCCTGCGAGGCGATGCTGACCGATCTGTCCACCGCACTTGGCGGCCATACTGCCACGCCGGAAGTGGCAGACCTTCAGGCCCGCGCCCTGGAACGCTGCAACGCCGATGATGACACCCGCGCCAACGCCTTCACGGCACAGGCGCTTGCTCTTCTCAAGTCATAAGGTCCGCCATGCAACCTCAACTCACAAATCGCGTACCTGAAGTCACGCCGTCCTTCTGGTTGATCAAGCTGATGGCCGTGACCATGGGCGAAACCGCTGCCGACTATCTGGCGGTCAACCTCGGATTGGGCCTGACGGCCACGACGCTGCTGATGTCCGGTGTCCTGATCGCGGCCCTGATCTGGCAATTCGGCCAGCGCCGCTATGTGCCGCATGTCTACTGGGCCGCAGTGGTGCTGATTTCCATTGTGGGCACGCTGATCACCGACAACCTGGTGGACAACTTCGGCGTGCAGCTGATCACGACGTTCTGGGTGTTCTCTGCCGCGCTTGCAGCGACCTTTGCTCTCTGGTTCCTGTCGGAACGCACCTTGTCGATCCATGAGGTGTTCACCGCAAGGCGCGAGAGCTTCTACTGGCTGGCAATTCTGTTCACCTTTGCGCTTGGGACAGCGGCGGGTGACCTCGTGGCCGAAAAATTCGCCATGGGCTATCTGGCAACCGGCATCCTGTTCGGATTGATCATCGCCTCGCTGTCGTTCGGCTACTTCGCGCTGAAGCTCGACGGGCTCTGGGCCTTCTGGCTCTGCTACATCTTTACCCGCCCGCTTGGCGCGTCCTTCGGCGATCTCCTGTCGCAGCCCAAGGAATACGGGGGAATGGGCTTCGGCACGATCCCCACCAGCCTGGGCTTCCTGACCGTCATCGCTCTGACCGTCGTCTATCTGACGCTGCGCCCCGTGCCGCGCGCGGCGTGACAGAACCCAGCCCTCCGCCTTTAGGTGGGGGGCACCCGACAGTGTGAGAAAGCCATGACAGACGCAATCTCGACGACCGGCCTCGGCCGAAGCTACGGCGCAATGGTGGCCCTGCACCCGCTGACCATGACGGTTGCAAAAGGCGAGGTATTCGGTTTCCTCGGCCATAATGGCGCCGGCAAGACCACGACGATCCAGCTTTTGACAACGCTGGCACGGCCCACGACCGGGCGGGCCAGCGTCGCCGGACACGACATTCTGTCCGATGGGATGGCGGTACGGCGCAGCATAGGCTATGTCCCTGAAAACGTGCGGCTTTACGACACCTTCACCACCCACGAGAACCTTCTGTTCTTTGCCCACCTTTCGGCGGTGGACAATCCCGCCGATCGTGTGGCCGAGACACTCGATTTCCTCGGAATCGCCGATTTGGCCGCTCGGCGCGTTGGCGAGTTCTCCAAGGGGATGCGTCAGCGGGTTGGCCTCGCGCAGGCCATCCTGCACCGCCCCGCGGTTCTGTTTCTGGACGAACCGACGTCCGGCCTTGATCCGATGGGCGTCAAGCTGCTGCGCCGCGTGATCGAGCGGCTGAATGCGGATGGCATGACCATTTTCATGAACACCCATCTTCTGGGAGAGGTGGCCCGCACCTGCACCTCAATCGGCATTCTCAGTCATGGGCGGCTGGTGTTTCAGGACCGCATCGACACTGTCAACAACCTTTACGGCGACGAGCAGGCGCTTGAGGCGCTGTATCTGTCGGTGCTGCCTGAAGCCGGGCGGGCCGCATGACCACTTTTCGCCCACTGATCGGACAGGCCTTGTGGGGTCTGGCGCGGGACCGAACCGTCACTCTGATGGCAGCACTCTTTGTCATTCTGGTGCTGATTTCGGCTTGGCTTGGCTGGTCCGCAACAACAACCGTCAATGCCATCTACGCCGACGCAGCGAAGTTTCTAGCCGCAAGCGGTCAACCGGTGCCGCCCAATCCGGTCATGGAGACATCACCACTTGCGCTGCTGCGCAACCTGTCGATCTATGTCAGCCTGATCGGAGCGCTGGCAGCCAGCGTGACCGGGTTCCGGCTCGTGGCGACCGACCGCCGTGCCGGCGTGCTGCCACTGATCGGCTCGCGCCCGCTAGATACCTGGACCTATGCCGCGTCACGGCTGGTCAGTCTGGCCTTGGCGATGGCCGCGCTTGTCGCGCTGGCGGCGGCGGTCAGCGTGATGACGTTCCTGATCCTGCCCGGTCTTGTGGTCACCAGCGCAGACTGGCTGCGACTGACACTGTTCTTTGTCCTGTCTTGGGGATTCGTCATGCTGTTCGGGCTGGTCGCCCTTGGCGCAACAGCCACCGCGCGCAGCGAACCCGCCGGCGTGCTGACCCCGGTCTCAGTCTGGCTGGCGGTCACCTTCATCCTGCCGGCGCTCACCGGAAACATCCATCCGACCGCCGCGATCAACCCTGTCTCTGCCTTGGCGGCGGCCCCAGATACCGCCTTTTTCCACGTCATGGGCAGCCTGTTCGGGCCGCTCTCCGTAGCCGAAAGCTACAAGTTCCTCGCCGCCGATCTCTTGCGCTTTCTGCCGGATGGGATCCTCTCGCGCGGCACCGTCCCGCCGCTGCCGGCGCTATTCATGGCATGGGCCGTGGCCCTGGCCTTTGCCCTGCGCGGGCTCTCGCGGATCGACTTGACGAAAATCGACTTCGATGCGTAGCCCGATCCTGACCATCGCCCTGAAAGACGGCGTCGATGCCACCCGCGACCGGTTCTTGCAAACCGTGACCGCGTCTTTGGTCTTGGCCGTCGCAGTCTCTATCGTCTCAGGCGCAATCGCGCTGGCATCGGATGTCGCCACCTATGCCGCCGCGCGCGATCAGTTGCTTGCGCTCGGTAAACCCGCCAGCGCCATCGCTGCACCGGAGTTCTATCCCCTGAAGCTCTTGCGCGGTGCAATCGAGCAAATCGAAATCATGGGTGCGGTGATCGCCCTTTTGGCAGGGTACCGCGCCGCCGCCGTCGAACGGGGGCGTCAGACGCTGGCTCTGATCCTGACGCGACCCCTGCGGCATTGGCAGTTTCTGGCCGCCAAGCTTCTGGGTGGGATCTATCTCGCTGCGCTGTCTCTGTTGGCGGTGTTTGTCGTGGCCACGCTCCTGCTGGCAGTCCTTGCGGGGGTTGGCCTGTCGGGCGACGATCTGGCACGCCTCGCGATCACATGGGCTCTTGCGTCGATTTATGTGGCGGCGTTCTACACGTTGTCGTTCGGGCTTTGCCTCTGGGCACGCCAACCTGCCAACGGACTGCTCTTCGGCTTCGCGATCTGGCTGCTGATCGTGCTGATCGCACCGCAGATTGGCGACACGCTCGACCCCGACAACCAGGTTGCAGGTGGGGTCTTCGCGCAACTGTCGGTGCCGAAGGCCGAGCAGGACCGGATCAAGGCGGGATATGCGGGATATGAGGCCCTTCGCAACGGGATCGAGGTCGCCTCGGTCACCAAGCATTTCGAGCGGTTCAGCTTTGCCGTCCTCGGGATCAAGGACACCTACACCGGCACACCTTTAGCTGCCGTCCTGTCCGAAAAACGCGGCGACGCGCTCTTTATCCTGCTGTTCACCCTCGGGCTGGGCGGGCTTGTCCTGCTGCGTCCGATTTCCCCCGACCGCCTGACGAAGGAGTAATCCCCATGAAGACCGCCACAAGCCTTGCCCTGATCCTGTCTTTTGTCGGCACCATGTCGCTGGCTGCCGGGCCTGATACTGACGGTGACGGAGTGCCAGATACCGCAGAGCCGCTTCTGCACACTGATCCGGGAAACCCCGATACCGATGGCGACGGGCAGAACGATCTGGCCGACGCTGCCCCCGTGACCGCGCCCGACCCGACCGTTTCCGGGGGCGCCGTGTCGCCGTTTCATATTGGCGAAGCGCTGGTCGAGAACAACTTCGATCCCGTCGCCAAGGCCGATGCTCCCGACCACCTGGAACTGCAGCTGATAAACGACACCGCGACCGACGTGACCGGCCTCACCGTCTTCTACACGTTCACAGATGTGGACACTGGCGAGGCAGAGGCATACGCCGCATCCCTCGGTGCTCTGACTATCCCCGCCAGTGGCGAACTGCGCGTCCATTTCGACGAGACCGGCCTTCCCGCGCATCTGCGTGCAAACCCGAACTCCATCTATCTGACGAGCCCAGCAGCCAAGCACGTCACCATTTCAGTCCAGGCCGCAGGTTTTGAGCCGGTCAAGGCGACAGTGGAGAAAGATGCAGGCGGAGCGGAGGAAGCGGATTGAAAAAAGGCAAAGCTTGGCATTCTCGAAGCAGAACTTCCGATTGGATTTCAGGTCGGCCGTCCGATGACTTCCTAACTTGCAGCGCGCTTCCGACCTATATTGGGTTCCCGTTCAGACTGCCACCGATCGGCCCGAGCGGGAGCGGCTGGGCCCCGTAAACTTGCGTCTAGATCTGTCAACCATTTACGCCGTTTCGCAGCTGGCCCCTTTTCCCAGGAGATGAATGACGACAAGATAAACACTTCAGGAGCGCGATGAACAACAGTGCCAGAAAATACACACTGCACGCCGCCTTCGGCGTAGGTTCATTGGTGGGCACACTTGGTGGTCTCATTGGCCTCGGCGGTGCAGAATTCCGGCTACCCATACTGATTGGACTCTTCCGGTTCGCCGCTCTGGAGGCAGTAATCCTGAACAAGGCGACGAGCCTTGTCGTGGTCGCCACGGCCTTGCCGTTCCGGACAGGCACAGTTCCCTTGTCCGACGTCTTTGCGCATTGGCCGATCATCGTGAACCTGCTTCTGGGTAGCCTTGCCGGTGCCTGGTTTGGCGCGGGCTGGGCCACACGCCTGTCCTCGAGCACTCTTTACAAAGTGCTGGCCGCGCTCCTGGTGCTGATTGCTGGCGTCCTTCTCGTCGGGCATGACGCTGCGGCCTCAGGCGCATTGCTGACCGGCACGGTGCAGATGCTTGCGGGTGTGCTCTTCGGCTTCGGCATTGGTGTTGTCGCCTCCCTGATGGGTGTGGCCGGGGGCGAGCTGCTTATCCCGACGCTGGTTCTGTTGTTCGGGGCCGATATCAAGTTGGCTGGATCGCTGTCGTTGGCAGTCAGTCTGCCGACAATGCATGTGGGCTTCGCCCGCTACAGCCGCGACCAGAGCTTCACGGTTCTGGCGCGGAACGGGCAGTTTGTTCTGGTGATGGCTGCAGGTTCGATCCTTGGGACTTTCATTGGAGGAAAGCTTCTCGGCATCGTCCCGGATGCGATTCTGCTTCCCGCGCTTGCCGGAATACTGCTAGTTTCAGCCATGAAGGTCTGGCGGCATAAATGACGCGGAACGATCACGCCAGTTTGTGACGCAGTGGCACCAGGCCGAGAGCCGCTACGAAGGCAAAGCCTGCGCCCGCAAGGAAGGTAGCCTCGGACCCGATCCATTGCCAGAAGCCACCCGCGATCACGCTGGCGAGCAGCAGCGCGACACCGGTGATCAGGTTGAACATGCCATAGGCCGTGCCGCGCAGTTCGGCGGGCACCGCCTCGGCCACCAGCGCCGACAGGAGCCCCTGCGTCAGTCCCATGTGCAGACCCCAGAGCGCGATGCCAAACCCAAGCCCGACAAGGCCGGGGACCAGCGCCAACACCAGATCGGCCGTGATCAGAAGGCCAAGACCCGCCATCAGAAGCATGGGACGGCGCATCCGGTCGGACAGCACTCCCGCAGGCCAAGCTGAGGCGGCATAGACCGCGTTCATCCCCACCAGAACCAGCGGGACCAGCATCAGGGGCAGGCCCACTTCTTCAGCGCGCAGGATCAGGAACGCCTCGGAAAACCGCGCCAGCGTGAACACGGCGGCGACGGCGACCACGGCCCAATACATGCCGCCAAGCAGGCCAAGCTCGGCCCGCGACAGGGGATTGCGCACCTTGCGCAGGCCCTCGGATCGCGGGGGCTCCTTCACGGCGAACAGGATCAGGGCAAGAGCTGCAAAGGCCGGAGTCACCGCCACCCAGAACACCGATTGGAAATCGTTGGCGAAGGCCCACATCAGCGCGATGGCCAAGAGCGGCCCGATGAAAGCCCCTAGGGTATCGAGCGACTGCCGCAGGCCAAAGGCCGCGCCCCGCCGCCCCTCAGGCGCGAGGTCGGCCACCAGCGCATCGCGCGGCGCGCCGCGTATGCCCTTGCCCACCCGGTCGATGAACCGTGCGGTCACGACCCAGCCCAGCGTGGGGGCCAGCGGAAAGATTGGTTTCGTCACCGCTGCAAGGCCATAGCCGATGGCGGCCAGTTCTTTGCGGCGCCCGATCCGGTCGGACAGCGCACCAGAGAACACCTTGGTGATCGCCGCCGTCGCCTCGGCAATCCCTTCGATCACACCAACCGCCAGGGCTGTCGCCCCTAGTCCGACGGTCAGGTAGACGGGTAGCAATGCGTGGATCATCTCGGACGAGATATCCATCAGCATCGACACCAGCCCAAGGGCCCAGATCCCGGCAGGCAGGCCACGCCAGGGCGAAGTTTCGGTCATGGGGCGGTCTGACATGGCTCTCTCCTCAATCCCGCCGACGACATTCAGCCATAGCTTCGAGGCAGGTGATGCCTACGTCCTGAAGCAGCCGGTCTTCCAGCCGCGCAAGGGCGGCGCGCTGACGTTGCCGATCCGCCCAGGCCATCAGGCGGGATGGAGCCTGTTCCAGCACCTCGGGCGGGAAATGCGGGAAAAACTGTGCTGTGACTGTGCATTGAACATCGGCCCGCCTCCTGGTTCAGCCATTCTCGCCCTTGGCGTCGAAGACGCGGCGGGCGTAATCGTCCAGCACCGCCTCGCAGCCCTTCAACCGCGCTTGAGCCTCCTCGGCCCGCGCGGCGCCGTAGAAATCAAGCTTGCCGATCTTTTCCAGCCAGCCCTGCAGCTTCTTCAGGTCGACATCGTTCTCTTCCAGCTCGGCATAGCTGTAGTGGTCGGCGGCGATCTCCTTTGCGACTTCGCGCTCGAAATCGTCGCACTTGTCGATGAACTCGGCATAGGCCTCGTCGCGTTCCGCCTTGAACCGGGCGATGACCTTGTCCTCCTGCCCGCGGTCCAGCGCCACGGTTTCCAGGATCACGCTTTCCCCCTTGGCCCCGTCGATGTCGTTCTCGACCATCTTCAAGCGGCGGATGTGATCATCGGTCTTGGGCAAGACGCAGACGCCGTTTTGCAGATAGACCGCGCCCATCCCCTTCAGCTTGCGCCAGATGGCGATGCGCTTGGCCGAGGGTTCGGCGGGAACCTTGTAGGTCAGGAGGAGCCATGTAATGTGTGTCATGCGGACACATTTAATGTAACCGTCGTTACGTGTAAACAGTCCGGAAAGACTTTGCACCCGCTCCTCAGCAAGCCTTCAGCAACTGGTACTTCGCAGCGAAGTGGCGAAAGGACCTATACCAATCGACCAAACCGCAGCGCCGAGTATCACCGACGATTTGAAGGTCCGTTTTGGACCGAACCAAACAAACATGGCGGGTTGCGCCGCTGGGCCTGCGGGGGAGACCTCGCGCTCAGACCGGGACCTCGTCGTCGCGGTCGACCAACTCGGGGGACTCAAACTCAGCCGACTTAGGGCGGCTCAGCGCCGCGAGATATCGTCGGACCGAGTGCTGACGACTCCGAGCCACGCGTCGCCATACGACCCCCTGTGGACACGGAACTCGACCGACGTCACACAGCATCAAACAGGCGCGGGAACAGCACATCGTGGGTTTTGCTGGGAAAGCGCAGCATCAAGGCACCGCGCGGAGTTTCGGACCCCACCACGCCATCGTCCAAAAGGGATTTCATTGTGGTCCGTGCAGTTCGCGGGGCCACGCCCAGCAGGGCTGCAACGTCGCCACGGTCGACTTCGCCACGCAGGAGGATGATGCGCAGCAAGTCCGCTGCCCTGTCGCCAAGACCAGCGAGTGCCGCGTAACGGGCCAGCCGCTCACCCAATCGGTCAAAGTCGAACATGCCCGCCATGAAGCTGACCTGATCCTCGCAAACCGCAAGAAACCACTTGGTAAAACTGACCAGCGCTGCCAGCGACAAGTTCCCGCGCCCGTCACGGTCGCCTTGGCGGACGCGGTCGGCAAGTTGCATCATTTCGCGATATTCATCGCGACCCGGCAGGCCATCCTGTAGACCTCGGGCCAACCCGCGCGAAACGGACCAGAGCCCCCCCGCCCCGATCCCGGCATGATGCGCCATTGCGTGCGACATCAGACGACTGACACGGCCGTTCCCGTCATAAAACGGGTGGATGAAGTTGAAGCGATGGTGTGCAGTCGCCATCGCGAGTGTGCGCGTGACCTGGCCATGCAGCCAATCCAGCCGAAACCGGGTGTGGAAATGCGCCATGAACGAGGGAACGGCGTCAAACGGAGGCGGAACATGGGCGCCAACCTCTACGTCGCCCTGCCGCCATTCGCCGGGAACGATCCGTGCTAGCTGACCTGCATGACGCAGCATCAGCATCTCTTCCGTGGCACCTTCGTAGAAGGCTTCATGCAGCCATTTGATGAACGACGGATCACTCGGATCTGCGAGCGTGCCGTCCACCGCCCGGCGGTCGATCTCTTCCTGCAAACGGACATGAGCCGCATGTTCTTGCTGCAGCGCCCGACGTTCTGGATCGGCGTCAAAGTCGCCGGCCAGTGCGCGTTCGATGTCGCGCGGGCGGGTGTTGTTGCCCTCGATCCGGTTGGAATAGTAGCTGTTCATCATCCGCACCATCGCCGCCAAATCGGCCAGGGTACGGGCAGGCAAGTTCCGGCCCAAACCGCGCGACGACTGAATCAACTGGTTTGCCGTCTCGACCAGGTCAAGCGGGATGTCATCTTCGAGCCGGGCAGGCTCTATCCGCGATGGGGACACGATGTACGTCAAGCAGACTCCAGAATGCCACTACGTGCGACACGCAACATATTCTTTAGCTTCGGAAAAAGCTAGGATAAAGCGGTCCTACGCCACTATCACATGCCACTAAGCCGTGCCACTCTCGGCTTTGGAGTGTGGGTCACGACACGTCCGGACCCACACCGCCTCATCTGTTCATGCAGCTTCCCAGACTTGGTTCAGGATCCGTGCCGCGATCTCGGATTTGTCCTGCGGCAAGAACCGACCGTAGTGCTGCGCGACCATATCCGGGGTGTCCTGAATGGCATAGCTCGCTTGCTCGTAGGACCCAGTCCGCTTGAGGATATGGGTGGCAAGGACATCGCGCACATTATGCGGTCCGTGCGGCAACAGGCCTTCAATCGCCCCGCGCTTGGTCCATGGGTTATAGATGCCGTAGCGCTGTATCGCTGTGCGCCACGCCTCATAGAACGTGTTCTGGCAGTAGGCCGCATTGGTGCTGGTCATCTTCGCCGTCTTGACGAAGAACGTACCCGGGTCAGCCGCCTCGCCGATCAGCCCCGCGCGATGCCGCTCGATCCAGGCTTCGATCAGTTCGTAAAGTCGCCCGAGGTCCGGAAGGATCAGGCGAAATGGTTTTGAGCCGAAGAACGATGAGTTGGCGTTCTTGAAAGCGACCGACGGGATCAGGATTTCCCACCCTTGGTCGCGGCTGCTCCAACGCAACTCTCCCCGTTTCAGGTCCTCCAGTTTGCGCTCCGATGTCGGCAAGGTCCCTGGCCGACACAGCATTAGTTCGCGCAAATTCTTCTGCCGCAGCCCCGTGTGAAGACCGATGCGCAGCATCAGGAAAGCGCGGACAGCTTCTGCCGCCGCACGGGCGTTGTGCCGTTCGTCTGGCATCCGCCGCAGGATTTCTTCGGTGATCTTGCGGTACTCGCCGACCGGACTTGGCGCTTCGAGCACCGGCAGGATGGGCTCGAAAGGGTCTCGATGAATGCGGGCAACGCGGTCGATCTCCTTGATCCTGCGGCGGGCGTGTTTGTACATGCGGTCGCAGGCGGCGGGCCAATCCGACTGCACCGCGTTGATATCAGCCTCGGTAACCAAGCCCTCAATCGGCCGAAGGCTGCTCCCCATCCGGGGCGATTGACGCAGCCAACCGGTCTCTTCTCGGCAGATCGCTGCAGCGATCGATAGCAGGTCGATCTCCCATTTGGTGTAAAAGCCACGACGACGCTCGCGCCAATGAAGGTACCAATCCCAAACTTGGGGGAAGATCATCATGGCAAAGGTCAGAAGTTTTGGATCGACGCCGAGACCCTGTACTTCGCTCTCGGGTGGGGCCACGAACGCCCCGAACCATAGCCCGAAATGCTCCACCTTCTGGGAAGCGGTCTCAGTGCCCCAGACCCCGTTCCGCTGCATGCCGAAGGCGGCGAAGGTCGAGGTCTTGAAGCGAAGGAGTTCGGCCATCTCGTCGTTCAGCCGTTTGGGCGCAATGACAATGCCGGACTCGTCCGGTGTCCTCGCGGGCGAAGTCTTGCGAACCGGCCCCGAGGCACAGCTGAAGCGAACCGCATAGCGCTGGCGAATGGCCGCCGCTTGATACCTGCGATAATCCGTTGACCCGCTGAGAATCACTGTACGGACCCAGTTCAGGATTTCTGCCTTTTCTTGGCTTGGCCGTCGGTTGAAATCTTCGGGGAGGTGCCAAGCCAAACGCCGGCGCTCAGATGGGGAGATGTCGTCCAGATCGAAATCGCCTGGTGCTCGATCCGGAGTACCAGACAGGCTCAGGAAGTAGCCCGTTGGCAGGCGATAGCGCCCCTCGATGCGTCCCAAGATTTCCAGGCTGATCGCGGCGCGCGGGACCTTCTTGCCGCGCCCCCAGCTGATCAGCGTGCTGCGATTGACGCCGTCCTCGGGTCTCACCACCGCGTTGTAAAGGTGGTAGATGGTTTCGCCATGACGGCGGGCATGCAGTTGAAGGGCTTCACCGAACGTCGCAGGGTCATTCCATGTCGTGTCCAGCGGCTCCGGAAATTCGACGATCGCTCTCGGGCGGACGCCGGGCTTCTTGCGAACCTTCTCGGTGCTGGTCGTGGGAACGTCAGCATGGTTCGCGGAAGGAACGGTGACCTTGGAACGCATTGAGCGGCTCGCCGTGCGAGCCGGGCGCAAGGCTACATTCGAAACTTCCCGTGCCACAGCATCGAAGATCGGCTGCAAGTGCGCCCGATAGGCGCGGAGCCGCTCGAAATCGATGTCGAGCATGGCAGACAGCGACTGCAGGTCGAGCCCACTGCCCCGATAGGGCGGGTATTCGGCTCGTTCGAGCAGGTCGAGCAAGCAGCCGTAGAGCAAGCGCACCTCACCTTCGGTGAAGATCGGTGTGAACCGGCCCTTGCAGTACTCGGCGATTTTGCGCGGCGTGAGTGCAGAAGACGTTGATTTCATTTTCCATCCTTCGATTTCTGGGGCGGCCCAGCTATCGAAATGACCGATTGGATGGGAGGGACATTCGACGGCCGAGAAGCCCAGAACCCGGCGGGTTTCCCCGCCGGGCCCAAGGGGGAGACCCCGTTCCTCAGAACGGGATCTCGTCGTCGCGGTCGACCAGCTCGGGGGACTCAAACTCAGCCGACTTCGGACGGCTCAGGAAGTCGACCTTCTCGGCGATGATCTCGCAGCCGTAGCGGTCCGTGCCGGTTGCGTCGGTCCACTTCGTGTAGTGGATGCGGCCGTGGACGAGGACCTTCATGCCCTTTTCGCAGTGCTCTGCGATGGTCTTGCCGAGACCGTTGAAGCAGGTGATGCGGTGCCATTCGGTGTCCATGACCCGGTAGCCGTTCTCGTCGCGCATCACGCGACCTTCCGAGAGCCGCGGCCGCGAGGTGGCTAGGGTGAAGTTGGTGATCTTCGTGCCGCTCTGGGTCGAGCGCACTTCGGGCTTCTGACCGATGTTGCCGGCGAGGATGACGATGTTCTGCATGGTAAGTACCTCTTGTTTCCTGTCCCTGGGACCGTCCCTTCGACAAGACCCGGAAAAAGCCTGTCGGCTGAGGCGTGCACGGGAGACGGAACGGCGACCGGAAACCTCCAGAGGGCCGGGGTGGAGCGGGCAGCCCCGAAGGGGCAACACGGCCCGGACTGACGCGGGGTTGCGCGCCAGAGGCCGAACAGGCTTAGGGGATTGTCAGTCGAAGGGATGGCGCCGGGGATAGGAGCGACGTGGGGCTCTTGCAGAACTCGGCCTTCCTGGCCAAGGCAACGGGGTTGAAGCTCTTGCGAAAGAATTGACCATGCGGCTCAAGCTAACCTCATCCCCCTGCCCTATCGCGGTGACCTCCGTGTGAGTTGCGATGTTGCAGCCTGACGGCTATCCCGGACGCATCATTCAGGACACGAGGGCCCAATGGCTGATTTCGATCTCGAGGCGATGTCGCTCAAGGCACTGCGGCAATTGCAGAAGGACCTCGCCAAGGCGATTTCCACCTATGAGGACCGGCACAAGGCCGAAGTCCGTGCCAAGCTGGAAGGCATCGCCAAGGAGATGGGCTACTCCCTCGCAGATCTGATCGGCGTCGATGCCAAAGCTATCCGTGCGCCAGCCGTGGCGAAATACCGGCACCCTGAGAACGCCGCTCTCACCTGGTCGGGCCGCGGACGGAAACCGCTATGGTTCGTGGACGCACTGGAGGCGGGTAAGACCCCAGGAGAACTAGCAATCGGTTGAGCGGGCGAGACGACGCATCTGGCCCTGACCGGACCTTCAGCGCTGAGGCCGTGCTGCAGAGCAGCGTATCCAATGCGGTCATTGGGGATTGCGGCTCTAAGAGGTCTCGTGACACTGGGGGCGCCTTTCGCAGTCGCAATGGGCGGGGTGCTGACCCTGATCATCGCGGCCCCACCCAATAGCAGTGCCCTCTGGGTCCGGGTGGTCGACGAGGTGTTTGGTGCGGTTTTCAAGCAGGAGATCACGGCCGATCTGCTTGCCACCACGCAGTCCATGTCGCCAAGGTTGATCATGAACAACGGGGCCTCGGCACCGGCGGTCGCTTGTGACTGTTCGGGGGTGTACCTTGAAACGCATGACTACGTTCGAAACGTGTCCAGCCGATTCTGATCTAAGTCTGCAAACTCAAGCGTGCCTGTTCGTTTTCTTACTGGCTTGCTCGAGACTCCCATCGAAGTGATTCGCGGCTAAATCCCGTGCTAGGTATGGTCTTTTGATGAGATCAACAAATGCTTCCCACCTGTCGATGCCTTTTGCCCGGAGCCTCCGGCTGATCGTCGTCGTCCTCAGTTTGGGCATCCTGTTGGCAGGGTTCGATGTGTGTCCAACTGGTCAGGCCAGTTGCGACATGGCCAGTATGGAAGACGTGCAAAGTGATGGTCCGATCTGCGTTCTGGCTTGTGGCGTTCCCTTGCAGCAATCGGTTTTGGACGCGCGCTTTTCCCCCGGAGAAACATCCATCTCGAGCGTGCAAACGATCATAAGCGTAGCTGGTCTGCGGATGGAGCCGGAAGTGCCACCTCCACGAAAACTTGGTTGAGATGTCGAACCGAAACTTCAATCTCATCGAGGAGAAAAACGATGAAGACGACATTGGCTGCTGCGGCAGTCCTAGTGGCCTTGGGTGGCGCCGCATTCGCGGCATCCGATTGCTGCGGCGATCTGATGGCCTGTTGCGCTGCGATGTTCGAGTGCTGCTTCTGACCTGCACTTGACCAAAAACAGGGAACGCCAGCCTTTCGGGCTGGCGTTTTCTCAAGGATCAGATCCGGGTTCCAGAGTGTCACGCCTGTAGCTTGCAGCCGACCCGAAGTTCAGACTTCCGGATAGGCGCTGAACACTTCCGTCGAGCCATCTCGGCGGATCAGGAACACCTCATAGGCCTCGCGTTCGTCCTCGGGTCCCATGCCGGGCGAGCCATAGGGCATGCCAGGGACGGCCAAACCGATAGCGTCCGGGCGCTCGGCAAGCAGGCGGCGGATGTCGGCGGCCGGAACATGGCCTTCAAGGATGTAGCCCTCTGTCATGCCGGTGTGGCAGGAGATCATCTTCTGCGGGACGCCCACCTCGGTCTTGTACATCATCAAGAGCGTTCCATAGCGCTCCTCGTCGGTGACGGCAAATCCCACATCCCGAAGGTAGGCGACCCATGCGTTGCAACATTCGCAGCCGGTGCCTTTCACCACATGAATGGCCACCCCTTGGGCAAGGAGCGGGTGTGCAATCAAGGTTGTAAGTGCAAGTCCTGACAGCAGTGCGGCGCGACGGGTGATCCTGGTTGGGAGTGCCATGCGTCTTGTCCTCTTCAAAGGTTGCGTGCGCGGATTGGGAAAGCGATGGTCGCCCGTCATCCCAGCACCCTGCGGATCTTCGGCAACGCAAAGCGCCGATCTTCGTGATAGTCGATGATCCCGCCAAAGTTGCCATCGGCGCGGAACAGGAACACGCCCGCCGTGTGGTTCATCGTATAGTCATCGCCCTGCGGCACCTTCTCGAACTTGGCGCGGAATCCTGCGGCTGCACGTTCAATCTCGGCCATCGGCCCTGTCAGGCCCGTGATCCGGGGATCGAAGTTCGCCAGGTAGTCAGCCAGCGTCTCGGGAGTGTCGCGTTCGGGATCGACGCTGATCAGCAGGCAATTCAGCCGATCTGCATCGGGCCCGAGCTCTTCCAGCCAGCCGGAGATATCGCTCAGTGTGGTCGGGCAGACATCAGGGCACCAGGTGAAGCCGAAGAACACAAGCGTCGGGCGCCCGATCCAGTCCGCTGGCCGCACGGTGTTGCCGCGATGGTCGGTCAGGGTGAAAGCCATCTCGGCGATGGGCACGGGCAACAGGTCCGCGCCCGATTGCGCTCGGCCGCGGCTTTGCCACCAGCCAAGACCGAGGGTGAACGCCAATGCGCCTGCCGCCCCGCCGAGCCCAAGGATCACTGCCCGGCGTGTTCGCAATCCGGCCCCTCCGCGCGCAGAGACAAGACCTCGACGGTGACGGTGACCTCGCCTGCCTTCTCAAAGGTCATTGTAACGGGGAAACTGTCGCCTTCCTTCAGCGCGGTGGACAGATCCATTAGCATTCCATGATAGCCGCCCGGTGCAAGTTGGACCGATTGTCCCGCCAGAACGGGGATGGACATGGCGTGCGGCATCGAGGCGATCCCGTCGGCTATCTCAGTCTCATGCAGCATCGGCATCCCCGCCGCGGAGGTTGCTATCCCGACCAGCGCATCGTCGGTGTCACCTGTGTTGGTGATTTCCACATAGAACACCCCCGGTCGCCCGGCACCGATTGTGGCGCGGGACCAGGCGTGTTCGACAGTCAGATCACCGACGGTGAAGGTTTCGCATGCTAAGGCAGCGGGGGCCGACAGGGCCAAGGCCGTGGCAATGATCAACGTTCTCATGTGGCTCACAATCTGAATTGAAGGTCGGCAAGGATGTCGGCGGCGGGGGTGCCATAGGTGAATTGGCGCAGCCAGTCGCCGTCCGGTCCGATCAGGTAAAGAGCGGGGCTGTGCGACATTGCGTAGCCGTCCGGGGCTGAGGGGTCTTCCTCGCGTTCGAAGAATATCTTGAAGCTGTCCGCTGCGGCGCGGGTTTGGGCAGCGTCGCCTGCAAGTGCAAGGATCGAGGGATGGAACGCCGTGGTGAACTCGGCCAGACCAAGCCTGCGGTCACGCTCGGGGTCGATCGAAATGAACAGCGGCTGCACGCGAGCAGCATCATTTCCCAAATCGTCCATGACTTGTGCCACTTCGGACAGGGTCGTCGGGCAGACATCGGGGCAATTCGTGAAGCCGAAGAACACCAGCATATGCTTGCCCGCAAAATCTGCCGGGGTGCGCAGGCGCCCTTCGGCATCGGGCAGCGCAAAGGTCGGCCGGAACGCCGCCTGTGCCACGGATAGCGGTGCACGGTCTGAAAGAACCATAAACGCCCCATAGGCAAGCGTGGCAAGTCCAGCCGCAGCCCAGAGGGTTTTCTGTAGTCCCGTCAAACGCATCCGCTTCGCTCTCCGTTGTGTTCGGGTCTCTAAAGCCTCCAGTAGCTTGAGCTTCAAGCGGCAAATTTCAGGGTCACAGAATGGTGACGGATCAGCCCAGCAGAACGGTCGACAGCAGGTTGACGTTCAGCACGATGATGACGGCCGCGATCAGCCAACACAGCCCGGTCAGCCAGCGCGGGGCCACCAACTCGCCCATCTTGGCGCGGCTGGCGGTGAACATGACCAAAGGCACGATGGCGAACGGCAACTGGAACGACAGCACGACCTGGCTCAGGATCAGAAGCTGCCCCACGCCTTCGCTGCCGTAGAGCAGGATCACGAAGATCGCGGGCACAATCGCAAGGCAGCGGGTGATCAGCCGCCGCGCCCAAGGTGCTATGCGCAGGTTGATGAACCCTTCCATCACGATCTGGCCTGCCATGGTGGCGGTGACGGTGGAATTGAGGCCCGCGCACAACAGCGCCACGCCGAACAGGATCGGCGCCAGGGATGACCCCAGCAGCGGTTCCAGTAGCAGGTGTGCCTTGTCGATCTCGGCCACATCGTTTTCGCCGACGGTGTAGAACGCGGCGGCGGCGAGGATCAGGATCGAGGCGTTGATCGTCAGCGCGAACATCAGGGCGATGGTGCTGTCCCATGTGGCCAGCCGCAGAGCCTCGCGCTTTGATGGCAGGTCAAGCCCGAAGGCACGGGTCTGCACGATACCGGAATGAAGATACAGATTGTGCGGCATCACGGTCGCCCCGATGATTCCAAGTGCCAGATACAGCATGGTCGGGTTGCCCAAAATCTCGCGGCTGGGGGCAAAGCCGGCAATGACCTCGCCCCAGACCGGGTCGGCCTGTGCGATAAGCACAACAAAGCAGGCGGCGATCAATGCCATCAGCGAAATGATCAGCGCCTCGATCCAGCGGAAACCCTTGTTTTGCAACCAGAGGATAAGGAATACGTCGGCGGCGGTGATGAAGATACCGATCTCCAGCGGAATCCCGAACAGGAGGTTCAGGCCGATGGCGGTTCCGATGACCTCGGCCAGGTCCGTGGCGATGATCGCCCCCTCCGCCAACACCCACAGCGGGACCGACATCCATTTCGGGAAAGCGTCGCGGCAGGCCTGCGCCAGATCGCGGCCCGAGGCGACGGCGAGCCGGGCGCACAAGGATTGCAGCAGGATGGCCATGATGTTCGACAACAGCGCCACGAACAAGAGCGTGTAGCCAAAGGCCGCCCCGCCCGCGAGCGAGGTTGCCCAGTTGCCGGGGTCCATGTAGCCCACGGCCACCAGATAGCCGGGGCCGATGAAGGCGAGGAACCGGCGGAACCGGGTGGTGCCGCCATTGCCCACCGCAATGCTGCGGAAGACCTCGGACAGGGACGGCGTCTCACGCTCTTGTCGCCAGGCATTTGAAGGCATGGGTTGATGCTTTCTTTGGTCGCAGGCGCGCGCCAAAGTCTCGGCGCATAAAGTTAGACAGTGCTAACAATCAGTGGCGCGTCTTTACTTGTCAATCCTTCCTGTGCGACACTTTTCCAATGACACAGCACGATCTTGCCCCCCAGACGCTGCCCGCACCCGATGACCGCCCCGCTGATCTGCGGGCAGAAGCGTTTCAGGGCGTGCGCGAGGCGCGCAGCCGGGAACTGGCCGAGGATTATGTCGAGCTGATTGCCGAACTGATCCACGATCAGGGCGAGGCCCGCCCGGTCGACATCGCCGCCCGGCTTGGTGTGAAGGTGCCGACCGTGAGCAAGACCCTCGACCGTCTCGCGCGCGAGGGGCTGATCACCCGCGCCAAGTATCGTTCAGTCTTTCTGACGGATACGGGCCGCGCGCTGGCCAAGGAATGTCGGCGGCGGCACGAGATCGTCTTGCGCTTTCTCATCAGCCTGGGACTGGACGCGGAGACGGCCGAACGTGACGCCGAAGGCATCGAGCATCACGTAAGTGAGCGCACCCTTGCTCTGTTCGCAGCCTTCGCCAACAAGTCCTGAAGGCAGGGCCGTCAGGCGTTTTCGACCGCGAAGCGCACATCGGCAATCAGGCTTTCGGCGCTGAAGTTCTCCAGCCGCCTACCGTTCAGGAAGAAGGTCGGCGTCTGGCGAATTCCCACGGCCTCGACATCGGCCATGTCCTGATTGAGGATGCCGGTGATGCCTGGGAACAGCTTGTCAGTTTCGGCCTTTTCAAGATCAAGACCAGCGGCACCTGCGATTTCCCACGCCACATCCATTTGCGGCGATCCGTGTACCGCCCAGCCCGGCTGCTGTTCCAGAAGTGTGTCCAGCACCGGCTCGAACTTGTCTTGCATCCGCGCGGTCTCTAGGATGCGCACCGCCTCGTCCGAACCTTCGTGGAACACCGTGTAACGCAAGACGACGCGGACCTGATCCGGGAACTGGCGGCGGATTTCCTGGATCACCGGGTGATAGGCGCGGCAGGCCTCACACGAGGGGTCGAAGAATTCGACCAGCGTGACCGGTGCATCGGCTGGGCCAAAGCTGGGGGAGTGCGGGCGGATCAAAAGCGAGGGGTCCACGGCGGGGGTGGCAGCGGCAAGCGCTTCGGCTTTAGCCTGACGCTGGCGGTTCAGGAAGAAGGCACCGCCCCCGAAAGCGACAAGCCCGAGGGCCGAGGCCCCGATCAACAACGTGCGGCGGTTCATGTGCGGGTTCCTTTGGGAAAGATCAGACAGGCAAAAATGGCGGCAAAGGCGGCCAGCGAAAGATAGGGGATGGGCAGGCCAAGGATGATCTGCGCCGGACCAGAGCAAGACGGCCCGTCCTTGGTGCAGGGTGCAACGGCCTCAGGGATAAGGCCGAGATAGAGCCCGGAGTGCCAGCCTGCCAGTGCCAGACCCGCGAACACCAGCGGCAGGGCATAGGGATGCGCCATGCCGTCCCCTCGCCAGAGCGACAGGCCAAGGATCGCCACCAGCGGGAACATCGCGATGCGCTGATACCAGCACAGGGTGCAGGGCATCTGGCCCAGCACCTCGCCGATGAACAGCGCGCCAAGCGTTGCGGCCAGTGCGATCAGAAAGGCGACCGTGAGGGGAAAGTCGTCGCGCGACAGCGACTGAGAATCAGTGTTGCTCAAGAACAGGCTCCTTGCGGCGACGAGACGGGAGAGAAGCTGCAAGGATGCAGACCGCGCCAAGCGTGATGGCAATATCGGCGACGTTGAAGGTGGGCCAGTGCCATTCGCGCCAATACACATCGAGAAAGTCGGTCACGGCACCTTGCCGCAGCCGGTCGATGATGTTGCCAAGCGCCCCACCGACCACAAGCGCAAAGCCCGCGCGTTCAAACGGTTGGCGCGCGCGGAACGCCATGACGGCAAACATCAGGGTCAGTGCTCCGGTCAGTGCGGCCATCAACACAGGCTTGCCTGCCATGATGCCCGACAGCATGCCGAAGCTCGATCCTTCGTTGAAACCCAAAGTGAGGTTGAAGCCGGGCATGATGGCAATCGGCTGGCCAAGAGAGAGCTTTGACAGGGCCGCTGACTTGCTAAGTTGATCGGCCAGCGCCGTAGCCGCGATCAGAGCGACAATCATTTGCGCCTTCATGGCATGGACCTGCGGCGAAGCCCGATCCAGCGCGGGACGGATGCGGCATAACGGTCATAGTCCGATCCGAGGGATTGCCTCAGGGCGGCCTCTTCCGACCGGACCTGCGTAGCGGCGGACCAGAAAAACAGGATCGCCGCAAGGATCGTCGGTACGGCAGGGACGGCAAGGGCGACCCCGGTTAGAAGGGCCAATTGCCCGACAAAGGTCGGGTTGCGGCTGAACTGATACAGCCCGCCCGAGACGAGGCTGCCGGTCTGGCCGGTCACCACACCGACGCGCCAGGAGGTGCCCATCGACATCTGAGCCGCGAAGGCCACCATTGCGCCAAGTCCCGCGATGAAGATGCCTGTCAGGCCAAGCACCATGGCCCGGCCTTCGGTCCAGAACGGATCGACCTTGTGCAGCATGGGCAGCGCGAGCCAAAGGAGCGGCCCGAAGAAGGCCAGCGCGAAGGCCGCGCGAAACCCGTACGCTGCCAGCCGGTCGCGCCCTGTGGCGCGCGCAAACAGCCAGACCGGCCGTCCCGCTGCCTGCGCCGCAATAGCGCAGCCCCAGAAGAACAGCGCGAGATAACCGAACAGAAGGGCCAGCGCGGCCCAGCCGAAACCCGAGATCATCGCATCACGCCTCGCGTTCGGGGTTGAACCGCAACAGGCGCAGCGCGTTCAGCGTGACAAGCACCGTCGCCCCGGTATCGGCAAGGATCGCGATCCAGAGGCCGGTCAGCCCCAGAACAGAAGTCACAAGGAACACCGCCTTCAGCCCAAGCGCGATGGTCACGTTCTGGCGGATGTTCGCCATCGCCGCGCGGGACAGGCGGATCGTGGCGGGGATGTCCGTCACCCGGTCGCGCAGGATCGCCGCATCGGCGGTTTCCAGCGCCACATCGGTGCCCGACCCCATCGCCACGCCAACGCTTGCCTGTTTCAGGGCGGGTGCATCGTTGATGCCATCGCCGATCATCATCACACCGTCCTGACGACCGATCTCGCGGATGTAGGCGAGCTTGTCTTCCGGCATCATGTCGGCTTCGAACTTCAGGCCCAGATCCCCGGCGATGGCCGCTGCGGTGCGCGGATTGTCCCCGGTCAGAATGACCGACGATACACCCATTGTTGTCAGCTGCCGCACGGCCTCTTTTGCATCCGCTCGCGGCTCGTCCCGCATGACGATCAGGCCGAGAGGGGTCTTTGCGCGGAACACGGCGACGGCGGTCTTGCCTGCTTCCTCGAACGTCGTGGCCTGACGCAAGCCGAGGCCATCAAGCCCGCCGTTCTCCATCGCAAAGCGCGGCGAGGCGACCCATGCGGGTGCATCGCCAACGGTTGCCATCACGCCCTTGCCCATCAGCGCCTTGGCATCGCGCGACGGCAGCGCCGCGATGCCCGCTTCCTTTGCCTTGTTCAGGATGGCGATGGCCAGAGGGTGGCTTGACCCGGTCTCGACCCCTGCTGCGACAGCCAGCAGTTCTGCCTCGGAGGTTCCGCCAAAAGTCACGAGATCGGTGACCTGCGGCCGACCGTGGGTCAGCGTGCCGGTCTTGTCGAAGGCAACCCAGCCGACGCGGGCGGCTGCCTCGATCACAGCACCACCCTTCATCAGAAGTCCCTTTCGCGCGCCTGTGGACATCGCCGAGGCGATGGAGGCGGGGACCGAGATGACCAACGCGCAGGGGCAGCCGATCAAGAGCAGCGCCAGCCCGCGATACACCCATGTATCCCATGGCTGACCAAAGGCCAGCGGCGGCACCAGCACCACCAGGGCTGCGACGGCCACGATGGCGGGCATGTACCAGCGGCTGAACCGGTCAATGAACCGCTCGGTCGGCGCGCGCGCTTCCTCGGCCTCTTCGACAAGCCGGATGATGCGGGCGATAGTGTTATCTTCCGGCCCTTTGGTCACTTTGACCCTCAGGACGGCTTCGGTGTTAATCGACCCGGCAAAGACTCCATCCCCCGGCCCGCGCGCCTTGGGCACGCTTTCGCCGGTCACCGGGCTTTCATCCACGCCGGACGTGCCTTCGGAAATCTCGCCATCCGCCGGAATACGGTCACCGGGACGAACAAGGATCATCTGACCCACCGACAGGCTGGCCGCGGGCACCTCTTTCGTGGTGCCGTTCACCTCCAGCAGCGCGGTCTTGGGGACCAGATTGGCCAGTGCGCGGATGCCATCCCTCGCCTTGCCTGCGGCGACCCCTTCCAGAACTTCGCCTACGGCAAACAAAAAGACAACCAGTGCCGCCTCTTCGGCCGCATTGATGAACAGCGCGCCGATGGCCGCGATCGTCATCAGGCTTTCAATGGTGAAGGGCTGACCCATCTGCAGCGCCGCAAAGGCGCGCTTTGCCACCGGCGCAACACCGATGAGGCAAGCCGCAATGAAGGCCCATTTGCCGATCTCGGGCGCCAGGTATTCGATAATCCAGGCGGCCCCCAGCAGGAGGGCGGTGACGATCACCAACTTGCCCTTACCCGTCTGATACCAGCGCTTGCCGCGATCCGCTGGGGCGTCATGCACATGGCCGGGGCTGCCATGCCCGGACTCGTCGCGCTTAGCTGCGGCGTCTGCCTGCGGGCCATGGTCGTGGCCTTCATGATCGTGGTCAGAGTGCGTACCACCGTCTGCCTTCGGGATGTTCGCGCTGGGCAGTACGAACTCTCTCTTCGTGGAATCCGCACGCGGCGCGATTTCATAGCCAAGGGCCCGGACGGTTTTCTCGACCTTGTCCCGCCCGGTCTGCGCTTCGTCCAGCGTCAGGCGCAACCGTTCCGACATGATGCTGACCTCGACGCCGCTGACCCCGGGCATGCGCGTCACGGCATCCCTGATCTTGGCAGCGCAAGACCCGCAATCCATGCCGGACACGGTCCAGTCGCAGGCCGTCTCTTTTGTCGAAGCCACCATCGTCTTCCTCTCTGCCCGGAAACGGGCAGTTGTCATCATCGAATCAGGAAACTAATGTCTCTAGCAACTATAGCTTCAAGGGAAATCTGATGCTGACCATAGGAAAGCTCGGGGCGCAGGCCGGGGTAAAGGTGCCGACCATCCGATACTACGAGCAGATCGGCATCCTGCCCGAGGCCGAGCGCAGTGCCGGAAACCAGCGCCTCTACAGCCGCAAGGCGCTGGAACGGCTCGCCTTCATCCGGCACGCCCGAGATCTGGGCTTTACGCTGGAGGCGATCCGCGACCTTCTCAGCCTGTCGGATAATCCCGACCAATCCTGCGCCGCAGCCGATGCCATCGCCAGGGCGCAATTGGCAGAGGTTGAAAGCCGTCTTGCGCGGCTGACGGCGCTGAAGGCCGAACTGGAACGCATGGTCGTGCAATGCGCGGGCGGGCGGATCGCTGAATGTCGCGTGATCGAAGTGCTCGGCGACCATTCCCTCTGCGCAACCGATCACCGCCACCCGGAAAGCGAGACTGGTGCATGACCGCTCCTGGAAGCCTTGCAATCTATGTGGGAGCGGCGCTGGCCGAAATAGCGGGTTGCTTTGCGGTCTGGACCTGGATGCGTCAGGGCGCGAGTGTCCTGTGGCTTCTCCCAGGTTTGGCCAGTCTCGCGCTCTTTGCCTGGCTCCTGACATTGGCACCGTCAGAATTCGCTGGCCGAGCTTATGCGGCCTATGGCGGCGTTTACATCGCCGCATCCTTGGGTTGGCTTTGGGCTGTCGAGAAACAACGCCCGGACACATGGGATCTGACGGGCGCTGCAATCTGCGTCTTAGGTGCCGCGATCATCCTCTTTGCTCCGAGAACACTCGGAAGTTGAATGACCAGAAGGGCTGAAAACGGCCGTTCAGCGTTTATCGTCCAGAGAAGGTTCGCCGACACTCCCGTTCCCTGCACCAAAGCTTCCGCTCCCGCCCAACGCGAACGTGCCACGATCAGCGCAAGGTCGATGACTGGCGCATAACGCATCGGCATCGCCGGTCACTCGGCCGGCAATAGCGCCGGAGGCGCACCCGCGCTGTGCCCGCGCCTTGGGGAAGTGAGGCCGAAGCCTCACCCGAAGGGATCGTATTCCGAGACGATCACGACCTCGTCTCCGTCGATTTCATCGGCGGGGACGGCGCCGAAGGTTCCATCCCCGGCCTGGAAGACGACGATCGAGACCATGAGCGTGGCGGCGAGGGAGGCTGCGAAGGCGTGAGCATCTTTGCGGGACATCTGTTTGGCTCCTGTCTGGGAGGCGGGGGACCATCCCCCGCGCGACAGGACCCCGCAGGCCCGAAGACTGGCTGACATCACCGGGTGCGTTCGGCTCGCCCGAATCCATCCGGCGGCACGGGCTTGCCCGTAGTCCGACCCCTCGCGGGTTGATCTCGAAGACAGGATTCGGGGCAAGGAAGGGAATGGCGAGCGGGGGATGGTGCCCCAACGTCAGGAGCCGGTTGTCCCGCTGATGCTCGGAACGCCGCCAGCCTCCCGGGCAGGCTCTTGGTTGAAGGCCTCCGTCTTGGAGGATGGATCCTTTGGTGCCCCGCGATTTCGCGGGACGAGGGTGTGGTCGGTGAGAGGCCCGCCGGAGGGCAGGCCCCTCACGCCTTGTCAGGGCTCAGGCGGCCAGGTCCGCGCCCCCTGCCCTCTCGCCGTCTTCAGCCACCGACGATTTCGAGCCGCGCGTTGCAATAGCCCTCCCGCGCGATCCAGAGCTCCGCCGCGGTGATCGATTCCGCCAGATGCAGCAGTTCGGTGTTGCCACCGAAGTCGAGAAGCACGCGCACCTGCCCGGGGTTCGGCTCCTCGGCCACCTCGAAGATCAGACGACTATCGGCCGAATGGCTGCGCATGATGGTGACGAGAATGACCCCGTCCGACGAGAAGTTCCCCTCATGGAGCGTGAAGGAGGCCGGAGCGGTCCAGGTCGGGTACGGCCGGGGCGGCTCCTTCTTCACCAGACGGCCAACGCCGTTCGAGCGTTCCCAGGCCGCAAGTTTCTTGGTGAAACGTGCCGGTGGCTTGGGCCTGCCGTCGGTATAGCGGATCAGCGCCCCGAGGGGGGCTGAGTCGATGATGGTCGTTGCAGACATGATTCCTCATCCCGAATGCGAGTATCGGCATTCATCATATTGATATTGCTTTATTTTGTGAGAGTGGGGGCGGGTTTCTCCGCCCCCGGATGGCTCAGATCACTCCGCTGCCATCATCGACGCGGCGCTGTCGGGCAGGTCAGCCGCCAGGAACGCGGGGAGATCGATGTCGTCGGGCTCGGCAGCGTCCTCCCCCTGCCCTTCTGCGATCACTTCGCCGTCGAGTGCCACCAGATCGGCCCGGCGCAGGACCTCGGGCAACCAGCCGCTGCCCTTGAGAAGCCGCTCGGCCTCGGTGGCCATCTCGCCCTTTTTCAGGTGATCGAGAAGCTGCGCGGTCCCTTCCCCCTTCGCCTCGCGCACGGCCTCGAGGATGCGGGCTTTCGGCACACGGTTGAGGTAGCCATCGACCGTCGGCTCCCAGCCCGCTTCGACCATGTCGAGATCGACGGCACGCGCCACCAGATCGGCATGGGCCATGCGGCGGGTCAGGCCGCTGGCCGAGATGCCCGCACCATAGGGGTTCACCTTCTCATGGAGCGCGTTGATCCCGAAGCTGAGGCAATGCGCCAGCAGAGCCAGACGGCTGCCCTGGTCGAGGACCGTCAGATAGTCCCAGAGCGCGGCATCGTCGCCGAGCGGCAGATCAGCTTGCCAGGCGGCGTGACGCTCATCGACGAGCTTCGCCACGATGCTGTCCTTCAGATCGGGCGCCTGTGCCGACATGTAGACGTGGCGCACCGAGGCTTCGAGGCAGCTGCCCGAGGCCGAGGAGGTGCGGAAGGTGTCCGTCACCAGCTTCAGGAGCAGAAGCGTCAGCGCCACGTCAGGAGAACGCCCGATAGCCTCGCGCAGCGCGAGGGTCCGGTGGGCCGTCAGTTCCATGACCAGCCGCTCGGGCAACGGCTTGAGTGCGCCGTCGTCCTCATCGTCGGTCTGTTCAGAACCGATCGGCTGACCACCCGAAGTGATGACGGTGCCCCCAGCGGAGGTCGCCGACGGGTTCCAACTGGAAACACCGACATCACCCCCCTGCCCCGTGACGTCCGCGCCATCACCATCCTGGACCGCGGTCTCCTCGCGCGGCTCGTCCTCCGGCCGGACATAGCCGCGATAGACCGCAAGGCCGCCGTCGCGATCCAGCGTCACGAATACGCCAGCGCGCGCGATTTCGGCCGGGTTGTAGATCAGCGGCCGCTGTTCGAGCGCTTCCATCGCCATCTCGAGCTGACCGAGCCGGGCATCGATCTCCTCGGGGTATTCGTCTTGGCCGGAACACTCCTCTTCCAGCGCACGATACTCGGCGAGGAGCGAAGCGTGGGCCGCGCTTTCCTCGTCGGTCATCGGCGCGGGATCACCGACGAGACGCCGCAGACCGTGGCTGTAGCCATAGGGCAGGTCGGTCGCGACCTCGATCCACTTCCAGCCTTCGGAAGTGAGCGCTTCGGCTTCAGCCTGAAGCTTCTCGGCCACCAGCCGATCGAGAAGGGCAGGGTCCTCGAGCCAACCACCATCATCGCCTTGGAAGAGATCGCGCAGCACAACACCGCCCGCGGCCTCATAGGCATCGATACCGACGAAGACGGCGCGACGATCCGAGGCCCGAACCGAGCTCTCGGTCAGCATGCGGCGGATGGCGTAGGGCTCTTTGTTCCAGGAGTTCTTCACCGCGTCCCAGACCTGCACCTGACGCCCGTGGTCGGGGTTCACCGTGAACGCCATCAGCTGTTCGAGCGTCATGCCATCCTCGGCATAGACGTCGAGCAGGGCAGGGGCCACGGAGGCGAGCTTCAGGCGCTGCTTGACGATCTGCGGCGTCACGAAGAAGGCCGCCGCTATCGCTTCCTCGCCCCGGCCCTTCTCGCGCAGAGCCTGAAAGGCGCGGAACTGGTCCAGCGGGTGCAGGGCGACGCGCTGCATGTTCTCCGCCAGCGAGTCGTCCTCGGCGAGAATCTCCGACGCCGCATCTCGCACGATGCAGGGGATCGGCGCGGTCTTGGCCAACCGCTTCTGCTTCACCAGCAGCGACAGCGCCTGGAAACGACGCCCCCCGGCCGGGATCTCGAACGTGCCGGTCTCGACACCATCAGCATCGACCACGGGCCGCACGTTCAGGCTCTGCAGGAGCCCGCGCCGCGCGATGTCCTCGGCCAGTTCCTCGACCGAGACGCCAGCCTTGATGCGCCGCACGTTGGACTGGCTCAGCACGAGCTTGTCGAAGGGGATGTCCCGCGACGGGGACAGGATGATTTTGTGGGCTGCTTTGGCCATCAGATCTTCTCCACGACGGGCGCCGGAAGCCACTCTCCCGATCTCACTTCCCGTCACCCCTCAACCCACCAACCTTTTCCTCTCTTCGGCGTTCTTGACCGCGGTCAAGAAGTCCAAGCTGCTTGTTCTATGCGCCCAGGATCGTTTCAAAGTATGCCTCGGGCTGCCTGATCGTTTCTCCTTTTCCCAACAGGTAATCTAAGATCACTAGAAGCCGTCCAGCGCCGGTTTTCTGGAGGCCACGCATCAGCTTTTCCTGGCGTATTCTAAGCAATCGCCCGATATCGAAGAGAACACGGTTGAGGGCTTCTCCTGATCGAGGTGGGTCTGGAAAGAAGTCAGAGACATGTGTGAAGTCTGTCCATGACATTTTTGCAGGGTCTCGGTTCATGGAAGGCCCCGCACTGTTTTGGTCAGCGCCGGTCTGCTTTGCCTGCTCGTCTTTCTTAAGAGATTCTTTTTTTATGGACTCTATCTGCCGGTCATTTTGTCCGTTTCTGGCGGACATTTCGCGCATGCTAGCATCGCTGTGGGCTTGGTCGTGTGCAGGGACTTCGTCTATGGGCACGCTTAAACTCTCGCACTCTCCGTAGCTCTGCGCGGCCTTGGCTCCGAGTTCGCGGAGATCAGCGATGATCTGCAAGATTGCATCAACCGTGAGGGTTGCTCGTCGAAGGATGTTCCTGATCGTTCCGAGTGAGGACAATCGCGCTTCGTCGAGGCGCTGGTCCTGAAGGAGGGATGCGCGCAGTGCTAGTGCTTCTGCCCTGAGGGAGCGAAGGCGTTCACGCTTCTCCGCAACCTTCAACGCTTCGGCCGCCAGTGCGTCGTGGTTCTGTATCAGTGGGTTCAAGTCGATCCCAAACGCGTCCCGGATGATGCCGCCATACCTCAGGGGGAAGCGTTTGCCGTTTGCCGAGTTCTTCCGGTCGATGAGGCCGGCTGCGTCAAGACGGCCCAAGCAGCGACGTAGGGTCCTCTCATCGACGCCGTTTGCGCGCTCAGACAAGGAGGCGTTGGAGGGGAACACAACGGTAAGTTTGGGTGTGGTCTCACCATTTGTGGTTTGTCGATCACGGGGAAGAAAGCTGATCAGGGCCGTCAAGACTGTGATGTCGTTGCTCGTCAGGCCAAGTTCTTTCCGCAGGGCGCGTACCGGTCCCAGAAGTTCGTAGATAGTAGGGCAGGCAATAGCTCTCGGTTCCGCCATGGCGGTTCGTGTTTGGGTTACATGTCTCATGGTGTTTCGGAAGAAAAAGCTTCCCCGGTCACCGCGAGCGGTGTTGAACTCGATTCGTTTTGAGGGTATCAATCAGGTGTCGAGACTGATTGAGGCCCTTCGGAAGCACCGCTTTCGGGGGGTCTTTCCTTTTCTAGCCGGTCCTCCTTTCGTTTTCTGCTCGTTGCTCTTGATGTCTTGACCGCGGTCAAGACACGGGGTCGTCACTCTGGGCCATCTTGACCGCGGTCAAGAAGCTCGCTGATCAGCTTCCGGATGGCGTCTTCAACGCGCGGGGCAAGGTCAGGGTCCACATCGATGGTGATGCGATTGCCTTTGCGGCCGATCTTCACGCGCTCACCTTGCTCAACCTTGGGTGTAGTTACCTTGGTGGCCGTAAGCAGCGTAACCGCTGCGTCAAGTCGGTCTGGGCCTGGCAAGTTGCGGGGGATTTCACGGGCAACTTCTCTGGCTCTCGCGACGTCCTTCTCGCACAGCCTGAAAAGCTTCTCCCAGACTCGCCGACCAACGCCGTGTGCAGGTCCGATAGCTTGGATCAGCTCCATCGGAATGCCGGTTGCGATACGGTTCATCCGCGAGACGAGCGACTCGTCGATCTGAAGTGCCCGATAGGCGATGGTCTGTGCGTTCTTGCGTGTCTCGTCAGTTTTACCAAGTTCCCGAATGATCCCAGCGACGAACAGGGCCCTCTCGATAAACGAGGGGTCTTGGCGGGCATTGTTTTCCACGCCTTGAGCGATCAGAGCTTCCTCTTCGGTCATCTCCATGACCGTCGCACGCACCTTCTGACCAAGCTCACGACAGGCGAGAAGACGGCGGCGCCCATAGACGATCTCAAGTGCTCCGTCCTGGGTTCGGCGGACAAGAATGGGAACCTTTTGCCCATGTTCCCGGATTGAGGAGACAAGTTCCTCGAGGCCATCGCTCGGATCGATACGGTCCATGACCGCGGACATCCGCACGGTGCTCGGGTCAATCAGGCGCGTGGCGTGTTTGTCTTCTTCGAGCACAGATGCCTGCGCACGAGCGACTGTCGGGCTCGTGCGCTTCAGATCGAGATCCGCACCTTCGTCCGGCGTTGCGGTATTGCCCATCGCGTTCTTGAGTGAGTCCCCGAAGACCTTACGCGCCATGGCTACGCCCCCACGCCTTGAGGATTTCGCGTTCGACTTCGTCGGTCACGCGCGAAACGGACTCGATCGCACGCTCGTAGGTTCTGCGGTTCACGTCGCGAGGTTCGACCTCAAAGATGCTCTGCTGGGTGTTTGCGGCATCACCTACCGCTGTCGACTTCAGGAACTCGGCAGGGAGGACCGCATCGCCAAGGACCGTCCGAAGCAGAGACGAGATCTGGACCTGTGGACCGTCGGTGTTCTCGTAGCGGGTGATCAGCACCCGCACGAAGTTCAGGCCGTGCTCGGGAGCATGCGCCTCGACGACGCCCATCAGGTTGCTCGCCATGCCGAGAAAGCTTGCCAGAGACATGACGTCAAGCATGGATGCGTTGAGCGGGATCAGGACCCCAGTGGAAGCAAAGAGGGCGGAGATCACCGAGAAGTTCAGCTGCGGCGGCGTGTCGAAGATCACCACATCATATCGGTTCAAGACAGGCTCAAGCGCTTCACGGATCCGACTGTGGAACGTGGTGGCACCGTGTCTGAAGCTCAAAGCGACCTCAAACTCGTACTCCATGATGTCCATGGATGCCGGAATCAGATCCACTGTCGGGAAGTTCGTTTTTCGAATGATATCTGAGGCGGGCAGGGGCCCCTCGGATCGGATCAGATCGTAGGAGGTCGGCATGTCCGGATCGAGTTCAGGGGTAACCCCGAACAGGTTTGTCAGACTTGCCTGGCTGTCGAGGTCGATAAGCAGGACCCGATAGCCGCGCAGGCCCAGAAGCTGACCAACATGAGCAACGGTCGATGTTTTCGCGCTGCCGCCCTTCAGGTTGAAGATCGTCACGACCTGGCACGGTTCGCCGGCTCTTCTGTGAGGGTGCTCATCGGGCTTGATCCTACCCGTCTCAAGAAGGACGCGTTGGGCTTCGACCATGTCCTCGGCAGAGAAGCTGCGGCGGTTGCCACCCTCGAGCAGGCCTTCCGGAAAACCTTCGAGATTTGACACATGATGGCGGAAGGTGTTCTGGTTGATCCGAAGCAGATCGGCTGCTTCCCGCATCGCGAAGCGACGGAGACCCTTCTGGGCATCCGGTGGGAACGTCTCCTGCGCATGTTCACGCAACCGGCTACCGAGCCGCTTGGACATTACATCGAATCTTTGGGAGGCCCGTATCCCGCTCATCACTGCCCTCAAGTCTTTATTGTTTTGTAGACCTTAACAGTTTTGGTGAGTAAATCCAGTCCAAACCGTTGAGCGGCCTAGGGGCGTTGAGACGGCGAATTTCTGACGAGAAAAAACCTTGAAGTATCAGCGTCTTGGGCAATCTTGTTCGTAGAGCACTTCAACAGTTCGTAGCCCGCGATGTCGTGGCCACAACATGTATTGTCGACGCCTACGTAACGCAGATCTTCAGAATCGTGCGACCGATTCCCGCGACTTCACTCTAGCAGCCCCAGCCTCTCGGCACGCTCTAGCAGCATCTTCACGGATGACGGCTGCCAGCTTGTCCGCCCGCGGGGCGTGCGCTCGCGCATCGCCTCCAGCCGGGAGCAGATCGCCTGAAGCGTGATGTCGGGGTCCGCGCCCTTGATGGCGGCGACGATGGCGGGCAGGCGGTCGTCGGTCTCGCGGCGGTCGGCGCGGGCGAGCACACTCTCGGGCAGAAAGCCGTCGCGGACGTAGGCGCTAACGGCGCGCAAAAGCCGGCTTTGCGTCCATTGGCGCTCGCGGGGCAGGGGGCCGTTGACGATGCGCACCACGTCTTCCCAGGCCAAGTTGGGGCGCAGGCGACGGACATGGGGAACCCAGTCCTGCGCCGTCTCATTCAGCCGCTCCATGTAGCCGTCCTGCCGGGCCAGCCTCACCTTGCGCAGCGCCGCCGGATCCCGCGCGCGCAGGCCCGGATTGCCGCCAACCCGGCCTTTAGTCTTTGCGCTGGCTAGCCCGGCTTTGGTGCGTTCGCGGATCAGGGCCCGCTCGAACTCGGCCGCAGCACCCAGAACCTGCAGGGTGAACTTGCCCTGCGGCGAGGACGTGTCGATTGGGTCCATGAGCGATCGGAAGAAGGCGCCTCTGGCTTCCAGCCGTTCGATCACCTCGAGGAGGTGCGACAGCGACCGCGCCAGACGGTCGATGCGCACGACAACCAGCGTGTCGCCCTTGCTAATCCGCTCGAGCACGCGGGCCAGCACAGGCCGCGCGCGGTTCCCTCCCGATGCTTGCTCTTCATGGATCTCTGCGCAGCCCGCGGATTTCAGGGCCTGCGACTGGGGCAGGGGGGTCTGATCCTCGGTCGAGACGCGCGCATAGCCGATCAGGGGCATCAAAACAGGCCGTTTGCAATTTCATATACTACTAATAAACGACCGTTTATAAACGCACGCAAGAGGTGTTTCTCTCGTCGCGCTGAGCGCGGGATGCCTTGTATCTATGGGTTGAAGCCCACGAGAGGCGCTCCATCGCTCTCGAGAAGACACGATCCTCGCGCGCCTCTATAGTAGAGGAAAACGCAGTTCCTCAAACTCCATCGCCAAGCGCGCATAATGGCCGTATAATGCGTGCATGAACCGATTACGCCCGATATACATGGACGACGACGGGGTGCCTCTTGACGATATGGAGGCGTCTGAGGACCGGGATGACGCTGATCTCTGGTTCCTGCCCGGGCCGATCGAGGACGAACCGGATTACCTGCCTCCCGGACCTGCGCCTGAGGCGAAGGAATCCGAAGTCGTCGATGCTTGGCGTGCGGCCGAGGCCGGGCAGGCGGCCCAGCTCGCCCGCGTCGCGGCCCGCCTCGGGATCCTCGATGAACGCCTGCGCCGGGGTCCGGCAGGCTGGCGGCAGCGGCTTGCGCTGATTGAGGCCGCGGACCTGAGCTGGCTCACGCAGGACCGGATCGGGCTCGACCGGTTGTCGCTCTACATGGGGCTACGGGTCTCGACCGCTACGGATGATGCACAGGCCTTGTACCGGATCGGTTGGACCGTGCGCCGACTGACCGGCGGACCCGCGCCACTGACGCTTCGGTCGGGTGTTCGCGACCTCGCAACCTTCCTCGATCGGCGCGACCGCCCGGGGCAAGGGGAGCGTTTCGAAGAGGCCAAGGCTCCCTCGCGCGTGGTCGAGATGGCAGAGCGCGAAGCCTTCGAGGACCGGGTCGCCGGATGGCTCGCCATCATGGATCAGGCCGAAGACCTGCATGCGGTGACTCGGGCCTGCATGGGGTTCCACCTCTGGCATGTCGCGGAGCTTTCGCCAGTCGATGACCCGCTGGAGGCCGCGGTGACGGCTGCGCGTGTCGCGATCGCCGATCTTGCGCCGTCGGAGAGCGCTCCAGGCGCAATCTTCGCACCGATCGCCATGGGCGGGGGAGGGGGCTTCCGCGCGATCGGGGACCCGTCCGCCCGATTGGCGCGCTGGCTGAACGCGATGGAGAGCGCGACCTTCGCAGCCCTGCGCAAGCTGGAGGAAATCGAGGCTTGGGCGGCAGCGGCGGAGCGAACGATGGCGCCGCTCTCGGGCAAGACTCCACCGATGCTGCGAGACCTATTCACAAGCTGGCCGCTGGTCTCAGTACAGATGGCGGAGAAACTGACAGGCGCGCATCGGGCGACGGTTCAGCGCAACATCGACTGGATGGAGGTGCGGGGCCTGATCCGGGAAGTCACGGGGCAGGGGCGCTATCGCATGTGGCGGATCGTCGAGACACGCGCGACAGAGGCAAGGTCGATCCCTGTTCGGAATGATGGGCTGTCGGCCGACGATCTCTTCGAAGTGGTGGCCGCACGGCCGTGAGACCCGGATACGGGGCCTGTTAGGCTTCCGCGTCCCGCAGATCACGCAGAGCAGCCAGATAGCGGTTCATGCGGCGCATGTCCTTTTCGGTCAGCGTCGACAGTCGCGAAGCGTTCAGATTGTCGAGGATGTCGGCCGTCTTGACCCGACGCGCGATCTTGTTGCCTTTGGTGCGTCGGACGAAAGCCACATAGACGGCCTCGCTGTCGCCTTCATCCTCGGGCCGCTTCGTGACAAGGTGCAAGGCGTCGAGCACCGTCGGCGAGAAGCCTTCTTCCTCAAGACGCTCGAATGTCCAGCCGGGGCCGTCTTCGACCACATCATGCAGGACGCCAACGATCCGTTCGTCGTCGGTCTCGAGTGACATCATCACCCGGAGCGGATGTAGCAGATACGGCGCGCCGGCCTTGTCGGTTTGTTCCCGATGGGCTTCCGCAGCGATTTCGATGGCGCGTTGAAGGTTCAATGGCTTCTCCTTGTGCTTGAGGGTGCGGACCGCGGCACGTACCAGTTTGCGCGAAGTATAGTATCGGGTCGGTCGTCCCAGTGATGCTTCATCCAAACATCCGAAAGGGGTCTGGGCAACAATGTCTGGTACTCACATGTGCCGCCATTCTCATGGCTTTATCCGCAAATAGGTTGGCCGCTCGCACTTCGTTCCCGAGACGGCATCCTGTCCAGCGCGCAAAAGTAATTGAAGGGCCCGCGGGGCCGTCTACTGTCGCCGACATGACGAACCCTAGCCACATGAACGCTTTCTTGCGACGCGCCGCGACGCTTGTCGCCTTTGTCGCAATGCTCTGGGTGATCCAGGTTGTCAACTGGATCACCGGCTACGGCATGAACCCAACCTTTGGCCTGGTCCCCCGATATCTCGGCGGATTGGATGGCATCATCGCGATGCCCCTTCTGCACGGAAGCCTCGCGCATCTGATGGCCAACACACCGCCGCTGTTGGTGATGGGTGGGCTGCTGGTCGCAACGACCACGCGGGCCTTGCTGCCGGTGAATGCCATCGTAGTCGGCCTTGGTGGCGGTCTCGTCTGGCTGTTCGGAAGCTCGGCAATCCACATTGGTGCGTCAGGGCTGGTCTTCGGCTGGTTCGGCTTTCTCGTGGCGCGTGGCTTCGTGGATCGCTCGCTGATCACGCTGGGGTCGGCACTTGTGGTCGGTGTCCTGTATGGATCCATCCTCTGGGGCGTTCTGCCGGGTCAACCTGGCGTTTCCTGGGAGGCGCATCTCTTCGGCGCCATCGCGGGCGCGGCCGCCGCACTCCTTGTTGGAACGCATGTCCATGCCCCGCGCCTTGGCCGCGTCGACATGGATTGAAGCACGCCACCAGACGTTTCCGGCCCAGGCTATGTGGAAACTACGAGAGGACCTCTGGTTGCGGTTCTGGTAGATCGGTTTCTCATGCAACGACCGGATAGAAAGGGCGGCCCCAGTCAACTGCAGGGTTCTCCATCATCAGGTCAACGAACACCGGAACTAGGAATGCAAGGATCGCAGCCCCGTCGCGCACCTGGGCTCGGTTGACCCCGCTGTTCCAGGTCGCCCCGCCATGGACCAACTGATTGCGCAGTACATAAAGGCGGTCGAACACGAAGCTCAGGACCCGCGCGCTGTCACCAGCCTGAAACGCTTGCGCAAAGGATCTGGCCGATGCCTTGAACCGATCCTCCCAATCCGCGAATCCGTCGATCCCGTTATGGTGCTGCCAGAACGGATTGAAGACATAGCGGTTTTCGAGAAGCAGTCGCACCGGCCCAGAGAAGCGTTGCCAGACAGCCTTGTAGATGCGGCGTTCGCTGTCCAATGCGGTCAGCCGTCCGAAGTAGTCGAGGAAGGCCGCACGTTCGCCCTGCGGAATGGATTGGAACTCCCGTTCGTCTGCATAAGCGGCGTTGAAGGCGATCCAGAGGAAGATGAAACGGGCGTCGTCGTCCCCGTCGCAGGCCTCGGCCCGACCAATCCAGCTGATGGCGCGATGAACGCGCAGGCCCATGGTCTCAGGGAAACCAGCCCGAATGGCACGCTGTTTTTCCTTGAGGATGGCGAAATTCAGTGTGTCAGGCATCAAATACATCCTCTCAAATTCGGGTCACGGCATGGCGGCAAAGTCTGAGCGGCGATGTCCTTCGACCATGTCGCGCAGCGCCTGCGGTGCCATTACCTCGACTTTGTCGCCCCATTGGTAGAGATGCCAGGCCATCTCGAGCCAGCCCGCCGCGTGGAACCGCACAATCAGACTGCCATCTGTCTGCGGTTCCAGCACCTGCTGCGGATGGAAGCGGAAGCCCGCGGCGCGGTCGGCGGCCTCCGGAGCAAAGCGCCAGACCACCTCGCCGTATTGCGCCGGATCCTGCCAGACGCCAAAGGCCTGCGCGGCGTATTCGGCGATGGTGAACCCTTCCTGCAGGGCAAAGCTTTCGTTGAGCGTCTCGGCCTCGTGGATGAGGTCGATGCGGAAGTTGCGCACCTCGTCCTTCTTGGTCGGATCGCGAGCAGCAAGATAGGTCCGATGGCCCAAAAGGACGCCGTGCGGCTCCAGGATGCGGGAAGCAGCGTCCTGATTGTAGCGCACGCGCAGACGGAAGGGACCACGCAGGGCTTCGATGATCGCGTCAAGGATTGTGGGTTGAAGGCTGACCTTCGGCCCCGGCCGGGTGACCTGGCCCATCGCCATCAGAACGGCTTCGGCATCCGCCTCGATCCGTGCGCGGGCTGGCACTCGTGCAAGCAGCCCATCGCGCAGGTCGTTCAATGCCTTGGCGTGGCGCAGCCGTCCCTCGGACTCAGCCGTCCGAGCCGCGATGTCCAGCGCTTCGACAGCGGTTTCGTGCCGCAGCTGCAACTGCGACAAGCCGGGATTGATAAGCCGCCAGCGTCTTTTGCGGTCCTCTCCATCGGCAGCTTCGACATTGCCGAAGGTCTCCTCAAGCGCATCGGTCATTCGCTGCGCGGTGCGGTGCGAGACGCCGAATTCCTCGCAGATATCCTCCAGACTGACGCCGCCGCGCCGTGCAGCGGCAATCTGGGCAAGTCGGATCAGATCTTGGGCCTTCGAAAACGACATGCTGCCTCGCAAGCGTGTCAGAGATTGTCACCCCGGCAGGCTAGGAAGGTTGGTGCGACCTGTCGAGCCGATTCCCGAGTGATTTCCATCACCAGTTCCTTGGCCCGGCAGGCGCACCAAAGCATTAAGAGGAAGAACAATGGCTGGTCGTGTCATCAGGATCGAACGGGTTTCATCGCGGGGCGGCATCGTCGAGGAGCCTGTCGTTACGTCTAAGGGCTATCAGCTTGCCGATCCGGCGCATGGCAAACACAAGCACCACGCCGAAAACGCGACCTATGTCTGGACGCTGGACGAGGCCGCCTCGCTTGTCAGTCGTGGCTTTTCGCTGCGCATGGGCGCAAAAGGCAAGCCGCCCTCGCTGATCGCGCCGAAGAGCCTCCGGATCGTGCGAGAGGGTGATGTGTAGTTGGCTTGAACCTGCGCAAGGTTCAGCGGGCGGCACGCCGATTTATTGGCGCCCCGAGCCCGACAGGAATTGACACCCAAGGAGATTATTGAAGAACCTGTGACCTGACGAGACGATTCCGCTTCGGGTTGCGCTCATTTACGATTTCAGGGCGACCATGAGAAACCTCGGCGGCAACATCCTTTTCTCGGCGACCGACCTGATGCGGTTCATGGGCTGTGCCCATGCAACCACGCTCGATCTGATGCGGCTGCGCGGCGAGGGGCCAGAGCCGGGCGAAGATACCGAGGACGCCGCCTTGTTGCAGAAACAGGGCGACGCGCATGAAGCGGCGCATCTGGCGAAGCTGAAGTCCGCTGGAAAAGCTGTGCTGGAGATTCCCCGCGGCGATCTGGCCTCCGATGCGCAGGCGACCCGGGAAGCGCTTGCGCAGGGTGCCGAGGTCATTTTTCAGGGGGCCTTCCTGTCCGGCACCTGGGGCGGCTGGTCGGATTTCCTGCTGCGGGTCGATAAGCCTTCAGCACTTGGGCCGTTCAGCTATGAGGTGGCCGACACCAAGCTGAAACGCAGGCCGCATCCGAAGCATGTGCTGCAGCTTGTCCTTTATTCTGACCTGCTGACTGAGGTGCAGGGTGCCGCGCCGGAGTTTGCCCATGTCGAACTGGGCACCGGCGCACGCGCGACCCTGCGGCTGGTGGACTATGCCCATTACGCCCGGGCGGCGCGGGCGCGGCTGGAGGCCTTCGTCGCAGATCCGCCGCCCACGCGCCCCGTGCCCTGTGCAGATTGCGGCCTTTGTCGCTGGGCCGATCACTGCGAAAGCGTCTGGCAGGCCGAGGATAGTCTATTCAACGTGGCCAATATCAGCCGCGGGCAGGTCAAGAAGCTGGAGGCGGCCGGGATCACCACGATGGCGGACCTTGCGGACCTAAATCGCCCGGTGCGGGGCTTGGCCGACGGCACCCGCGCGCGTCTGGTGACGCAGGCCCGGTTGCAGCACGCGCGCAAGACCAGCGCCCCGTCCTTCGAGTTGCGCGCGCCTGAGCCCGGCAAGGGCTTTGACCTGCTGCCGGAACCGCAGCCGGGCGATCTGTTCTACGACATTGAAGGCGATCCGCATTACGAGGGCGGCCTCGAATATCTGCATGGCATTTGGTTCGACGGGCAGTTCCGCGCCTTCTGGGCGCATGACCACGCGGCCGAGGCCACGGCGCTGGAGGCGCTTTTCGCTTTCTTCCGCGCCCGGCTGGAGGCCTTCCCCAAAGCGCGCATCTATCATTACGCGGCCTATGAGATCACCGCGCTGCGCCGCCTGACCACGAAATACGGGATCGGCGAGGCTTTCCTTGACCGCCTGCTGCGCGAACGCCGCTTCGTCGATCTGTTCGCCGTGGTGCGTGGTGGCTTGATCGGGTCGGAACGCAACTATTCCATCAAGTCGATGGAGGCTTTCTACGGCCGCGTGCGCGAGGGCGAGGTCAAGACGGCGGGTGGGTCGGTCGTTGCCTACGAACGCTGGCGCGAGACGGGCGAGCAACAGATCCTTGACGAGATCGAGGATTACAATCGGATCGACTGCCTCTCGACCGAGGAATTGCGCGACTGGCTGGTGGGCATCCGGCCTGCGGGGCCGTGGCCGACCCTGGCCCCTGATGCCGGGCCGAAAGAGGCCGAGGAAGATGCCGACGCGCAGGCCTTGCGCAAAGCACTTGCTGCATCGGGTCTGCCCGATGACCGGCAGGCTCTGCTGTTCAACCTCGGCCTCTTTCACAAGCGCGAGGCCAAGCCCGCGCAATGGGCGGTGTTCGACTCCGCGTCCAAGGAGGAGGACGACCTGATCGACGATCTGGACGCGCTCGCGGGGCTGGAAGCGATTGGCCCGGTCGAACCGGTCAAGCGGTCCTTTGCCCGCAGCTATCACTTCCCCTTGCAAGAAACGAAGCTTCGCCCCGGCAAGGGGGCGACGGTGCCGGTGTTCGATGGTCCGCCGATCTCGGTCAGTATCACCGACATGGATCGCAGAAGGCGGCAGGTCACGGTTAAGGCCGGGCCGGGCAAGGATCATCTTCTGGGAGACCGGGTGAACCTGCACCCCGACTGGCCGCTTGATCCCAAACCCATCCCTGGCGCCTTGCGTAACGTCATCGCCGACCAATGCGGTCCGCGTGCCTATCGGGCGGTCGATGACCTGCTGTCGCGCGCAGCACCCCGTCTGAAAACCGGTCCGCTGAAGCCTGTGGCCGACCCCGTTTCCGGCACGATCGTGGCTGTGGGTGCGATGGATGAAACCTTGCTGCCCATTCAGGGACCGCCCGGTACCGGCAAGACCTATGTCACCGCAAGGGCGATCCTGTCGCTGGTGCGGAAAGGCGCAAGGGTCGGCGTGACCTCGAACAGCCACGAAGCGATCCGCAACGTCCTGATGGGTTGCCTGAGTGCGCTCGAGGATGAGGATTTGCCGATAACGCTGGATCTGGTTCACAAGACCGGCGGCGACGATGACGGCTACCCCGAAGATTGCCCGGTGCGCCGCACCACAAGCAATGACGAGGCGGCAGGTGGGCAACATGTTGTCGGCGCGACGGCCTGGTTCTTCTCTCGCGACGAAAACGTGCAGGCCTTCGATTGGCTTTTTGTGGACGAGGCAGGGCAGGTCGGGTTGGCCAACATGGTTGCCATGGGCCGGGCGGCGCGCAACATCGTGTTGGTCGGTGACCCGCGCCAGTTGCCGCAGGTGATCCAGGGGGCGCATCCGGAGCCTGCGAACCTGTCGTGCCTCGACTGGATGCTGGGCGAACATGCGACCGTGCCGCCGGACCGCGGCATCTTCCTGCCCGTGTCGCGCCGGATGCACCCGGAGGTCTGCCGGTTCATCTCGGATCAGGTCTATGAGGGGCGTTTGACCAGCCACCCTGACACCGTGCACCAGGCCGTCCGTGGCACGCGCTTCCCCGAGGCGGGGGCCTTCTGGGTGCCGGTCCCGCACGAGGGCAACGCGCAGATCGCGGCCGAAGAGGTTGAAGCGATCCGCGCGGCCGTAGCTGATCTGATGAGGGGAACGTGGACAGAGAAGGACGGAACCACCCGCCCGATGAGGGTCGGCGACATCATCGTTGTCGCCCCCTATAACGCACAGGTCAACGCCCTGCGCGATGCGTTACCCGGTGCCATCCGTGTGGGCACGGTGGACAAGTTCCAGGGACAGGAAGCCCCGGTCTGCCTTGTCTCGATGACCGCCTCATCAGCCGAGGAAACCTCGCGCGGAATGGAGTTCCTGTTCTCGCTCAACCGCATCAATGTCGCGGTGTCCCGCGCCAAGGGGCTGGCGCTGGTTTTCGGCGCACCGCGTCTGCGGGAAGCGAAATGCGAGACTGTCGAGCAGATGCGGTTGGTGAATATGATTTGTGCTTTGAATATCCGGTCGCCGTAATCCAGAGACTTCGGGCACTGGGAGGACAGGATCGGGTTCGATCTGTCCGAAAGGAGTACTATCAGCGGATGTCGGCGAAACGGAGATACGGTCAATGTTAGAGGATCCGCCCGAACACCACGAAGATCCTCGTAGTCCCGAGGCGTGGTCGGATTTCATTGCTCGGGAACTTTCCGGCACGCGAAAGGCGTATCTTGCAAAACCGGATTTCCTGCTTGGACATTCTCGTGCGGAACGACAAACAACCGCCGACTATGCTGGACGTGAACTCCTCGAATTGGTCCAGAATGCGGCAGATGCTGCCGCCGAGGTGGACCGCCCCGGCAGGGTTCTAATAGAGGTTGCATCCAATTGCCTCTATGTCGCGAATACCGGCCAACCCTTCCGCTCGGGGGGCGTCACATCGCTGATGACCGCCCACACTAGCGACAAACCGATCCGGACAGCACGGATGATCGGCGCCAAGGGCCTTGGTTTTCGAGCTATCCTAAACTGGACGGATACCCCACTGATAAGCAGCGGAGCGTTGGAGCTGGGCTTTTCGCAGCGTCACGCTGCGGCACAGGTTTCTGATTTGGCGCGTCAGAGCCCAAATTTGGCTGCAAAGCTGTCACGTGCCAAATCGGAGCGCCCACCTCTCCTCGTCTTTCCTGCAATCGGAACAGACCTCGAAGATAATTTGGATCCCGACACGGCGGCCATGCTTCACCATGTCCGAGCCTTACGTAGCGCGGGTTACGATACTGTGGTGGCGGTACCATTCCGAGACGGAGGCGCGGCGGAAAAGGCGATCGACCAAGCGCGTGAATTCGAGCCGGCATTCCTCCTCTTCGTTCCGACCATACGGGAAATCCGAATTCAGCTTCCTGAAGAGCCCGTCCGCAATTGGTCGATCGCCCCCAGCGAGGAGGTCGACGGAGATGTGACAATCAATCTCGTCCATGGAGCCGACACGGAAATCCAAAGTTGGATCCTACGGCGGCGGAAAGGCTCGGTTGTCATAGGCGAGGCTGATCGTGACTACGAGCTCGCGATTGCCCTACGCGTTGATCAGCCCTGTGGCGCGGGTGTCTTGCACAGCTTTTTTCCTACCTCCTTGCCGATGCCGTTCGCGGGCCTTTTTCACGCGACCCTGGAACTTGCCTCGAACCGCAAAATGCTTGAGGACGCATCCGATCTGAACGCAGCTGTTCTGAGCGAGCTCGGCACCTTCTTCGCGGAGACGCTCGATGAGTTGCGAGAGGGCGAACGAATCTCGGGTGATCCACTCGAATGGCTAGTAGAGCATGGCGCCTTCCCGCAGCAGTTGAAGTCATTGGCCCAAGCCACCTGGCGCCGTGCAAAGCAGTTACCTCTGATCCGCAGTCTTGATGGAACTTGGCGGACGGCGGTGCAAAGCAAGATCGGACCTGTCGGTTACGCAAACTTCCTCCCGCAGCGGTTCTTCGGCGAGCTTGCCGCCGTCGAATCGACCAACGCGGAAACAGTGCTGCGCAGTCGGCTAGAAGTCCCTGAAATAGACCCGTCGGAGTTGACCGAGCGACTGCGACTGGCGGATCTCAGTGTGTCAGAGCGGGCGCTCGCCATCGTCGGTGTCGCATCGACCCTACCGTTATTGCATCACGACAGGAGACTGTTGCTGGATGCCAATCTCAGGCCGATGCCCAAGACTGCGACACCCTTTCCTCCACCAAGTCGGACTGATCAACGCCACAGTCTACCCCGCTGGTCGACTGCGCGCTTCATCAGTCCCGACTTGTGGGAGCAGCTTTTGGAACATGCAAAAGGTTCCACGCTTCGTGAAAAGATAGCCTCACTTAAGGGTTTCCGGGTCACTGAATTTAGTGTGGACAGTGTGATCAACGCCCTGCGGGTCAGGCTTAGTGAGTTGCTGAAGGGCGGGCATGCAGAACCTGATCGCCTGCAGGCTGAGTTCCTCGGCCACCTCTTTGCGCTCCACGACCAAAAGCGCCAAAGGCCGAGCGGGATCATTTCTGTCCTATGTAAGGACGGAAACTGGCATGATGTCACAACAGTCCATCTTTCTGCTGCCTACGGGATCTCAGGAAAAATCAATTCCGAACTCTACGCCGCGCATCCCGAACTGCTGATCGATGAACCAGCCGTTAACGGTCTCCCTTCCGATGCGCAGAGCGTCGAGGAATTCCTTCTATGGTTGGGCATCAACAAATGGCCTCGCAAAAAGACAGAGTCGCTACCTGCAGAGTGGCGAGAGCACGTGAAGCAGGCTCTTCCCGAGACCTTCGTCGTTTCAGACGGCGGTAGATCCCAAAAGCTAACTCGAAGCGCTCTATTTTGGGAGCACTCACTCAAAGCAGAATATGACACCGTCGAGGCATTGGGCGACATTCTTGCGGCCGCTCCAAGTTTGGCAGTCTTGGCCTGGCTTGCGCTCGATGACCGCATGGATCCGTTGAACCCCGCTGAGCCGTTTAGTGTTTCCCTGCAGGGGCGCACAAATGCAAACGCAAGCTTTCGACCATACGACGGTGTCTTGCCCGAGGTATTCCGCGAGATCGTCAAACGAAGTGCTTGGTTGCGCTGTGCTGATGGGCACGTGTATGCGCCACAGGATGCGATGATTGAACCCGGAGCGCTTGCTTCGCTTTTTCGTGAGCCTGAGGCACCTTCACATGCAGACTTGGAGAAGTACGGACTGAATGTCCGGCTGTGGCGGCGTGGCTTGGAGCGCGCTGGCGTCGTGCGCAACCTCGGTGATTTAGGGGAGTCTCAAGTTTACCGGCTGCTTCTGGATCTTCCGGCCCGAGACATTCCGTTGGAAGTCTGTAGCCGTTTTTTGATTCAGGTTCTCGAGCGAGAGCATTTCGATCCGGACCTCGGTGGAGCGGATCGGGAGCGGTACATGCTCGAAGGCATGGTGCCAATTATTGCGAAGACCGGGCGAGAGTGGGCGGCACGGAAAGACACAGTCTACGCCCACCGCGATGATCTGCCGAAAGCGGTAAGGAGTCACCTGAAGCTCGTGGACCTGCCGTCCCGGCGAAACGCGACGCAGGTGGCCGCACGCTTTGCGATACCGGCGCTGCGCAAAGACGTCATGAGCATTCGTCTGTGTTCTATCGAAGCCGAGACCGGAGAACTTGCGACCGCCATGACCACTCGGTTTGAAGAAGCTCGCCCATTTATCTTGGCGATGCGCAACCATGTGTCCCCAGATCAAGGTCCACTGCGGCGCCTACGCTCGGTCAGGTTGAACATAGCAAAGCGGGCAGAGATGGAGATCAAGATCGGCGATGAGACGATCCTCGATGATCTTGAGCCCTTCCAACATAGCTTGGATCTCAAGGCAGTGTCCCAACACATGGTGTAGGAGGCCGCGCGCGGAGCCTTCGGCGTAGCGCAGCGCGCGGCCGTTGGTGACGCTGGCGGTCACCGTCGATCTTCGGACAAGTTTCGGGTTGCGAGACCTT
>NZ_WMII01000021.1 GCF_009711265.1 Paracoccus shanxieyensis | reverse complement strand
CCGCCAGACCTGAAAAGAAGCGACATCTCTCTGAAACGATCAAAAAGCCCCGCAATAACCCAAAAGCAGGGCACGGACGCGGGATAGAGCAGCCCGGTAGCTCGTCAGGCTCATAACCTGAAGGTCGCAGGTTCAAATCCTGCTCCCGCAACCAGAATCTTAAAAGATATCAAAGTGTTAGGGCTCGACCTAAACCGTCGGGTTTTTGCTTTTGAAATTCTTGTCAACACCTGGTCAACGTTTACCGAGCCCCCCATCGACGGTGCGGATAATCGTCGCCGGAGGCATCCGTCACTTCGGAAGATCCTCCCGAAACCGGTCCATCTGATGCATCCGCTCATGCAGGATCGTCACGATGCCGACATCCCCGTTCGACAGCCGCCGCCAGTACACGAAATGATGCTCGTGCCGGAAGTAGAAGCCTTCGACCCCGAACTCGGCCGGGATAGGGCGCGACGCGATGCCGTGGCTCTCGATCTGGTCGAACGCCGCGAAGATGTCGGTGATGTATCGATCCGCCTGCTCGGCGCCCCAGCGGTCGCGCGTGTATCGGTAGATCTCGTCAAGCCGCAGCGATGCGGCCTCCTGAACGCGAATGGCCACGTCGTCAGCCCCGGTTCCGGGCGATCACCTCGGTCGCGGTCAACGGGCGATAGCTTTCCTCCGGAGCCGCGAAGGCGCGCGTCAGTTCAGCCTTCAGACGATCAAACGCCTCCCGCTCGGCCCGCTCCTTGTCGCGCCGGATCAGGTCGCGGACGTATTCGCTGATGTTCTCGTACGACCCATTCTCGCCCACGTTCGACGCCACGAACTCGCTCAGCGCGCCGCTGATGCGGACCGTCATCGTTGTGGTCTGGGACATGGTGGCCTCCGACTGCTTGTCTTCACGATAAGCAATAATGAACACTAAGGCAAGGCGCGCCATGTAACCAATCTCCGCAAGTGAGATCGGCTACGCTTTCAAAATCGCCACGCTGCGGCTCTCAACCGATTGAAGCAGCCTGCTCCGGCAGGCCCCAGACGGCGCGAGCAAGCGTAACAAGTGAACGCTGACGCTGATGAACGGCCCCTTCATTCCACGTGGAGTACGGCTCGATCGAGGCGACCGCCCGGTCAATGCGAGTGTTCGTACCGACCTTTGGCCGTTCGCTCAGCGCCCGTGTCAACAGCAGCTTGGACTGCTGATACACCGGCCTCTTTTCGCTGTACGGGCGGTTCCCGAGCGAGGTGTTTATGGATTTTTCGACAAGGACGAGGTTACCCAGCCGTTGCACGACCTCCGGATCGCTGACGGAACCGAACTCCGCGGCGGCCTCTGCGTTCGGCGTTTGCGGGAAGATATGTTCGACCTCGTACCCGCCGCTGACATAGTTCCCAAGCCACCTCGTACCTTCGGTCTCACCATATGCCAGGAGATCCACCTGCTGGGTAAGCTTGGCCAGCACGTACTGGAACCGATACAGCTGCAAGCTGCGCAGAGCGAGACGCCCCATCGAGTCATCGAAACGATTCGCCAGGTCTGCCTTCGCCTTGTCGAAGCGTGCGACGATGAACGCATCAAGCTCCTCGTCCGACTTGATAGACCGCAGCTCCGTTGCCCACTTTGCAAAGTTGCGCTCGAAATCCCGCGTCGGCTCTCGCGTGATGACATAGCAGAAGAACAGGTTCTCCACTTCGGCGGCCAGACGATCGAACAGCGCCGGACCAAGATGGCGCCCCGCAAGAAGCAGTATCAGGTGCTGACGCGCTGCTTGGCCGCCCAGTAGCCGGATGTTGTCGAGATAGCGGTTGCGGTCACCCTTTTCATTCTTGCCCTCGCGAAACCGCTCATAGGCCCGTGCGGCCGACACGAGTTCTTTGGCAAAACCGATTGGATCGCGTCCATACCCGACCAGCGCATCGTTTTTCGTGAACCAGCCATAGATCTCGTCCTCACGCAGGAGATCCACGTCGTACCTGCTGAAGATGAAGTAGCGGAGAAATCGGAGGGGTTTCTCGCCCATGCGAAAGATCGTGTCCTGCAGCTCCTTCCACGTATCCTTCAGGCGGTCGAACTGTCCCTTGGGCGTCTTCATGAAGAGCAGGTTCTTCAGAAGGTCCATCGAGTTCAGTCCAACGCCACGATCGTTGATCGTTTCGAATATCTTCAGGGCTTTCGCGACGTCTTCGGTCTCGATGCGGATCAGCTTCACCTTGTTCGTCAGATACCCGTAGAGTTTGCGGACGGCTGCGGCATCCTGACCGAATTCGGACTCGAGAAACCGGGTGACGACATGATGGGCGTTCTGCATGTTTCGCATCGACTGGGTGGAGGGCGTCTCGATGCGCTTCCCATCAGCGAGGCGCGTCAACGCATCGCCACTGTCTTCATACTGAAGGTCGAGCCGATAGCGTCGACGCTCCTCGCCGGAAACGTCAACCGCAGCATCGGCGATCTGGGAATTCAGCACTGAGGAGGGCTGCGCTCCCAGCTCAGCGAACCGATCCCGGATCGCGCAGAGCGTGATGTAAAGAGTTGTCATCCGCTGTTGGCCGTCGATCAGGTCAAGCACGCCATCGCGGCCAGGGCAGACGACGATGCTGCCTATGAAGTACTCTGGGGCATCTTGCGCGGGGCCGTCCCCCATCTCTTCGCGGACGTCCTTCAGAAGCTGTTCGACTTGGTCGGTATCCCAGACATACTCGCGCTGATAATCGGGGACAGCATAGAAGGACTGGAAGAGGCTGGCGACCGAGCAGTCTTCACTCTGGATCTTCTGAATGGCCATCTGCGCTTTTCCCTCCCGTTGACACAGATAAGTCGTCGCAAAATCTGCGGAATTCTTCCAGACCAGATTTTCAGCGATCGCATGTCACTCCCGAAAAGTGCTCAGCCAGAGGCCAAGGTGGAATAGCCGTCGACAAGCTGTCTGACGACATCGCATTTCATCCAAGTGCACAATTGTGCCCATCGCCATGCAGGACAGGCAGGACGGCACCTGACATCATCAACCCGCAGCGAAACCCTGCCGCTCGTTGACAGCGTGAATCCGTGAACCGGGCCGGGCGATGCGCCTCGGTCGAGGCGTCCGACGCCTCCTATGGAAGCTTCGCCCGGCCCGTGTTTCATCTGCACGCCCGCGCCTGGTCGCGCAGCACGGCGTAGTCGGTCAGCATCCGGACGATGACGGCCCCTTCCGACAACGCCGCGACCTCGTCGGCGGCCCGCGCCTGATCGGCGGCCGTGTAGTCGACGACAGGTGGGCAGGGCGCCCGGGTGTCAGAACCGCCCATCGCGCAGCCGGTCAGACAGAGCATCACGATCAGCAGGGCGGCGGGCGGCGGCGTCGAGCATCTGGCGGTGGATGGCATCGTTTCTCTCTCGGGCATCAAGCCGTTCGGCCGCGCGCCCGGCGCGTTCGCCGGTGCGGCGCAAGTTCAGCAGGAACAGCAGGATCGCTGCGGCGGTGAGGATCAGGCCCAGCGCCTTGCGCGCCGGGCCATGGGTCAGGAGCCAGGGGGTCACCGCTGTCCCCGCTTCCAGTCATCGAGCCGCGCGTGAATGGTCACGGCGATCCCGATCAGCGCGATGGCGATCAGCACCCAGCGCAGGGTATCGAGGTAGGGCACCAGCGGCTGGATCGTGGTCTGCGTTTCGGCAAGAACGTCCTGCAGCACTTCGACCCCAGCCGCACCGACAGTTGCGGCGCCCGCCGCGCCGCCACCGCGCAGCGTGCGGCTTTCCGACAGGACTTCGCGTGCAGGCGGCAGTTCCAGGGCGAAGGGAACGGGCCGCGCCGGGAAGGGATCGCCCCAGGAGCGGGCCGGGCCAAGGTCGATGTGCATGAAGCCGGAGCGGGGGTAATAGCCGAAGCCGAGGAACCCGACCGCCCGCGCCGCCGCCTCGAAGGCCGCGGGATCATGGTTCGACATGGCGATGTCGAAGGCCGTGCCCTGCATGTGCTTGGACGCCGGGGCGCCACCGACAGCGCGGTTGTGTTCGGGGCTGCGATAGGCAGAGCGGATGATCAGCGGCTTGCCCAGCCGGTCGCGCAGGGCCTGCAGCTTGTCCAAGGCTTCCGTGTTGATCTTGATCGCGCCGGTGCCGCGACAGGCGATTTCGGCCGCCGAAAAGTTCGGCCAGCGCCAGGTATTGGCAGGAACGTCGCGCCAGTGGGGATAGGTGAGGGTGGGCATGGTGGATCCTCCAAATGAAATACCTGCCTCTGGGGCGGGTCGGGGGCGGTTGGGATGGGGAGTGGCGTTAGGTCAGTCGGATCGGCCGCGCTGGAACGCGTCGAAGAGCATGTCGCGCATCGAGCGGATGTCGGTTTCGATCCGGTCGAGGCGGTCGCCGTCGGCCTTGCGGTCCTCGCTGCGCTGGCGGTCGATCCGGTCCCGGTCGGCGATCAGTTCGCGGTCGAGGCGATCCAGCAGGGCCTCGTTCGTGAAGGCCTTCCTCGTGATCGCCGCAATCAGGGCCATGGTGCCCCCGATCAGAGCGGTCAGCGCGGCGGTGATCCCGTGGTCCCGAAAGGCCCGCGCGACCTCCCCGGCGAGAGTGGTCTGGTTATCCATCATGGTCCTTTCCGGCCACGGGGCGTGGCGCTTCAGTAATCGGTCTCGACGTAGACGCCCGAGCAGTCATAGGCGACGGCCGCAGCGGCGGTGCCGTTGTTGAGGTAGTTGCGCGGGCTCAGAAGCTGGGTCGCCGCGGGCATGTCGGTGGTGATCGTGGCCTCCGCGACTGCGCCCGAGACTTCCTCGACCACGCGGATCCCCACCGCGCTGTCGTTGGGGGCCGCCGCGATGTAGAGGGTCAGGACGTTCGTCGTGCTGGCCACCGGGAAGCCTGCGCCGAGGTCGATCAGGGTTGGCGCGCCCGCACCGTCGTTGTGGACGATCTGCCAGTTGGCATGTGTGCCGCGCTCGAACCCGATGCCCAGCGCGTTGACGACGGCCGAAAGAGTCAGCGTGGTCGAGAGCGCCGCGACCGATCCGATCAGGCCGAAGAACCCCATGCCGGTCGCCTGCAGCGTGACCAGCGACAGCCGGTTCAAATAGGTGAAGCCGCCCAGACCCTCGGCATTGCCGCGCCAGCAGACCCAGCCTGCCGAGCGTTCCTCGGCCGCCGCCCCGGCCGTGGCCGCCGACGTCATCCGCCAGCGGCGCATGGAGGTGGAGAGGTTGGTGGTGGCGAGCGTCGGCGTCGCCGCGGTGCCGACGGCCGTGCGCGGCATGCCGTTGGTGTTGATCGTGGTGCTGGTCGAGGGCGCCCATGTCGCGATCCGATTGACCCCGAAATGTGGCTGGAGCGGGAAATGGCGGCCGGAGGGGCGTTCGACGTCGAGCCAGCCCATTCCCGCCCGGTCGCGGGCATAGAGTGCGAGCTTACCCGCGGGCGGCGGCGAGGGGACGGCGTCATGGGCGGGCAGGATCACCGGTCCGGCCAGCTCGACGCGGCCGCTGGTCCGGTCGATGCGGATCGCATCGTAGAAGGCCGACCCGTCTGGGCTGACCTTGAAGCTGAAGTCATCATTGCCGAGAAGGCCGATCAGCGCCCGCGCCGCAAACCCGGTCTTGAAGGCAAAGGCCGCATCGTTCCCCGCGGCCGCCTTGTTGACGGTGGCTTCGATCCCGGCGCCCGCGTTGTTCAGCAGCACCGCCGGGGTGTTCACCGAGAGCCGGTTGTAGCTGTCCGCCGTCGCCCCGCCGAGACCGAGCAATTGCGCGGTCAGGTTCGCTTGGGGCATGCCGACCTGCGTCACCGCATTGGCGAAGGTGACCGTGGGCGTGTTGATGACGGTCGTGCCGCCCGCGCCAGCAGTGGCCGAGCCGATGTTGACGACCGTCGTTGATCCGGACGCGCCGCCGGTGCCCATGTTCACGGTCTTGGTGACGCCGTTCGTCGTGGCCCCGGTGCCCATGCCGTAGGTGGCGGTCGTCGTTGCGGTGCCAATGGTGGCGCTGGCAGCCGAGACCGTAATCGTTCCGGAAGCCGTCAGGGTGCCCGAGAAGGTCTTGTTGCCAGAGAAGGTCTGCGTGCCCGCGAGGATCGCCAGTTCGGATGAGGTGTTCGGCAGGGTGTAGCTGCGCGTGGTGCCCGCGCTGATCCCCGCCAGCGAGAACGTCGCCTTCTTCGTCGGATCGCTGTCGTTCACCAGGCTAAAAACCGCGTCCGAGACGTCACGGGGTTCACCCACAACCTCCCAAGCGCTGCCGGTCCAGACCAGAAACAGCCCCTCGGCCGCGACCCACACGAGCCAGCCGGTGCGTGGCACCAACCGGATCCACGCGCCGTCAACCCAGAAGGCGATGTTCAGATCCCATCCTGCCCAGAGGCCGGTCGCACCCGAGGCCACCAGATGCCGGTTGCCATCCGCGGGGCTGGGCGGTGGCGCGGTGCGCGTCCGGTCGAGGACGGAGAGTTGCACCATGGCATCTAGCAGGCGCAGCGCCTCGTTGTGCGTAACATGCTTCTGCGCCTGTGCCGCCAGAAGGTAGGGCAGGCCCAGATGGGTCGTGGTGTCGGACATGAGGGTTCCCGTCAGAACTGGAGGGTGACGGTCGCAGGCGTGCCGCGGCCGAGGCGGTTCGAAAGCTGGTAAATGCGGAGCGAGAGCGTCTGGCCGGGGCCGAGCGACGCACCCCAATCGGCAGTCTGCTGGGCGGCGGTATAGAGGACGGAGGTCGTGGTGCTGGTCAGCGTGCGCTTGACGGCGACCCCGTCGAGGATCTGGACATCGTAGGATTCCAGGTCCTCGCCCAGCGGCACCTCGACCTGTTCCCAAGCATCGGCCACCAGCGCGCGGGATCGGCGCGTCCAGCGGATGGTCAGATCGCCCGGGCTGCGGGCCGTCCGCCACGGCTGTTCGACATGGGCTGGCGCGAACGGGACAAGGCCCCGCCCGGTCGGCGTGAAGCCCAGCGCGGCATAACTTGCATCACTGACCGCGCGGGCGGCAGGGCCGATCCGCCAGTTCCACGGCAACCCAAGGTCCGCCTCCGCGATGGGCAGTGAGGCCAGCGCCGTGTCCAGCACCACCACACGCGCCCCTGCGGGAGCCGGGTTGCCCATCGCATGTTCCGTCCCGCGCTGGCCGCGCAGGAGGCGGGTCAGTCGGTAGCGGCCGGGGGCGATCAGCTCGGCCACACCAGCCTGGACGATTTCCCACGACCCGGCCGCCGTCTCGACCGCCAGTGCATTTGCCCCGCCGAACAGCGCGATGTCAGTTACGCTCTCGAGCGTCCCCGACAGCAGATCGACGACCAGCGCGTTGCCCAGATCAAACCGCGAGGTTGGACCCGGAAAGAAATCGAAGGCCAGGGTCCCGACCCGAGCACGACTGCCGAATGTGGTCAGCAGGTTGAACCCGTCGGTGGACGCGCTGCGGAAGACGGCGATCTGGCCCGGCCAGGGGCTGGCATGGGCAGCGATCAGGGGGCGATGGGCAAGCTGCTCCTCGCTGATCTGCGGCAGGTCCAGCATCACCACCTCGGGCGTGCCGAAGACGACGGGACTGGCAAGCGAAGCGGGCCGCGGATCGCCCGGCGGCAGATCGTAGGCGGCGCGGTCCTGACGCACCGCCTCGATGCCCCGCGCCTCGGCATCGGCGACAGAAACAAGGCGGAACTCCAACTCGCGGCCGTCATGTGCCAGCCGGATCACGTCGGCCGGATCCAGCGCCAGTCGAGACGGTGGCAGGCGGAAGGTGGCACTTTCCCGGCCGATCCAGGCCTCCATCAGCGCGCGGCGGCAACGGCGTTCGGCCTCCTCTGGCGGGATCGCCATCGGGAAGCTCTCGGAGGCGATGCGCGTGGTGTCGACAGTGATGCGCCGCGCTTCAACCAGCGCCGCATCATAGTCCTCATCCGCCCGCGCGACCTGCCACTTCAGCGCCTGCGGCAGTTCGGTCTCCTGGCCGCGCGTCAGCTCGAAAGCCTCGCTCTCGCGGGTGGCAACCAGATCGTCGATGGCCAGCGTAGCGACCGAAGCGCGACCGCGCATGACGAAGCGGATCACGCCTTCGGTCTCGATGGCGTCAAACCCGAAATGCCGGGCCAAGGTGGAAATCGACGCGCGAGGGCTTTCCAACGCGCCGATCACATAGCCTTCGACTGCGCCCCAGAGGCCGGAGACATCAATGAGGCTTTCGGCCAAACCAGCGCGCAGGCAGAGATGGCGCACCAGCGCAGCCAAAGACACCGCACCCAGCCGCCCCGTCAGCCAGTGGCCAAGCCGCCAGTTCGGCCCGTCCGTCCAGATGCCGGTCAGCCCGGGGAAAAACGGATAGGGCCGCGCGTCCCAGGTCCATGCGGCGCATTCCGGAAGATGGACCATCCGGCCGCCGTAGACGGACGACGTCGGGTTGTTCGTGCCCTGACCCCACCAGAGGTAGCTCGCCTCGAGATAGGCGCGCTGGATGGCATCGTCGCGCCAGCCGCGCGAGAAATACGGGGTGAAGCTCTCCGACGACTTCGGATCGAAGAAGACGTTCGGCTGGTTGGTGCCCCGGTCGATGGCGGGACAGCCCAGTTCCGTGAACCACACGGGCTTGGACTGCGGCACCCATGATGTCGGCGTGCCGCTTTCCACGCCACCCGGCCGGTTGTAATGCGGGTTCGACCACCAGGCGCGAAGATCCTTGTAACGGAAGACCCACGGCTTGCCCGCGGCGCCGTCGGTGATCGGGGTGCGGATCTGTGCCGAGCGGTCGGCCGGGCTGGCGTAGAACCAGTCGAAACCTTCGCCGCCCGCGATGTTCGCCTGCAGATAGCCGCGCTCATGGATGGCGGGCCAGCCCTCGAGGGCATCGGCATGGTCGAAGCCGCCGCGCCAGTCGGAGAGCGGCATATAGTTGTCGATGCCGATGAAATCGATGTTCCCGTCCGACCAGAGCGGGTCGAGGTGGAAATACACATCGCCACTGCCGTCCCCCGGCTGGTGGCCAAAGTATTCTGACCAGTCCGAGGCGTAACCCACCTTGGTGCCCGGCCCGAGGACCGACTTCACGTCCGCCGCCAGCGCCTTGAACGCAGTGACGGCGGGATAGGCGCTGGTGCTGGACCGGATCGTCGTCAGGCCCCGCATCTCGGTGCCGATCAGGAAGGCATCGACGCCGCCCGCGACCGCGCAGAGATTGGCGTAGTGCAGGATCATGCGGCGCAGGCCCCAGTCGCCCGAGGGACCGGTCCAGCTGACATTGTCGCCCGACACCGAGAACTGTGCCGGGGCAGCCGCGCCGAAGAAGGCCGAGACCTGCGTCGTGGCAGCGGCGGTCTTGTCGGCCGTCCCGGCATAGCCTGCTGCCGGGGAACACGTGATCCGACCGCGCCAGGGGAAGGAAGGCTGGCCCGGCGTGGCGGCGTTGTTCGAATAGGGGTTGGGCAGCGTGTTGCCGGGCGGGATGTCCATCAGCAGGAACGGATAGAAGGTGACGCGCAGGCCGCGCGTCTTCATCTCGCGGATCGCCTGCACCACTGCGAAGTCGGCAGGGGTGCCGCCGTAGACGGGCCGGTCCTCGACGTCGCGACTGACGAGATGGGCGGCGGCCCGTGCCACCCCGTTGACTGTCCAGACCTTGGGACTGGTGACCTTGGCCGCCACTTCGACGCCCGGCTTGATCGCACAGTTGCCTGCCCGCAGATCATTGCCGAACCAGGCGACAACGAGGCTGACGCTCTCGACGGCCGGGGCCATGGCCTGCAGCCGATCGAGAGCAACGACGATATCGGCCTCATCGGGCAGCGCGTTCAGGTTCTCGGCCGAGGTCGTGCCGCCCGTGGTCTGGCCGAAGGTGGTGGTCGTTGCCCCGACCGTCTTGCGGACAGCCTCGGTCGCATAGGCGAACTCGCCCGATGCGGGGATCATGGTGACGGCCTTAACCAGCCCCTCGGCGGCGTCGGGATCCGCGAGCGGCCGAAACACTTCGAATGACAGCTGCGGCAGACGGTTGCCGTAGGTGGAAAGCGGCAGTTCCTCGAAGATGACATAGGCTGTGCCGCGATAGGCGGGGGTGTTGGCCGCCCCCATCTTGGCCGCGATGAAGGGATCGGCTGCTTGCGCCTCGCCGCCGGGATACCAGCGCCAGGTGATACCGGTCATGTCGAGCGGCTTGCCGTCTGCCCAGATGCGGCCGATGCCGGTGATCGGGCCTTCGCACAAGCCGACCGCGAAGCTGGCATAGTATAGATACTCGGTCGTCTGGACCCGGCCACCGCCACCACCCTTGCCGCCACCCTGCGTCGTGGTCTTCGTCTCCTCGCGGAAATCCGTGGCCCAGATGATGTTGCCGCCGATGCGCATGCGGCCATAGAGGCGCGGAATGATCGCTCCCTCCGTCGCTGACGTGATCCGAAGACTGTCGAGGCGCTGGCCCTCGATCTTCTGCGCGGGGGCCAGTGAGGACACGATCCAGCTGTCGACCACCGACCCGATGGTGGAGCCGATGAAGCCACCGATTGCGGCGCCAGAAAAGCCGAGGATCGCGCCGCCAAAGGCTCCGCCAATGGCAGAACCGACAGCGCCGAGGACGAGCGTGGCCATGAGAGGGTCTCAGCGTGCAGGGAAGAGGAAAGCGAAGGCGATGCGCCGTCGCCAGGTGAGGGTCAGCGGTTCCTCGATCACGCCGAGGCGTTCATAGGCGTGAAAGAAGGTGTCGGGGCCGGTGAGGATCCCGACATGCTTGGCGATGGCGCGCGGCATCATCCGAAACAGGATCAACGCACCGGGTGTGGCATTGGCGGGTGCGATCTCCGGCATCATCGACCGCGCCCCGTCCGCCAGCACCTCGCGCGGACCGGTCTCGCCCCAGTCCCGGCTGTAGGGCGGGATCGGGAATGGTTCCGGGCCGACGACTTCTCGCCAGACGCCCCGCGCGAGGCCGAGGCAGTCGCAGCCAACGCCGCGCAGGCTGGCTTGGTCGTGGTACGGCGTGCCGAGCCATGACCGCGCAACAGCGATGACAAGAGCGGGATCGGCGGTTCGATGGGATAGGGTCAAAGCACCGCCCCCTCGTGACCGCCATCCTTGGTGGCGTATCGCAGCACGGCGTCTTGGCCCGGGATGTGGGGAAACCCTCGGAAGTTCGCGACATTGGCGAACTTCGCGTCGCAGGTCGCAAGGCGCTTGTCGCAACCGGCGCGGACCACGAACGCATCCGTCGCCGTGATCGGGCGCACTGGGGCTTCCAGCAGGGTCAGGATTGCAATTCCGTCAACGAGATCATGCGACAGCACCTCGACCCGCCGCCCGGCATTCGCACCGCTGGTCCATTCGGCAAGTCCAAACGCAAACCAGCCCGCCGCGAAGGTGCCGAGGCCGGAGGCCGTGAATGCCCTGTCGCGCAGCACATCGATGACCGCGCTGGTCCCCTTGAAGGCTGGGGCCTCGAGATTCACGCCGCAGCGCGCGTCGCCCAGCGCGGCATCGCAGCTGGCCTGGAACGTCCTCCCGACCGTCTGGCCGAGGACATGGGCGAGGCTGCGCACCTCGGCCACGAAGGCCAGCCGCCCGCGCCGGATCTGGCCGATGGCCCCACGCCGGAGGAGAACGCGCTGTGCCGGAGCCGACCAGTTCACGCGCCAGACCTCGACCGCTGCATTGTCCCATCGGCCATCAAGGATGTCCGTTTCGGTGATGCGGTCCGACGACAACACACCTTGGGCATCCTGCGCATCGACCGAGAGGTCAGACCCCGACCGCACCTCGGAGGCCGTCAGCCCGCTTTCCGGTTCGAACTCGGTTCCGTCGAACGAAAGGGTCCGGTCGTGGTCGGTGAAACCGAAGGTCACGCCATCGGCGCGGGTGATACGCCAGCACCATGCGAGCGTGGTCGTGCCTTCTTCGAGATGGGCCTGCAGCGCCGGATTCAGGGACTTCATGTTCGGATTTCCACGAGGGGGATCGAGGTGATCGACCCGAGGCGCTCGAGGTCGAGGGTGACGTCGAGGACATCGGTGTCGAAGCGGACCGGGACGTCGAATTCGAAGCCCGCGGTGATGGCGATGCCAGCGGCGGGGGCGGTGGTGAAGGTCACCAAGCCTGTCGCGGTCGAGACCGACCAGCCGGAGGCTTGCGGCGTGCCGTTCAGGGCGATGGTCACGGTTCCGGCGACGGGCTTGGTGATGGCCCGCGACCAGGACTGCGCGCCGGAGGTGTAGCGTTTGGTCAGCTGAAACAGGGTGGCCGCCCCGTTGCCGGTGCCGATGGGCTGGTTGGTTGGGCCAGGCGTCTGCGACGGAAGGCAGGATTTGAAGTCGGCCCAGTCCCTGAAGCGGAAACCGTGGAGGCGGCCATTCCGAGCCTCGAAGAAGGCGACGACTGCTGCCAGATCATCGGCGCGGCGAATGCCATAGGCCACGTCGTAGCGGCGGCGGCTGTTGGCCCAGCTGGCATTGCGCTCTTCGGCCCCGCTTGCCAGCTCGACGATCTGGGTGCGGCGTTCCGGGCCACCGCGTGCTCCGCGGCTGATGTTGTCCGGAAACCGGACCTCGTGAAATGCCATCACATCCCTCTCCGGCCCAACGACACGGCGCGGGCAATGTCGCTCGCGACCTGCGTGCGCGACTGGCGGAAGCTCTCGGCGTCGCGGGCGTTGATTGTGACATTAACGGTCGAGGCGCCCGCCTGGCCGTAACCTGCGGCTTCGCGCCGCGACAGAACCCGTTCCCCGCGCTGCAGGATCGCGGGCACCTCATCCGGCCGCAGACCGGCCCAGCCGCCGTTGTGCATGCGCGGGGCTCCCGCGAAGGCCAAGGCCGGGACCATCCGTCCGGGGCCAGGGGCGCCGACCATTCCGCCCGCATGCAGGATGTTGGCGAAGATCCCACCCGCCCCGCCCAGCGCGCCGGAAAGGGCATTGGCGATGGGGCCGAGGATGAAACGCCGGGCAGCGAGCTTGGCGAGGTCGGCAATCATCGACGTCACTAGATCGCGGAAGTCGAGCTTGCCGGTCTTCACGAAGTCGCCGATGGCGTTGTCGGCCGAGGAGAAGGCCCCCACCAGTGCGCTGCCAATATCCCCGCCAATGTCGCGCGCCTTGGCGGCATAATCGGCCAGCGCGGCCGTGACGGCCTGCCAGCCGGTAAGGGCCGTGTCCGCGCCTTCAGCTGCAGCCGCACCGGCATCGCGAGCAGCCCCGCCCGCGCCATCGGCGGCGGTGGTGGTGTCGTTCAGCCCGGCTGTCAGGGCATCGGCCGCGCCAGCCGCATCCGCCAGCGCGGTCTCTGCTTCGGTCCCCGTGCTGGTCACCGCATCCTTCAGCGCCTGCCAGCTGGCCAAGGGCCGACCGGCGGCATCGGCGAGCATCCCGGCCGCTTCGCGATAACCATCGGCCCGAGCACGGGCATCGTCGGCCATGTCGCCGAGGCCAAGGTCGGGCGGCTCGAGGTAGGTGCGTGCGAGGGCCGCCGAAAAGGCATCCGCAGCGGCAGCGCCTGCGGCGGTCGCGGCTCCCTCGAACGGATTGCCGATACGCCCAAGTTCCACCGGGTCGAGGATGCCGATCCGCACCCCGCCCTCGCCGGTGGCCCATTCGGGCAGCAGCGCGAGGGCAGCATTAAGCGTCTCGATGAAGCTGTTAATGCGGGTGACGACGCCGTTCAGCATCGCCTCGACGCCCGAGATCAGGCCATTGGCGGCCTGGAAGGCGAAGTCACCAATGGCTCCCGGCAGGCTGCCCCAGATCGTGACAGCGGCATCGTAGGCCCCCTGGAAGATCGCCGCCGTCCGGTCGCCGAAGCTGACGACGCCCGCGATGGTGCCTTCCAGCGCCGAGAGGCCCGCCGCCTTCAGGCCCTCCCATCCGGCCGCCATTCGCGCAAGGGCCGCGTCGAGCGACAGACCGATACGCGACCAAACCTCGCGGGCCAGGTCACCGAGCAGGCGAAACGCCTCGCCCACGCCGCCGACCCGGGCCACCAGCTGCGAGAACTGGTAGACCAGTTCGCCCGCGCCGACGATCAGTGCGCCGATACCGGTGCGGATCAGGGCACCGCGCAGGAACGCGAGTGCGGTGGCGAGGCCGCGCACGGACAGGGCTGCGGCCGCCATTCCCGCCACCCAGCGCCCGGCCATGACGGCAGCGAAGGTCGCGGCATAGGAGGCAAGTCGCCCGAGGTTGCCGATCAGCGTGTCGATGGCCGACCGCAGGATGCCGCCGTCCGAGGCCAGCGCCACAAAGGCATTGGCCAGCGCCTCGATGGTCGGGGCGACGGCCACGGCAATCCGATTGCGCAGTCCGTCGAACACCAGCGAGACTGTGCCCAGAGCCAGTTGCGTGCGGCGCAGGGCTTCGAGGGCATCACTGTCCAGAACCGCGCCAAGATCGGAGGCCTGATCCCCAAGCCGGGCCATCTCCGCCCCGCCATTGCGCAGGAGGGGGAGCAGCCGTGTCGCGTCTGAGGCCATGGCCTCGAGATAGAAGGTCATCTCCTGCTGGCTGAGACCGGCGCGTTCCAACGTGTCGACGTAGAGCTGGAGGGCTTCGGGGCCGGAGAGGCGGGCGAATTGGTCAGCGGTGACGCCTACCCTAGGGGCGACACTCTCGAAGAAATCCGCCATCGGCCCGCCGCCGGTCTGCAGGAAATCCCCGACCCGGTCGTTCACGTCCTTCAGGATATCGGCCAGCTTCTCCTGCTCGATGCCAACCGTGCGCGCCCCGGCCGACCAGCGTTGCAGCGCCTCGGGCGTCGCATTGGCGACCTGCGCGAACTGCCGGATTTGCGCCGCGCTCTCGGCTGTAGAGCGGACGATCAGCCCAAGCGAAGCCGTGGCAGCTGCTGCGGCGGCCCCGAGCGCCAAGCCCGCCCGGCGCGCAAAGGCGGCCAGCCGGGTGTTGGCCAGTTCCATCTCGCGCGAAAGGCGGCCAAAGCCGCGGGCCCCGGCTTCGCCGACGCCTTCCAGCTCGGCGCGCACGCGCCGTCCGCCCTCCGCCACGAGGCGGACGGAGACCTTCTTCTCAGCCATTCCGGCGTCCTTCCATCTGCTCGTTGAGCTTGCGCACCATCACCGCCTCGATCTCGGGCAGCAGTTCGGCGGCGATCAGGGCGTTGACGCCCAAGCCGCCTGCCAGTGAAAGCGCGGCGCCCATGTCCCATCCGATGACGGCCCCCGGTGCGATGCGCAGCTGGCCGCCAAGGCGCTGGGTCAGGTCCCAGACCTGCCAGCCCTCGACCGTCTGCGGCCGATTCAGTCTTGCGGGGCAGTCGGGGCAGGGGCCCGAGCAGGCCGCGCAGTAGCCGTCGCCCCCGCCGAAGGACCAGTTGGCGAGGGCGCGGAGGCGTTTTTTTCCTGATCCAGCATCAGGCCCCGGGCGACGTATTGCGCCTGGAAGGCTTCGAACACGGGCCAGATTTCGAGAAGGGCGTCGATCCCGGCCAGGCTGACTGGGACGAGGTTGCCCGCATCGTCGCCGACCCCTTCCCATTCCAGCACAGCGCGGCGGGCGACGGCCTTGGCCATGGCCAGCGCCATGTGCTCTTGGCTTGATGCCTCCGACAAATTGTCGATCAAGGGATCGGCGCGGGCGGAGACCATCAGCGCGGTGGTGAGAGGGGCCACCAGCACGCGAAGGCCGGGCAGCAGGTCCAGCCATTCGGGCCGGTTCGACAGGTTCAGGCGGATCATGGTCAGTATCCCGTGACGGTGTTGACGAGGACGGCGGTGCACATGCGGGTGGGGCTGGTGGCCTTGGCAGCCTGCCAGTCGAAACTGGCCTGGATGCCCTGCGGCCCCGGGATCTCGATCCGCGGGACGGGCAGGTAGACGGCATGGGCTGTGAAGGTGAAGCTGGCATTGGCACCGAGGCTGTAGGCGAACTCGAGCTCGCAGGGCGTGCCGTCGATGGCTTGGGTTACGAGGGCGCTATCGGCGAAGCGCACCTCGATCCGGCCGGTCAGTGCGGCCATGCCGGGATCGGCGCCCTCGATCTTGCCGTCGTTGCGGATGGTCTCGATCCGGTCGAGGCCGTTGGCATAGGTGATCTCGGCCGAGACGACGTTGCCCAAGGCCGTGCCGTTGCGCTTCACCACCCCGTTGAAATGGCCGAAGCGCTGCAGGCCCAGCGCGGTGGGCGTGCCTGCGGCCGTGGTGGCCGCGATGGCCTCGCCTTGCGCGATCAGCCGTGCGGTGGCGGTCAGCAGGCCCGACCGGCTCATCTGCCAGGACAGTTGGTCTATCACGCAGCCCGCGTACATCGCGAAGCGTGGCACCTCGGGCATCGCCACTTCGATAGCCATGGAGGGCAGCGTCCAGTTCCCCGACTGGAACGTGTGGGTCTTGGGCGTGGTCCCCGTCGTGGTCGGGGCGCCGAAGGCCGCCTTCAGCCAGAAGCCGAAGGCCTCCACATCGATCGGCACAACCACCTCGCCATCGGCGGTGACGGCGTCCTTGATCGGGGCGAGGGGATCGCGGCCGTAGCCCAGCAGTTCGCTGTTCAAGAGCGGCTGTTCCGCGCCAAGCGTGGTCCGTGCGAAGGGCATCAGCCGGTAGCCGCTGGCGGGCGGGGCGCCGTAAACCGTCTCGAACGCAAGCGCCATCTGCGCCCGCGCGCCGTGTGCGCGTGCCATGGGGGTCTCCTGTGGATGTGGGGGATGTCAGGCCAGAGGGCCGGTGGTGGTGTAGTGCAGGACGACGGTGATCACCGCCGTCTTCAGCGCTGCTGCGCCCTCGACAGGCAGATCGACCGAAGCCGGTGCTTCCGGTTCGACCCAGTCGCAGAGGCCGCCAAGGGTACGATCAGCCTCCAGCGCTGCGCCGATGGCGGCGATCAGATCGTCGAAAGCGCTGGCCCGGCCGGTGCCCGTCTGGACCACGACCTCCAGCTCGGCCCGGTGCTGGTAGTGATAGCGCAGCGGTGACAGCGTCACCTCCGGCTCTCCCGGCTGGCCGTCGCGTAGGATGATCAGCCCCGCCGCGGGAATCCGCTCGGGCAGCACCTCATCGCGCAGGGTGAGGGCGGCAAGCGGCTGCAGTCGCGCATACAGCGCGGCGAGGACGGTTTCGCGGGTGGTGGGCATGTTTTCCAGTATTCAGTGGTCGGATCGAGCGCAAGCTGTGCGACCCCGCGTGCCAACCTGAAGGCAGTTCACTCGAACCGCATCTGTGCTTCGATAAAAAATGCACTTTCCGCTGGCGATTCATAGACTCTCCGGCTTGCGTCGTTCCCGATCAAGAGTGTTATGAAGTTGCAGGCAACGGTTCGAAGCATTGAGCAGAGGAGAGGCGATATGGTCGATGCTGACGCATTACCAACGCAAAGTGAAAAGAAGTGTATTTTCTGCGGCAAGCCGCCAAAATCTAAAAACAAAGAGCATGTTGTTCCTAAATGGCTAATTGGGCTCACAGGTGACCCAAAAAGGATTTGGCATCTTGGCGTTGAGACGAGCGACCCGAATAGAAAGCTTCGACAGTTTTCAGCACAACAGTTTCAGTTTCCCGCATGCACAGAGTGTAACGAAAGATATTCCGATCTGGAGGGGAGAACCAAAGGCTTCATGGTTCGGCTTCTAGAAGGTGGCGATTTGAAAGCGTCTGAGTGGGACGATCTGCTCGATTGGTTTGACAAGGTTCGAGTTGGCCTTTGGTTAGGCAACATGCTTTTGAATAAGGACTGGCCGACACCGACACCAAATTTCCACATCGACGAGAGAATTGGCAAGAAGGACCGTTGTCTCCTTGTATATCCTAACCGGCCTGAATTTAGGGGGCTGGTCATGAGTGGAGCCTCTGACCCCGTATTCATGCACAAACCCTCGTCTTTCATTCTCGCCGTTAATGGTCTTATATTCTTGAACCTTTCATCAGAGTTCCTGCTCTCTAAAAACATGGGTTTCCCTTTCCCTAACGAGGTTTCGTACAGGGATGAAAGAGCATACATTGAAAACTTTTCAGCCGAGTCTGAGATGAAGACACCTGTCTTGGATTTCCCCTTTCACAAACCGCAGGTCGGAGTATTTCAAGCCATTCTGATCGAAGCTGCAATGAACGATGAGAAATACGCAGCTTTGGTGGAATCAGAATACGCTGCGTCTAGAATGATTGGGCGCCACTCAATGAAGTCCAGAATCTGTACTTTTGAAGATGTGGGGGTGAAGTTCCATGCTCCAGAGGAAATCGTAGAAAAATCGAATATTCCAAAAAATGACTTGCGGCCATCGAGTGATTACTACGCTCAGCTCTACCACTATAGGCAGTACGACCTTGATGTCGCAAAGACGCATTTTCCAGGCAATACAAAGTTCCTAGAGTTCTTAAAGCAGTACAATCTCGGTGCCCTCGAACAGGTTGGGGAGCTATGATTGGTCAAAGCCCTTGGAAGATTCGGCGCCTCGCTTTTCGGTGAACAAGAAGCCGATAAGTGATGATTGTGTACTGGTCCTGTTGGCAATGCCAACATCAGTTGTGATGTCCCGCGACCCACCCCGCCACGATCCGCCCCGGCACGCCGTCGATGGCTCCCTCCGCATCCCGCGCGAGGTCCAGCCGCTTACGCAGCTTGACCTGCGGCACCAGGAGGAAGATCGGCACGGTGGTCAGCCCGCGACCGGTTTTCGCGCGGGAGGCCACAGCGCGCCCCTTGCTGTTCAGGCGCCCCTCGGCCACGAGCAGGCTCGGCCCGCGGCGCCGGTAGATGAAGCGGAGCCGCAGTCCCGTGCGACGTTCCCACTCGCCGGGGGTGATGCGACCGCCTTTCGTGCTTTTCCCCGCCGCTGGGGTGGGGATGGCGAGCCAGAACCCGTTGCGCGACCGGATCAGCGGCCCCGTGTCATGCGCGCCGACGATCACCGGGGCGTTCGACCAGACCAATGCTGCAGCGTTCATGCTTTCGCCGCCCTTGGGATAGGTGGCGAGTCTGATCGAGTTGCCGAGGCGGGTGCCAAGCCCAGCGCCGGTGATCTGGCCGCGCCAGGCGGATTTTAGGCCCGCACCCGCCTCGCGCATGGCGGTGGTGACAGCCTTTTCACCGGCGGCGATTTCCGCCTGCATCAGGGCAGCAAGGTCGGGGCTGATTTCCAGCTTCAGCTTCATGCTGGCCTCAGATCGATGGTCCAGATCAGCCGTTCGCGATCGCGCAGCGGCTCCCCTTGGATTGCAAGGCTGTCGGCGCCGATGATGATCATGTCGCCCGGGCGCGGGGCGGGGAGGTCGGCGACGCGGACATCCACCACCGTCGTGTCGCTGACGAACCGGCCCGCCCCGAAGTCGGTGACGCGGTCGGGGGCGCGGCGGATGATCCGGATCGGACGTTCCTCGGACGTGGTGGCCGAGATCCAGAGGGCCGGGGCCGCCATGGAGGCATGGGTGAAGATGCGGTCCATGGCGGCGGCGAAGGCGGACATGGGTGGGTCCGTCAGTTCGACGTGTGCAGGCGGATCGCCAGCCGGGGTCGCTTGTTGACGGGCAGGATCGAGGCCTCGGTCATAACATCGATCCAGCGGCCCTTTTCGTCGAGATGCTGACGGGCGTAGAGCGGCAGGCCGAGGGTGTTCGCGGCCTCCAGCAGGTTGGCCGGGCCGCCATAGGTTGTGAAGGTGTCCATCGTGCCCAAGGGGAAGGCGATACCTTCGTTGGCCGGGACCAGCCGTTCGGTGGCCTTGGTCGAAAGAGTGACGGTGCCGGAGTATTCCTCGAACAGGATCCCGGCGAAGGGGAAGTTGCGCCGCACATCCTCGCGCAGGGGCTGGGCGCCGGTCGAGGCGTAGAACTTGTAGGCCTCCTCGGTCTTCGGATGCGCGATCAGCTTGTCGAAGAACTCGCGGCTGACGAGGGCATGGACCGAGGTCATTGCCTCGCCGAGGAGGTTGTCCTCGATGGCGCGCAGCACCTCGCGCACCTTGCCCTGCACGTTGGTGCCAGCAGTTCCCAGCAGGAAATCCACCGAGATTTGCGCCAGGCCGAGTTCGGTGAAGTAGTTGTAGAGGGTGGTGCCCGCGCCGTCTTTCACGATGCCGCGGAGCGCGTTCATCTCCATGTATTCACGGGTCTGGGCATGCTTGCGCCGCATCAGCAGCAGCTTGCGGTTCATCACCTCGACGAGGGGATCGGCAGCATCGAACGCGCCGCCCAGCGCGGGCTGTCCCTGGATGTCGGCAGGCAGGACCACGTCGTCATGCGGGATCCACGGCAGGGCGAAGGACCGCATGGACCGGCCTTCCCGGGTGCCGACGGTGGCGGGGCCGCCGAGGGGGACGGAGGGGAGAAGGCTCAGAACGCCTTCATATTGTTCGATGATGACCGAGCGCTGGCTGACGCCTTCGAAGCGGAAGAGGCCGATCTGGGCGAGGCGCGTGTAGAGGTTGGGCAGGATGTTGATGGCTTGGGTCATCTCGGCCAGCGAATAGCCGCCAGCGTCGAAGGGATTGCGGACGAGGGTCATGGGGGATGCTCCGGGGGAACGAGGGGGATCAGACGCCGTCGCGGGCGACGATGCCTGCGGCGGCCAGCTGGCCGATCTTGGTGGTGATCTTGGCCCCGTCATCGACGGTGGCGTCGTAGGCGAGCGCTGCGCGCGAGACGATTGCGGGGCCACGGGCGACGACGATGCCGGTGGCGTCCGCGAGGGTCGCGTCCACAGCGTAGAGGAGAACAGCCGAGGCAGTCTGCGCGCCATCGGTGCCGCCGCTGGTTGCCAGCTTGTACTTGCCGCTGGCGGTGATGCGTCCGAGGACGGCGCCGACAGGGTAGGGCATGCCCGCGAGCAGCGTCACCACCTCGCGGGTGTAGTTCGGGTTGACCTCATATTTGAGGACATCGCCCATGCTGGGCGGTTCCGTCAGGACGGGCATGGTTCAGTCTCCAGGATGTTGGGGGATGGGGGCGCCCAGCGCGGGCAGAATTGTCAGCGCGAGGCAGCGGCCGATTTCTTCGCGGCCGCGACGATGGGGCTTTCCTTCGCGCCAGCCGCCGGGGCGGTGGCGATGATGCCCGCGGCATCGCTGCGGGCGGCAAGATCGGCCAGGATCTTGGCGCGCAGCGCCTCGGGCTTCACGCCTTTGGTGACGGCATCGGCAGCATCGATCTGGATGCCCAGGCGCGCGGCCTGCGCGCAGACCTGTGCGACCTCGGCCGCCTCGGCGCGGATGGCTTCGGGCGACATCGCGGCCGCCGCGGTTTGCAGCGGTGCGACTGCCGCTGGCGGGGCCGGTTCCGGCGGGGTGCTGGCGGCAGGCGCGGCTGCAGGCTGCGCATGATCTTCGGGGGCAGTGGTCATCATCGGGCCCTTTCCTTTGGGGTTGGATTTGAGGGTGGTTGTGCCGCGGGGTGCGGCGGCGAAAGCGCGGAAGGCGGTGACGGGATCGGCCACCTCATCGGCCAGACCGGCGAAGACCGCCGCCTCCCCGCGGAATACGGCGGCCTCGGTGCCCAGCGCCCGTAGGGTGTCGAGGCGTCGACCACGACCTTCGGCGACGGTCTCGGCGAAGAGCTGACGCAGATCTTCCAACTCGCCTGCGATCCGGGCGCGGACGGCCTCGGGCAGCGGCTGATACGGGTTCGCATCGACCTTGCGGGCTCCAGCATGGATCAGCGTCACGGCGATGCCCTTCTGGTCGAGCGCCCCGCTCATGTCGCTGTGCATGGCCACGACGCCGATGCTGCCGACGGAACCCGTGCGCGGCAGGACGATGCGGTCGGCCTGTGAGGCAAGTGCGTAGGCGGCCGAGAGGGCGTGGTCGGCGACGAAGGCATGGATGGGTTTCACCTGACGCGCGGCCCGGACGCGGTCGGCGAGGTCAAAGGCTCCGGCCACTTCGCCGCCGAAGCTGTCGATATCGAGGGCGATGCCGCGGATCGCCGGATCGGCGACGGCCGCCTGCAGCTGCGCCGCGATCCCTTCATAGGAGGTGAGACCCGAGGATTGCCCGATCCAGGCGCCGCGATGCACCAGCGTGCCAGCGATTTCGATGATGGCGATTCCGTCGACGACCGCGAAGGGCTGGCCGCCGTTGCGCGCCTGGCGGCTGGTCAGGTCGTCGCCGAAGATAGAGGCGCGCGCGGGCAGGCTGGCCGCATCCCGATCTATGGCCGCAATCTCCAGCCCCTCGACGCTGATTTCCCGCCCAACGATCCGGGGGCCAAGCCCGGTCAGGAAGGCCAGCGCCTTTGCGGGATCGACCATCAGCGGTGTGTTGAAGACGCGCTGGGCGATCTGGGTGTGGTGCATCATGCGTCCTCCGCAGGCCTTGGTTCCCGGTTCTCGCCGTCGTCATCCTGATTGCTGCCGTCCTGCCGATTTTCCTGCTGGCCCTCGGCATCACCCGGCCCAGTGCCGCCACCCGCCGCCTGCGCGGGCGACCCCGGCCGCCGGAAGTCCAGACCCAGTTCCGCCTCGCGTTTCCGTTCCGCAGCAATTTCCCGGTCGACCTGCTCGGCGTCGTATCCCCGCTCGGCGATGGCCTGTGTGCGAGATTTCAGGCCCGCCTCGATCTGCAGGATCTCGGCCGCGGCATCCTTGGCCGGGTCGATCCAGTCCCATTTGGTGGGCAGCCAGTCGCAGGAGAGGTATTGCCGCCGCTCCGTCGCATAGCCTGGCAGGTCGATGGCCCCCGCCAGCACCGCCATGTCCATCCAGCGCGTCCAGACGGCGCGGCAGAGCTGATAGACCATCACGGAATGCTGGAAGGCCGAGATGCGGCGGCGGAAGTCGACGAGGGCAATCCGGGTGTTGGAGAAGTTCCCCTTCGCCGTGTCGCCCGTCAGATAGCCATAAGGCACGCCCAGCGCCGCGCCGATCTGCAGGAGCGTGCGGTACTGGAAGGGTTCATAGGTGCTGCCTGAGTCCGGGGTGGATGGCGTGGTCACGTCCTCGCCGGGGTCCAGCCGCACTACCTGGCCCGGTTCGACCTCGAGATCGTCCTCTGCCGGATCGAGGGCGGTTTCCGGGGCGGGCGACGTAATGAACATCGCGAACATCGCCGCGGTCTTCTTCCGCTCGAGTTCCGCGTCATCGTAGAGGTCGAGGGTGAAGAGCTTCACCACAGCAGCCGCAAAGCGTGAGACACCGCGCAGCTGGCCCGCCTCGACCGGGTCGAGGATGTGGATCACCTCCGAGGCGGGCACGCGCACGGTTTCCCCTGCCAGCCCCGGATCGGTCATGTCGCCCGGGTGGCGGCGCAGGAAGTGGTAGGCCACGCGCCGCCCGATCCCGTCGAACTCGATGCCCTGCCGGATCGACCCCGCGCCGGGCAGGACGCGGGTCATGTCCTGCGGCAACATTTCCGAGGGCAGCATCTGCAGCTGCATCGGCACCGTGAGACCATCTTCGGGACGCCGGGTGCGGATGCGCAGGAAGACCTCGCCCGCGAGGAACACCTCGCGCGCTGCCCGGCGCTGCAACCCGAAGAAGTCGGTCAGCCCTTCGGCGTCCGCCTCGTCGGTCCAGGCGAGCCAGAGCCTCTGCAGCTCCTCCTTCTTCACTGCGTCCGCGATCTTCGACGAAGGCTTGATCCCGTCGCCGACGACGTGGTTCGCGAAGGCGTCGACCGCGTTCGCGGCGTAGCCGTTGTTCCGCACAAGCCAGCGCGCCCGGGCGGTGATGGTCTCGCCCGAGGCGGTGATCAGCGTGTTCACATGCGCCCGGGTGGCGCGGAACCCGCGCATGCGCCGGTGGGACTGCGCCGCGTCGAACCCGCCGATGATCGTGCCAAGGCGCGCGCGGAAGGCGTCGAACACCATGGTCACAGACCCTTCGTGGCCACGGTGCCCCACCGACGGCGGCGCGGCGTAGCGGAGGCACTGGCTATCCGGCCTTCCAAGTCGCGAACGGCCGCGGCGAGTTCCGCGTCAGAGCCATAGGTCACGGTCTTGCCGTCATAGCTGACGCTGCGCAGCCCGGCGAAGCGGGCTTCCTGCAGTGCCATGAGCAGGGCCTGCATGCGTTCCAGGTCCATCAGTCCCTCATGAAGTTCGGGGTGTAGGCCCGCCGCTTCCGGCGTGGCGTGGTCAGGGTTCCGGCCTTGGGCTGGGCCGGGTCGGCTGGTGTCGGAGCCGCAGCGACGGCCACCGGCAGACGTGTTTCCACGCCAGCCTGCGCCTCGAGCCGTCGCCAGGTGGCCTCGTCCCAGCGGTCGGCGCCGAGGATCCACGCTGCAGCGCGGGCATAGACCCGGCAGTCAAGCGCCTCGTTCCGCTCGCGCATCTTCTGCCATTCCTGACGGGCATAGCCGCGCTTGTTGCGGATGGTGACCAGCTGCTCGGCCACCAGCTGCTTCAGCCATTCGGTGTCGGCCCAGCCGGGAAGGTGGATCGTGCCGGGGGCATCGAGCGCCCCGGTGGCGCGGTCCTCGTCCGAGGGCCGTTCTATCCGCAGGAAGCGGTAGGTCTCCGCCTTGAACGTCGCCGTGGCCACCGACCAGAGCCGCGCGCCGCGGCGGAGGCGTTTCCCGCCGATGGTGGCATCGACATAGGTCGGCCCAGACACGGGCGCGGCGCGGTTGAACCCCTCGAGGCCCTTCAGCGGTGCCACCTGTTCAAAGCCAACCTTGCGCGACCAGGCATAGACCGCCGCGGCCTCGTACCCGGTGTCGATGCCAAGCCGTGCCACCGTCATGAAGGCACCATTTGCATGCTGCCAGCTTTTCCCCAAAAGCTCCGTCAGCTTGTCCCAGGCGCCCGCATCGTCAGGCCCGCCCGGGATCACGATGTGATCGACAAGCCAGCTTTCCATGCCCCGGCCCCAGGCCCAGATGTCGACCTCGATCCGGTCCCTCTGGATGTCCGCCCCGGCCGTCAGGAACAGCCCGGCCATCGGCACCGCGCCCGGCTTCCAGGATTCCCGCCGATCCGCCAGCCGCCGCCATTCCGGTGCGTCTCCGCTTTCAACCCATGTCTCGCCCAGAAGCGTGTTGCGCGCCGCGCGCAGCGTCTCGTCCGACCCCTGGGCCGCCAGCCATTCCCGCGCGACGTCGGACCAGCTTTTCCAGCCCAAGGGCGAATAGAGCGCCGAGAGATGGAAGCCGATGGCCTTCGGATCCTTGGAAACTGCTGTCGCCCGCCATTCGCCGCGGGCCAGCATCTCGGTCTTGTGGTGCTCGGCGATGGGACGCTCGCACCCATCGCAATGGTAGGCCGCCGTTTCCGGTCGGCTCTTCGCCCAGCGTAGCCGGTCGAATTGCAGCCACTGCATCACCCCGCAATGCGGACAAGGCACGAAGTAGCGCCTCTGATCCGAAGCCTCGAACTCGCGCTCGATGCGCGACAGCCCCCGGATCGTGGGCGTCGAGACCATGAACACCTTGCGCCGGTGTGAGAAGGTGGTGGTCCGCGCCTCAGCCAGCGTGACCGGATCGCCTTCCTCGTCGGCCGAGGCCGGATAGGCGTCGACCTCGTCGAGGAAGACATAGCGCGCGGGCATCGATCGCAGGCCGGTTGCGGAATTCGCCCCGGTCAGCACCAAGATGCCGCCGGGGAATTCCTTCGACAGCATCGAATTGCCCGCATCGCGCGACCGGGCCGGGTTCACCCGTTCGCGGAGCGCCGGGCTGTCCGCGATCAAGGGATCAAGACGGCCGCGCGAGGTGCGCTTGGCCAGTTCCAGGCTCGGCAGCACCGCCAGCATCGGCCCCGGCGCATGGTGGATGACGAAGCCGATCCAGTTGTTGCCCGCCTCGGTCGCCCCGACCTGCGCCGCCTTCATGAAGGTGATGCGCTGCGCCGGATGGCCGGGCGACAGCGCATCCATGATCTCGCGCAGATAAGGCGCGCGGGCGGTGCGGTAGCGACCCGGCTCGGCCGCGCCGCGCGATGACAGCCAGCGATGCTGATCTGCCCATTCCGACACCGTCAGGTTCGGGTCGGGGCGCAGGCCCTGACGCCAGACCCTGAGCAGGTCCTCGGCGCCGTCGAAGCCGAGGTCGAGGTCGGCCGTCAGGTCGTTGGACGTCCGCCCGTGTTCAACCTCCTCATCATGCAAGCGAGACCCGGAGGTCGGCGAGGGCGTCGAGCTGTTCGCGGACATGGGCTTCCAGCACCCTCTGCATGATCGCGGTCTCGATCGTCACCGATGCCCCGGATTGCCGTTCCACCTCCGCCATGATCTGCGCCGCCATCAGCGCGGCCACCCGTCCGGGCCAGGTGACCCAGACATCCCGTTCCTGCCGCGCGAGCCGGAAGACGAGGGTCTCCGCCCGCGCGCGGTCGACCAGCGTGCCCTTCTTCTTCTGGACGGCCAGCTGGCGTTCCTGCGCCGCGTAGACCGTCAGCGCCGTGCGCGCCTTGATGTAGGACGTCGTGTCGCCGGGGCCGCTCGTCAGCCCGTCACCACCCAAGCTGCGCCGCTGCTGGTCAGGGTCCGTCATTTCCGCCCGGCGCACGTCGGAGGCCGCGGCATTGATCGACCCGTCGTCATGGACCACCAGCCGTCCGTTCTTGCGCGCCTTTTGTACCCCGCCGCGAGAGAGGCCGGAATGCGCCGCATACTCGCGTTCGCTCATGCCCTTCATGGCGCCGTCATGCCTGTCAAGATATTGAAAATAAACAGGAAAAAACAATCATTCCCGTTGATTGTGTCCGCCGTCAGAGCGAGTCTGTTCCCATCAACAGGCCGCATTGCGCGGACCCCAGGAGGGCTTCACCATGACCACGACCACCATCCGCATCGACTATTCTACCCTTCCCGAGGGCTTCGACCTGAGCCGTCCGGACGCCATTGCCGAGGTCATCGAGCAGGCGCTGCGCGAGAGCGGGATCCCGGCCGAGGCGTCCGACGTCCTGTCGCACCTGAAGATCGAACTGCCGACCGCCCAGCTTGGCGCTGCCAGCCGCACGCTGGCGGAGATGCGGCTGATCTGACCGGCATGATCAGAAAGCACTGATATTGCTCCGATTTGCCTACGATCATCCGCCCGACAGAGCGATGGTGTTCGCACCAGAACGATGCAACTCACCGAAGGATGCCCCGCCATGACCCGCCGCGCCGCCGACAATTCCAAAGCTCTCGACGCCTTCATCGCCGCGAAGGCCGAGATCGACGTGATGCTGGAGCGCCTGAGGGCCCTCAGCGACGACCACTTCGAGACCCACCCCGACGACATCCATTGGGGCCATGTCGGGACGCTGAAGCACTACGCGGGCCTGCTGCGCCAGATCACCGACAGCGCCTTCAAGAAAGGCGAACACGCCGCCTGACGCGCCCACACGGCGCGACGGCCGCCCCGTCCGATGACGGGGCTTGCCTTCGTAGAAGGCGCGCACACCGCGCGCCCAAAGCCACGGAGGCCCCCATGACCACCCCGTCCGACACCCAGACCCTGATCCTGTCCCGCGCTGCGACCCGGCCCGGCAACCTCGCCCTGCCGCTGCCCGATGGGCTGGTCGGCGCCGCTGCCAAGATGGTCGTCGGCAAGATGATCGCCCGCGGCTGGCTCGAGGAGGTCGAGGCCAACCTTCGCCGCGGCGAGCCGATGTGGCGCGAGACGGGCGACGGCCATGGCACCACGCTGATCGTGACAGAGGCCGGGCTGGAAGCCATCGGGATCGAGCCGCTGGCGGCCAGCGCCGTAGCCAGCGTGCGGAGGGCGAAGCCCAGGGCGGAACCGGTGCAGACGCCCGACGACACCGACACCGCGAAACCCGTCGCCATCCGCGCTGGCACCAAGCAGGCGCAGGTCATTGCCATGCTCCAGCGCCCCGAGGGCGCGACGGTCGCCGAAATGGTCGCGGCGACAGGATGGTTGGCGCACACGGTCAGGGTCTGCATCTCTGGCGCCCTGAAGAAAAAGCTGAGTCTGCCCATCGCAGCGGAGAAAGTCGAGGGCAGGGGGATGGTGTACCGGCTCCCCGAAGGTAGCTGATCGATCAGCAGTAGTCGTCCATGCAGTCGTCGTAGCTGTCGCCGGTCAGTTCACAGAAAGTCTTGAGGGCCCCCTGCAGGGTAAAATACTGGTGTTCGCTGCGGTGGTAGAAGAATTCGCCCCGGACACCGACATGCGCGACCGCCCAGTCCTTGATCGCATTGTCGCTAGGATCGTGCGTAAGGACCACGAGGCTGTCCTCGGTCATGCCATGTTGCACGACCAAACTCTGGTAGAGATGGTTTCGTGCGAAAACACGGCCAAACTTCAGGTTTTCCGCGTAGCGTTCGAGCGCGTCCTCGGTCACTGCCTCGGGACAAAGCGGGAATTCTGTCGGCACCTTCCATTTGACCTGCACGACCGACGGCGTCAGCGACTCATACTCTTCCGAGGGAGGTTCATAGCTTGCCCGCTCTCTTGTCCCATACAGCCACTCGCCCAGCGCGCCACCGCTTGGGACAGAACCGCTCTTTGCCCATTCCTGCAAACGTGCTTTTGCGGCTGCCGCCTCGTCCTTCGACAAGGTGCGCATCCAGGATATGTCGGGAAACACCTTATCAGTCTGGACCCGGTTGGGGTCAGCGAAGAAGGCTTCAATCGAGCCGTAGACCAGTTCGATGCGCCGAGCGGAGATTTCGTTGAGCAGGACGTTTTCCAGCCGCGTGACCCACCGCAGGTTTTCCGGTCGATTGTTCGCCCTGTTCGTGTCGATGTGATCAACGACATGACGGTCAGTGGGCGGCTCGCCATGAAAAGCCCAGCAGACGATCCGATGAACGGGCACGCCGCTCAGATACATGTAGCCAGTCGACAACCCCTGCCGCCCAAAGGTCCATTGGTCATCAAGCGGTCTGGTCTTCTGCCGTTTCTGGGGCAGACGATGCGCGGAACCATTGTCGCGAACCCGATACCGCTCGCCCCGATATTCGACCTCCACCTCGCGTTCAAAGATATCAATGAGTTGGTCGGCTTTGCCGGGGGACGAAAGGGAAGGGCTACGCATCAACTGCTCCGGCGAAATTCGACCATTCAAGTGCCGAAGGCGGTAGGCCGATTTCCCATTCTCCTTCTGGGCGAACATTCGCAAGTTCGGGCCAACTGGTCAATCGCGGCTGGCCTTCCGCCCCGTTGCCATCTCCCACCGCCGCACCGCGACGTCGCAATAGACCGGATCCAGTTCGACCGCGCAGCAGCGCCGCCCGGTGCGTTCCGCGGCGATCACCTGTGTGCCGGAGCCGCAGAAGGGTTCGAACACCAGGTCGCCGGGATCGGTGAATGCCTCCAGCACCGCCTCGACCAGCGCCACGGGGAACACGGCCGGGTGCGATCCGGCCGCGCCCAGCCCGCCCTTGTGGCGCATGATCCGGAACACAGAATCCGGGATACGGTGGCTCTGGATCGCGTTTCCGTAGCCGGTCTTGCGATGGACCGTGCCGTCGGCCCCGCGCAGGCCGCCGCCGCCGAGGGTCTCGCCCGCGTGCTTGCTCTCGACCGTCTTGTTCGGTTTGCGGGGCGTGCGGTTGAAGTGAAAGATGAACTCGTGTGAGGGCGCGAGCCGCCCGTTCCAGTCGCCCGGCAGGCCGGGCCCCTGGTCCCACACATACCAGCCGAAGCGCCGCCAGCCCTGCGCGCGCATCCAGTCAACCCAGCCCTCCCAATACGGGATCCACTCGCCATCGCGATGGACGAGGCCGAGGTTCACCAGCAGCTGGGCATCGACGGTGACCGGCGCTGCGGAGAAGACGCCCTGCATCAGCGCATCCCAATCGCCGACCTTTTCCTTCGCCGCGCCATAGTCGCGCTGCTGGGCATAGGGCGGGGAAGTGAACATGAGCGACGCCGCCGCCCCGTCCATCAGCCGGGCCACCGCGGTCGGGTCGGTCGCATCGCCACAGATCAGCCGGTGATCGCCCAGCGCCCAGATGTCGCCGGGGCGGGTGATCGGTTCGGCCGGGGCCTCGGGGATGGTGTCGGCGGTGTCATTGTCGATGGGCGCACGGTCGTCGGCATCGTGCAGCAGCGCGTCCAGCTCGTCCTCGGGGATCCCGATCAGCCCGAGGTCGAAATCCGCGGCCATCAGCCCGCGTAACTCCTCGAGCAGCAGCGCGTCGTCCCACCCGCCCAGTTCGGTCAGCTTGTTGTCGGCGATCCGATACGCGCGCCGCTGTGCCTCGGTCAGATGGTCCAGCACGATGACCGGTGCCTCGGCCAGACCCAGCCGGGCCGCGGCCAGGACGCGGCCGTGGCCCGCGATCAGCTCGCCGTCGGCCCCGACGAGGCAGGGCACAGTCCAGCCGAACTCGGCTATGCTCGCGGCGATCTTCGCGACCTGGTCGGCGTCGTGGGTCTTGGCGTTACGCGCGTAGTGGCGGAGCCGGGCCAGCGGCCAATGCTCGATCCGGCCGGGCAGGAGGTGCGTGTTCATGCCGCGAGCCGCTTGGCCTTGAGGGCGGCAAAGGTCTCGCCGGTTTCCGCCAGCACGGCCTCCTGACCCGTGAACGACTGCCAGCGCTCGATGGCCACGTCGACATAGGCCGGGTTCAACTCGATCCCGAAGCACACCCGCCCCGTCGTCTCGGCTGCGATCAGCGTGGTGCCAGATCCCATGAAGGGTTCATAGACCGCCTGGCCGAGGCTGGAATTGTTCAGGATCGGCCGCCGCATGCACTCGACCGGCTTCTGCGTGCCATGCACCGTGTCGGCGTCCTGATCCCGGTTGGCGATATGCCAGAGCGTCGTCTGCTTTCGGTCCCCGGCCCAATGACCCTTGCCCTTGGCGCGGACGGCATACCAGCAGGGTTCGTGCTGCCAGTGGTAATCGCCCCGGCTGAGGACGAGCCGGTCCTTCGCCCATATGATCTGCGACCGGATGGCGAAACCCGCAGCGGTCAGGCTGTCCACCACGGTCCCGGCATGCAGCGCGCCGTGCCAGACATAGGCGACGTCGCCGGGAAACAGCGCCCATGCATCGCGCCAGTCGGCCCGGTCGTCGTTCAGCACCTTGCCGGTGCGTTTGGTCTTGGCCGCGCCGGCCTGGTTGCGCCAAGAGGGATCGTATTCCACACCATAGGGTGGGTCGGTGACCATCAGCAGGGGGCGCACATCACCGAGCAGCCGCCCCACGACATCGGCCGCAGTGCTGTCGCCACAGATCAGCCGATGCGCGCCAAGCTGCCAGAGATCGCCCGGTACGGACACCGGCGTGACCGGAAGCTCCGGAACATCGTCCTCGCCCTCGACCGGGCCATCGCCGCCCAGCGTCTCGGGATCCCGCAGCAGCGCGTCGAGGTCATCGTCGCTGATGCCGAGCAGCGTCAGGTCGAAATCCTCGGCCAAGAGCCCCGCGATCTCGTCGCGCAGCAGCGCCTCGTCCCATTCGCCCAGTTCTGTTAATTTGTTGTCGGCGATCCGGTAGGCCCGGCGTTCGGCCTCGTCGAGGTGGCTGAGCCGGATCACCGGCACCTCAGTCAGCCCGAGCATGGTCGCGGCCAGCACCCGACCATGGCCCGCGATCAGTTCACCGTCGTCGGCTACCATGCAGGGCACGGTCCAACCGAACTTGGCCATGCTGGCGGCGATCTTCGCCACCTGATCGTCGCCATGCATCTTGGCATTGCGGGCATAGGGGCGCAGCCGGGCAATCGGCCAGGATTCAACCTGGCTCGGCGCGAAGACGAGGTCCATGGGATGGGGCTCGGGATGTGGAGGAGGAAAAGGAAAAGCGCCCGCGAGGGGGTTCCTCCGGGCGCAATTCTTCGATGATCAAGGGGTAGGTCAATGGGGGCAGGTCTGTCAACCCGAAAAGTGAAGCGGATTCAATCGCTTCAGTCGATTCTCAGTTTTGGCTTGCTGCGTTGACACTGGGTCCCGTTACTGTGCCGTGTAGCCGCCATCGACGAGGTGGTAGGAGCCCGTGATGAAGCTGGCTCGCTCCGACAGCAGGAATACGATCAGCGCGGCCACCTCTTCTGACCGGCCGAGGCGGTTCAGGGCGTGCTTGCCTTCGAGGAACTTCAGCGTGGCCTCATCCAGTGCATCGGCGACCATCGGCGTTTGAATGAAGCCGGGACCGACGGAATTGACCCGCACCCTGCCCGCGGCGTGTTCAAGCGCCGCGTTCTTCGTCGCGCCGACGACCGCATGCTTGGCACTGACATAGGCCGTGGAATTGGCAAAGCCGACTGAGCCGAGGATGGAGGCCACGTTCACCACCGCGCCACCGCCTGCCTTCTCAATCTCAGGGATGGCAAAGCGCATGCCGTAGAAAACGCCCGACAGGTTGATGTCGATGACCTTCTGCCAGCCCTCGAGGTCATAGCTGCCAGTCGGGGCTGCAGGTCCACCAATTCCGGCGTTGTTGACGATGCCGTAAATTGCGCCGGTCTTTGCCACGGCGAAATCGACCATGGCTTTCACCTGATCGGCCTTCGCCACATCGACCGCGAAGGGAGAGGCCTTCCCGCCGTGGTCAGTGATCCCCTTCACCACCTTCTCGGCATGCTCGAGGTTGAGGTCGGCGACAATGACGGTTGCGCCACTGCTGGCCAGTTCCTCTGCCGTGGCTGCCCCGATGCCCGAGCCACCACCGGTGACGATCACCGTCTTTCCGTCAAAACGCAGATCCATGCTGTCCTCCTTCGCCTGCCATTTGTTCGTGGAGCACAGGATAGCCAGCCCAGCGGGAGGATGTCACGCGGTGCGGTTGGCACGATGGAAATTCTACGCTTGTTTCTGTGCCAGGTGGATTCCAAAAACTGGCCAGGGTGGATTCCGGTCGGGAATCCACCTCGCCAAGATCGTGATTTGGCAAGCGCATGACTTCTAACGACTTTTTGTCTGATGGCATTCGGGGTGGCTTCCAAGTGGATTCCCCGGTGAGGAATCCAGTCGCTAGCGAACTGCCGCGCTGCGCCCCCCCGCATACGTTCAGGGCCGGGGAGGAACCAGAGGAGGGGGGATCAGCTTGCTTTCGATTTAGCCACGAGGGATTTGAAGGCGCTCTCGCCAATAATGCGAATGGGATGCCCCGCCCTCTGCATGTCTTCGGCCTTCCGGTGCTTGCTGCTCTTAGTGTGCCCGGCAAGCACGCTCAAATCTTGGTCACCTACAACCAAATGGGTCGTCTCCCTGGTCACGCCAGCCTTCACGGACATACCTGCGCGGGCAGCAAGCTCGGCTGCTTCGCTTCTGGACATGCCCAATGCGCCGGTGAAGACCACCACCGACCCGGCCAGTACGCCTGTCGGGTCGCCGTCCATGGTGATCGCGGCTGAGTAGCTCTTTCTGGCGGCCGGTTTGATCAGTTCTTCAAACGGAAGGCGAAGATGAAGCTCGGCGTGCAGCACGACCAATGCGGCTGCGCGGGCATCTTCGCCTGCATCATGGTGGTGGAACTGAAGGTTCAGCGTTCGCTTGAGGTTCGCCAATCCGTGCCCGCCGTTACCCTTCAACTCGGGCCACGCCCGTCGCGCGATCTGGACGCTGTCGGCCCAGCGCAGGTCAGGGGCGTCGATGCCGCAGAAACTGCAGGCGGCATTCATTGCCTGCTTGTCGAAGTTGCTATGCTGGATGAGATGGTGGCGCGACAGCAAAGGGAGCAAAGCATCCAAGGCGTCAGGGAACCGCGGTGCATCCGCCACATGGTCCGGGCCAATGCCATGGAGCTGGATGTTGAAGGCGTCGAACCTGGTGCCGGGATTGACCAGCATGGAGAAGGTCTGGATCTGGTTGTCGGGTTGAACGCAGGCCAGGCCGATCTGGCAGATGCTGGCGGCATCACTGCAAGCGGTTTCGACATCCAGCGCGACGAAGCGGAAGCTGCCCTCCGGCACCCTGACCGCGTGCGATAATGCTGGTCTGGCGGGAGCACGGATGATCGGAGATGGCCGAAATTCCTCCAAGGGTGCGGGCTGGTTCTGTTGGATCGGTTTTGGGGTGCGGCCGAACAGCCAGTTAAAAGGCGCCATGCAGAAACTGCTCCCCAAAATACCGCAACCGACCAATTGTTTCTGCTAGGGGCACGGTTTTCATTGTATGATCATGATCTTCAGCTTCGGGTTCATGGCGCACATCGCTTCGCAGCCTCGAGGGTACTAGCATAGATCAGGCAGCTTTCGATGTCGTCCAAGCGCGCTGCCATTCTCTTGGCAATCTCAAGGTTCTCATTGAAATCGTCGACCAGCTCATTGTGTTTTCGCAGCAGGGAGTCATGTGCTTCGACGCATTCGGTGACGTTTGATTTGCAGGTGAAACCCTCGTAGTTGCACTGATACTGATCGAAGCAGGCTGCGTTACGGTCGACGCACATGCCGCTGCTCGAGCAGACCTTGTCACCGTAGTCCAGGCATGCGGGCTGCGTGCCAATTCGACAGGAGAAGCTCTGTCCCAGCGCAGGGGAAGCAGCCGCAAGGACCAGAAGTGATAGAAGAACTCGCGTCAGCTTGATAGCCACGATTTATGACCCCGACATTTCAGACAGCATAGCCTCCGCCTGCGCCAGGACACCGCGCACTGCGGCATCCTCGAGGTCCGGCGGATAACCATACTTTCTCAAGATACGCTTCACGAGCACTCGCAATCTTGCCCTGGCGCTGTCGCGATGGGCCCAATCTATGCTGACATTGGCCTTGAGCCCTTTGAGCAATTCATGGGCGATGATCTTCAGCTGATCGTTGCCGAGCACGTCAACCGCACTCTGATTGTCGGCCAGCGCATCGTAAAATGCGACCTCTTCTGGTGTCAGCCCGGTCTCTTCGCCGCGGCTTCGTGCGTCGCGAACGTCCTTGGCCAGCGCAATCAGTTCCTGAAGAACCTCGACCGTGCTGATGGCATTGGTGTGGTAGCGCGCGATGGCCTCTTCGAGCCGCTCCGAGAACTTCCGTGTCTCGATCACATTGCTCTTGCTGCGTGATCGGATTTCGTCGTTCAGCAGTTTCCTCAAGGCCTCCAGGGCGAGGTTCTTCTTCTGCATCTGGCCAACTTCGGCAAGGAACTCATCCGACAAGATGGAGATGTCCGGCGATGACAGCCCTGCCGCCGACAGAATGTCGACGATCTCGGTTGAGGCTACGGCAGCATTGACGATCTGGCGGATTGCGAGGTCGCGGTCGGCTGCCGACGTACCTGAACTGTCGGCCGCCTTGACCATCGCGGCTCGCACGGTCTGGAAGAAGCCCACCTCGTCGCGGACATCGCGGGCCGTATCGCTGGCGGAGCAAAGGGCGAAGGCCTTGGAGAGCGCCAGCACTGCGTCCTGGTATCGGCGGTGCGAAGCCTTCTTCGCCTCCTTGTCGGTTTCGCGCTGGGCGGCTTCGTCCTGCCTGGCGAGGATCCAGTTCAACGCCTCTGCCAGTGCGACGAGCCGTTGGTGCGGGGTGCCGGTCAATCCAGCCGAGTAGTCGAACCCGTGGAACATGGAGCGCACGACATCCAGCCGCTCCAGCAGCGCGGCGACGGCCTCGGCTTCGTCGATCCCCGCCTGTTCCTGGTCCGCCTTGGAATACTGGCCCAGCGCGGACTTCAGGTTTTGGGCGATGCCGATGTAATCGACGATCAGCCCTGCAGGCTTGTCGCGGAACACGCGGTTGACGCGGGCAATCGCCTGCATCAGCCCGTGGCCCCGCATCGGCTTGTCGATGTACATCGTGTGCGTCGAGGGGCTGTCGAAGCCGGTCAGCCACATGTCGCGCACTAGCACCAGCTTCAGCGGGTCCTTGGGGTCCTTTGCACGCTTTGCCAGCAGGTCGCGGCGAGCTTTGCCTCCGATATGGGGTTGCCAGGCCTCGGCGTCCGAGGCTGATCCGGTCATCACGATCTTCACCAGCCCGGCATTGTCGTCGTCAGAATACCATTCGGGGCGCAGCGCGATGATCTGGTTGTAAAGGTCTACGCAGATGCGGCGGCTCATACAGACGACCATGGCCTTGCCGTCCATCGCCTGCACGCGCGCCTCGAAATGGGCGACGAGGTCCTCGGCAACCATTCGCAGCCGCCTTTCGGCCCCGACAAGGGCCTCGACCGTGGACCACTTGCGCTTCAGGCGCTCCTGCTCGCTGACGGCTTCGTCCTCGGTCAGTTCTTCGATCTCGGCATCGACCTTTGGCTTTTCCTCCTCGGGCAGCTCGATGCGCGCGAGGCGGCTTTCGTAGTAGATCGGCACCGTCGCCCCATCCTCGACAGCGCGGCTGATGTCGTAGACGTCGATGTAGTGGCCAAACACCGCTGGGGTGTTCACGTCGTCCTGCTCGATCGGCGTGCCGGTAAAACCGATGAAGGACGCGTTCGGCAGCGCGTCGCGCAGGTGCTTGGCGAAACCATAGGCGATCTCGCCCGTCTTCTCGATCCGCGCCTTGAATCCGTATTGGCTGCGGTGGGCCTCATCCGCGATCACCACCACATTGCGCCGATCTGTCAGCAGCGGATAGGCCTCGCCTTTCTCCGGCGCGAATTTCTGGATCGTCGTGAACACGACCCCGCCCGAGGCGCGCGAAAGGGCCTTCTGCAGATCTTCCCGGCTTTCAGCCTGCACCGGCGTCTGTCGGATCAGGTCACGGCACATCGAGAAGGTGCCGAACAGCTGGTCGTCCAGGTCGTTGCGGTCGGTAATCACCACGATGGTCGGGTTTTCCATCGCGGGTTCACGCACCAGCTGGCCCGCGTAGAACGCCATCAGCAGGCTTTTGCCCGACCCCTGAGTGTGCCAGATCACCCCCGCCTTGCGATCACCCCCCGACCGGCTGGCATCGACCGTGCTGATCACCGCACGCTTCACTGCATGGAACTGGTGATAGCCCGCGATGATCTTGGCGATGCCGCCGGAGGTATCGCCAAATACCGTGAAATCCCGCATCAGCGACAGCAGGCGCGGCCGCGCGAACACGCCCTCGATCAGCACCGACATTTCCGGCGCGCCCTTGGGCGCGACATCGGCGCCGTCGATGGTGCGCCAGGGCATGAAGCGTTCCAGATCGGCGGTCAGCGAGCCGATGCGGGCCTGGATACCGTCGGTCGTGACCAGCACGGCATTCGCACGGAAGAGTGACGGGATCTGCGCCTTGTAGGTCTGCAGCTGGTTGAAGGCCGCGCCGAGGGTCGCGGCCTCGGCCCCCGGCTTCTTCACCTCGATCACGCCCACCGGCAGCCCGTTCAGGAACACCACCACATCCGGGCGGCGGTTGTTGCCGTTCTCGATGACCGTAAACTGCGCGATGGCCAGCCAGTCGTTCAGCCCGTCCTCCGGGTCCACCAGCCGCACCGCATCGCCGCGGATCGTACCATCGTCTGCCCGGTATTCGACCGGCACGCCTTCGACCATGAAGCGGTGCAAGCGGCGGTTCTCCTCGATCAGCGAGGGTCGGTCGCTGGCCACCACCCGCCGAAGGGCATCCTCGCGCGCGTCCTCGGGGATGTGGGGGTTCAGCCGGGCCATCGCATCCCGCAGCCGCGCAGCCAGGATGGTGTCGGAATACGCCTCCCGCTCGGGTGCGCTGCCATCAGGGCCGGAAACCGCGTCGTTCAGGCAGGCATAGCCCAGCCGTCCGAGGTGATCGAGCAGGACGGCTTCAACTTCGGCTTCGGTCAATGTTGCCATTCCGATCCCCTACCAACGCGCCGGTTTGTGAAACTGGCCAGTGGCGTCTTGCATCACGGCCGGAAACTGCGCATTCGCCAAGGCGCCTGGCCGGATCGGCTTGATGAAATGCGCCAGCGGTTGCAGGGCGCGGCTGACCTTGGCCTGGGGGTTGAGAATCCCGATAGTCTTGCCGAACCGGTTGCGAACCACCGAGATAGGTTCCTTGAGGTCACTGTCGTTGCTGACGATCACTGCCACGTCGAACGCATCATCGAAGGCGTCGATCAACAGATGCGTGGCGATGTTGACGTCCGAGCCCTTCTCCTCGGTCTTCATCACCCGCCGCGGGGTGTATCTTCCGCGCTGCCAGTCGGCGGCGTCGGGCATGCTGACCTCGTGGGTCAGGAAATGACCGAGGTGGATGCTGACCTGCGGCAAGGTTCGCAGGGCCCGGAAGTAGGTCTGCTGGCGGGTCGGCTGGTCTGGATCATGCGGGGTGCCGCTGACCTGCGCGGTGAAGTAGCGGATGGCACGGATGTCGTTCTGCGGCATCAGCGCGCTACAAAGCGCGTGAAGATTCAACCACTTGTGCGGAGTCTTCTTGAGGCAACCAAAGTAGAGGTTGTAACCGTCGACATAGACGTGGGTTCTCATGCGAACCCCCGAAAAAGCAGCAGCGGCCACTGGGGCCGCCGCGCGCCCCGGCACCGAAGCACCGAGGGAGATATGAACGGATAAGTGGACATTTTCTGCACCAGGTCAAGGGTCCGGTTGCGGAAAACGCAACGCATCGGGGCGTGAGTCTCTTTGGTCACAGCGCCGCCTCCACCGCCCGTTCGGCCTCGGCCAGCCGCAACTCCCCCGACATCAGGCGCGGCAGCAGGAGGTCGCGGGTCTGGGCGAGGGTGCGGGATTCCTCATTCAGTTGCCTTACCAGATCATAAAGTGGAGCGATGGTGGCATCGAAGGCCGAATGAATTGCATCGCTGGCGCGAAGATATGGCACTCGCCGGAGGTTCGCTTGATTCAACTTTGGCTGCACAGCGCCGGTCACGAAGGGTCGGATGTCTATCTGGTCAAAGAACAACTTGAGTTGCTCGACGCTCATGTTGCGCCCTTTGATCACGTGTGCATGGTTGTTTACCCATAGCTTGCCCCAGACGTACTGTGTGAAAGGCCGACCGTCTTCCTTTGCCACTGATCCGTCCTCACCAAGCAGCAAGATCCGTTCATCGAAGAGGTAACTGTCGATGTGATCCATCACAGACGTTGCCCCATGATAGGGATACGGCCCCTGTCGCTTAGCGCGCTCCTGAGAAGACAAAGGCACGCGCTTGTGGTCCAGCAGTTCGATAAAGTCGCCGATGGTTGAAACCTCCCACCCCTCCGGTTTGCCCTCGTCGTCCAGCCGGTTGGGGAAGAGGGACCAGAGGTCGGGGGAGAGGTAAGGCGCGGCGCCTTCCATCTTGGCACGGGTGGGGCCGAAATCGACGAACCAGTCGCGGAACAGCGCCCGCGCCATGGCCTCGAGCGTGGCGTTCATCTTCCGGTTCAACTCGATCTTGTCATCCAACGCCCCGAGGGTGGCGGCAATGGCGCGCTGTTCGGGGAGGGGCGGGATGGTCAGCTCAAAATTCGGGACATCCCGACAGCGCAGACTGCTAAAGACCGCGCCCACATTGATGAACTTCTCAATCTGAACCCACCATTCCGGGCCGCGAACGAGCCAGCGAAGAAACGGCGGATAGACTTTACGTCCGTCGGCGCGAAGCAGCACGAGGTTTTGACCCAAGGCAAACTCTGTGCCTGTATCGTCAATCGCCGTCACCCCCGGATTTGTCCGCCGGGAAAGGATCACGTCGTCCTTTTGATACTTCGTTTTTCTGGTCCAGGCGATGAAATCGGCATGCGTGATGCGCCGCGCTGTCGAGAAGTCAACTCGCCCGGTAGTCATCTGTGGGATGCCGACATATGGCCAGCCAGAATCAACCGCTTCAGGCGTCTTGTGGTCGCAGTCTAGGAGGGTCACCCCCGCATCAGCGAGGGACAGCACTTGCCACTCTTCACTCACACCCCAACTCCCGCCAGCCGCGCCCGGATGGTCGCCGTCAGTGCCTCGGCCTCGGCGAACTGCGCCTCCAACTGATCCTGCAACCCCGCGAAGCGTTCGGCAAAGGGCGTCTCGTCCTCCTCTGCCGCCTCGGCCCCCACATAGCGGCCCGGGGTCAGGACGTGGCCGTGGGACCGGATTTCCTCGATGCTCGCCGATTTGCAGAAGCCCGGCACGTCGGCATAGCCCTCGCCCAGGCGCCAAGCGTGGTAGGTGTCGGCGATCTGCGCGATGTCGGCATCGGAAAACTCTTTCCGGGTGCGGTCCACCATGTGGCCCAGTTTGCGGGCGTCGATGAACAGCACCTCGCCGCGCCGGTCGCGCAGCTTTCGGTCGCGCGCGATGCCGTTCGACTTGTCCTTCGCCAAAAACCACAGGCAGGCCGGGATCTGGGTGGAATAGAACAGCTGCCCCGGCAGGGCGATCATGCAATCGACCACCTCACCCTCGATCATCGCGCGGCGCATCTCGCCCTCGCCCGACTGGGTTGAGGACATCGAGCCATTGGCCAGCACCACCCCCGCCGTGCCGGTGGGCGACAGGTGGTGCAGGATGTGTTGCAGCCATGCGAAGTTGGCATTGCCTGCGGGCGGGATGCCGTATTTCCAGCGCCCATCCTCGCGCAGCCGTTCGCCGCCCCAGTCCGAGATGTTGAAGGGCGGGTTGGCCAGGATCACGTCGGCGCGCAGGTCGGGCAGTTCGTTCTTGTGAAAGGTGCCCTCCGAGTTCCAGCGGATGTCTGCGTCGATCCCGCGGACGGCAAGGTTCATCTTGCACAGCCGCCAGGTGGTATAGTTAGATTCCTGACCGTAGATGGCGATGTCGCCCAGACGGCCGCCGTGCGCCTCGACGAACTTTTCCGACTGCACGAACATGCCGCCCGAGCCGCAGCAGGGGTCATAGACGCGGCCTTTGTAGGGTTCGAGCATCTCGACCATGGTGCGGACGACCGAACGGGGGGTGTAGAACTCGCCGCCGCGCTTGCCCTCGCTGCCCGCGAATTGGCCAAGAAAGTATTCGTAGACCCGGCCCAGCAGGTCGCGCGCCTTGTCCTTGCCCTCGCCCAGCGCGATGCCCGAGATCAGGTCGATCAGCTCGCCCAGCATGACGGCGTTCAGGGCTGGGCGGCCATAGTCCTTGGGCAGGACGCCCTTGAGGGAGGGGTTCACCTTCTCGATGGCGATCATCGCCTCATCGATCAGGCGGCCGATGGTGGTCTGCTTGGCGTTCGCCTGCAGATGCGACCAGCGCGCCTCCGGCGGCACCCAGAAGATGTTGTCGGCAAGGTATTCGTCGGGATCCTCGGCGCCTTCGGGGTATTCGGCGAGCAGCGCCTGGCGTTTCATCTCGAACCCGTCCGAGATGTGCTTGAGGAAGATCAGGCCAAGGGCGACATGCTTGTAATCCGACGGCTCCATGTTGCCACGCAGCTTGTCCGCGGCTTTAAAGAGGGCGGCTTCAATGCCGAGGTCGGAGCCATTGTCGATTGATGCCATTGTGAAATCTGCCCCCCGGTAAGTCTTTTCCAGACGGTATTTCAGCCGGAGGGCGAAATCCAGCCGCTAACAGCGGCTTGGCGGGGTTCTTTCCCACGGCCGCGCCTTCGGCATAGCCGCCGTCACCTCGACCTCGCGCAGCATCCCGCCCGCGATGAGCCCCTCGCGGACCCAGCCCAGCGCCTGCCGCCAGTCGTCATAGCCGCGACGGGCGGCCTCGATCTGATGGGGATGGGGGCGGAAGGTGACGGGACATGCGAGGACATCGATGGTTTTCCATGCTGCGCGCGCGCCCGGGCCGCGCACGCGGATGCGTTCGGTGCCCACGACGATGGCGCCTGCATGCGTCCCATGCTGGTTCTGTTTCACGATGGTGGGCACGCAGCGCGGGATGGCGCCAGGCATCCAGTCGGGGGTCAGCCCGGCCCGGGCAAGTTCGGCAACGCGGATCGCCATGCGCTTGCCACCCAGGCTGTCGGGGATCCCGGCGACGGTGGCGGCGATCACCTCGGCGTCCTCGTGGGTATAGCCGCCGATCTTGTGCTGACCGCCGTCGATCATGCAGCCCAGCACGGCGCGCTGGAGCAGGACGTATTCCAGGCCGAAGCCGAAACCTTCCTCGGTGACGTCCGGGGGCAGGGGTAGTTCCAGCTGCGCCTGTTCGATCCGGAACGCCCATTCCAGCGCCGCCTGCACGCCCAGCGCGCGCTTGATCCTGGTGCCGCTGACGCGGCCGTGGAAACTCATGACTGCAATCCTTCAAGGAAATCCATCTGCGCCGGGCGCTGGGCATTGTCCGTCGGCCACCAGATCCACGGGCCCGAGGCCATGGGCAGCTGCGAGAGAGCGCCACGCATGTGCCGTTGCCAGAGGGTGAACTCCGTTGCCGAGCAGGCGCAGAGCGCGTGCCCGATGGGCCAGCCCATCAGCCATCCGACGAAGAGCGGGTGCAGCCGCCGCCGCGACCGGCCCTTCAGGATCCGCCGCGAGACGACGCGCCCATGCGAGGCAATCATCGAAGCCCAGAGGGGGCGCGAGATCGGGGCGTGCGGCGAGGACCGCAGCCCATGCAGCGAGATCGCCGGGGCCGGGCGGGTGAAGCCCTGCTCCGCCCGATAGTGCAGCAGGTCCATCCGGGACTTGCCGTCGGTGCGGGTGATGCTCGCTTCGCTGCTGCCCTTCCAGTTCTGGGCCGCCGGGGTGGGCCAGTGGCTCGGCAGGGCTTTCGCGATGCCCAGCGCCAGCGCCTCGGCCATCCTCGTGAAGTCGCTGTTCCCGGCCGGGTTGTCGCGGCTTGTGCCGGGATGCAGGCTCATCGGTGTGGGCCAGGATGAAGATCCGCAGCCGCTCATGCGGCGCGCCGACCTCTGCCGCCGAGAACAGGCCCGCCGCAGGCGTGTAGCCCATGCTCCAAAGCTCTCGCAGGACGGTCTCGAGGCCGAGGGTGACATGCCCGGCGACATTTTCGAGGAAGACCCATTCCGGGCGGCATTCGCCGATGACCCGCGCGACGTCGGGCCAGAGGTGGCGGGGGTCGTCGGCGCCGCCACGCTTTCCTGCCGCGCTGAAGGGCTGGCAGGGATATCCAGCAAGGATGGCATCGAAGGCGCCGCGGAAGGGACGGGCGTCAAAGCTGCGCAGGTCGGTCCAGATTGGGGCCGGGACGAAGTATCCGGCTGCTTGCGCGGCGATGAGGACCGCCCTTGGCCAGTCCTCCCATTCGACGAAGGCGCGGGTGTGATAGCCGGGCTCGGCGAGCATGAGGCCCAGATCAAGGCCTCCGCCGCCTGCGCAGAGGGACAATCCGTGCCGGGGACGAAGCACCATGCCATTCACCGCACCCCGCGCTCGCGCAGGCGTTCGGCTGTCACGAGCCCCCGGGCCAGCATGGCGTCGCGCATCGTGTTGCTGATCGCGCTGACCGGCAGGTAGCGGTCGGAGTTGACCAGATCGGCGTAGAAGGCAGGGAGGTCGGTGATCGGCTTCGTGGCCGGGGCAGGGGCCGCCTTGGGCTTTCGGCGCTTCCGCGTTGCATCTTCAGCTTTGTGCTGGGCCGCCCTTTGCATCGCCCGGTCCAGTGCCTTCGGGCCATCGGGCGGTTCGGGGTGCTCCTGGCGGGAGGCCTCGGCCGCAGGCACGATTTCCGCTTCGGTCAGGCCCAGTTCGTCGCACCAGCGCTGGACATGCAGTCGGGGCGGCCAGCCTTGCCACCAGCCGGGCAGGGCGTCGGGGTCGAGGCCTAGCGCGTCGAGCAGTTCCCCGAAAACCTGATCGGAAATCGCCGCGCGCGCCCGCGCGCCCTCCTCCTCCTTTACTGGTTTACTTAGAGGTTCCCTTACAGGGTTAGTGTCCGAAATCCGGACACGGCTTTGGGCATTTTCCGGACACGGCTCGGCCGGAAAATCGGACACGGCTCCGGCGTCGATCCCGTGTCCGAAATCTGGACACGGCAGCCCCTCCGACCCCACGTCGACGTGCGAACCCTCTGCCATGTCGGCGATTTCTGCATGGGGGCATTCCCCGTGTCCGGTTTCCGGACACGGCACTACAGCCACAGGTGTAAAGCCCGGCTCGAACCCCAGGATGTAGCGGGTGGGCAGCTGGCGCTTGGTCACGGGATCGAGCCGCGGCACGCGGCGCAGCAAGCCTACCGCCTCCAGCTGGCCAAGATGTTCGTTCAACGTCGACCGGCTGATTTCGCAGTCATGCGCCAGCCGGTCCTGCGAGGGGAAGCAGCCGTAATCCGGGTTGAACCGGTCGCAGAGATGCCAGAGCACGATCTTGGTCGTCGGCTTCAACCCACGCTGCTTGATGGCCCAGTTGGTGGCCTCGTGGCTCATGGCGCGGGCCTCCGCTGGGAAAGGGTGATGCGCGTGGTGAAGCCGTGATCGGCCAGCGCGCCCAGCGCATCGTCGAGACTGCGCACCAGCGCCCAGCCGAACCCCTGCGCCTGCACCGCTTCGCGGAACGCCACCTGCTCCGGCCGCAGCCGCCCTTTCGGCGCTTTCAGCTCGAGGAACAGGATGCGGCCATCGCAGATCACCATCAGGTCGGCGAACCCGGCGTGCACGCCCATGCCGACGAGGATCGCCTGGCGCTTGGCGCCGCGAGGCCCGGCCTCGGTCACCTCGTTGGCACAGTGATGGATGATGGTCGAGCGGGGTAGGGCGATGCGCAGGGCCTGAACCACTGCGCGCTGCAGATCGGCTTCGGGGGTACCACGGCGCATCATCACGGGGCCCTCCCCTGGTCCTCACGTTGGGCGCGCCGAACCGGCCGTCGTGCGTCGACGACAACCAGCAGGCGCTGCGCCTCCTCCCGCTCGGCTGAGGTCTCGCCATGCTGGACGAGTACGTTGCAGGCGAGTCGGATCAGCTGGTCGCTGTGATGGGCGACATCGGCGATGATGGCGCGGGCTTCGGTCACTCGCTCAGCGGGCCAGGCTGAATTGCGGGGCTGGATGGTCATGACCGCCCCCGCGTCTTGCGCACCGGGTGGGCCTGTTCCTGCGCGCGGATCCATTCCTGGATGGCGGCGCGGCGATAGAAGGTCTTGCGACCTATGCGTGTGCAGGGCGGCCCTTGGCGGCGAGCCTCCCACCGCGACAAAGTGTCTGTGGTCAAACCCAGCGCGCGGGCCAGCTGCTCGCGGCTGATCCAGTCGGCCAGGAGGTCAGGGGTCTCCTCCACCGGGTCATCTTGCATGTCTTTCATGGGCTGCTCCGTTCGCCTCGCGCCCCTCTGCCGGGGGCGGTTCCAGCGAAGCAGAGCGCGAGGACCGGAAGACAGGCGGAAGGTGGAACTGGCCGCTATCTCCCAATTCCACCCCTTGTTTTATTGGACTTTCAGCGGATAGCGCGCGGCGCGACAGGCGTTGCCGCAGCCCTCGCAGCGCATCCCAAGCGCCGGTTCCTGGCGCGATCCGCACTTCGTCGCCATCGCTTCGTCGGCTTGGGGCTGATTGGGCGGCGCTGAGGCGGTTTCGCCGGTTTCGCAGCGACCGGAATTGCCGGAATGGACCGTTCCGGTCGGGTTCCGGGGGTTCTGGACGATATCCACAAGTTCTTTTTTTGTTCCGTCGCACCAGCGTAGGATTCTGGTTGATCGCTCGCCTTCCGGATGCGTAGATTCGTGGTTGAGCAGAACATAAGAATCGACAAGGCAACCGCAGTCAGGTGCCGCGCCTCTTGGGGTGGGGTGCCCAATTTCAGGCAGTTTTCCTCGACGACGTGGGCTGCAGCCGGTCCACCCGCGTGCTTGGCACGGCGGGTTTTTGTAACCCGCAATCCAACGGCCCTGGCCGAAGGATGCCGTATGTCTGAGAGGAGTTCGATCATGCCTTTGCCGCCCGTCGCCTTCTATTCGATCTACGAAATTGCCGTGCGCTGGGGTTGTCCCCCGGCCGACGTCGCAGGTTGGGCCGCGGCAGGACACCTTCAGGTTCTGGCTGGCATTCCACCGGTCAGTTGCGGCGAGGAAACGGTCGCCGGTCTGGTCGAAGTGCCGATTGCAGAGCTGATGCCAATGTTCAGAAGGATCGGCCCGAGCGACGAACAGGCGTGGCTGCGGCGCGTGATGCCGCCCGGGACCAAGAACTGGCTCAAGGTGACCGACCCTCCCGACGGCGTGCCGATCCGGTCGTCGGACCTTCTCCTGTCGGCAGGATCCTTGCAGCAGTTCGAGGAAGAGCGCGATCTGCTGCGCCGCCCGGCCTCCACCGTCGGTGCCAGCCCGCGGTACGACTGGGATTCCATGTACGCGTGGCTGACCGTTCTCCTGTTCGAAAAAGGCGTTCCGGACACACAGACAGCGTTGGTTTCACTGGTGCAGGACTGGTTCGTCCAGAATTCGAAGTCGGGCGAGGTGCCGGATGAAAGCACCATCCGCAAACGGCTGACCTCGCTCTGGCGCAAGCTGCGCGGCGAGGAAACCGTGTGAGGGTCAGGCCGATTTCGGCAGGTCGGCCCCGTCCTGCGCCGCGTCATGCACGAGGCGCGGCCGGGGGCGCAGGAGGCTGGCCACCGTATCGACGCCCGCCCGCAGGGGGGAATCCATCAAGTGCGCATAACGCTGGGTGGTCTGCATCTGACTGTGGCCCAAGAGCTTGCCGATCATTTCCAGCGACGCGCCGCCGCTGACCAGAAGCGAGGCGAAGGTGTGGCGTAAATCGTGGATGCGGACGTCGGCCAGCCCGGCATCCTTCTGAGCCTTGGCCCAGAAGCGGCGGATTTCCCGCACAGGCTGGCCAACCGTGTCGCCGGGAAAAAGCCACGGATTGCCGCTCGGCACCACCTGCTGGCGCAAGCGCACGATGGCTGCGACGTCCTGCGAAATCGGCACGCGGTGGATCTTGCGCTGCTTGGTGGTAGAGGCGGGTTTCGACCAGATGGCATAGTCGAGGTTGAACTGTTCGAACCGGGCCGTTCGGACCTCGCCCACCCGGGCGCCCGTCAACATGCACATGCGGATGATCGCCGCGGCGCGCTGATCCTCGGCGGCATCCAGCACGGATGCCAGCCGGGTCAGTTCTTCGGGCGACAGGAACCGCTCGCGGGCATGTTCGAGCCTCCGATGGAACCCCTGCGCCGGATTGTCCGCCCGCCATTCCCATTCCATCGCCAGCGTAAACATCTTGCGCAGCACCTCGCCCATGCGGTTGGCGCGGATCGGGGTAGGCTTGTGACCCTGCAGCTTGCGGGCCCGGTTGTTGGGCTTTGGCTTGCAGGGGCGGGGGCGGCCCTCGGCCACGAAATCGAGAAACTTCGCGACGTCGGACTTGGTGATTTCCGTCACCAGCCGGGTGCCCCAGGCCGGTTCCACCATCTTCTTCAGCATCGAGACCTGGTCGCCCGCATTGGTCTTGGCAAGTTTTGGCAGGTGCTCGGCGATGTAGCGGTCGATCAAGTCCGTGACGCGCGGGGCCCCGCGCCACTCGTCGCGCGCCGCCAGAGGATCCTGCCCTTCGTCGATGGCGCGGCGCAGTTCCTTGGCGCGTTCGCGCGCGGCCGTGACACTCCATTCCGGCCATCGCCCGATGGTCATCCGCCGCTGCCGACCGGCGTGCCGGTAGTCGATGGTGAAGGTCCGCGCCCCGGAAGCCTGCACCCGGGCGGCGAAGCCGATAACCTCCGTGTCAAAAATCTGATAGCTGACGCCGGGCTTGGGTTCCGCCTCGCGCAGAGTTTTCTCACTCAGTTTCAGTCGTTTGACCATCCATCCCGCCTCCTTGCCCGACGACACAGGCGTAGACCCGCGCCACGATCAAGTCGGATCACGGGACCGGGACCGGAATATAGGCGGAAGGTGGAATTGAAGGCCGGGTGACAATTCCTAAAAAAGAAAAACAAGGTGTTAGGTGACTTTGCCCTGCGCACGGGGTGGGGAACAGACGGACGCCCGCCCCCTTCTGCGCCGATGGTTTGATCGGAGGCCGCGCAAGAGGTAATCCTGTCGGCACACCCCAAACACGAAACTTCCATGCCCAGCGCCAAGCCACCAAGAAACCTGACGCCCGTGCTGTGCCGGCGCCTGCAAGCTGAAATGCTGAAGGCCTGCGAAGCCGTCGCCGCTCGTCATGGCCTGGTGGTCGAGCCGCGCGACATCACCGGCGCCGACCTGCGCTGGGGGTTCGATGCCACCTTCCGCGTCTCGATCCCCCTGCCGGATGGCAGCGCTCTCGATCCCGAGCGGCTTCGGTTCGAGGCGCTGTCCGAGGCCTTTGGGCTTTCCCCCGCCGATTACGGCCGCCAGTTCAGCACCGGGCGCGAGCAGTTCCGCATCACCGGCATCGACCCCCGCCGCCCGAAATACCCGGTGTCAGCCGAGCGGATCCCAGATGGCCAGGAGTTCAAGTTCACCGCAGAACAGGTCTCATTGTTGCTGCAGCATGGGATGAAGGATGTGACGCCGAAGGGGTAGGGGCGGAGAGTTGCCCAGAGCTGCCGTTCGACTTCATTGCAACGAAGGTCCACTTGGAGCCCTTCGCAGACACTCGTCCTGCCCGCAGCGTACGCGTGCGTTCGCGGGAGCAGCGAAGAAGTGAGCCACACACCCCCCTACCGAGACGCATGCTGCCCTGCCGCATCTCTCTGAAGCGGCCGCTGAGACAAGGCACAGCGAAATCCTTGGTGAGCTTACAGCGGAGCCGGACGAAGCCGTCGTTCGTGGGTGCAGCATACCCATGACGATAAACAATGCATGGTAGTCGCTGGGTTGGAACGCGGTCCGGGACGCATATCTATCGGCGCTCAAGGGCGGCGAATGCCGACACCGAAAAGAATAATTGAAAAAAAACCGATTCGCACTGACAATACCTCTGCTTACGAGGGGGAATGTAAATGTTAACCAAGCTTCTGGCTTCATTATTGATTGCGCTTTCGATACCAACGGCAAGCAATGCGCAGTCTCAACCAGACAAAATTTTAGCGAGTCTGATCTCCGCATTTCAGAAATGCGGCCCCCCTGAAGCATACCAAGTGCTGGAACAAAACGTCTTCAATATAATTGCCAGCCAGACGGGCGGCATGGGTTGCTATCAAGCAATCGCAGTTGCAGGTCCGGCTATCGACATGGATTTGATAGATCAAAAAGATCATAATGACGGAACCATGTCACTCTATAGAGCGAGGCACGCAGGCGGAAATATCATAGATTGGACGATTGGAATTCGGCCGTCGACGGGAAAGGTTTATTTCATCAGCTTTACACCGTCAAACTAATTGAAAATCAGTGGAAAAATTCAGATATCAAATATACAAGGACAAGCCATTATCGGGCTTAAGCTGCTGCAATACTGCAGGTGCTATGTTTTCTTGGATTTACGGAGCGTTCTCATTCGTTGGGTGCTCAAATAAATCCAGCAGATCTGCTGGGGCTTTTATAACTCTAACCATTGCAACTTTAACCACACCAGAAAGCACTTTTGCCAAATCTTTAGTCCACAGCCCATCAACTCCGCCCTGTCAGGATGACCCTTACAAAATTAAAGATGAGAAATATGTGCGACTTGCGTCAAATGCCCTTGGTTTAGATTTGAACAACATAGCTTTCATCGGATGTTTGAACGGAAAATTTTCATCAACCGAGGGAGTTTCAAAGCCAAGTGGAGAAAGAACCTATACTATTAGGTATCCCATCTATGAAGAGATTGCCGCGCCTCATGAAAGCTATATCGCTCCAATTACGCATGAACTATCACACATTTATCAGTTCAAACGATCAGGAAGCATGGCCGCGGCCATAAAGGAATGCAGACTCAAATTAGAGCTTGGAGCGGATGTCCTAGCGGGATTCTTGTTTAAAACAGCCCTCGACGAGGGCAACATAAACTTGTTTAATCATAATCTGAAATTGATTGGTGATTTTGATCCGAGCATTCGAGACGCACACGGAAGGCCACATGATCGTTCGATTGCGTTTAGGTTCGGTTATTACGCTCCTACGACAATTCAAGCAACGGAAATCGAGGATGTTTATCAGTATGCTAAGAATATAGTTTTAACGTCTCGGCTTAATGATTTCAAAGGGGCAGTGGAGAAATGCGATTGATCAAGGCATTGGCAACCATTGTCGCAATCAGTCACGCCAACCTCCTCATGCCGCTAACCGCTGGTGCTAGTGAATTAAGTGTTTTAAACAATTGCGAGCTTTCGCGTGAAATTGCGGATCCACCAGAGGGCGATGGGTCTATTTCATGCAGAGAGCCCGTTAATGCGCTTGAAAAGTTGTTTGCGCATCATCTGGGAGAAACTTTATGTTTGCGTGAAAGTCCAAAAGGCTTGCCTACCGATTTTTCATGCTTTTATTCAGAATCCTCAAGCGGAATGACGGTTGTGTGTGCACGCCCTATAAGTCCTGACTTCTCCGAGGACTTGGTGCTCAACTATCGGGATAAATACGTTAACACTGTAAATGATTACTTAACCGAAGCGACGATGTGTGGATCGGAAATGGAAACCGTATCCTTTGCGCCGCCAACATTGCTACCGATTCCGCTGCAAATGATTTCATCGCAGCGAGTTGGGTTCGTCGCGGACAGGGCGAGGAAAGGTGGGTACTTTTTGCATTCATTTAACACACTTGATGAGAGGTTTAAATTTAGTTCTTTTAACTCTTACGAACTCGTATATTACTTTGATGGCGGCTTACCTCCTGGTCTAATAGCTAAAAAAATTGACCCCTCCAGGTCTGATACACTTGCATTTGCCGAACTGGATGACACTACGGATTTTAATTACGAAATCGACCGAGCCGCCAAGGCGCACGGAGTTGATACAATGTTCAAAGCAAGAGTCATCTCCCTCAATCTGATGAGCGGTTTCCGGCGAGCACTAGAGATATCTGATAGGAGATCGTACACCCTTAGTAAGGCGGGTGAATGGCTAGATAACATTCTACTGAATAGCAGCTTCAATCGCCTAACCCCAGCCGAGGAAGTTGAGCTGTTCGGAACAGCCTCCTCTGATTTTATTTTAAACAATATTTCTGGAGTGGTGCCGAGTAAATTGATAAGCTATGGTGAACTAGTCGGAGTTACCTCTTATACTCCAGGGACACCTCGGTGTGATCCCAGTGCCGGCTTAATGGTGGCACTTGCAATGCCCGTTCGATATGGAGACGGCCAGCCCGGGCAGTATGGGTCTATTTTCTTTATAATCCTTGGCGTTGGCGAATGTTCTAAAGATGTGGAGGCGGAGTACTATAAAATAATGAATGATATAGAAGACGATATAGAAAGTCTAACGGAGGAATGACTTATGAAAACTGTGCCAACCATAGTAGTCGCTGCGATTTTGCTAGCTTCTCTTCCTAGTGGATTAAGCGCTGAGGAGGCTGAAGTGCCTATCATAGAGGAAACATCTCAAGAGATTATAGAATCACTTACAGAGAACATCCAAGCTCTTAGGTTATCGAGCTTAGCTTCCGAGTTGAGCAGCATAGAACTAGGGGCAATGTCTGATGACCAATTTTCAGTTCTCTTATCTGAAATAAACTCTCTCCCTGAAATTGAAGGTACTTCTACGGGTGAAGTGGGAGCGGAATACGATATCATTCTTCAGCCTGGACATTACAAGAGAAAAACCGGCGCCACAGGGGCGCAGGGAGCAAGAGTTTCCGAGCAAAGAATTGTCGCATACATAGTTTCTCACGCTGCTAAAAAACTTAAGGATGAGCAATTCAATGTGCTCGTCGTGCCGGCAGATGGAGTATCTTCTCCACTTAAAGCGAAGGTATTCTTGAGCGTACACGCAGATGGCAACGCAAAAGGCTGCGTCGTAGGCCCAAGTTTGGCATATAAGGATACGAGTTCTCTGCACGCGATGCATGCTGTTGGTTTTTCGCTTGCGAGAGCGTTTGGATACGAATATGATGATTTCATGAAAGATGGATATACTGCGAATTCTGCCAAATACTATATGTATCCTAAAGTCAATGCGGATATCATGTCTGGACTACTGGAAATTGGTGAATTAACCTGCCCCGAAATCGAGGATAAGCTCATTGAAACATCCCCAGTAATAGCAAGCAACCTAGCGGCTTCACTGAGGTATATAGTAACACTACCATCGTCTGAAAATTAGCTTCTGAACCAGAATTTTCAGCTTGTTTTTGTGGTCGAGAGTCTCGAGTAATCCGGCGGTTATCAGCCTGCTGAAAATAGTTGGCTCTCGACGCGGATTGCAGAACATGATTCATCGCCGGCAGGACTTTGTCGGAGGTGATCAAGCGTTCGAAGGGGGAATCAAAACATGAGGCTTGGCACCAGCCAAACTGGTGCAACCCTCGAACGGAGAGTGTCGCGGGAGAGGCCGCCAACCTAGTTTAGCATACTGCCCGATCATGGCGTCTAGGCGTCTTGCCCAGCTATCTCTGAGTTGCTTAGTCAAATCCCGCTTCATGCTCGTCGTTTCCATTCGTTCAGGATGCAGCAAACGACCGTTCACTGCCCGATCTGGTTTCGCTGCGCGGCACTTGAATGATTGCTTCCGCAGCCATGTCCTGATTGCCATGATGCCCCGCAGCGGGCCGCTAACCGCCCGGCGGACTGTTCATGTTGCAAGTGCGAACACTCCCGTGCTGCGGGCGCGAACGGCCGGTTTGTCCCGCATTGCTGACCTCCATCCTTTGCGCAGCGACCGTCCGCTCTTCGCCCTTCGCGTCGAGACCGATCCAAGGGATGTAGGGATGGCTTTCGCGTTCGATGAACATCGCTTGTCAACGTCTGGTCAACCCGCGAATGCGTCGCTGTGCGCACGTTGATCCGTCCAAATCCGGCGAGAAGCGCCGATAGTTCTCGAAAAAGTCTGCCGTCTCAAAGGCTTGCACGTTAAGTCTCTGAAAAGAAAAGAGTCATGAGAATTAAGGAGTTCGGCTCATAACCTGAAGGTCGTAGGTTCAAATCCTACTCCCGCAACCAAATCCTACACTTTCAACAACCTCCCGTAATCGGGAGGCTTTTTGCTGTGCGGGTATCAGGTCCACATTCAGACGCCCTGCCACTGAACCTTCATCCAGTGCGACCGCAGCCCTTTGGTCACTTACGCTCTTGTGCGCGGTTTGAACAATCATCTGGCGCGCGGAGCTTAACCTTTCATATAGCGCAGCGGGGCGAGCCATTGCGAAGGCTGGGGCGAAGCCTGCCGGGATCTGACAACCGATGATTGAGTTTGGCCGTTCGGTGTTGTCATCGGTGACCTATGCGGCGATCAGATGCGAGAGCATGGGTGATATCGCTTGAAACCGCGTCTCATTGAGAAATTCGTGCCGCATCCGACCATCGAGGCTTTCCACGAAGCCGTTCTGCATTTGCTTTCCCGGCGCGATGTCATGCCATTCGATCTTCTGCTCGGCGCGCCATCTCGGGATCGCGTTCGGGGTCAGTTCGGTGCAATTGTCAGAAACAATCATCCCGGCCTGCCGCGCTGCTCGATCAGGGCTGTCAGCTCGCGCGCCACCCGGCGGCCGAGATTGATGTGTCAGGGATCGCCGTCAGGCAGTCGCGCGTGACATCATCCTCCACGTCCATCAATGAGCCATTGCAGCGCCAACCGGATCAGCGGCAACCTTCTCACCGGCAACGGCAAGATGATCCTGCGCTGTTCAGCCGGGGGCAGGCGGCACCGATGGCGGCCTTGTCCTTCGGCAGTCATACGGTGGCGCGATCCATCGCCCAGATTGACCGCGCCCTCACGCAGCGCCGCACCGCTCGGTCCGGCAAGCTCGCCTCGGCCATTATCGCGGCGGATGGTCTGCTGGGTAACGTCGAAACGCCCGGCCAGATCCTCGACCATAACCCTGCACCTGGCCCGGGCAGCTTCAGGATCTCCCCTGCCGGATGCTCAATCCCACCGCTGCCGCCCGTTCTGCCGCCCGCACGCCAGCCGTGACCCTAGGTCATTCGCCAATGCGCGCCTCTGCTGAAATACGCGAAAACGCCACGTCATATCCGGAGTTAATGTTCGTTTATACGCGAAATAAAACATAAACGAAAATATCTGTTGACGAAGGCGTGAGGCGGGTGCAGTTTCGCGCTTACGAAGTTGGAGGACTTCGCAGGGGGGATTTCGTGACGGAACGGGCAGACATGTCGGCGCAAGCTGCGGTGGCGGATCTCTTCATCCTTGGCGGTGGGATCAACGGTTGCGGGATTGCGCGGGATGCGGTGGGGCGGGGGTTGTCCGTGACCGTGGCCGAGAAGGGCGATCTGGCGCAGGGGACCTCCAGCGCCTCGACCA
>NZ_WMII01000020.1 GCF_009711265.1 Paracoccus shanxieyensis | reverse complement strand
GCACTTGATCTCGACCCCGTCGACGTCGAAGCCGTTGCGCGTCTCGATATAGGCGCCCTGCTGGCCCTCGAGATAGGCGTACTCGATGGTGTCGATCTGGTTCGGGCTGGCCGCCAGATACCAGGCGCTCTCGCTGGCGGCGTCGAGCCGCGGCTCGCTGATCGGCGAAAGCGTGCGGATCGACTGCGGCACCACGCTGGAGGTCGCGGCGGGCACCAGGTTCTGGGCGACCAGCTGCTCGGCCTTCAGTTCCAGCGAGGCGGGCACGATCAGGAAGGCCGGGCGGACGTTCAGCACCGTCTTCTTGTCGAGCCCGGTCTGCTTCGCCATCGCCGCGCGGGCCGCACCGACGCTGCTGACATCGAGCGCCGCGCCGGTGCCTGCCAGGTTCTTGTGCGTGGTGTGGAACAGCGCGTTGCCGTCGGCCATCGCCGGGTTGGCGGTGATGATGCCCCAGACCACGTCCGACTCCAGCTGGGCGATGGAGTTGCCGTACATCGCCGGGATCCGGGTGAAGGCGTCGAGATCGTCGTTGATCAGGGTCTGGCGGGTGATGGCGACCACCCGGCCATAGGTCTTGACCTTGTAGCTCTCCTTGCTCTCGCCGAGCGTGCCGCGCTTGAACTCGCCGCTCTCGCCGACCTCCAGCAGCTGCGGCGCTTCGCCGAGCTGCACCCGGTGCATCGCCTTGAAGTCGGTGGCGAGCACCTGGCGGCAGAACAGCATGAACGTGCGGGGATACGCCTCGTAAGCCTGCCGCAGCGTCTTGTTGGTGACCGCCGAGAGGATCTCGGGGAAGTCCGAGGTCGAGTGCAGCGCGCGCGTCGCCACCTCGTCGCGCGAAAGACCCCGCGTGTTGACCCCGGCATTGCCGAGGCTTTCGCGAGCGAGTTCCAGCAGGGTCATGCCGCGATACTGCCGGGCGGCGTCCTCCAGCTGGAAGAGCGTCGGGCTGTAGCGGTGCAGGAGCGCGTTCGCCACCGCGTCGCGGCGGGTGATCCGCTCGTCCCGGCCGCCGAGGGGGACGGAGACATGCGGGAAAGTCCGGGTCTCGTCCGACTTCGCCGCGACCTGGTCGAGGATCAGGCGGCGGGACTCGTCGACGCTGACGCCGCGCTTCACCAGGTCCTCGGCGAAGCCGCGTTCCAGGTTCAGCCGCCCGGCCAGATCGTAGATGGTGGAGACGCGATCACGCTCGGCTTCGCGGGCGCGGGTGGCGACCGCCTCGGTGTCGGGCGCGGGAGTTGCCTGCGGCTTCGGCTGGCTGCGCGTCTCGCTGGCCGCGACCTTCGGGTCGGGCGCAGCCGGTTTCGGCTCGGTCATGGGGGTGTCCTCGGTTGCGACCGGCTCGGTCGGCTGGGTGGTGGTTGCCTTGGCGGCGTCGCTCGCCGGGGTCTGGGTCTTGTCCGTCATCGGGGATGCTCCTTGCGGTGTGGGGGCGTCCCGGCGGTGAAGGACGCAGTCGTGAAGGGGGTGCTGGGCGCGGAAACCCGCGGCGGGATCGGCGCCGACCGCGACGGCGGAGACCTCGAAGGGGGTCCAGTCCACCGCCCGCCAGAGTTCGCGCGCGGCCTCGGGCTTCGAGACCTCGAAACGGTGGACCTGGTAGCCGATCGAGACCGCGCGGATGTGCCCGGCCTGGATGTCGCGCCAGATCGGCTCGACATCGGCGCGCTCGCTGATCCGGACCAGCGCGATGCCGCGCCCGTTCTCGATCCGCGCCGAGCCCGGCACGACCGAGCCGATCACCGCGTCGAGCGTGTCGAGCTCGTGCACCTTCAGGAACGGCGCGCCCGCGTTCAGCCGGTCGAGGCGGACATGGGCCGGGTCGAGGCTCAGTTCCTCGTCGTATGGCTCGCCGAAGAAGGTCGCGCGGCGGACGCGCGCGCCCGCCGACCAGACCACCTCGACGGTGCGGCTGTCGGCGTCGGCCGTGTTCGGCGCAAGCTCCGCCGACCGGCGCATGGCCGGCAGTTCGATCATCGTGTCCATGGGTCAGTCCTGTTGGTCGGCCTGCGCCGGGTCATTGTCCGCGCCGGCGGCCGGGTCGTCGGTGTCCTGTTCGTCGGCGGCCGGGTCATTCGACGGATCGCTGGTCTGCGCGCTGCCGGTCTTGGTGACGCGGCGCGGGTCGCTGTCGAGCACCAGCCCGAGCGCGTCCAGCTTGGCGTTGGTCGCGGCGATCTCGGCGAGCACCGCGTCGGGGTTGCGGCCCTGTTTCGCGATCACCTCGGCCAGCGTCATGGTGCCGGAGCGGATCGACAGCAGGTTCGCCATCGCGTCCTTCTGGGGATCGACCGCCTCGAACTTCGGGGGCGACCACTCGACCGGCACGGTCGGCGACGGGATCTGGCCTGCGGCCCATGCCGCTTCCGTGAACCAGCGCCAGACCGGCGCGCAGAACATCGGGATGAAGAGCTGCCACTGCACGGCATCGATCATGCGGCGGAACTCCACTAGCCCCGCCCGGATCGAGGAATAGTTCACCTGGGACAGGTCCCCGGTCAGCAGCTCGTAGGGCACCCGGAAGCCTGCCGAGATCGTGTGCAGGCTCGCGCGCTTGTATTCGCCGTAGCCGCCCGTCGCCGAGGGCTGGTTGAAGCGGATGTCCTTGCCGCCGCGGGCATAGGCGATCAGCCCCGGCTCGAACTGTTCCACCCGGTTGCCGTCGGCATCGACCACGGAGGGCGCGATGCCCTGTTGCGCCTCGTCGTCGCCGAAGACGATGGCGGTCACGCAGGCCTCGGTCTTCTTGCGGACCAGTTCCGCCAACTCGTAATCGTCGAGATCGCGCAAGGACCGGATGACCGGCGCACCCCAGGGAACGCCGCGCGCCTGCGTGCGCTGCTTCTCGTAGACATGGGCGATCTCTGACGCGGGGACCGGGCGGCTCTGCAACCCGTTCTGCAAGGCCCCGTAGGCGTCGCCCGGATGCTCGGCATGCAGCCAGTAGGCCCGGCGTTTGCCGACCGGGTCGAACTCGATCCCCTGCACGAGGCGTCCCGCGCCGAGGACGCCGGATTTCGTGGCGTCGAGGAAGTCGGCCTCCAGCACCTGCAATTGCAGCGGCACCGGAAGGCCGTCGCTCGCACGCCGCAGGCGGCGGCGCACCAGCACCTCACCCGCCTCGACCATCTCGCGGCAGATCAGCGTCTGCAGACCGTAGAAGTCGAGTTGACCATCAGCGTCGCAATCCGCTGTCCAGCGTTCGAACAGCGCGTCCACCTTCCGGTCGAGCGTGTCGTCGCCGCTCGCGGCGCGCGGCATGATGCCGGCGCCGATGATGTTGTTCACCAGCACCGCCACGGCCTTGGCCGCATGCGGGTTGTTGCGCACGAGGTCCCGCATCCGGTCACGCAGCAGCGCCCCGGCGACGCCGATCTCGGTGTCGGCGGAGGACCCCGGCGCCCGCCAGCCCTCTGTCCGTCGGCCTTTCGCGGCCCCGTCATAGCCCCGTGTGAGGGTCTCGAAGGCCTGACGGGCCAGCACGCGCCTGGCGGCGGCCCGAGGGGCGACGGAGGCAATGGCCCTGTCGAACCAGTTTGCCGACATCAGCGATCCCCGCGCGAAAAGCCCGCCAGCCCGGCCACCGGCAACGGCCGCGTGGTGCCCGCGATGGCGCGTTCGATGGTGCGGATGCGGGCGAGCAGATCCTCGGCGGAGCCGTAGTCGACGGACTTGCCGTCATAGCTCACCCGCGTCGTGCCGCTGGCGTAGGCCCGGCGCAGCGCCGAAAGCTCGGTTTCCGTCCAGTCGGTCATCAAAACCATCCTCCACGCCGTCCGAGCCAGTCGGAGCGGCGCTTGCCCTGCGGGGCCTGTCCCGGCCGGTTGATCTGTCCGGCGGGATCGGTGTCGGTGGGAGCGGCCCCGAGCTGATCCTCGAGGTCGCGCCATTTCTCGTCGGGCCAGCGGTCCGCGCCGGCGATCCAGGCGGCGGCGCGGGCATAGACCCGGCAGTCCAGCGCCTCGTTGCGCTCGCGCAGCTTCTGCCATTCCAGCCGGGCGAAGCCGCGCTTCGTGCGCACCGTCACCAGCTGTTCGGCCACGAACTGCTTCAGCCATTCGTTCTCGACCCAATGCGGCAGGTGCACCGAGCCGGGCGGGAATGCCGCCCCGTCGTCCATCTCCTCCTCGGTCGGCCGCGCCAGCCGCAGGAAGCGGTAGGTCTCGGCCTTGAAGGTCGACACCGCCACGGTCCAGAGCCGGGCGCCGCGCCGCAGGCGTTTGCCACCCTCGGTCGCGTCGACGAAGGTCGGCCCCGACACCGGGCTCGAGCGGTTGAACCCCTCGACGCCCTTGACCGGCGACACCTGCGCAAACCCCTGCGCCCGCGACCAGGAATAGACCGCCGGGGCCTCGTAGCCCGTGTCGATGGCGAGCCGCGCGATCCGAAGATGCGCGCCGCGCTCGTGCGGCCAGGACCGGTCGAGCAGCGCGGTCAGCTCCGACCATGCGTCATGCCGGTCCGGCCCGCCCTCGATCACGACGTGATCGACAAGCCAGCTTTCGAGCCCGCGACCCCAGGCCCAGACGTCGACCTCGATCCGGTCCTTCTGCACGTCGGCCCCGGCGGTCAGGAACAGCCCGCCCGCTGGCACGGTGCCGGATGTCCAGCGCTCGCGGCGGTCGTAGAGCCGCTGCCAGTCCGGCGCTTCGCCGGTCTCGACCCAGGTCTCGCCGAGGATCGTGTTGCGGAAGGCCTTGATCGCCTCGTCCGACCCCTGTGCTGCGTCCCATGCCCGCACGATCCGCTCCCAGCTCAGCCAGCCGATCGGCGAATAGAGCGCCGAGAGGTGATACCCGACCGTGGTCGGATCGGCGGCCGTGGCGGTCGCGCGCCATTCGCCCCCCTCCAGCATCGCCGTCTTGTGGTGTTCCGCGATTGCCGCGTCGCAGCCCTCGCAGTGATACTCCGCCGTCTCCGGGCGGCCCTTCTGCCAGCGCAGCCGGTCGAACTTCAGCCATTGCATCGCGCCGCAATGCGGGCACGGCACGAAATACCGGCGCTGATCGCTGGCCTCGTATTCGCGCTCGATCCGGCTCAAACCCCGGATGGTGGGCGTCGAGGCCAGGAACACCTTGCGCCGATGGGCGAAGGTCAGCGACCGGGCTTCCGCCAGCGTGACCGGATCGCCTTCCTCGTCGGCGGACGCGGGATACGCATCGACCTCGTCCAGAAATATGTAGCGCGCCGGTGTGGACCTCAGCCCGACCGCCGAGTTGGCCCCGGTCATGATCAGGATGCCACCCGCAAACTCCTTCGACAGCATGGTGTTGCCCGCGTCCCGCGAGCGCGCCGGTTTGACCCGCTCCCGCAGCTCGGGGCTCTCGTCTATCAACGGGTCGATCCGCTGCCGCGAGTTGCGTTTCGCCAGTTCCACCGTCGGCTGGACGGCCAGCATCGGACCCGGCGCCTGATGGATCGCGAAGCCGATCCAGTTGTTGCCCGCCTCGGTCGCCCCGACCTGCGCGGCCTTCATGAACACGATCCGCTGCGTGGGATCGCCCGGCGACAGCCGGTCCATGATCTCGCGCATATAGGGCGTGCGCACCGTGCGGTATCGCCCGGGCTCGGCCGAGGCGCGACCCGAGAGCATTCGGTGCCGGTCCGCCCATTCCGAGACGGTCAGGTCCGGGTCGGGCCGCAGCCCGTTGCCCCATGCGCGCAGGATCTCGCCCGCGCCATCGAAGTCCGTCAGGCCATCATCATCACCGGAAGTCGGGCCGGACCTCGGCGAGTTCGTCGAGGTGGGCGCGTACATGTTTCTCCAGCACCTTCTGCATCGCGGCTGGCTCCACGGTGATCTGCTGGCCCGTCGCGTCGCTGCACGAGGCCGAGAACTCGGCCGCCATCAGCGCCGCCGCACGCGCGGGCCAGTTCACCCATGCGTCCCGTTCCTCCCGCGCGAGGCGGAACACCAGCGCCAGCGCGCGGGCCCTTTCGATCAACTCCCCCTTCAGATTCTGGAGCCGGATGCGCCGTTCCTGCGCCTTCAGCACCTCGTTCGCGGTCTTGGCCTGCAGGAAGGTCGTGCCGCCGCCGACGGCGGGGACTGCCAGACCCTGTTCGCGGAGCGTGTCGCCGACGGCCGCCACCGCCGCCTCGGGGACGGGCTTCAGCTTCGGCGCGGGCGGCTTTCTCGTCTTCGACGGGTCCGTTGTCTCGGCACGCCGGGCGTCGCTGGCCGCCGCGTTGATGCTGCCGTCCGGATAGAGGACCAGCCGCTCGGCCGTCTTCGCCTTCTGGATCGCGCCGCGCGACAGCCCGACATGCGCGGCGTACTGGCGCTCGCTCATGCCCTGCATCGACGGCTCCGATTATCATTCAAGATCATGTGCTTATAGAGTTGATAAGCGTCGCGACCGGAGCGAACGTCCGTTCAGAAGGACGATGCAACTCACCAAGGAGCCACAACGATGACCACCCGCCTGAACCCGATCACCACCCCGCGCCACGAACTCCGCGCCGAGAAGGCGCGCCGAAACAAGGAAGCCGCGCTCGCCGCTTTTATCGGCAAGAAGGCCGAGATCGACGAGATGCTCGCGCGCCTTCAGGCGCTCAGCGACGACCATTTCAACTGCCACCCCGACGAGGCGGGCTGGGCGATGGTCGGCACCCTCGAACACTACGCCAGCCTCCTGAAGCGCATTACGGACAGCGCCTTCGGCGAGGGCGAGCACGCCCGCTGATCTCCGGCACCGCCGGAACTCCTGCCGCGTTCCCTGCGCGGCTCGGGGTCGTAGAAGGCGCCGCATGACGCGGGCCCGAAAACGGAGACGACCCAATGCCCAAGCTTTCCGACACCCAAGCCATCATCCTCAGCGCTGCCGCACAGCGTGAGGACCGCATTGCCCTGCCGCTGCCCGAAAGCCTGCGCGGGGGCGCCGCCGCCAAGGTGGTCGGCGCGATGCTCGGCAAGGGCTTCCTCGAGGAGGTCGACGCCGACCTGCGCAAGGGCGAGCCCGTCTGGCGCGAGACCGGCGACGGCCACGGCGTCACACTCGTCGCCACCGACGCGGGCCTCGCCGCCATCGGCATCGAGCCCGACGACGCGAACCCCGCGCCTGCGGGCGCGACGGACGCGCCGACCGAGGAGCCCATGCCGGACACTCCCAACGAACCGGAGGCCGCGCCAAAGGCGCGCACGCCGCGCGAGGGCACCAAGCAGGCCACCCTGATCGCCATGCTGCGCGCGCCGGACGGCGCGACCATCGAGGAGATCATGGCCGCGACCGGCTGGCAGTCGCACACGGTGCGCGGCGCCATGGCCGGGGCGCTCAAAAAGAAGCTCGAGCTCGAAGTGGCCTCGGAAAAGATCGAGGGGCGCGGAAGGGTCTACCGGCTCTAGGGAGCCTGAGTTATCCGCATCCGAAAACCAAATTGAAGCCGCCCGAGCAGGGCGGCAAACACGTCTGTTACTAGCTGGTGCTTTCTCGAACGGTGAACACTTGCAGCGTATCGGGTCTGGGGTTGCGGCATCATCCGACACCCCATAAACAAATGATAACTGAAAGGATTTTGAGATGGCACGCGTTGATATGATGCTGACCCTTGCCGGGTTCGATGAGGCGCTTCGTTCAGGACGCATAAAGACCGCAAGGATGCAAGGGAACGAAAAGATACAGATACATCAAGATATGCCAGATGGCCGAACACCTCGTCTGACCTATGCTCGGACCAAAGGATCTGGCGTCACAGCTGTCACCGTTATCACCACAGCAGAGCCAATTGACGGAATGCGCTGCTTTCATCTTGGATATGCAGTTCGGGAAGATCAGCGGGGAAAGGGCCTCGCAAAGGACCTCGCTTCGGCAGCCGTCACCGATTTTGTCGCGAACATCGTGCGGAACGGTATGAGAGAGTTTTGCATCGAGGCTATAGTTGACCGCGATAATCCCGTCTCTGGATCGGTTGCTCGCGCTGTCCTCGGCGTAGACCCCATTGAGAAGAACGACACTTCTGATGGGACGCCGATCTGGCAGTTTGTCAAAGTCATAACCTGACAAAGTCTACTAGGTCATTGCCTACGGAAAGTCCTGCCGCCAAGTCATGGCGGTCGACTTCTTTCGAACAACCTCCGCAGGACGTAGGAGCGCGCTATGCTGACCACGGTGAAGACCGCGCCCATCTTCAGGTTCTGCGCCAGCGTCGTGTGCAGGCCAAAGACCGGAAAGATCAGGATCTGCGTTGCGACCGCGACGCCGTAGCCGACGATCACGTTGGCTACGGCTTCGACCAGCGACATGACGCGCGACTGCTTCATCTCGCCGCCTCATCCACCGGCCAGCAGTTCAGCCGCCAGAGTTCGCAGCGCATGCGCTGCAACCAGGGGGACCACGCCGTTGCCACAGAGGCGAAGCCGGTCCACCCGGTGGGCCATCCCATCAGCGCCTCGACGAACAGCGGGTTCAAGGTCCGGCGCACATCGCAGGTACCGCTCCCAGCCATTGGCGTCACCAGGACCTGGCGGCCAAGCAGGCCGTTCACCGGCGTGTTCGCCAGTGTCGTCGCCCCGTCCTTGTGATCCCGCGCCGTCGGCGTCATCCACATCCCCGCCGAATGGGTCAGGTCGGCCGACCTGCGGTTGCCCGCACTCGGCTTGCAGCCATCGTTCGCCATCGGCGTCGGCCAGAGCGCGGCCGTCGTCGCGAGGTTCATCCCATGCTGGCCTGCTGCCTGCGACGGCGTCGGCTTTGTCTGCCGGTTCTCGTTGGCGCTGGCCCTCGGCGTCGGCCAGAGCCGCAGCAGTTCCGTCCGGTTGCCGCCACTCGATCGGGTGCCAGAGCAGGCGCGCGGGGTTGGCCAGGTTGTCCCCCTCGCGGATGGCGAGGATGAAGAGCCGCTCGCGCCGGTGGGGCGCACCGACTTCCGCCGCTGTGAAGAGGCCTGCCGCAAGGCGGTAGCCCATGCCGACCAGTCCGGTGGCGACTTCGGGGAAGCCGAGGCGGAGATGATGGGCGACATTCTCGAGGAAGACGAAGGGCGGCTCGACCTCGCCGATGATGCGAGCAACATGCGGCCAGAGGTGGCGCGGGTCGTCGGCACCCCGGCGTTTGCCCGCGACGGAGAACGGCTGGCACGGATAGCCCGCAGTGACGATATCCACCGCGCCGCGCCAAGGGCGGCCGTCGAAGCTGGTAACGTCGTCCCAGACAACAGCCTGATCCAGGGACGCGTCTTCCATCCGCGCCACGAGAGTGGCTGCGGCGAAGGTCTCCCGTTCGACATGGCCCACAGTACGATATCCGGGGATGGCGATGGCAAGCCCGAGGTCGAGCCCGCCCGCGCCGGAGCAGAGGGAGAGGCCGAAGAGGCATGCATCTCCGACTCCGGAAGCGCGTCCGGAGGAAGGTAAAGCCAGGTCATGCATGTCACGCGGCGGGTTCAGTTTGGGTTTCGGTCTCGGCCGTACTTTCCGCCAGCCGCGCGGTTCTCACTTGGGCGAAGGTCCGGCCATCGCTGTCGAGGATCGCCTCCTTGCCGGTCTCGGCCTGCCAGCGTTCGACGGCGACATCGACATAGGCGGGGCTGATTTCCATCGCGAAGACGCGACGGCCATTCGCTTCGCCTGCCATGATCTGCGAACCCGAGCCCGAGAACGGTTCATAGCAGAGGCCGCCCCGCGCCACATGCTGGCGCATCGGGATCCCAAACGCATCGAGCGGCTTCGGCGTCGGGTGGTCGGGACGCTCATCCTTGGCAAAGCTGGGCAGCGCCCATGTCGATGGCAGCGTTTCCTCGGCCACTTTCGGCGGGCGGTTTGGGCGGCGCCAGCCCATGAAGCAGGGTTCGTGTTTCCACAGGTAATGCGACCGGGTCAGAACCCCGCGGTCCTTCACCCAGATGATCTGCTGGTGCACGAAGGCACCGGCCTTTTCCCAGCAGGCTTCCAGCATCGCCTGGCGGCGCGAGGCGTGCCAGCAATACCACGCCGCATTTTCGGCAATGGCCTCTGCCACGGCGGCTGCGATGAAGCCGTCGTAAAGCTCCGCCCCCTGCGAACTGTCATCCCAGGTCGTGCCATAGGACGCGGACCAGTCCTTGTTGCGGGTCGGATGGTTCGAGCCATCGTAATCGACGAGATACGGCGGGTCGGTCGCGAACAGGATCGCCCGCTCGCCGTTCATCAGGCGGCGGACGTCGTCGTGGTTCGTGCTGTCGCCGCAGAGCAGCCGGTGATCCCCGAGGATCCACAGATCGCCGGTGCACGAGGCCGGATTGCGCGGCGGCTCGGGGATGGTCACCGGCGGCACGGAGCCCCCGGCGCCTCCCTCGTCCCCGTCGTCTTCCGCGACGTAGGCCAGCAGCTTGTCGAGCTCGCCGTCGGAAAATCCGACCAGCGACAGGTCGAAATCATCAGCGAGAAGGTCGTTCAGTTCCGCCGACAGCAGCGCTTCATCCCAAGTCCCTAATTCTGTTAGTTTATTGTCGGCCAAACGGTAGGCCCGCCGCTGCGCCTCTGTCAGGTGACCGAGCACAATCACCGGCGCCTCTGTCAGCCCCAGCTGCGTTGCGGCCAGCACCCGGCCATGCCCGGCGATCAACTCACCGTCTTCGGCCACGAGGCAAGGCACGGTCCACCCGAACTCGGCCATGCTGGCGGCGATCTTCGCCACCTGGTCTGCGCCATGCGCCTTCGCATTGCGGGCGTAGGGCTGCAAGCGCGCGAGCGGCCACATCTCGATCCGATCCGGGGCAAAGCTCAGCGTCATCGGGGGGCATTCCTCGGATCAGGGTGGATACCGCTGGCTTCCGGACTCCGGGGTCCAGACTGGACTCCACGCGGTGTCCAGCCGCCACCAGGGGTGTCCAGCTTCAAGGGTTTGAATTTGCAGTATTTCAGGCGAGTTCAGGCGGTGCTGGCTTCCGGGTGGCTTCCCAAAAATCCGGCCCTGTCGCTAGCGATATGCCGCGCTTCGCCCGCCAGCATACGAATGTCGCCAGGAAGGAACCAAGATATCAAAGGCTTGGCAGTTTGGACCCCGACTGGTTCCCTCGCTGGACCCCGGAAGCCAGCGGCGCGGCCAGTGCCTGCGCGCTCCTCTCCCGAGTATATTAAATCTGTAGCGTCCTGGACGCGATCTGTCTTGGCGTCTGGTGTCTCGCTTGAAAGTGTCTCGCACACGCGACGGCTATTGACAGGTTCAGTGCGTCACCTTCGCCACCACGAATTCCATCGACCGCTTCGACGGCACGCGTTTGCCATTCAACCGCCAGACGATGACTGCAATGCCATACTGCCAGCGCCGGTTGGCGGTGGCGCGGCTGATGCCCAGTTCCCAGCAGATCGGCTTCCATGGCTTGCGGTTCGCCCGGAGCCACACAAGGCGCGCGTCGGCCGGGTCCAGCCAACGCAACCACAGCAGCGCGTCGTCGGCTTGGGTGATGTCGCGAGGGCCGGGCTTCGGCCGTCGCATCCGAGGTTCTTGACCGACCTGGTCGGCGAAGCTGTGGAAATACTCGGGCCAGGCGTTGAAATAGCCCTGCGGCTTCACCTCGGGCAGCGACCTAAAAACATCGGCAGCGCTCTCAAGGCGCGCTTCGACAATGGTGGGTGTCCACTCAGCCATGTGCGATCTCCCTTGGCTCGACACGCGGGCCGTAGAGTTTTTCACCCAGCTGGCGGACCAGTTCCTGCTCCGGCCAGGTGAGACGCGGGTCGTCGATGGACACGGCCAATAGCCCATGGTCATGCCAGCCGTCCTGCTTGACGCGATCTGGATCACGGCGGGTGCCACCATAGCCGCGGGGATACCACCTCACGCGACACCCCCGTTCGTTTCGATGGCCCAATGCAGGATGGCAATGGCATCGGCCTCGTTGTCATCGGTGGGGCTGAACCCACGCGCCCGCGCGGCCGTAATCATCGCCTCCTTGTCAGCGTTGCCCTTCCCGGTGGCGTGGCGCTTGATTGTGCCAACCGGAACGCCCTCATAGGGGATGCCGCGGAGTTCAGCCCATGCCGTGAGCGTGGCCATCAGCCCGCCATAGACATGGGCAGCGTCCGTGCCGACATGGCGGCGGACTTCCTCGAACCAGATGGCAGCGATGGGGCCTGAGAGCCGGTCGATTTCGGTCAGCCAGTTGGTGAAGCGCAGATACCGCATGCCGCCACCGTCGAAACGGCCGGGGCGAAAGGACGTCGTGCCGGAGGTGATAAGGCCGTCATGGCCGCGCAAGGCCCAGCCTGTCGTTGTCCCGAGATCGAGGGCAAGGATGCAGGAAATGAAAATGCGCCCCTGCTCGGGGCGGACTTCCTGCGCGGAGATCATTGTGTTCATGGTGAAGGCTCACAAACTGTGGGCCTTCGGCTTCGGTCGCGGTCAGATTTAGCATGCACCGAGTCTACCCCAAAGCGAAAACGACGACGCGCCGTTCGAGGGAAACAACCGGCGCTGTTTGGTCCCCGTCCCAACCTCTGGACCCTCAAACCCAAGGTTCAATAGGGTTGGGGCACACCTTTATCATTCCAATTCAATGAGTTGATGGAATGGCGCCCCAACCGCTGTGTCCCCAACGGGTGGTCAACTCCTTTTACATGGAATCGTATGGCCCCGACGATTTTCATCATTCCACATGAATGGTCATCAATAGGTTGGGGAAACAGCATAAGGTTGGGGACACCGTTGTTTCTGCAGGCTTTCTTGTGTCCCCAACGCGAGATGGAAGTTGGGGCAGCGTTGGGTCTACTGGGAAGGTTGGCACGCTTGGGGACAAGGGATGTCTTGACCGTGCCCGTTTTTTTAACCTACAAGTAGGTGGAAAAAACGGGCATGAGGAATCGAGCATGGCAGGATGGGTTGAAACGAAGATACTGGGTGAGCCTTGGGATGTGGACCGTCGTATCGCCGAGATGGGATTGTCGATGGATGGTTTGACCAACTCGGTCCGCGCGGCTCGCACTGCTAGTGGAAACGCGACGGCGCTGCATCCTTCGAACGCGGCAGGCACATTTGGCTATCACGAGGGCGTCGCATCTCTTCGCCAGGAGTTCATTGGCGACGAATGGGTCATCGACCGGAAAGACGGGGTCGAGACCATCCGCAACGACCAGAAAGGGCTGAAGATCGGGTTCTGCAACGTCGATCGCGCCTGTGGCGACAAGGCGCCGAAGCCGCGCTCGGACAAGGGTGCTGCGTCCGAACGTGCCTGCGGCCCGATGCTTTTCGATCCGGAAGAACTTCGTTTCTTCGTCCGTGACGATGCCGTGGGGCTCGCGTTTTATTACCTCATGGTCGACGATATAGGACGGGCCGAACTCACCCGGCCCAAGATTTCGGGCAAGACCTTCGAAGGCGCAGTGGAGCGCATCTTCCTGCTTCCCGAAGGCGACGAAGAAGACATGCTCCTGAATCTCGACGACGACGGCATCGCGGAGGATTTCGAGCCCAAGATCGTGCGCAAGTAGGCGTCACATGTTTGAAGAATCACGATTGAAATTGGCTCGTGCGCGTCGCGGGCTAACGGCGAAAGCGCTTGCCGAACAGGCTGGCGTTAGCGTCGACACCATCAAACGTCTCGAGCAGGGCCGGAACGAGCCTGAGCCGCATACGGTGGGGAGGCTGGCAGAGGCGCTTGGATACCCGGAAGAATTCTTCTTCGGACCCAAGGTCGATGCCGTCGATCCCGGTGCTGTCAGTTTCCGCTCATTCTCGAAGATGACGGCCAAGGAGCGCGATGCCTCTCTTGGCGCCGGATCGGTGGGGCTCATGCTGAGCGGATGGGTCGAGGAGCGATTTGGTTTGCCGGAGCCCGATCTGATCGATCTGTCGTACGAAAGCGACCCTGAGGTGGCAGCGTCGCACATGCGGCAGCAGTGGGCGCTTGGGCAGCAACCCATCGCTGACCTGATGGCGCTTTTGGAAGTCAAAGGAATTCGGCTGTTTTCGCTTACCGAGAACACCGCGTCGGTCAACGCCTTCTCTTTCTGGCGCGGCGGCAAGCCGTACATGTTCCTGAACAACTTCAAGACCGCCGAAAGCAGTCGTTTCGATGCCGCACATGAACTGGCTCACCTCGTCATGCACAAGCATGGCGACCCCAAAAAGGGACGAAATGTCGAGCGTGAGGCAAACGCCTTTGCTTCGGCGTTCCTGATGCCCGCCGAAGATGTCATAGCCCGCATTCCGAGGCGGGTCACAACGGATACCGTCATTCGCGCCAAAGCCCGATGGCGTGTTTCGGCAATGGCGATGGCCTATCGTCTTCATCAGCTGAAGCGACTTTCGGAGTGGCAATACAAGTCGATCTGCATCGACCTGACGAAGCGCGGCTACCGCACCGGTGAACCGAACGGCATCGGTCGCGAGAAATCAAAGGTCTGGCGCCAAGTGCTTACGATGCTCTGGCAGGAGCGCGTAACCAAGGCTGACATTGCGCGAGAACTCGGCCTCCCGCTCGGAGAAGTAGAGGGGCTTATCTGGAGCTTGACCGCCGATGATGGCGGGAGTGAGCGGCAGGAAAGAGGGCCGCTGCGAGCCGTGTAGAAAGAGGTATCGAGATGCCCAGACGTGCGATGACTACGTCTGGGCTTTCCGATACCGCCACTCCCGACCTGCCGCGCGCCCTCCCTCGTCGCGCCGCCGATATCGCTCCCAGCCGTTGGCTTTGAGATAGGCCGAGACACGCATCTGATCGCCACGTGTCCAACGTCCGGGTTCGAGCCCGATCGCTTCATCGAGGATCTCGCCGACCGATACGTCGCTCAGCGGTTCCTGCCGCAGCACGCTTTCGGTGCGGGAATTGCCGTAGTCCGGGTAGCCGTCGGACACTGTGCGGATCTCGTGCGTCAGCCAGTGCTCGATCAGATTGTCCCAAGCGTCGGATTGGTAGCGGCGCTCCTGTTCTCCATGAGCTTCGGCAAGGATCGCCGGATCGTCGATCCACCAAATCGCGCCTTCGCGGAAACGGTGGACGGCTTCGGCCCAGAGTTGATCCCGGTCGCGAGCGATTGCGGCGATGTCGATGCTTCCACAGCGTAGCGGCCAGAATCGGCGATTGCCGGTTTCATCGCGCAGATAGGTGTCGGGGTTCACAGTGCCTGCGAACACGCACTGGCGGGGAACCTCGACGGTGTAGCGGCCATAGGGCGGCCGGAAGCGGTCGGTGGTGCGGGTCAGGAACGCCTTGATGCGCGAGACCTCGGCGCGGCCAATGGCGTCGAGTTCGGCGATTTCCACAATCCATACGCCCTGCATGTGAATGGCCGCGTCCTTGGACCCAAGCTCGGGCAACTCGTCGGTGAACCAATCCTCGCCCGCGAGCACCTTGATCGCAGTGGATTTGCGCGCGCCCTGCGGCCCTTCGAGGATCAGCATATGATCGGCCTTCACCCCGGGCCGGTAGATCCGGGCCACGGCCGAGATCAGCCAGAGCGCGCCGATGGTGTGATGGAAGGCAGTCGGCGCAGCGCCGAGATAGGTGCTTGTCCAGGTCTCGATCCGAGGCGTGCCATCCCATTTCAGGGTGTCGAGCCAGTCGCGAACCGGATGGATGCGCAGGTCGCGGGCCACCGCGCCGACACCACGGCCGACAACCATCGGGGCGACGTTCAGCCCGCGCAATTGCAGCCACTCGGCCGTGCGCACATCGTCGGCATCGTTCCAGGGGCGCGGAAAGCGGATGGCCGGGTCATCCCACGGCAGCGGCTGGCGCACCACGATACCTTGGGCGAACTCGTCGAAGGCCAGGAGCCCTGCGAATACCGGATCCGAGGACAGGGCGATGATCACATTGGCCTCGTTGCGCTCAGGCGTGCCGGACAATTCCTGACAGAGCCGCCCGAACCAGGCAGGGCGCGCGATCCTGCCCTGCGGATCGCCCGTCGCATGCACGCGGCGGCGCAGTTCCGTCAACTGCTTGTCGAGGATCGACATGGAGATGCCGGTCGCAGTCTTGATCCGGGCGAGGATCTGGCGTTCGGGCAGCGGATCTAGCCGGGCCAGCGCAAGGCGGCCGAGGAGGCTCGAGAGCGCGGCGAATTCGGGCGGATTGGTCAGCGCCTCGGCGGCGGCAATCAGAGCGTCCGGATCGCCAGGCGCCAAAGCCGCCACTGTCGTCATGGCCTCCGTGCCGACCGGCTCGTCAGCGGAAATATCCGGTCGATAGTCGGCCCCATGCGCCCCGCGCATCAGATCGTCGTTGAAATCGTCGCCATGGAGCGGGACCACGATTTCGTTCGAAATGTCGGCCCGGTTCAGCCGATCCGACAGGGTCGCAGCGGCCTGACGACCTGCGTCGCCTGCATCGGCGTAGATCGTGACCCGTGTCGTGCCCGCCGGCCACTGAAACCGCGCGAGACCATCGGCAGAGAGCGCCGCCCAGACGGCGGTGCCGAACAGGGCATGCGCCGCTAGGGCGGTCTCGATGCCTTCGGCAATGCCGAGATGGCCGTCCGCAGGCATGGCGAACAGGCGCACGGCCGCATCCGCTACCGATCCCAGCATCTTCTTCCCGGCAGACGCCTTGGCGCTGCCGTCGTCGAGCAGGAAGGTCCGGTGAATACCCTGAGCGCGGGTGCCGTCTGCCAGGCGTGGCAATGTGATCAGGCCCGGCCAACCGCGTCGCGTGTCGAAATCCGGCAGATCGGGGTGGAACAACAGATCCGGGCATCCCGGATCGGCAACGCCGCGGATGCGGAGGTAGGTTTCGGCGGGCGTGCCAGCGAGCGGCTGTGCGCCGTCGATCAGTCGCGCAATCTCGCCGGTATGATCGGGCTTCGCGCGTGGCGCGTTTCGGGGCGCGGGTTGATCCATCCCGGCAATCCGCGCCGCCTCGTCGAAGAGCGCGCCATCGCAGAGCCCGGTTGCCTGCGCGATCAGATCGATCGGCCCTGCGCTTTCGCCGGTGGCATAGTCGAAACCCCAGCCGGCATAGGGCCCGTCAAGGTGGATGGTACAAGACCCCTCCTTGCGCGGCGGGCGGCCGGACAGGTCGGCACAGCGCAAGGAACGACGGTCGCGCGCAAGCCGCGCCTCGGGAAAGATGCCGGGGAGCCAGTCGCCTGCGGTCGCCGCCAGCCGGTCCTTTACGGCCGCGAGATCGTGGCGTGCTTTAGGCGTGCCGACATCGTTGAGATCGATCATCGCGCCCCCTCAGGCCAGAAGGACGAGCCCGCGCTCAGCGCGGGTGATAGCGGTATAGAGCCAGCGGCGGCGGTCGATCTCGCTGCGGCCAAGTCCGTCATCCCAGACGATCACATTCTCCCACTGCGAGCCTTGGGCCTTGTGGGCGGTGATCGCCCAGCCGAAGGTCGCCTCGGTCAGCTTGCGCTTTTCCCGCCAGTCGCGGTCATGGCGCTTGGCATCGAAGGCCACATGATCCTCGAAATGCCCCTTGTAGATGCGCAACCGGCCCGGACGGCCGTCGCTGTCAAAGGGGGAGACCCGGCGCCCGTCTTCGTCATGCACCACGGCAGAGAAGTAGAGGCTACCCTCATCGACGATATCCTCGAGGGTCAGGAACATGCCGTTGATCAGACCGAGCGAATTGTCGTTCTTCAGGCAGATGATCTTTTCCGCCCTGCCGGTGGGAAGATATGTCCCGCCCAGCCCGGCCGCCGCCCGCATCGCATTGTTCAGCTGGAAGCGCGTCGCGTTCAGGCCGCAGATCAACTGCCCACCGCGCAGCGCATGATCCGGCGTGATGTCGCCCTTACGCAGCTTGGCGACATGGGCGTCGTAAACCCCGAACCCGATGGGCTCCCCCATCCGCGCCATGGTGGCGAGACGGATGATGGCGCTCTCGGCCGCCTGACGGTGAATCTCTGTCAGCATCACGTCGGGCGTATCGCGGGTGAAGGCTCCTTCGCCCTTGATGGGCGGCAACTGACCCGGATCGCCCAGAACGAGGATCGGTTTGCCAAAACTCATCAGATCGCGCGCCATTTCCTCGCCCACCATCGACACCTCGTCGAGGACGATCAGCCTTGCATCTGCCGCATCGCTCTGCGGGTTCAGGGCGAAGCGGGGATGCTTCATCGCCGAGAGCGCCTGCCGCATGGCCTCGATCGCGGCCTCGGCAGTGGTGCGGTCAAAGCCGGTCAGCCGCCGCGCGGCAGTCTCGGCTTCTCGGACCTTCTGCGCTGCGGCCTCGATTTCCGCTTCCGTGGCCTCGATCACAGAATAGATCAGGCTGTGGATGGTGCGCGCAGGCGTGCCTTTGCGGGTCAGCACGAGCGCCGCCTTGCCGGTGAAGGTGGCGGTGACCACACCCGGCACACAGGTGCCGTCCTTCGCGCCGCGGTGGGGCGACAGGCCAAGCTCATCGAGCGCGAACTTCAGCACCGTGCTCTTGCCCGATCCGGCATAGCCAAAGAGCCGGAACACCTGTTGCTGCTCGGTGCGGTTCTCGAACCAGTCGCGGACCTCGGCGATCGCGGCGGCCTGCGCAGCCGATGGGGTGAATTCCGTCATGTTCGCCGCGCCTCCACCGCATAATCCTTGACCACCCCGCCGCGCGCGGGATCGCCCACTTCACATTGGCGCACGAAGATGCGCCGACCGTCCGGCAACTGGCGCCAATGCCCCCGGCGCAGGTGCCAGCGCGGGCTGGCATGACTGCCACCGAGCCGCTCGGATGTGGCGCGTAGCCGGGCCGGATCGATGGCGACCTGATGCCAAGTCCAGCCGCGCACGCCATCCCGCGCGAAGGGTGTGCGCCTGATCGGGGCGATCTGGCGTTCGCTGATGCTCGCTGACGATGCGAGGATCGCGAGCCCGCGCCAGACGATGGCGGCCGCCGCCTGACCGCTTTGTTCGGCAAGCCCTGCATCGCGAAGTGCCGGATTGGTGGCAAACTCGGCGATGCCGCCATCGGCGATCCGGACATGGGCATGGATATCGGTCCAGCGTCTGGGCCTGCGCCACAGGGCGAGCCAGACCGCCTCGATGCCGTCGTCGCGCTGCCGTGCATAGACGATCTGGCTGCGGATGGTCCGACTGCGGTCGGCCAACTCAAAAATCGTCTCGGGGTGCGGCAACCGTTGCGGACCTGCCGCGAGGCGGCGGGCCAGCGCATCGACGTCGTCGGAATCGAACTGCGCCTGATCGGCGAAACGCCAGACCGGTGCGAATTCGAACCCTTCGAGCAGGTCCCGCAGCCAGAAGCGCGCGCGATGGGCGCGGACGATCCGCTTGAGATCATAGGCGTCGGGGATCATCGCCGCTCACCCCAGCACCTAGCCGCCCATGCGCAGGGCGCGTGCCACTTGCCGGCCGCCATGCCACCCCGGCAGACGACGGCCGTGGGTTCGGTCGCCGCCCGCGGCAACCATTCGTCCGCCTCGGACGCCTGCACGACCCCGACCGCGCGATCCGACATCTCCTGCGCCAAGCGGGCATCGAACGGCACCAGTTCCGTGTGCAATTCCATCGTGTCACGGTTCAGCGCGGTGAAGAGCGCCGGGTTGGGCAGGTCCATGTAAGCCTGATAAAGCGCGATCTGGGCGGCGTAGACGGGTCGCGCGATGCTGACGCCACGCTTGACCACATCCTTCCAGCTCGACGCGCCGAGCGCCTTGTTCTCCCAGAGCGCGGGATAATCCATCGCCACGGGGCCGGAGACGAAGCAGCCGTCGATATGGCCCTTGAACCGGCCAGCCATGGCCGCGAAGCCGAACTGGCGGCCATCGGGGCGTTCGGTGCGCAGATCGAACCCGGCAATCCGGAACCAGCCCGCGACAATGTCCTCGGCCCGATGGCCAGCCTCGAAGATCCGCAGGATGCGCGGTTCAAACTCCTGGCCCTCGTCCTTGGGGACAGCGAGATAGTCGAACTGGATCTGACGCAGGCAGTCGCGCCCAAGCCCAGAGGAACTGACATAGGTGCGGGGGCGCTCGGCGCGATTGCGCGCCGTCAGGGCAGAATCGATGGCGGCCGAGACGGCGGTGGCGATCGGTGGACGCGGTGCGCCTTGGCCATAGTTACAGCCGGAGCCGTGGTTCAGGTCGATCATTGGTCACGCTCCCAGAACCCGCCAGCCTGCGCGATGCAGGTCAGCTTGTGATGCTGGGCCTCGGTCAGCCGGGCGCGCGGGCCGGATGTCTCCAGCTTCTGGCGCAGGCTCTCGCAGAACTCGACCTCGAAGTCGGTGATGGCATTTGCCGTCGCGGCGGCAAGAAGGTCGGCCCAGGGGGCGGTCTCATTGTTTAGATCGATCATGACGACCTCCTCAGAACGGAATCGGATCGTCATGGGCCGTGCCGGTGCGCTCCTTGCGCGCGCCTTGCGCCAACATGCTGTCGACATAGCCGGTGACGGCCGCCTCGATCAGCCGGTCGATATCTGCGGCCGTGCGATGGAAGAAAGGCTCCATGAGCCCGAGGTCGGTCAACGCTTCGGCAAAGAGCGTCCGCGCGTCGCGGATCGCCTGTGCCTCGCGGGCGGTCTTGTCGATCATGCCATTCATCCTTTGGGCGATTGCGCTGCCCACGTCCTGACAGCGGAGCGAGCAGAAGCGGTGATAGGGATAGCGGTCGTGCTGGAGGCGGTGGACGTAGCCGAAGCCACGAGCCTCCCGCGCGCAGACGGCGCAAAGCGCTACCCCAGTAGGAAATTCGCGATCGGGTCCTCGGGCGGCCAACCCGCCCGCTGAAGCTTCTCGGTCTGCATCACGATCCAGCGCGAGATGGCGTTCACCGCCATGGCCTCGAGGTCGCCGAGGGTAAGGCTTGCGATGGGTTGGTGCAGTCTTCCTCGGGCCTCGAGCCATGTTCCGATCTCCAGCGCGGCGGCGCGCGTTACTTGCGCCTGCCATTCGTCCGGGGTCATGGGCCGGTCGCCCGGCCCAGCCCCTTCGGCCTCGGCGATGGGTGACCCAGCGGAACCACCCGACCGCCGTTTCCGCCGCGCCTCAGCCATTGAGCCAGGCGGGCATGGCGGGGGTGCCCGGCGCGGCGGGTGCCGGGGCCTGCGGCGCGGGCGGCGCTGCGGGTGCGGTCTGCGCGCCCCAGGCCGGAGCGGTAGTTGCAGCGGGCTGCGGTGCCGCGCCCCATGCCGGTGTCGGCGCTTGCCAGCCCGGCGCCGCGCCGCTCGCGGCCTTGCGCGGCGGGGCGTTGACGGGTTCCGGCGGGACGGTTTCACCGCGCATGACGGTGGCATGGTGCGGCTCGTCGGGCAGAACGACGTTGGCGATGCGGTTCTGGTCGCGGTATTGCGGGTTGGACGCGGGCTCCACCATGATGCGGGCTGCGAAGACGATGCCGTCGAGATGCTTGAGGCCGGGCAGCACCCGCTTGGCCTTGGTCGCCGGGGTTTCGTCGCGCGGATCGAGCCCGAGGGCGCTGTCGACCATGGCGCGAAACGTGGATTTCGAGATCTTCCAGCCGATGGACTGGCCTTTCTCGTCCAGTTTTCCGCCTGCCACGGTGAAGCTCTGCCAGAACTTGCGGCGGGCATGCGGGCCTTCGACCACCGTGAATTCGCAGTCGAGCATGCGCGCATCGCTGGACTGCGAGGCCTTCAGCAGCCCAGCATCCATCGGGGTTGCGCCATTCACCCCGCCGGGGCGGATGGTCAGGCGGACCTTGGCGAAGGTGCCGTCCGGGATCAGCTCGCCGATGGGGGCCATCTGAGGTTGGGCGTCGTTCAGATCGTAGCTCATGTCAGTTCCTTTCAGGGATCAGGAGGCAAAAGCGGGTTGATGGGAGGCGCGGCCGTCGATCCGCGCGAGCAGCGCGCCGAGGTCGGGCGGCTCGGTCAGGTCGAGACGGCCGGACCGGTCCTTGGCGGGAAGGCCCCAGGGGTTGCCGGACTTGCAGACAAGGCGGCGGTCCGTGGCGGTCTCGTCCAGAACCCAACCACCCTCGGCATCGCGGGCGAACAACTGCATCGAAACCACCTGGTCCACGATGCCGGGCAATTCCCGCCCCGCCTTGCTGCCTTCCATCTGCGGCTGCCAGGTGACGGCACCGAAATCGTCGGTCACCTTTTCCAGCACGCCCACGAAGATCACTGTCTTGCCGCGCGCATGCTGGAGGTGCTTCAGCGCCTGGATCACCTCACGCCCCAGAAGCCCATAGGCGCCTCGGACATCCGGCTTGCCGGTCCGGTCCGAGAAGGCTTCAGGCTGCTGGCGGGCATAGGCCATCGCCTGCCGGGTCAGATCGGTGATCGAGTCGACGAAGACGATGCGGCGCGCGGCGAGGAAGGCCTCGATGCCGCTGTCGCGGTGCTGGGCCTGCAGCCACGCGTGCCGTTCGGTCCCGTACCAAGACTGCGGATGTTGCGCGGGGTCCGGCCCGCCGATCAGCACCGCCAGATCGCGGAAGTCGGTGAAGCTGCGCACCGGGATCGACGCGCCGCGCCAGTCCTGCACCGATTTCATCCCGGCCTCAAGGTCGAGGCAGACGGTTTCCTCGGCAGGCAGGGACTTCAGAAGCGTGGTCTTGCCTACGCCGGGCGGGCCGAAGATGGCGAGCGAGGTCTTGTTCTCGGCGGCCGAGAGGCGTTCGTCGGCGGTGATGATGCGGAAGGCCATGGGGTTCTCCGAAAGATTGCAAGGGGCGCGGCGGCGGGGGTGACCGGGTGCCGAAGGGGAACCTGCCCAGCGTTACCGCTCGGGCGTCCCGCCGCCGCGCGTCACCGGTCTCGGGTCTCGAGCCGGAACACAGGTTTGCCGGTGGTCTCGGACCGGGCGGCTGCGAAGCCTTCGCGCATGGCGTCGGGCCAGGCCCCGAAGCGGCGTTCGGGCACGCGATAGGCGATCTCGAGATACTGGGTGGGATCGTCGCCTGCCTCGCGGATCCGGGTCGCCATCGCGGCCAGCCGGTCCTGATCCCACGTGACCTTCTTCGGCAGGTCGGCGATCACCATCACGCCCGCATCTTCGACCCGCACAGTGCCCGAGGTCTTGCCCTGCGCAGACCGCTCGGCCTCGGTCGCAACGCCATAACGCTGCGCCAGTGCCGCTTCGAAACGGTCCTTCAGGCGCTTGATCCGGGCGGTCTCGGCCGCTGCTTCTTCCTGCAGCGCGAGAAGCAGCGCCGGCGGCATGTCGGCGATCTCGCCGAGGGACAGCCGGTCGAGGTCGTCGAACTTCGGCGCGTTGTCGAAGCGGGCCTCGGGCTGCGCTTCGGTGCTGGGGGAAGGCATGGCCATCAGCGCCCCTCCCGTTTCAGGGCCGCATCCACGGCGCGGTCCGTGCCGACAGCCCCGGCTTCGCGGGCCAGACGGTGGAGCTTCTCCAGCGCCGAGGATCGCTGGATGGCCGCGGACAGTTCGCCATTGGCGGCGACAATGGCGATGGCGATATCGTCGACACTCGCGGTCTCGACGGGCAGCGGATCGGTGGCATCGCCGGGACGCCAGGCGGCGGGGATCACCTCCGGCAGATCCTCAAGGCTGCGGAAAGCCTTGCGCAGGCGCGCAAGCGGGCCGTTGGTCTCGGTCATGTCGTGGTCTCCGTTGAGGGATGCGGCCGAGCTTCCGGCCAGAAGAAAGTAAAGGGACGGCGGCAGCCGATCCTCGATACAGGCAAGCGTGGCGCGCATCAGGCGGCCTCCTCTGTCGTGATGAGTTGGGAAAACGGGATCGGCGCATGGCGCGGCTTGGTCCGCGCGATGGCCAGATAGGCGAAGCGGTCGGGGCCGACGCGGACCTGCACCAGATGCACCAGCGCGGCCTCGAAGGCGCGGTGGGCGGCACTGGCCAGCGCCCCGAGCCTGCGGCGTTCCGGTTCCGGCAAGGTCGAAATCACCGCCGTGGTATCGATCCCGAGAAACCCGCGATGATACTCGAGCCGGTCGCCCGGCATGGCTTGGCCGATCCAGGCGCAGAACTCGATGTCGGTGAGCGGCCGGGCCTTTGCGGGGGTGAATTCAGTGAGGGGCATGACGATCATCTCCATGTCGGTCCTCTACTCACGCTGCTTTCGAACCGTCCCACTCGGCCCCGATCCCGCGCATGGCGAGGTCGAGCCGCAGGCGGGCGATGTGGCGGTAGAGGGCGGAACGGGAGGTGCCGGTACGCTCGACGATCTCCACGACAGCGCAGGTGCCAAGTGCCGCGCAAAGCCCGCGGGCATCCTCGGGCAGGCCGCCCAGCACCCGGGCGAGATCGTGGATTGTGTCGGCGTCGTCCGTGGCAGAGCGGTCCTGCCCATGCCAGGCGGCCAGACCATCGGCTTCCGCCAGCAGGCAGCCCAGCAGTTCGGTCGCGCCGGAAACGGGGGCGTCGAGCGAAAGCACCGTGCCGCCCTGCATGCGCCGCTGGCGGTGATGACGGATGGCGATGCGCGAGGACTGGTTGCGCAAGACGATGTTGGAGAAAGCGCCGATGCTGCCGCGGCGCGCGTCGAAGCCGGGCAGCCGGCAGATCAGGTCGACCAGCAGGTCCTGGCGGAGATCGTCGAGATCGGCGGCAGGCAGCACCAGCTTGCGATGCAGGCGGCGCGCGGCAATGGCCGCCTCATCGATCAGCGTGGCAAGGTCGTCGGGGGAAATCGGCGGAAGCATTCAGGAGCACCTCGGAACATGTTGCTGTTGTTCCGAATGTGCCGTTCAGCGCGCTGCCGCCGGTGTGATTGCCGTGTGTTTGTTATGTGCGGATTGTGTGTGGCGGCCTCAGGATTCGATGACCACTTCGGCAAGGTCGAGGCCGAGCCGATAGCCGCGAGCATGTACCGTCGCGACCAACGCCTTTGCTTGGTCGCTGGTCAGCCCACAACCGACCAGCGCCTTCCGAAGATCTCGGATGATCTGGTTGGGTGGCCGGCCGGTCTGTCTCTCGATATCCTGCTTTTTCAGGACTGGATCACGCTTGACGGATTGCTCGATCAGCAGACGAAACAGCGCGAACATCTGAGTCGGCAGGTCTAGCCGACGGCCGTCGAGAGTGACCGATTGCGCCGAAAGCTTCATGACAAGGCGCGGAACTGAAGATGGCGGATCGAGGACGAGGCGTTCCGTGCCATCCGACCCTGCCTTGAAAACCGCCGCAATTTCGTGGGGCTCGACCCCGACCTCCCGAAGCCTGACGGCGATTGCCGCGGAAAGGTCGTGGACGATTGCCATGATCGGCTTCGGCCCCACGGCCACCCTGATCGCCATCACCGCGCCCGGCGCAACCAGATTTTCAGCATCGATTGACAGGACCACGGCATGCCCAGACGGGGTCTCCCCCAATAGCCAGACGTCGTCCGCAATGCGGGTGACCGCGCCGCCAAGATCACCGCTGGCAGAAATCCGGGTCACAAGCCGGTCGACGTCGACCGAAAAGCGGCGCAGATCGTCCTTCTGGAGGATCACGTCTTCGGCCTGATCGTGCGGGCAGCAGGCCCGGAATGCATCACCCAACTGTTCGACGGGGCGCGCATCAAGCCCGCAATCGCACTCCGCGCAGACCGACCAGGTATCGGCCTTCTGCTCTTCGATCAGTACCTGCGCCCGCAAGACGCGCTCAATATCGTTTGCGGAAAAACGGCTCAGCGCCCGGCCCGATATCGCGACCCGGGCGCCGCCCTCACTCAGCCGCGTCCACAACCATGCCAGCATCGCGGTCCTTTTCGAGCCCATTGCGCTGAACCAGCGTGTGGATCGCCTTTTCGAACCGCGTCCGGCGGAAGGCGAGCGTCCCTGGCGGCTTCAGCCGCACCGTGACCTGTGCCGGCCGCTTGGCGCCGGTTTCGAATGCGACCCGGAAGGTGATCTCGCCCAACCGCCAGCCCCGGCCGAACCGCACCTCGCTGCCCCGAAAATGGGTCAGCGCGCCGCCGGACGCGTCTTTCGATTCCCAACTGCGCACATGACGCCAGCGCTGATCCTCTTCATCCCGCTCGAAGAGGTCAGCGGCGGCGGCAACGATCCGAACCTCCTTGATGGTCTCGTCATAGCGATGCTGGAACGCGAAATCGGGCCCGGCATCGCTGATCGGATCGAGCGTATAAAGATCGCGGGCGTCCCGCCCCGAGAAGAAGCCCGGCCGCCTCAGGATATGCCGGGCGAAAAGCTCGGAGATCTCGCCTTGCTGCGCCTTGACCACGCCGCCTACGAACAGGCGCCCTTCGACCGGGGAGTACCGCAGCACCGCATATTTGACCGCCCGAAGGGTAATGATCTCTTCGCGATCCCCGGTGACCACCGGCGTTGTGGTGACTTGCGCGCCGTGGCTGATCACCAGGTTGATTTCGCCATCTTCCTCATAGGGCCCTAGGCGGCAATATTGACCCTGCAGGTCCTGCGAAAACAGATTGATCACCGCTGCCTTGAAAGCCTCGGTCATTTCTTCGGTCAGGTCCGCACCCACGTCCCGCTCTGGCCCGCGGAACTCTGCAGGCGATGTCGGCGCACGCAGCGCATGAAAGTCGGCTGCAGCCTCGAAAACGCGGTGGTGCAGCAGGTAGGTGTGGAGCGCGACGTGTTTGGGATCATGGCGAATGGGCGCGGATTCGGCGTCGTCAGGGTCGGGCTCGGGATAGAGAACCACGCCACGACGCCGGGCTTCGTTCAGAATAAGCTGCATGCCCTCGCTGGTTCCAAGCTCGGCAACGCGATGCAAATCGGCGACCATTCCGGCGTTCCAGCCTGCAACGGTTCCTTCGAAATGCGCCGCCAGAGCTGCCCGAATGGTTGCGGCCTCTCCCTCGAATGCCACAGGCAGTTCATCCTCGCCGAAGTGCCGAACGAACAAAACCCGCATCAGGGCCGGATCAATGGTTTTGAGAAACTTCGGATTAACAAATTTCTTGAGATCGGAACCCACGGGAATACCTCGCAAACGGCCGGCCTGTTCTGATTATGTTCTACCCGATGGATCAACCATGAGTCGAGTCCGGCCTTTCGCATAACCGCCATCTTTCCCTGCGGGACGTTTTTCGGATCGGCTGAGTAGAGGCAGGGCAAGCCAACACGGACTTGCTCGCATGAAACGCCCCAATCCACTGCCACCCGATCAGATGACGCCCGCCGAACGCCGCGCCGAGTTGTGCGGGCTGCTCGCCCTCGGTCTGGTCCGCCTGATGCAGCGCGATCGGGACGAACCTTCTGACGATGCTGGAGAAATTCGCCTACACTATCCGGCCGACCGATGCCGTCATGCAACCCCGAACCCAACGGAGACCGCATGACGACTCAAGATCCCATCCCCGCGCGCCTGGCCGCGCTGAAGACCGCCAGCACGCCCGACTTGAAGCAGCAGTGGCGCGACCTGTTCGACAGCGAACCGCCGCCGTTCAACCGGCGCTACCTCGAATCCCGCCTGGCCTACCGGATCCAGGAACTCGCCTATGGCGGGCTCAAGCCCGAGACCGTCCGGCGGCTGGAACGGCTGGGCGAAGAACTGGACGGCGGCGACAAGAAGAAGCGCGGAATGCGCCTCGACCGCGACCGCCCCATCACGGGCACGCGCCTCTTGCGCGAATGGCAGGGCGTCGAATACATCGTCACAGTCACCGCTGACGGCTTCGAGTGGCAGGGGCGCCCCTACAAGTCGCTGTCCGCCATTGCGCGCGCCATCACCGGCACCCGCTGGAATGGCTGGGTGTTCTTCGGCCTCAAGAACCACAGGGGGCGGACATGACGAAGCCCGTGGTCCGCAAGTTGCGCTGCGCGGTCTACACCCGCAAATCCTCCGAGGAAGGTTTGGAGCAGGAATTCAACAGCCTGCACGCCCAGCGAGAGGCCTGCGAGGCGTACATCGCCAGCCAGCGGTCCGAGGGCTGGGTGCTGGTCCGCGATCACTATGACGACGGCGGCATCTCCGGCGGCACGTTGGAACGCCCCGGCCTGAAGCGGTTGATGGCCGACATCGAGGACGGACTGGTCGACGTGGTGGTGGTCTACAAGATTGACCGCCTCAGCCGCTCGCTCGCCGACTTCGCCAAGCTGGTCGAGGTGTTCGACCGGAATGGCGTGACCTTCGTCTCGGTGACGCAGTCGTTCAACACCACCACGTCCATGGGGCGGCTGACGCTGAACATCCTGCTCAGCTTCGCCCAGTTCGAGCGCGAGGTGACGGCCGAGCGCATTCGCGACAAGGTCGCCGCCAGCCGGAAGAAGGGAATGTGGATGGGCGGGGTGCCGCCCTTCGGCTACCGAGTGGAAAACCGGAAGCTGGTGGTCGACGAGACCGCCGCAGCGCATGTGCGCTGGATATTCGCCCGCTTCATCGAGATCGGCTCCTGCACCGTTCTGGCCCGCGAGGTCGGCGCTAGGGGGCTCGGCACGCCGCGCGGCAACCGGATCGACAAGAAGTACCTCTACCGGATGCTTTCGAACCGTGCCTACCTCGGCGAGGCGGTGCACAAGGGCGACAGCTACCCCGGCGAGCATGACGCAATCATCGACCGCGAGACTTGGGACAAGGTTCACGCCATCCTGAAGGAAAGCCCCCGCAAGCGCGCCGCCCGGACTCGCGCCGACACGCCCGCGCTGCTAAAGGGGCTCCTTTTCGGTCCCGATGGCGCCGCGTTCTCGCCGACGCACACGCGCAAGGGCGGCAGGCTCTACCGCTACTATGTCAGCCAGACGGTGCTGAAGCATGGCGCGGGGGCGTGTCCCATCGGCCGCGTCCCTGCTGGCGACATCGAGGCGGCAGTGGTTGACCAACTGCGTGCCGTCTTCCGCCAGCCCGAGATTATCGCGGGCACATGGAAGGCAGCGCGGCCGCAGGGCGACGGGATCACCGAGGCCGACGCTCGAGCAGCCCTTCAGAAGCTCGATCCGTTGTGGGATGAACTGTTCCCGGCCGAACAAGCGCGCATTCTGGCCCTGTTGGTCGAGCGGGTCGAGATCGGCGTCAGCGGGCTCAACGTCCGCCTGCGCATGGACGGGCTCGCGGCGCTGGCGCGTGAAATCACCGCCGATGCCGGAGCCGAAGCATGACCCGGGCCACGTCTATCCCCTACACCGTGACCATCCATGTCCCGTTCCGCGTCGTGAAGCGCGGCGGGCGGAAGGAGATCCAGTTACCGGCGGACGCGCCACAGAACCACAAGGCCGACAATACGCTGGTCAAGGCGCTGGCGCGCGCCTTCCGCTGGAAGCAGATGCTGGAATCCGGGGATTTCGTCACGGTCGCCGAACTGGCTGCACGCGAGGGCATTGCGGTCTCCTACCTCACACGGGTTCTTCGGCTGACGCAGCTGGCCCCCGATCTCGTCGAGGCGATCCTCGACGGGCGGCAGGGGCCGGGGGTAACACTCGCCCGGCTGATGGGATCTTTCCCTGCGCCGTGGACGGAACAGCGGATCGCACTCGAGTGATGCGCCACGAACTCTCCGACCGCCGACTGAAACGCGGTGACCAAATCCTTAAGCCAGACCAAAATATCGCTCGAAGAAAGCCGCCAGCCTGTCCAGAACGGTTCGTTTCTTGGCCGCATGGCCATTGTTTTTGGAGAACCGCGATACCGGCGGCAGGATCTTGGTGATTGCCGTACCGGTGGCGGGCACGCTGCCATCTCGGAAGGCGCTGTCAATGAAGCTGCGGGTTGCCTCAGCGTTCAGGTTCTCTTCCGTGATGATGCGTTCCAGCTCCTCAGCCTTCTTCGCCGCCACGAAGGCCTGCCATTGCGCATCCACTCTGGCCTTTGTGGAAACGGTGTCGACGAATTGCTCGATGAGATCCTTCTTGTTGCGCAGGGACGGGCTCGAGTTGACCGCACGGTCGATGGTGGCGCGGATTTCCTTGTCCTCGCCCGTGCCCTTCTTCTTCAGGTATCGCTCGACCAGCAGCAGGATGTAATCGACGTTGATCTCCACCTGCTTGATGAGCTCGATCTCGAACACCACGTCATCATTGATCGCCTCCTTGTCTGCCGCCGACGCAGTACGGAACTCGGCGTGCAGGTTCAGATACAGGCTCTGATAATCCTGAAAATCGCGCTCGCTCAGAATCTCGTGGCCGGCGAAATCGTCAAATGCGACAAGGATGTTTTTCAGCCGCAGGATCGAGCCGAATAACTTGATGAATGCCTTCTGCGCGGTCTCGCCGATAATCGCGCTGCCTAGCGGGAACCCGGCAAGAAGTTCCTCGACCCGCTTCTGATACTCTTGGTAATATTCCCCATAGGGTTTCAGCAGCACGATGCCCTTCGCATCTTTGTTGCCGAACAATGCTAGCGCGTCGTTGGTTTCCTGCTCTAGATTTCGGAAGGAGACGATATTTCCGTAGGTCTTGACCGAGTTGAGGATGCGGTTGGTGCGAGAATATGCCTGGATTAGTCCGTGTGCCTTCAGGTTCTTGTCGGCCCAGAGCGTGTTGAGCGTCGTGGCGTCGAAACCGGTCAAGAACATGTTGACAACGATCACCAGGTCCAGTTCGCGCTTTTTCAGGCGCTGTGACAGATCCTTGTAATAGTTCTGGAACTTCTCGGCCGAGGTATCGAAACTGATGCCGAAAAGCGCGTTGTAATCCTTGATCGCCGCATCCAGAAAATCGCGCGAGGACTGGTCCAGCCCCTCGGTCTCGAACTCCTCCTCGCCCAGCAGGCCGCCCTCATCGTCTTCATTGGCGGCGAAGCTGTAGATCAGCCCGACCTTCAGCCGCTGCGCCTCGGGCAAACCCGTCTGCTGCGCGGCAAACTCTAGATAATAGCGTTTGGCCGCCTCGATCGAGGCCGTCGCGAACAGCGAGTTGAACCCGGCCAGCCGCTTGCCGTCATGGCGATAGGAACTGGCCCGGCGGGTCTTCTGGTCGAAATGCTCACGGATATAGCCGACGATCTGCGAAATCCGCTCGGGCGCCAGCAGGGCGCGTTCCGTGTCGATGGCGGATACCTGCTTGTCGCGGATCGCCGTCCCGGCCTTGATCGTGTTGATATAGTCGATGCGGAAGGGCAGCACGTTCCTGTCGTTTATCGCATCGACAATCGTGTAGGTATGCAGCTTGTCGCCGAAAGCCTGTTCGGTCGTGCGCCGAAGCGGATTACCCCCGCTGGCGGAATTTTCGGCGAAGATCGGAGTGCCGGTAAAACCAAACAGGTGATAGCGCCGAAAAACCCTGGTGATCTCGGTATGCATGTCGCCGAACTGGCTGCGGTGACATTCGTCGAAGATCACCACCACATGCGCGTCATAGACCGGATGCTTGCGGTTCTTGACCACAAAGCGGCTCAGCTTCTGGATGGTGGTGATGATGATGCGGGCGTTGGGGTCTTCCAACTGCCGTTGCAGCACGGCGGTCGAGGTGTTGGAATTGGCCGCGCCCTTCTCGAACCGCTCGTATTCGCGCATGGTCTGGTAATCCAGATCCTTGCGGTCCACGACGAAGAGCACCTTGTCGATCGAGGGCAGGCCGCGCGCCAGTTGCGCCGCCTTGAAGCTGGTGAGCGTCTTGCCGCTGCCGGTGGTGTGCCAGATATAGCCGCCCGCCCCGATCGTGCCCAGTTGCCGGTGGTTGGTGGCGGTGCCGATACGTTGCAGGATGCGTTCCGCCGCGACGATCTGATAGGGTCGCATCACCAACAGCTTGCGGTCCACGTCGAACACGCAATAGCGGGTCAGGATGTTCAGGATCGAATGCCTGGCGAAGAAGGTCCGGGTGAAGCCGGCCAGATCGGTGATCGGGCGGTTCGCCGCATCCGCCCACCAACTGGTGAAGGCAAAGCTGTTCGAGGTCTTTTGCCGGGACCGTTTCCCCCGGCTCTCGGCAAGATGGCCGTCGCGTACGGTGTTCGAATAATACTTGGTCAGCGTGCCGTTCGAGATGACGAAAAGCTGCACATAGTCGAACAGACCCGAACCCGCCCAGAAGCTGTCACGGTTGTAGCGGCTGATCTGGTTGAACGCCTCGCGGATGTCCACGCCCCGGCGTTTCAGCTCGACATGCACCATCGGCAACCCGTTGACCAGAATGGTCACGTCATAGCGGTTGGCGTGTGCGCCGCCGCCTTCGCCGCCGGGAACCTCATACTGGTTGACAATCTGAAGCCTGTTGTTGTGAATACTCGCCTTGTCGATCAGGGTGATGTTCTTCGAGGTGCCATCGTCGCGCTTCAGCACCTGCACATGGTCCTCTTGGATACGCGCGGTCTTTTCCAGGATACCGTCATTGGCGCTGGCGATATGCTGCGTGAAGAAGCGGTCCCATTCGGCGTCCGAGAACGTGACCTTGTTCAGCCGCTCCAACTGCGCCCGCAGGTTGGCGATCAGATCGGCCTCATGGGTGATCGGCAGATAGTCATAGGCCTGTGCCTGCAACTGCCGGATCAGGGCGCGTTCAAGCTCGGCCTCGGACTGCCAGCCCGTGCCTTGCGCATCCTGCGGATCGGGCAGGAATTCGGCGACGACGGTGGATTCTCCGGACAGGGCGATGGGCTCGTAGCGCGGCGAGGCGGGGGTTTCACTCATGCGGCCTCGGGGAAGGTCAGCAGTCGGTCGCGGTAATGCTCATACTGGCGGCGGCGGGCGACGATCTCGGCCGGCAGGCCGCTGGAGAGGTCATTCACCAGCATGTCGAAACGGTCGAGGATGGAAACGATGCGGTCCTGCTCCTCCCGGGGCGGGACAGGAATCCGGATCTTCGCAAGGCTCTCGCCCGAGATGCGGCGGACCTTGGTTCCGGTGATATGCGGCTTCTTCTGCGACTGAAACAATTCCGTCTGGAAGAAATAGGACATGTATTTCGGATTGATCGAGTGCCGGAAGATATAGGCGTCGGTGCTGACTGCCACATCCTCGTCGCCCAGCCACGCGACGGCCTTGGCTACTGCCTCATCGTCCTCGCTGGTCGTCGCAATGACCAGATCGCCGGCATGGGCCTTGCGGGCGCGGGCTGCAAAACCCGGATCGACGAAGGATTTCGTTTGATCTGCCCAAACACCGTAATGCGTGTGAATCTGGCCATAATGGATACAGCCGAGGCCGGTTTCGGTGAAATCCGACTTCTGAATGCCAGCCCCACGAACGAAATTACCTATTGCGCCCAAAGCCATCCACCTTACGCTTGCTGCTTGCTGCTTGCTGCTTGCTGCTTGCTGCTTGCTGCTTGCTGCTTGCTGCTTGCTGCTTGCTCCGAAGCTGAGCAGGGCATCGCGGTAGTGACGATACTGGCGCCGCCGCGCCTCCAGCTCCGCCTCCAGCTCCGCCTCCAGCTCCGCCTCCAGCTTAGTAAATTTATCAAGTATTACAACGATTTCTTGCTGAATCTCGAGTGGCGGGACGGGAATTTTGATCTTGGCAAGGCTTTTTGCCGATACGTCGATGACCTTGGTTCCCGTAGCAAGCCGTTTCTTCTCTCCAAAGAAATGCGGCGTCTGAAGATAGTAGGAAAGATACTTCGGATCTTGCCCGTGCTTCAGTACCGTGGCGTGTCCTCCTGTAACGATCTGCTCATCCCCCAGCCAGGCAACGGCCTTGCAAACATCGTCGAGGTTCTCGCTGGTGTTGGTGATGATCAGATCGCCGGGATCGACCTTGGCCAATCGGGCTGCTTTCTCGGCCGGGACGAACGAAATTGTCTCCGAAGCCCACGCTCCATAGTAGGTATAGATTTGACCGTAATGAATACAGCCAACCCCGGCTTCCACGAAATCGGACTTCGGCATGCCGTTGCCGCGCACCAACTCGCCAAATTCGCCGATGGCTTTGAACTCCACCCCATCCGAGCACAGGTTCGCAATCAGCGCGTCGATCCGGCTCATGCCCCGGCCCCTTCCAGATCGGCCACGATGGCGTCGATGGCCCGGCGCAACTCGGCCTGGCGGGCAACGATGCCTGCGATTTCGGCATTGAGCGCGCCGATATCCACCGCTTCGCGCCGATCCTCCTGCGTGACATAGGACGAGACCGAGATGTTATAGCCGTTTTCGGCAATCCCGGCATTCTCGACCAGCCGCGCGAAATGGGCCACGTCCTTGCGCTCGGCACAGGCGTCGAGGATGGCTTGCCGATGCGCGGCTGCCAGCCGGTTCTTGTTGCCAACCCTCGTGAACGCGGTGCTTGCGTCGATGAACAGCGTGGCGTTGTCGGATTTCGATTTCTTCAGCACGATGATGCAAGTTGCGATCGTGGTGCCGAAGAACAGATCGGGCGGCAACTGGATCACCGCATCGACATAGTTGTTGTCGATCAGATATTTGCGGATCTTCTGCTCGGCCCCGCCCCGATACAGCACCCCAGGAAACTCGACGATGGCGGCGGTGCCGTTCACCGCCAGCCAAGACAGGATATGCATGGTGAAGGCGAGATCCGCCTTGCTTTTCGGCGCCAGAACTCCGGCAGGCGCAAAGCGCGGGTCGTTGATCAGCAGCGGATTGGCGTCGCCCGCCCAGCGGATCGAATAGGGCGGATTGGACACGATGGCCTCGAACGGCTCATCATCCCAATGCGCCGGGTCGGTCAGCGTGTCACCATGGGCGATGTCGAATTTCTCATAGTTCACATCGTGCAGGAACATGTTGATGCGGCACAGGTTGTAGGTGGTCAGGTTGATCTCCTGCCCAAAGAAGCCCTGCCGTACTCGGTCGTGGCCCAGCACCTTGGCAAAGCTGAGGAGCAGGGAGCCGGAACCGCAGGCCGGATCATAGACCTTGTTCACCTCGGTCTTGCCCAGCACGGTGACGCGGGCCAGCAGCTCGGACACCTCTTGCGGTGTATAGAACTCGCCCCCCGACTTGCCGGCGGTCGAGGCATACATCTGCATCAGGTATTCATAGGCATCGCCGAACAGATCGATACTGTTGCCTGTGAAGCCGGCGCGCGATAACGGCAAATCGCCGATGGCGTCCAAGAGGCCGACCAGCTTTTCGTTGCGCCGGGCAACGGTCGGGCCAAGCTTGCTGCTGTTGACGTCAAGATCGTCGAACAGCCCCTTGAAGTCGTCTTCGCTGTCCGCACCAAGGGCCGAGCCCTCGATATGGCTGAAAATGCGTTCAAGGGTTTCGTTCAGGTTGGCGTCGTGACGCGCCCGTGCCCGCACATTGGCAAACAGCTCCGAGGGCAGGATGTAAAAGCCCTTTTCCTTCACGGTTTCCGTGCGGCCGAACTCGGCCTCCGCATCTCCCAGCTTCGCATAGTCGAAATTCGGGCTGCCCGCGCGGCGCTCCTGTTCGTTCAGATAGCTGGTCAGGTTCTCCGAAATGAAACGGTAGAACAGCATCCCGAGGACGTAGCTCTTGAAATCCCACCCATCGACGCTTCCGCGCAGGTCGTTGGCGATGCGCCAGATGGTCTTGTGTAACTCGGCGCGTTCGATCCCGCTGGCGTCGCTCACGGTCGGGAACCCATAGCTGATGTCGAGCCGAAATCCCCGCCCTTACTTACTCGACTGATCATTGTGCCCCGCTTCCATTGCCTTCAATCGCTCATACTCTTCAACTGCCAGCACGACGACGACTGCCCGGCCATGCTTTTCGACGGTGACGGGTTCAGCCCGCGCCATGTCGATCAGCCTGCCGAAATTATACTTCGCGTCCTTGGCTGATATTGCCTGCATGGTGTACCACCTGCTAACGATCAGGCAATAGTGGCCAAAGTGGCCATGGATGCAAGGCGAAAATGTGAAACCCCGCTCGATCAACATCTTCCTGCTCGACGGCGATCCGAACGGCATTCGGGTGGCGCAGATTTCGATGTCGACGATCCAGGCCATCGCCTTCCGCCGCAACCAGCTGCGACGGGTCCGCGAGGCCTTCCCCGAGATCGAGCGGCCCGGCGTGTACATACTGATCGGCGCTGACGAGGATGCGCAGGATCGTCAGCTTTCCTACATCGGCGAGTCGGAAGGTGTCGGCGCCCGCCTGTCGTATCACAACTCCAACGAGGGAGGGCGAGACGCCAAGGGTTTCTGGACCGATACGGTCGTCCTGATCAGCAAGGACGAGAACCTGACCAAGAGCCACGCTCGGTATGTCGAGGCCTGCCTGATCCGCGGCGCAGGAAGTAATCCTCGCTGGACCCTTCCCAATACGCGGACACCCTCCGACGATGCCGGCAAGTTGCCGCTGCCCGACCGTGCCGCCATGGACGAGTTCGTGGATCAGACAAAAACGCTGGTCGGTGCTCTTGGCTGGGATTTGTTTCGTGAAATCCGGGGGCGCGCCCCGGAACAGATGCTGGAGCAGGCGTTGCCAACGGCTGAAGCCCACGCGAGCCCTCGCTTTTTCTTTCGCGGCGAGGGCTTCGCAGCGGAGATGGAGATCGGCCCCTCAGGGGACTTCGTGATCACTGCCGGATCCAAGGCGAGGGTCCGAACTACGCGAACGATACCAAGAGGTACGGCCACCCTCAGGAACACCCTCATAGAGAAGGGCGTCCTTCGCGAAGAAGGTGATTTCCTCATCTTCACAAGCGACTACAGCTTCACATCCGCATCTGCCGCAGCTGCGACCGTCATCGGCGCGAGCGCAAACGGTCGAATTCTCTGGAAGCTTCCGGACGGACGCACCTACGCGGACTGGGAGGCGAGCCAAGACATCGCGGCAGGAACGGTTGGCTGAAGGCGGCGGAGTTCGATTTATGTTCCTTCTGTGCGCGCCCCTGAAATCGAAGTGCTCAGCTGCGTGGCTTAGAAAGCATAGCGTTTTTAGTGGCTTGCAAAAAATTCACCAAATCCGTGCAGTCAACAGGTCCGGAGAATATTGGCCCTGAGAGACCGCTTTCGGGCCACCTAGCGGCAGCTGCAGTGCTCAGCCCCTCCCGCATAACCCTTGAAAACAACGGAAAAATCCGGCCGCAGCCGGATGGGGAGAACGCTTTCGCAGGGGCAAGTGGCGGAGACGAAGGGATTCGAACCCTCGAGACGGTCTCCCGTCTGCACCCTTAGCAGGGGTGTGCCTTCGACCACTCGGCCACGTCTCCGCCGCCCCGTATATGGATCGGCATCCCCGGAAACAAGGGGTTTTTGCGCAAAGGCTTGCATTCTTGTGACAGCCGCATTTCCGGCGTTTTTCGCGGGGCATGGCCGGGCGCATGGCGGGTTCGGGGGCAGGGGGCAGCGAAGCTTTCCTACTTGGCTCCGACACGCTGATCGCAAGCGCGTTCAGCGCGTTACGCCGGGATATGGGCGGCTTCTGGCGGGCAGGCGCTGCCGGTCCCGGAGGCTGCAAAGCTGTCGCCCGCGCCACGCAGCGCCAGCCTGCCATCACGCATCCATGCCCCGCACACATCTGCGTCGCGCCCAGCATTTTTCGTTGATCTGAGCCCGGGCTTTGGGTATCACCGCCTCCGGCCAGCTTGCTGCATGTCAGCATTTGCCAGGTATCCCGAAAAGATTTGTCGCCTCCGGTCGGTTTTTGCCGTGCCGGTCTTTGCGTCGCCTGGAATATGCGAGGTTGCCCGATTGAACACGTCCAGCACTGCCTTTGGCCTGTATGACCCGACCCTTGAACACAGCGCCTGTGGCGTGGGTTTTCTGACGCGCAAGGATTCCGTGCAGACCCATGACGTGCTGCTGAAGGGCCATGAGGCGCTGTGCGCCGTGCCGCATCGCGGGGGCATGTCGTCCGAGGGCGTGGGCGACGGGGCGGGGATCTCGGTCGATCTGTCGCTGCATTTCTTTCGCAAGCTGACGGGCGCGGCGCTGCAGCCGGGCGGCTTTGGCGTCGGGAATTTCTTCCTGCCTGCCGACCCAGCCCAGCATGACCGGGCCGCAGGTCTGATCGACGCGGTGCTGCGCGAGGTGGGAATGCAGATCCTGCTGGTGCGCGAGGTGCCGGTCGATCCCTCAGCGATCCTGCCGCGCGCCGCCCGCTGCCAGCTGACGATCCGGCAATGGATCTTTGCCGCGCCCGATGATCTGCGCGGCCCGGCGCTGGATGCGCGCATCCATCAGGCGCTGCTGCAGATCGAGGCGGTCGCCTATACCGTGCCGGAACTGGACGGGCTTTACCCGGTCTCGCTGTCGGCGCGGACGCAGGTGCTGAAGGGGCGGCTGAATTCCTGGGAGATCGTGCCCTATTTCCGCGATCTCAGCGATCCCGACCACCGCGTGCATACGATGTATTTCCACACGCGGTTTTCGACCAATACCGATCCGCACCCCTCGATGGCGCAGCCCTTCCGGCTGATGGCGCATAATGGCGAGCTGAACACCGACAAGAAGAACCGCCTGTCCGAGGCCGCCGTGGCGCTGGCGCGCAACCAGACCATCCTGCGACCGCGCGGACAGTCTGACAGTTGCCGGCTGGACCAGACGCTGAATGCGCGGGTCTATGACGAAGGGCTGGGGCTGGTTGCGGCGGTCGTCTCGATGATGCCGCCGGCTTGGGAAAACGACAGCCGCATGTCGCCCGCTGTCCGGGCCATGCTGGAATATTTCTCGCTTTACGAGGAAAAGAACGACGGTCCCGCCGCGCTGGTCTTTGGCGATGGCACGATCATCGGCGCGCGGCTGGACCGGCTGGGCCTGCGCCCGCTGCGCACCACCGAAACCGAGGAATATCTGGCGGTGATGTCCGAGGCCGGGCAGGTCAACTTCGCCCCCCATACCGTGCTGCGACGCGGGCGGGTCGAGGCGGGGGGGATGATCTATTACGACCACGCGATCAAACGCATCCATGAAACCGACACGGCGCTGGACATGCTGGCGGCGCAGGCAGATTACCCGGCGCTGCTGGCCGCCGCGCAGGTGAATATCGACGCGCTGCCCGAGCCTGCGGACGATCCGCAGACGGCGATCAAGGTCTATCAGGGCGATCTGTCGCGGCCCGCGCGTTACGTCGCCTATAACCACAATCAGGAAAGCTTCCGCTTCCTGATGGACCCGATGCTGCAAACCGGGGTCGAGAAGGTCTCGGCCATGGGATATGGCAATGCGATCAACGCATTGTCCGATAACGAAGGCGGGGTCGCCAAATATTTCAGCCAGCGTTTCGCGCAGGTCACCAACCCGCCGCTGGATTCGATCCGCGAGGCGGATGGCATGACGCTGCGGGTGGCCTTGGGCGAAAAGCCGCATCTGGGGCAGTCGCGGTCGCGCCAGATCGTCGTGAACTCTCCGATCCTGCGCATGACGGACATGCTGAAGATCAAGGCGCAGGACGCGACGCCATGGCCGGTCTTCGACATGCTGTATCACCCGGCATTCGGCGCAAGCGCGGCCAATGAAACCGCGCTGATCGGTGCCCTTGACAGCATTGCCGCCGAGATTGCGCAATTCGCCCGCGACAAGGGCGGCATCGCCATTCTGTCGGACCGCCATATCAGCCGCGACCGCGCGGCGCTGCCGATGACGCTGGCCGTGGCGGCGATCAATCAGAAGCTGATCGAGCAGGGCCTGCGGCTGAAAATCAGCCTTGTGGTCGAAAGCGGCCAGATCTCGTCGTCGCATCACATCGCCTGCGCGCTGGGATTTGGCGCGGCGGCGGTCTATCCGCTGGGCGTGCGGATGCGGGCCGAAGAGCTGTTCGCCGACAAGGCCGCGGCGGCCTTCAAGAAATTCCACAAGGCCGCCGAAAAGGCCCTGATGAAGACCATGGGCAAGGTCGGGCTGTGCACCGTCGAAAGCTATTCCGGCGGCGAATTCTTCGAGCCGAACTTCCTTGATACCGACGATCCGGTGTTTCGCCGTTATCTGCCCAACATGAAGACCCCGGTGGGCGGCGTGCGCTTTGCGACCGTGGCCCAGTCGGTCGCGGATTGGCATGAAAGGGCGCTGAGCATCGAAAGCGCCGATGACATTCCGATGCTGGGGCTGTTCAAGGAACGCTCGGAAGGGGCGGGCCATTCCTATGGCGCGGCGGCGGTGCGGGGTTTCGTCGATCTGACCGAAGAACCGATCAGCCTTGGCGGCGACGATCCCGATGGCGAAACCGATCCGCTGCGGCTGCTGACCCTGCGCCAGCTGGACGACGCCTTCGGTATCGACGATGACAGCTATGTCAACACCAGCTTTGGCAAGCTGACACCCGACCGCATCGACGGCTTCCAGATCACGCCCGGCTATCGCGCCTTTTCGCGGGCCATGGCCGAGGAACGCCACCGCCGACCCGCAGCGCTGCGCGATGTGCTGGCCTTTCCCGCCGACGTGACCTTCCTGACCTCGACCGCCGATATCAAGCGCGAGATGATGCTGTTCAACCGGGCGGGCAACAATGATTTCGTCATTCGCGGCCTGACCTGCGACACGCTGGGGCAGGGCCGTTTCGCGCTGGCGCTGACCGGCCCCAAGGCGGGCCAGATCGGACGGCTGGATGCGCTGGCGCAAACGCTGGTCGAACGCTTCGGCACCGACATCCACGGCCATTGGCTGGAAGGCGGGCGGCTGCATGTCGAATGCGGCGGCTGGGCGCTGGATTACCTGTCGCGGCTGCGCGCCGGACCTGATCCCATCGCGCTGGATCTGGTCGAACCCGCGTCCGCGATCACGCCGCGTCTTGCCTCGGGGGCGATGTCGCATGGGGCGCTGGTCGCCAGCGCGCATGAGGCGGTGGCGCATGGCACGAACATGGTCGGCGGCATGTCGAATTCCGGCGAGGGCGGCGAACATCTTAGCCGCTATGGCACCATCCGGGCCAGCCGGATCAAGCAATTCGCCAGCGGCCGCTTTGGCGTCTGGGCGGGCTATCTGGCCGATCCGAACCTTGAGGAAATCGAGATCAAGATCGGGCAGGGCGCCAAGCCCGGCGAAGGCGGCCAGCTTCCCGCCCCCAAGGTGACGGTCGAAATCGCCGCCGCGCGGGGCGGCACGCCGGGGGTCGAACTGATCAGCCCGCCGCCGCATCACGACACCTATTCCATCGAGGATCTGGGCCAGCTGATCCATGACGCCAAGGCGGCGCGCGTGCGCGTCGTGGTCAAGCTGGTCAGTTCCGAAGGCATCGGCACCATCGCGGTCGGTGTGGCCAAGGCGGGCGCGGATGTCATCAACGTCGCGGGCAATACCGGCGGCACCGGCGCGGCCTCGGTCACGTCGCTGAAATATACCGGGCGGGCGGCGGAAATCGGCATTGCCGAGGTCCATCAGGCGCTGTGCGCCAATGCCATCCGGCAAAAGGTCACGCTGCGCTGTTCTGGCGCGATGCAGACCGGATCGGATGTGGTCAAGGCCGCCTTGCTGGGCGGCGACAGCTTTGAATTCGGCACCACGGCGCTGATGATGCTGAAATGCGTGATGGCCAAGAACTGCAACGTCAGATGCCCGGCGGGCCTGACCACCAATCCCGAAGTCTTTGACGGCGACCCGCGCGCGCTGGCGCAATACCTGCTGAACATCGCCCATGAGGTGCGCGAGATCCTGGCCACGCTGGGGCTGGCCAGTCTGGCCGAGGCGCGGGGACGCTCGGACCTGTTGCATCTGCTGGATCATCCGGCGTCGGTCGGGCAGCTGAACCTGCGCGCCATGCTGACGCCGGTGCCCGAAGACCGCGTCGATCACCCGGTCTATCTGGAACGCGATTACAGCGTTGACGACATGCTGCTGGAGCAGTTGCGCGACCGGCTGCTGCGCGGCGGTGAAAGCCGCATCGTGCTGCAGCCCAATCAACCGCTGGGCAACCGCGACAAGTCGGTCGGCGGTCAGTTGGCCATCGACATCGAACGGATGCTGAACCATCAGGGTGCCACCCCGCGCGCCGCGATGACCGATGACCGTGGCCGGCGCTATCTGGGCCCCGAAACGGTCCGCATCCAGACGCAGGGCGCGGCGGGTCAAAGTTTCGCCGCCTTCTGCAATGACGGCATGGTCATGGAACATACCGGCACCTGCAATGACGGCGTCGGCAAAAGCGCCTGTGGCGGCCAGATCATCGTGCGCGCCCCTGCCGGAGGCGGGCAGGACCATGGGCAGAACGTGCTGGTCGGCAACTTTGCCCTGTTCGGCGCCACCGGCGGGCGCTGCTTCATTCAGGGGCAGGCGGGTGACCGTTTCGCGGTGCGGAACTCGGGCGCGACGGCGGTGGTGGAAGGGGTCGGCGATTTCTGCGCCGAATACATGACGCATGGCGCGGTGCTGAACCTTGGCGGCTTTTCCAAGGGCTTCGGCAATGGCATGTCGGGCGGCTTTGCCTATCAATACGATCCTGCGGGGCGGCTGAAGGATTTCATCAGCCGCGACTCGGTGATGTTCGGCACGCTGTCGGATGGCTCGGCGCAGGCGCAGATCCATGCCGATGCGGTACGGCAGCTGCTGCACTGGCACCATGACGCCACCGGATCGGCCCGCGCCGAACGGCTGCTGCGGGACTGGGACGAATGTCAGGGCGATTTCGCGTGGATCATGCCCAAGGCGCTGCTGCAATATCAGGACGCGGATGAAATCCTTGCCGCCCGGCCGCGCAAGGAACTGGCCGAGGAACTGGCCACCGCACTGGCCGCGCATCAGGTGGCGCAGGTCAAACGCGCATGGCGGACGGGCAGGGCCGTGCATCATGGCGCGGTTCCGGCCTATGGGGAAACCGACACGCAGGACATGTTCCGGCTGCTGAACAGCTATACGGTGATGCAGGCTGCCCGCGCGCTGGCCGAAAAGCGGGTGGGCCGTGCCGATCCGCTGGCCCGTGAAAAGGCGCAGCGCAACCTGATCCTGACCGAGGATTTCGCGCTGATGATGACGCTGGCCAAACATGCCCGCACCGCCATTGCCGATTACGACGACATGCAACTGGCGACATTGCTGGCCAACAAGCGGCTTGCCGATTTCAAGCGGGCGCTGTCGCTGCGCAATATCCTGTCGATGGACAGTCCCGGAACCTATGCGTGGATCCTGCATCAGGACCGCAAGAACCGTGGGCTTCTGGGCCATATCCCCAGCTTCGATGAGCTGTTCGCCCGCCAATCCCTTCCCGAGACGATCGCGCGCTGCGCTGCGGAGTAAGACATGCAATTGCCCTATATTCCTGACGACGCGCCCTTTAGTGGCGATCAGCGCACATGGCTGGCGGGGTTTCTGGCCGGGCTGCATTCGCGCAGCGCCATGGCGGCCGATCTTGCGGGCGGAGCCATCGCCTCGGCCCCTGCCGCGCAGACGCTGAAGCCGCTGGACATCCTTTACGGCACGCAGACCGGCACGGCCGAAGACCTTGCCCAGCAGGCCGCCGCCCTTGCCCGCGCCCGCGGCTTTCAGCCCCGGATCGAGGAACTGGACGCCATCGACATGTCCCGGCTGGCCGGAATGGAGCGGGCGATCATCGTCATCTCGACCTATGGCGAGGGTGAGATGCCCGACAATGCGCATCAGTTCTGGGATGCGCTGTCCGGTCCCGATGCCCCCCGGCTGGAACGGCTGTCCTTTGGCGTGCTGGCGCTTGGCGATACGGGATATGAACATTTCTGTCAGGCCGGCAAGCTGATCGACACGCGGCTGGAACAGCTTGGCGCGCAGCGGCTGGGCGCGCGGGTCGATTGCGATGTCGATTTCGAGGATGCCGCCGCCGCATGGCTGTCCAGTGTTCTGCCTGCCGACAGCGGCACGGCCCCCGCTGCCGCCCCGACCGCCGAGCCCGCCCCTGCGGCCAGCAAGACCGGCTTTGGCCGCAAGAACCCCTATGCGGCGCGGCTGATCCAGAACCGCCTGCTGTCCGGCGCGAATTCCGCCAAGGAGATCCGGCATTTTGCCTTTGATCTGGGCGATAGCGGTTTAAGCTATGAGGCGGGCGACGCGCTTGGCGTGATGCCGGTGAACAATCCCGCGCTGGTTCAGGCGCTGCTGGCGCGCCTTGGGGCGGCGCCGGATCTGGCCATCCCCGGTCAGGATGCCGGGCTTTCGGATCTGCTGACCCGCCGCCTTGAAATCCGCACCCCGCCGCGTGACCTGATCGCCGAGATCGGCAAGCGCGCGGGACACGAAGAACTGTCCCATGTGCTGGCCAATGGCGACAAAGAGGCGCTGGAGGCGTTCCTGTGGGGCCGCGACACGCTGGACCTGCTGAACCTTGCCCCCGGTCTGAAGCTGGATGCGGCCGAGTTTTTGGGCTGGCTTAAGCCCTTGCAGCACCGGGCCTATTCGATCTCATCCAGCCCGAAGGCCCATCCCGGCGAGGTGCATCTGACCGTCGCCGCCGTGCGCTGGATGGCGGGCGACCGCGCGCATGGGGGCGTCTGTTCGACCTTTCTGGCCGATCAGCAGGGTGGCAGCAGCCCGGTCTTTATGTCGCCCAACAAAAGTTTCCGCGTGCCGCAGGATGGCAGCGTGCCGATGATCATGGTCGGCCCCGGCACCGGCATCGCCCCGTTCCGCGCCTTCCTTGAGGAACGGCGCAGCTTGGGCGCCACGGGCATGAACTGGCTGTTCTTTGGCGATCAGCACCGCGCCAGCGACTTCATCTATGAAGACGAGATCGGCCAGATGAGCGCCAGCGGCTTCCTGACCCGGCTTGATCTGGCCTTCTCGCGCGATCAGGCGGACAAGATCTATGTGCAGAACCGCATGGAGGAAAACGGCCGTGCGCTGTTCGCGGCGCTGGAGGAGGGCGGGCATTTCTATGTCTGCGGCGATGCCACGCGCATGGCCCGCGATGTCGATGCCAGCCTGCACCGCATCATCGAAACCCAGGGCGGTCTGACCCCCGAGGCGGCAACCGAATATGTGAACCGCCTGCGACGCGACAAGCGTTACGTCCGGGATGTCTACTGAGGTCCGATTTGCGCGAAACACGCGACCCCCGGCCGCTGGCCTGCCCATGCGCCGCCGCAGCCACCTCCGCGCCTTTGCCCGAAAAGCTGGCCGATCTGGTGGCGCTGGCGGGCACGCAGGCGCTTGATCTGGGTCTGGCAGAACTGGCGCTGGTCGGCACCTGCTTTGACAATGCGCAGATCCTGATGCGCAATGCCGGCGCGCTGATTCAGGGGCGCGGCGGCTATGCCGCGTTTCAGCCCTGCGGCAGCAGGTTTCGCGCCAATCGCCGCCGCGTCACCATCCGCGTGAACGAAACGCGCGCCGTTTCGGTGCTGCGCAGCTCCGAGATGCCTGCGCGCCGCATGCCCGCGACGATCTCGGTCGTGGATGCGGCGGGCGTCGTCGGTCACCGGATCCAGCTTCTGGACGATGCCGACCGGCTGAAGGCGCAAAGCCTGCCATCCGCGGCGCTGGATCCCATGTCCGAACAGGGTGTCACCGCCATGTGGCAGGCGGCGAATGTCGTCAGCCTTGCTGGGGTGCGGCAGGCCCGGCAGCGTTGGACCGGCGCGCATCTGGGCGATCATCTGGACGATCTGCTGCTGGATGCCGGGCAGGCGCGGCTGTCCTGCCTGCCCTATCTGGGGCGGGCGCGGGCGCGGCGGGTCGCGACCTCGATCCTGCCGTCGTTTCTGGATTTCCTGTGCCACCACCGCGCCGGTTTCAGCGCGACGCTGCCATTTGGCGGCATGGCGCAATCCATGTCGGCCCAGGCCCTTGGTTTGCGCCGCGCCGGGTCGCTGCTGATCTGCGAGACGGATGCAGGTCTGTTTCTGGTGGACATGGCGCAGGTCGGGCAGGGCTGGGTCACACGCCTTGGCACCGCCGGGGTCGAGGCCGCGCTGGAGCTTTATGACCATGATGGCCGCTGCCTGCTTCTGCTGCACGGCGATCCGTGGTCGAATGCGACCAACTGGGCGTCGTATCTTGAGGCGATGCCCGGCGCCTGAACGCCTGTCGAAAGCAGGGCAGGTTCGGACGCCAATTCCCTGAAGATGCGCTATATTCGCGCTTAGCAGACAGGCGGCAATCGCTTGCCGCCTGCAGCGGGCCGGTTCAGAACTGATAGTCCAGACGGATGCCCACCTCGCGGCGATCGCCCAGTGTGGCCATCACGCCCGGACCGTAATCATAGGTGAAATACTCTTTGTCGAACAGGTTGGTGGCATAGGCCGTGAGCTTGGCCTCTTCCCACGCATAACCGGCTGCCAGATCGACAAGGCCATGGCCGCCCAGCGTGACCGGATCGGGCACATAGGATTCAAGCCGCGAAATCGTGCTGCTTTGCGCCGAGATATGGCCATTGACGAAAGGCCCGGTCACGTCACCCCACGCAAAGCCCAGCGAGATGTTGCTTTTCGGCGCCGACGGGAAGGGCAGGCCGGTGAAATCATCCGGCCCGGCGCGGAAATCGGTGAACTTGGTGTGCAGCAGTCCCACCGAGGCGGTCAGGTCCAGCATATCGGTCGCGGCATAGGCCAGCTCGAACTCGGCGCCATAGGATTTCGACTTGCCGGCATTGGCGATATAGCTGCTCTGCCAGTCCAGCGGATCGCGGCGCAACTCGACCTGCTGGTCCGTCCATTCCTGATAGAACACATTCGCGCCCAGCCGCAGCCGGTCCTGCATGAAGCGGCCGCGCCATGCCAGTTCCAGATTGCGGGTCTTTTCCGGGTCGTATTCATATTGGCTGCCATCCGCGACATAGATCGCCGAGCCGCCGGGCCGGTAGCCTTCCTGATAGATCAGCGCCACGCTTTGATTGGCGCCGAAGCTGTATTCCACGCCCAGCTTCGGGATAAAGACGCGATCGCTGAAATCCGTATCGGTATCGCTGCCGACCACGCCATCGCTGCGCACCCATGCCGACTGGTCCTGCTGGATATAATCCAGACGCGCGCCGCCGATCACCCGCCAGTTCGGCGCGAATTCATAGCTGGCCTCTCCGAACAGGGCATAGTTCCTGATCGTCGCGGCATTGCGGCTTTCGTCATAGCTCAGCAATTGCTGATTGCGGAAGCTGCTTTGCTTTTCGCGGGCGGCATAGGCTCCGGCCACCCAGCGCAGCGCGCCGCTGTCATAGTTCAGGCGGATTTCCTGGCTCAGCAGTTCTTGCCGGAATGCGCCGTCCACCGTCATGAATTCGCCCGGCGTGCCTTCATTGATCGAATGGCGTTCGGTCAGCGATTTCGTCCAGCCGGTCATCGCGGTCAGGCGCAGATTGGCGTTGAAATCATGCGTGACCTCGATGCCCAGATTGTTGACATAGGTTTCGCGCACATCCTGATAGACCGGCAGCGCCGTCAGCCCAAGGCTGCGGTAATAGTCGGGCAGAAGCGAGCCCCAGCCATCGCCGCGCCGGGCGTCATAGCCCGGCGAGCCCGTGGACCAAAGCGGCCCGACGATGTCGTTCTGCGTCGGGCCATCGAAGGACCGCGCATAGCTGAGGATGACGCGGGTATCGTCGTTTTCGGTCGGCAGCCACAGCACCTTGCCGCGCGCCACCCAGTAATCATCCGTGACATAATCGTCATAGCGGTCATATCGGGCATAGGAGGGATAATTCAGATCGCTGTCCTTTTCCGACCATTCCCCGCTGACCCGATAGGCGATGCGGTCATTGATGGCATCACCAAAGGCCAGGCCGGCCTGCTTGTGATTGTCCGAGCCATAGGTCAGTTGCGCCGCGCCCGACCGCGCGAATTCCGGGTCTTTCGTGCGCAGATAGATCGCGCCCGCCAGCGCCGCGCGTCCGGTCAGCGTCGATTGCGGGCCGCGATAGACCTCGACCTGTTCGGTATCAAAGACGCCGCGCAGCCCGCGCCGCGTGCCCTCGACCGTCTGCTGCACCCCGTCGATATAGAACGAGGCCAGCGGCGCGCCCAGCCCGCCCGGCGTCAGCCCTTCGGAATTGATGCCGCGCACCACGAAGCCGCTTTCGGTCCAGTCCCCGGTCGAGACGTTCGCCATATAGCGAAAGCTGTCGGTGTAATCCTGCACGATCGGCTGCGCCAGTTGCCGTTCGTTGACGATGCCGATGCTGGCCGTGGCCTCATCAATGTCGGTCGTGGTGCGGTCGCCATACAGCACGACCGGATCAAGTTCGATCGGGGCAGCCTGCTGCGCCATGGCCGCGGATGCAGCAAGAAGCGAGGCTGTGCAAAGAAAAACGGCCGTGCGGCGGTGACGGATCACTGGTCAACTCCCTCGATTGACATGCCTGCGGCGGGTCATGCCGCAATGCCGAGTAAAATACACGGTTATTTGAGGGGCCGCAGGAATCGCGTGCTGGCGGTTATGGATTGCGCCGGAATGTTGCGGAAATCACATAGGTTTGCGGGTGGTGCGGGACTTGCGCGGCAGGCAAAGCGGCGTGCCGGTTTCGGGGTCGGTCAGAATCGCCACCTCGACGCCAAAGACTTCGGCAATCGCCGGGGCGGTCAGGGTCGCCGTGGGTGTGCCGCTGGAATGGATGCGGCCATCCTTCAACAGCACAAGGTGATCGGCATAGCGCGCGGCCTGATTCAGGTCGTGCAGCACGGCGACGACCGTCGTGCCCTGCGTCTGGATCAGATCGCGGGCCAGTTCCAGCAGGTCGATCTGATGGGCAAGGTCCAGATAGGTGGTCGGTTCGTCCAGCAGCAGGATGCCGCCCTGCTGGGCAAGGGTCATGGCGATCCACGCCCGCTGCCGCTGCCCGCCCGACAGCGTGTCCAGCTTGTGATGGCGCAGATGCCCGGTCGAGGTCAGCGCCAGCGCCTGTTCGACCGCGGCGGTGTCGGCCTTGTTCCAGCCGCCGAACACGGTGCGATGCGGATAGCGGCCCTGCCGGACCAGATCCAGCACGGTCATCCCTTCGGGCGCGGTTGCGCCTTGGGCCAGAAAGCCGATGCGGCGGGCCACGGATTTCGTGGGCAGGCTGGCGATGGCCTTGCCGTCCAGCAGGATCGCTCCGGCGTGCAGCGGCTGAAGCCCGGCAAGGCTGCGCAGGATCGTCGATTTGCCCGAGCCGTTCGGCCCCAGCAGCGCGGTAAAGCGGGCAGGGGGGATCTGCAGGTCCAGCCCGTCCACCACCAGCCTGCGGCCATAGCCGATGCTGGCCTTGCGGGCGCTCAGTTCCGGATCAGTCATTGCGCCGTTTCCACAACAGAAAGCCAAAGAACGGCGCGCCCAGCAACGCCGTGAACAGGCCGACCGGAAGCTGGACCGGCGGCATGATGCGCCGCGCGGCCAGATCCGCGACCAGCACAAGGATCGCCCCCACCAGCGCCGAGGCCGGGATCAGCCGGGCATGGGCATGGCCGACCAGCCGCCGCGCCAGATGCGGCGCGGCCAGACCGACAAAGCCCACCAGCCCCGCCGCCGCCACCGCCGCCCCCGCCAGCGATGCGCAGATCAGCACCGCCATCCCGCGCAGCAGGTTGACGCGCTGTCCCAGACCGCGCGCCACCGTGTCGCCAAAGGCGATCAGGTCCAGTTCCCGCGCGATCAGCCATGCGGCGACAAAGGGCAGGATCGCCCACAAGGCCAGCATCCTGACCCGTTCCCACCGGCTGTCCTGCAGGCTGCCGGACAGCCAGATCATCGCCCGCTGCACCGCAGGCGGATCGCCGAAGGTCGAGATGAAGCTTGCTCCGGCCCCCGCCAGCGCGCCCAGCCCGATGCCGATCAGGATAATGCGCACCGAGCTTGTGCCCTGCCGCCACGAAAACGCATAGATCGCCGCCGACATGGCCAGCGCGCCCGCGAAGGTCAGCACCGGCAGCAGATCCTGCGGGATGGTGCGGAATTCGATGATGATCGCGGTCGCGGCCAGAGCTGCGCCCGCATTGATGCCCAACAGGCCCGGCTCGGCCAGAGGGTTGCGCATGATGGCCTGACATACCGCGCCTGCCACACCAAGGCTTGCGCCGACCAGCACCGCCATCAGCGCGCGTGGCAGGCGCAGCCCGGTCACGATCATGCGGGTTCCCGCGGGCGTGTCGGGGGCGCCGGTCAGGGCCGCCAGCACCTGTCCCAGACCCAGCCGCTGATCGCCCATGGCGATGGCGGCCAGAAAGGCGGCCAGCAGCCCGGCCAGAAGCAGCGCCCAGACGGCCCTCATGCGTTGGCCTCGCTGCGGGTATTGGCCAGCCAGATGAAGAAGGGCGCGCCGATCAGCGCCATGGTGATGCCCAGGGGCATGTCGGTGGCAAGAACCGCGCGCGGCAGGCTGTCGGCCAGCAGGGCCAGACCCGCCCCGCCCAGCACGGCAAAGGGCAGGATCAGCCGGTAATCCGGCCCGACCAGCAGCCGCACGATATGCGGCACGACCAGCCCGACAAAACCCAGCGGCCCGGCAATCGCCACAGCACCTCCGGCCAGTCCCACGACCAGCAGCCCCGAAATCAGGCGCCACAGCAGCGGGTTCTGCCCCAGCCCCCGCGCCGTGTCCGCCCCAAGGCTCAGCGCGGTGAATTGGTCACGCACCGCGATGGCCGCGATCAGCGCGGTGGCAAGCCAAGGCAGCACCGGCAGGATCTGCGCCATTTCGCGGTTCTTCAGGCTGCCCGCCGACCACATCCGCACCACGTCCAGCGTCTGGGCATCCAGCACCAGCACCGCCATGCCGACCGATCCTAGAAAGGTCGAGATCACCACCCCCGCCAGCACCAGCTTTAGGGGCGTCGCGCCGCCACGTCCGGCCGAGCCCAGCAGATAGACCGCCACCGCCGCCAGCGCCGCCCCGGCAAAGGCCGCCCAGACCAGCGCCCCGCCCGCCGTCACCCCGGCCAGCGAAATCGCCAGAATGACCGCGAAACTTGCCCCGGCATTGACGCCCAGCAGCCCCGGCTCGGCCAGCGGATTTCCGGTCACCGCCTGCATGATCGCCCCCGCAACAGCCAGCGCCGCCCCCGCGCTCAGCGCCGCGATGACGCGCGGCAGCCGGACCGAGCGGATGACGATATCGGCCCGCTCATCGCCCGGCGCGATCAGCGCCTGCAAGGCACGCGGCAACGAGATATCCGAGGACCCGACCGTCATCGCCCAAAGCGTCAGCACCAGCAGCGCCGCCAGCAGACACAGGAACAGACCGGCCGTCCTCACGGCGCGGCGATCACGAAACGCTCGATATCGTCCAGCACGCGATTGGCCGAGGCAAGCCCGCTGAACTCCATCCATGTCGCAGCAGAAACGCGGTGGACCTTGCCGGATTTCACCGCCGGCAGCATCTGCCACAGCGGGTTGGCCAGCACTTCCTCATGCCGGCCGTCCTTGTCGGAATCGTTGGTGCCGCCGACGATATACAGCAGCACATCGCCATCCAGCTGCGACAGCTCTTCCCAATCGGGGCGCTTCATCGACAGGCCGGGATCGTCGGTCACCTCATAGGGGCTGCGTCGCACGCCCGCCTGCTGCAGGATCGCAAAGGGCGCATAGGTCTGGGGCGCGTCCAGATAGACCTGAAAATCCCACGAGGTGATGCGCAGCACCGAGACCGTCCTGTCCGGCATCCGTGCCCTGATGTCGGCCAGCCGCGCGTCATAGGCGCGGAACTGATCGGCGATGTCCTGTTCCTTGCCGGTAAAGCCCGCCAGCAGCCCATAAAATCCCCGCCAATCGGTCGAGCCATAAAGCAGCGTCGGCGCAAGCTGCGACAGTTGCGGATAGATGGCGCTGGCCATGGCCTGATCGCCGGTCAGTCCAAGGATCAGGTCGGGCTGCAGCGCCACGATCGCCTCGAGGCTGGGCTCGGCGACAAAGCCGGTGCTGGTGACGCCATTCCCGGTCGCGCGGGTCTGCAGCGCCGTATCGCTCATGCGGTCAAGGGGGGCGCCGATGATGGGCAGGCCCACATCCATGCCGATGCCAAGGGCAAAGCTGGCATCCAGCACCACGACGCGCTTGGGGGCGGCGGGCACGCAAAGCGGGCTGGCATGGATTTCGGGGGCGTCCAGAAGCTTGCCCTCGCACGCCATCGCCGGCACAGCCAGACATGAGCCGACCACGGCCAGTGCGGCAGTTTTCAGTCGTGACACCATCGCCCGTCCCCCCTTCAAGCGCGCCTTTCCCTGACTTGCCAAATGTGCTGCGGGCTGGCAAGAAATCCGAGTAATTCTGTATGATTTGGCGCCGGTGCCGGTGCGAAACAGGGGCTGGGGGGAATGATGGTTGTCAAACATGCCGCGCGGATCGCCGTGCCGCTGGACCCTGTCGCCCGGTTTCTGGGTCAGGAAGCCGCCAGGATGGGGCTTGATCTGCAATCGACCGGCGCAGGCCATGTGCTGCAACTGGATGACGCGCGGCTGTCGCTGCAGCGCGCCCCCGAGGGCTGCGAATTGCTGATCGAGGCCGGGACCGAGGCCCTTCTTCACGAACTGCGCGAGGCCATCATCCATATCGCGACCGAACATCACCAGCCGCCCTTGCACCTGCAATGGGATCCGCGGCCAGCCGCTGCCAATTCAGTCAATCCCGGCAATCCCGCCAAGCTGACCGTGGCCAAGGTGGTTCAGAACCAGCGCATCTCTCCTTCGTTCCGCCGGCTGCGGCTGGCCGGGGATTTCGCCCGCTTCCGTGATGGCGGCATGCATTTCCGGCTGATCTTTGGCCCCGAAGGCGCGGGGCTTCCCCATGCCGATGAAAACGGCACGACGCATTGGCCCGAAGGCATCGACCGCTGGCACCGGCCACCCTATACCGTCCGCGCCATCGACCCGGATTGTGCATGGATCGACGTGGATATCTTTCTGCATGACGGCGGCCGCGTGACCGACTGGGCCAAGGCCACCCGGCCCGGAGATCTGGTCGCGCTGACCGGACCGGGCGGCAAGACGCCGCAGGTCGCTGACTGGATTGCCTATATCGGCGACGAAACCGCATTGCCGATCATCGCCCGTGGGCTGGAACTGCTGCCCGAGGGAACGCAGGGCGTCGCGCGGATCGTGCTGGCCGACCCCGCCGACCGCCAGCCGATCCGACATCCCGAGGGCGTGGACCTGCAATGGCTGTCAGGCGACCAGTTCTCGGCCTTGTCTGCCTTGCAGACGCTGGATCTGCCGCCACAGGGGCGATATGTGTTTTTCGCCGCAGAACGGCAGCAATCCGGCGCGGCGCGCGACTGGCTTGTGGCGCAGGGACTTCAGCGCGGCGAATTCACCACCGCCAATTACTGGACCGAAGGCTGGGTGCCGCCCGCCGATCAGGCGCGGCCAAGGGCCGGATGGATCACGGCGGTCTGAGGCAAGGCGGGCTGATCCCGCAGCGGGGGGTTGGTCAAGGCGCCCGATACAGGCAGATGCCCAGCGGCAGGGCCGCTGGTCAAAGAAGCAGCATCCGCCAAACAATCTGAACCAGTTTCATAGAAACGACAGACAAGCGGCTTAATGTTAAGGGAATTTCAGCCAATGGCGGAGAGGGTGGCCGCCATCATATTGTTGCGTCGTGTGAATATTTGAAAATATTTAACACGCAATAACAGTATCTTAACGACATAACTTTGTGAATAGCTGTGGCGAGCCGTTGCCATGGATTGCGACCTGTTGGATAGATAGCTTGGCAAGCGGAAAAGCGGGGTCGTCAATGCCTAGGGTTGTGGAAGAATTAAAGCCTGCTGCGGTGCAGGCGTTGAAGCACTTCGGGGGCGCGGCACATACGTTTCACGCGGTCGGCGGCGCGCCGGGGCTGATGCTGCAAATCACCGCGACGGGCGGGCGCTCATGGGTCATGCGGGTTCGGATGAATGGGACGCGCAAGCACTTCGGGCTTGGAACCTATGACAGCCGCGCGACGAACAACAATCCCGGCAGTCGTGATTACAACCCTATCTCGCTGGACCGGGCGAACTTGGCTGAAGCGCGGCGGCGCGCAGATGACATTCGGTCTGCGATCAAGGCCGGGGCTGATCCTGCCGAGGCGTGGCGCATCGGCGCGACCGTGCGCCGCCTGATGACCGTTGAACAGATGAACGCGGCGGACGCATGGTCTGCGGCGCGCGATCAGCGCCAAGCCATCCTTGACGGCGCGACGTTGGCTGACCGGATGACGTTTGCAACAGCGGTTGACGAATACCTGAAAACGAAACTGTCCGAATTCGACAATGAAAAGCATCGCAAGCAATGGCGCAGCACATTGGACAATTACGCTTGTCCGGTCATCGGAAAGACAAGCGTTGATGCGTTGACCGTTCACGACATTGAGCGGGTTCTAAATCCGATTTGGTTGACCAAGACCGAAACGGCATCAAGGCTGCGCGGACGAATTGAAAACGTCCTTGCGTGGGCGACCGTGAAGAAACATCGGACGGGCGACAACCCGGCGCGCTGGAAAGGCAACCTTGATGCGATCATGCCGAAGCCGTCAAAGGTGGCCGACAAGGACAATCAGCCCGCCTTGCAGTTGACCGATGCCGTGGCGTGGTGGAAGGCGCTGCGCAAACGCGAAGGCATGGCGGCTCGGGCGCTGGAATTTTTGACGCTCTGCGCCAGCCGGTCGGGCGAGATACGCGGCGCGACATGGGACGAATTCACCGATCTGGGCGGCGATGCGCCTATGTGGATCATTCCGGCCAGCCGCATGAAGGCGGGCAAGGAACATCGCGTTCCGCTCACGCCGGATGCCGTGGCGCTGCTGGACGCCATGCCGCGCCAAGCTGACGCGAAGCCGGGGCAAGATTATGTGTTCTGGGCGGCGCGCGGCGGAATGCTCTCGGACATGTCGATTTCAGCGGTCATGCGGCGGATGCAAGAGACTGCCGTGGCGAAGGGCGAAGCTGGCTGGCTGGATCGTGTCAGCAAGCGTCCTGCGGTCCCGCATGGCCTGCGCAGCACGTTCCGCGATTGGGTGGCTGAACGAACCGATTATCCCCGCGACATGGCAGAAATGGCATTGGCTCACACGGTCGGTTCGGAGGTTGAACGCGCGTATCGGCGCGGCGACATGCTGGACAAGCGGCGCGCGCTCATGGCCGATTGGGCGGCATTCCTGAATGGCTGATCAGTTCCGCAACATCTTTCTGTCTGAAAGGACGGTTGGTCGCGAAAAGGCGAAGTTCCTTTCACGACTATTCGGTATTTTTTCGGAGGAAATCGTTCGAATTTGGGCGGAAAACGATCAATGCCGATATGAAAACTTAGGTCGTCCGACCGGGCAGTGTCCCAACACATGGTGTAGGAGGCCGCGCGCGGAGCCTTCGGCGTAGCGCAGCGCGCGGCCGTTGGTGACGCTGGCGGTCACCGTCGATCTTCGGACAAGTTTCGGGTTGCGAGACCTT
>NZ_WMII01000002.1 GCF_009711265.1 Paracoccus shanxieyensis | reverse complement strand
CGATGATCGCCGTCTGCGGATTGGACGAGGGGAAAAACACCTGCGGAAACACAAGCGCCGCAGCCGTCGCATAGATGAAAAAGTCGTAATACTCCAGCGCAGACCCAACCCAGGCACTCGCCGCAGCTTTGCCGGATTGCGACCGGCCTTTCGGTTCGCCAGATGACGAAACGCTCATGAGAAGTCCTCCCAGTTCTGATGGTGGCGCTCAATCCCCCGCGCCAAGCTCATCGGCCTGAATTGGCAGCAATGTGACATTTGGTCAAATATCAACAAGCGCCATATGTTAACATGATGTTAATTCGGGACGGGATTTGGCGCTGGCGCAGGGCTGGTGGCCGGAATTGAAAAGGCCGCGCAGCACCTGCCGCGCGGCCTTTTTCCAGAGGCGAAATGGTGCCGATGAAGGGACTCGAACCCCCGACCCCATCATTACGAATGACGTGCTCTACCAGCTGAGCTACATCGGCATCTCGCTTATGTGTCGCGCCGGATAACAGGTTCCGGCGCGGGCGAAAAGGGGGGGGCGTGTTATTTTTTGCCCCCTGTCGGCAGATCGTCCTCGGGCGGCTCGACATCCGGGCGGACCGGCACGATTTCCGCGGCATCGACGATCTGCGCCCTGGCCGGTTGCGGCGCGGGTGCGGGCTTCGGCGCGGGCGGGGTCACCACGGGCTGGGGCGGGGTCACCTCGGGTTCGGGATCGGTCACCGTCATCGCCGGGCCGTCCGATGCCTCGGCGGCAGAGACGCGGTGATAATCCGCCTCACGCGGGACCATGCCGGGGGCGACATCGGGAATGTCGGCCTTGCCGGGCTTGCTGGCAGGCTCGGCGGGTTGGGGCGGAGGATTGCGGTCGATCATGCCGGGCACGGGTGCATCGGGTTTCGGCGCGTCGGGCTTCGGCGCATCCGGCTCGGGCACGATGGCGGGCCTGCGCGCCTCGGCGGGTGCGCCCACCAGCAGCGGCAGCATCTCGACCCCGTTCGGCACGATCCCGCCCGAGGCCGTGGCCCGGTCCGGCTCGCGCCATGTCAGCGTGTCGAACCCGCCGCAGCTGTCGCAGACCGGCGCCCAGTCGGCCATGACATTGTGGCATTTGTCGCAGACCCATTGCGGCCCACGGCTGGCGACCAGCGCCTTGGCCAGAACGCCGCGCACCACGGAATCGTCGCTGCCTTCGCCGCGTTCGACGGCGGCAAGGATCGACAGCGACCGCACGGTCGGGTGCTTCTCGGACAGATCGCCAAGCGCGCGCCGGGCACCGGGGAAATCCTCGGCGGCCAGCAAAAGCTCGGCTTTCAGCAGCTTGGATTCCTCATCCTCGGGGTTCTTGCGGATCAGATCCTCGAAACGGCGCAGGCGCGCGGCGGGGGTCTCGTCCGGGACGATCTCGGCATAGGTGGCGGCGATCGACGGATGCGGCCTGACCGACCACGTCTTTTGCAGAACGCGGCTGGCATTGCGGTAATCCTTCTGCGCGATATAGCTGCGCGCGGCCAGAACGGCGGCCGGGATCAGGTCCGGGCTGGCGCGGTTGGCCGAAATCGCGGCCTCGCGGGCGCTGATCGAATTGCCCTCGGCCAGCACCTCGGAGGCCTCTTTCAGGGCCAGCACGGCGTCGCGGCGGATATGCACATCCTGCGGCAATTGCCCCTGCTTGCGCTTGTCCTTCAGCACGCCGCGCGCGCCTTTCCAGTCGCCCTGCGCAGTCTGCAATTGCAGCAGCGTGTCCTGCACCTCGACATGCTTGGGCTTCAGCGCATAGGCCTTTTGCGCCAGCTTCAGCGCCGTTGCCGTATCGCCCTCGGCCAGTTTCTGACGCATCAGCCCGCGCACGCCGACAAAGCGGGTGCGGTCATCCGACAGCAGGCGACGATACACCTCCGAGGCCTTGCGGTGATCGCCCGCCACCTCGGCGGCCTGCGCCGCCAGCAGATCGGTGATATGCGGTTTCTCCAGAAACTTCGCCGCCCGCGCGGCCTTGTCCTGCGCCAGACGCCCCTCGCCCGAGGCGACGGCCAACATGCCTTCCGACAGGGCGGCATAGCCCTTTTTCTCGCGCGAGCGGTCGAAATAGCGGTTGATCGAGGTCTGGTCGCCCGCGACGAACCGCAGGAAGGCCACGAACAACCCGATGATCTTGACGACCAGCCAGCCCAGCACGCACAGCACCAGCACACCGATCACCAGCTGCACCGGGCCCAGCGTGTATTCCACGCCGCCATAGACCATGCGCAGCCCGCTGCCATATTCGGACAGCTGGCCGAAACCCAGCGCGATGGCCAGAATGACCGCAAAGAATACAAGGATTTTCAAAGCTGAAAGCAGCATGTTCCGCGCTCCTTACCGGCTGCCCGAGACCAGCGCGGCAAGCGCCGCATTGGCATCGACCCAGGTTTTCGCACGGTCCGTCCAGCCTGCCATGGCATCCTGTCCCGGCTGCGGCAGGGCGGCGATTTCCGTCATCGCGCCCTGAATGTTGCCCGCCTCGACTGCGGCATTGGCGCGCGACAGCACGGCATCGGGATCGTTGCCATCGCGCGGCTCGACCGAGCGGGCGCCCGTCTGCACGCGCAGGAAATCGCCCAGCGCACTGAACGCGCCGCCATTCGTAGCCGTCGCCTCGATCGAGGCGCGCAGGCCTTCGCGGGCAGCGGCGGGGAATTCGGCACGAAGCTGATCAAGACGCGGGATGTCGCCGGTCAGAAGCTGCGGCACCTCGACGCCTGCGCTCGACAGATCGGCCAGCGCCTGATCGCGCGGTGCGCCGCCCTCGATGGCCGATTGCAGCGCGGCAGCGGCAGCGGCGGCCTGTGCGCGGCGGTTTGCGGCCTCGGTCGATTGCTGCAATTCCTGCGCCTGACTGGCCAGCGCCTGCACCTGTTCGGCAGTCGCAGGGTCGACGGCGGGACGCGCGGCCAATTCGTCGATGCGGGTCTGTTGCTGGTTCAGCCGCGCGGCAAGCGCGTCGAAATCGGCCTGCGACGGGCCCTGCGCAACCGGCGCGGGGGCGGCTGGCGCGGGCGCGGATGTGCCGCTGTCCGGGGATTGCACCGGCTGCGACACGCGGTTGCTGAGATCGGCAAAGGATTGCTCCAGCGCGGCCAGCTTGTCGGTCACCTCGGCGGGAACGCCCGCAGCCGCCGCGCCCGAGGGTGCGGAATCGGCCAGCGCCTGACGCGCGGCATCTGCGCCAGCATCGGCGGCGCGGCTGGTCAGTTCTGCGCTTTGCGACTGGATTTCGGCGCGCGCGGCTTCGGTCCCTGCCGAGCGGGCGGCGTCAAGCTGCTGGTCGGTTGATACCGCCGCGACCGTGCCGGGGCGCATGCCTTCGGGCAGATGCGGGATGGCCCAATAGGTCGCCGCCGCGCCCAGACCTGCGGCCACCAGCCCCCCCAGAAAGGTCGGAACGAACCCGCCTTTGCGCACGACGCGGGTTTCGACGATGTGCTGGACAGGCTTGTGCGGCGCGGGTTGCGGCTTGGTGTCAGGCTTGGGCGTGGTTGCCACGGGTTCGGGCTTTGCCTCGGGTTTGGCCTCGGGCTTCGTCTCAGGCTTCACCGGGGATTTCGCGGCGGCGTCCGGGCGCGTCACGGCGGGGATCGGCGTATCGCCGGGCTTTTTCGCGGCAGGCTCGGTTGCGGGCGCGGTTGCGGGGGCGGTTTCGGCCTGACGGTCATCGCTGCGCTTTTTCGCGGCTTTGCGGCCCTTGTCGGCATCGCCCACCAGCGTCGATTCGACCTTGGGCTTGTCCTGGGGCTTGGGATCGGTGCCGGGATCGCTGCTGACCGGCTTGTTGTCGATGGCCGCGCCGGAAATCGGCTGCTTTTTCGGACCGGGAGTTGCGGGTGCGTCGCTGGAGGTCATGTCTTGCTCGTTCACTGTAAATCCCCGTTCACTGTCAGCTTATGCCCCGGCCATCGCAACGCTCATGCGACAGGCCGGACCGCACCTTTTGCCAGCAGTCTAGTCGGCGTGTTATCGCGCCTCAACCCGTCCTTTATCAGGTTTGTTCCCCGGCCAGCAGGGTGTTTACTGCCGCAGCCATCCCGGCGGCATCCGGACTGCCCGCGACCACGACCCGCGCCGATGGTCCCGGCCATGCCTGCGCCACGGCGGCGCTGATCGCAACGATCCACAGATCGGCGCGCGCGCCTTCTGCGGCCATGCCTGCCAACCGGGCAGATCGTGGCGAAAACAGCGGCAGGATCACCGGCCCTGCCCCGGCCAGCAGCGCCTGCGCGCAAGACGACAGCGGCTGGGCCTGCTGGTCATAGACCACGACCCCCGGCACGGGCAGGCGTGCGGCCAGATGCGCGCCATGCGGATGCACCCAGCCCGGCCCAAGGCCCGCCAGCATCGGCGCAAGCCCTGCGGCATCGCCCGGCCCTTCGGTGACGGCGAACCCTGCCGCGCGTGCGGCCTTGGCGGTGGCGGGCCCGACGCAGAACGCCTGCCGCGCCTGCCCCGGCCCGGCGGCAGGCACCGCATGGGCCGAGGTAAAGACCAGCCCCCGCGCCGCCGCCAGCATGCCCGCGTCATGCGCGACCGGCACAATCCGGATGATCGGAGAGATCACCGCATCCTGTCGCCCCAGCATCCGCGCAAATCTTTGCGATGCGGCAAGCGGCCGGGTCAACAGAAGGGTTGGCGCCATGGTATTCGCCCCGCTTGGATGCTAGTTCATCATGCCTAGGCGCAAGGGGGCGCGGGAACAAGCATGAGCGACCTGACTTTTCTGGGCATCGAAAGCAGTTGCGACGATACGGCAGCGGCGGTGGTCCGGGCGGATGGCACGATCCTTGCCTCGGTCGTGGCGGGCCAGACGGCGCTGCATGCCGATTTCGGCGGCGTCGTTCCCGAAATCGCCGCGCGTGCCCATGCCGAAAAGCTGGATCTGTGCGTCGAGGATGCCCTGAAACAGGCCGGTGTCGCCCTGCGCGATCTGGACGGCATCGCCGTGACCGCCGGGCCGGGCCTGATCGGCGGGGTCATGGCGGGCGTGATGCTGGCCAAGGGGCTGGCTGCGGGATCCGGCCTGCCTCTGGTCGGTGTGAACCACCTTGCGGGCCATGCGCTGACGCCGCGCCTGACCGATGGCGTGGCCTATCCCTATCTGATGCTGCTGGTCTCGGGCGGGCATTGCCAGTTTCTTGAGGTGCGCGGCCCGCAGGCGTTCCAGCGCCTTGGCGGCACCATCGACGACGCACCGGGCGAGGCGTTTGACAAGGTGGCAAAGCTTCTGGGCCTGCCGCAGCCCGGCGGTCCCTCGGTCGAGGCGGCGGCGGCGCTTGGCGATCCGCGCCGCTTCGCCTTCCCGCGCCCGCTGCTGGATCGTCCGGGCTGCGATCTTAGCTTTTCCGGGCTGAAAACCGCCGTGCTGCGCCAGCGCGACGATCTGGCCGCCGCGCAGGGCGGGCTGCACGAACAGGACCGCCGCGACATCTGCGCCGGGTTCCAGACCGCTGTGGCGGCCGTGCTGGCCGAAAAGACCCGCAGGGCGCTGGCGCAGACGCAGGCCCCGGTGCTGGCCGTCGCGGGCGGCGTCGCGGCCAACCAGACGCTGCGCACGGCCTTGCAGGACGTGGCAACTGCGGCGGGTGCGGATTTCCTTGCGCCGCCGCTGCGGCTATGCACCGACAATGCCGCGATGATCGCATGGGTCGGGATCGAGGCTTACGCCGCAGGACAGCGCGACGGCATGGACCTTGCCGCACGCCCTCGCTGGCCCTTGGACCAAAGCGCCGCCCCCATGCTGGGCGCGGGCAAACGCGGAGCCAAGGCATGACCGCGGTGTCCGTCATCGGCGCAGGCGCCTTTGGCACCGCTTTGGCCGTGGCGCTGGCGGCGAAATCGCCGGTGACCCTGTGGGGGCGGGATGTGGCATGGCCGCGCGAAAACCCGCGCCTGCCGGGCGTCGCGCTGCCCGACGCGCTGCGCCTGACCGACCGCCTGCAAGACGCACTGGCCCAGACCGTGCTGCTGGCCCTGCCCGCTCAGGTTCTGGGCGGGTTTCTGGCCGATCACGCGGCAGCTTTGGACGGGCGGAACCTGATCAGTTGCGCCAAGGGGATCGACCTGCAGACGCTGCAGGGCCCCTCGGCGCTGATCCATGCGGCCTGCCCGGCGGCCACGGTCGGCGTACTGACCGGCCCCAGCTTTGCCGCCGATATCGCGCGCGGCCTGCCCACCGCCCTGACGCTGGCCTGCGCCGACGCCGCGACTGGCGAGGCATTGCAGGCGCGACTGTCCACCGGGGCACTGCGGCTTTACCGCACGACCGATGTGACCGGCGCGGAACTGGGCGGCGCGTTGAAAAACGTCATTGCCATCGCGGCGGGCGCAGCCATCGGCGCGGGCTATGGCGACAGCGCGCGCGCCAGCGTCATCACGCGCGGCTTTGCCGAGATGACGCGGCTGGCCACGGCGCTTGGCGCGCGGCCCGAAACCCTGACCGGGCTTTCGGGTCTTGGCGATCTGGTGCTGACCTGCACCTCGGAAGGGTCGCGCAATTTCCGCTTTGGCCTTGCCTTGGGCGCGGGCCGCGATTTCACCCCCGGCACCACCGTCGAAGGCGCGGCCACCGCCCGCGCCGTCGCCGCATTGGCCCCGAAACTGGGGGTAGAGCTTCCCATATCCCGGCTGGTCGCAGGGCTTGCCGAGGGGCGCATCGCCATGGAACATGCGCTGGACATTTTGCTGAACCGCCCCCTGAAGGAGGAATGATGCCGCTTTTCGCCGTGATCTGCCGTGACAACCCCGGCCAGTTGCAAACCCGTCTGGACACGCGCGACGCGCATCTGGCCTTTCTGAAAGCCCAGCCCGGACTGCGCATGGCCGGTCCTTTGCTGGAAGACGGCGAGATGCGCGGCTCGCTTCTGATCGTCGAATTCGACGATCTGGCGGCGGCGCAGGATTGGGCTGCGGGCGATCCCTACAAGGCGGCGGGGCTGTTTCAGTCCAGCGAAGTCATCGAATGGAAGAAGGTCATCGGCTGATGGCGTACTGGCTGTTCAAGTCGGAACCCGATGTCTTCAGCTTCGACGACCTGATCGCCAAGGGCGACAAGGGCGAGCAATGGGACGGCGTGCGCAACTATCAGGCCCGCAACAACATGCGCGCCATGAAGGTCGGCGAGCGCGGGTTCTTCTATCACTCGAATATCGGCAAAGAGGTCGTGGGCATCTGCGAGGTGGTGGCCCCGGCCCATCCCGACAGCACGGCCGACGATCCGAAATGGGAATGCGTCGATCTGAAGGCGGTGGCATGGGTCAAGACCGCCGTGACGCTGGACGATGCCAAGGCCGAGCCGCGCCTTGCCGAGATGATTCTGGTGAACAATTCGCGGCTGTCGGTGCAGCCCGTCTCGGATGCGGAATGGCAGGTCATTCTGGACATGGCCGGCGGCACGCGCGCAATTTGACGGCGACCGGCTGACGGCAACCCGCTGAAGGCAACCGGCCCCGCGCCGGTCCAACAAGGAAGATCACGAATGGCCCGCGGCACGACGATCCGCCCTGACCGTCCCACCACGAAGCGCATCGGTGCGCTGCGGGCCTTGTGGCCATTCATCCGCCCCTATCGCGGCCTGCTGGCGGCGGCCCTTGCGGCGCTGGCGGTGACGGCGGGGATCAGCCTGATCCTGCCTCTGGCGGTGCGGCGGGTCGTGGATGGCTTCGATGCGGGCGCGCATCTGCTGGATCAGTATTTCGGCGCCGCCCTTGCCATCGTGGCGCTGCTGGCCGTGGGCACGGGCCTGCGCTATTACCTTGTGACGCGGCTGGGCGAACGGGTGGTGGCCGATCTGCGCCGCGCGGTCTTTGATCGCGTCATCAGCCTCAGCCCCGCCTTTTACGAACGCGTCCTGACCGGCGAGATCATCAGCCGCATCACCACCGACACCACGCTGATCCAGTCTGTCATCGGCTCCTCGGTCTCGATCGCGCTGCGCAATCTGCTGATCCTGCTGGGCGGCATGGCGATGCTGGTCTGGACCTCGGCCAAGCTGTCGGGGCTGGTCCTGCTGCTGGTGCCGCTGATCGTCGTGCCGATCGTGGTCTTTGGCCGCCGCCTGCGGGCATTGTCGCGGGAAAATCAGGACTGGATCGCCCAAAGCTCGGGCGCGGCATCGGAATCGCTGTTATCGGCGCAGACGGTGCAGGCCTTTACCCATGAAGGCCCGACCCGCACGCGCTTTGCCGATGTGACCGAGCGCGCCTTCGACGCGGCGCTGGCCCGCGTCAGGACCCGCACCGGCATGACGATGATCGTGATCTTTCTGATCTTTTCCGGCGTGCTTGGCATCCTGTGGGTCGGCGCGCGCGACGTGCGCACCGATGCCATGACCGCCGGAGAGCTGGTGCAATTCGTCATCTATGCCGTGCTGGTCGCAGGCGCAGTGGGCGCCCTGTCCGAGATCTGGGGCGAATTGCAGCGCGCGGCGGGCGCGACAGAACGGCTGTCCGAGTTGCTGGTGGCCGAAGACACGCTGCGCGATCCCGTCACGCCCACGCCTTTGCCGCGCCCGGTGCAGGGTCGCATCAGCTTTGAAAATGTCAGCTTCCACTACCCCTCGCGGCCCGATGTCTCGGCGCTGGAGGGGATCGACCTGACGATTGCGGCGGGCGAAACCGTGGCGTTGGTCGGGCCTTCGGGGGCGGGCAAGACGACGGTGGTGCAACTGCTGCTGCGCTTTTGGGATCCGGCGACGGGCGTGGTGCGGATCGACGGCGTGGACCTGCGCGACATGGCACGCGCCGATTTCCGCAGCGATATCGCGCTTGTGCCGCAGGACGCGGTGATCTTTGCCACCACCGCACGCGAAAACATCCGCTTTGGCCGCCCCGATGCCAGCGATGCCCAAGTCGAGGCCGCCGCCCGCGCTGCCCATGCGCATGATTTCCTGTCCGCCCTGCCCATGGGCTATGACAGCTATGTCGGCGAACGCGGCGTGATGCTGTCGGGCGGCCAGAAGCAGCGCATCGCCATTGCCCGCGCCATTCTGCGCGACGCGCCGATCCTGCTGCTGGACGAAGCCACCAGCGCGCTGGACGCGCAATCCGAACGGCTGGTGCAGGATGCCGTTGACGAACTGGCGCGCGACCGCACGACGATCATCGTCGCGCACCGGCTGGCCACGGTGAAGAAGGCCGACCGCATCGTGGTCTTTGACCATGGCCGCATCGTCGCACAGGGCCGCCATGACGAGTTGGTGGCCCAGAACGGTCTTTACGCGCGGCTGGCGCGGTTGCAGTTCACCGAAGGCGCTGCCGCCTAACGCGGCGCGCCATAAACCGCCGCCCAGAACACGGTGCGGCCATCGGCGGCCAAGGCCCGGCCAATACCCACATCGCGCACCTGCGGGATGGTGATGTTCGCCATATGCCCGGATGAAGCTGACCACTCATTCAGCACGCGCTGCTGGCTGAAGGGACCCGCGGCGATATTCTCCGCGGTCAGATGCGGCACATAGCCCTGGGCCTTGGCACGCTGCATCGGCCCCTTGGTCGTGCTGCCGACATGCGACATCAGCCCCCGCGCCGCCATGTCGCAGGCATGGTCGGCCGCGGCCTTTGCCAGCGCCGGGTCCGGCCGCACCGCAGGCAGCCCATGCGCGCGGCGCGCCGCCGAGGTGGCCTGCGCCGCCGCATGGTTCTGGTCCGGATCGGTCTGATAACACACGGGCGTTCCCGCCGCCGTCGCCTGCACGTCCGGATAGCCCGGCGGGGATTTGCTTCCCCCGCCCGACGAAGACGCATCGCACCCGGCCAGCACAGCCAGCGCCAGCAACGTCAAGGGCAGTTTCGCATATCGTGAATTCACGGGCATATATTCATCCTTGGGTTGCACACAAAGATAAGAAGCCTTGGCGCCAAGTGCAAATCACAGACGTTTAGACTTGCAACTATCCGCGCAAGCGGCTGATCCTTCGCATCGCGAAACCAATTCTGAAAGGAACTGCCATGGCTTTCTGGGATTTCGTCAAGGATGCGGGAAAATCCGTCCTCGGCTCTGACGCAAAGGCCGCTGCCGCCCCCACGACACCTCCGCCCGCCGCTGGTGCTGTGGGCGATCCCGAAACGGATCGCAAGGTCGCAGCCCTCAAGGCCGAACTGAAGGCGCTTGGCCTGACCTCGAAAGAGGTTCACCTGACGCTGCGCGGCGGCGATACGGTCATCGTCAAGGACAAGGAAGCCGATGATGAGACGCTGGAGAAGCTGATTCTGGCGCTTGGCAACATCAAGGGCATCGCGCGGGTCGAACTGGCCGAGGATCCGGACGCCGCAGCCGCCGCGCCCGCCGCCACCGCCGCGGCCGAGCCGAAGGAAAGCGCCCCCGGCCCGAAATCGGTCTTCCACACCGTGCAGAAGGGCGAAACCCTGTCGGCCATCGCCGCGAAATATCTGGGCAAGGCGGGCCGCTATAATGAGATCTTCGAGGCCAACAAGCCGATGCTGACACATCCCGATAAGATCTATCCGGGACAGACGTTGCGTATCCCGCAGGCCTGATCGTCGGTTACGCTGCGTTTTGAGGGGCCGGGGCAAGGGGACAACCCTTGCCCCGCTCGACATTTTGGAAACATTCTTCACCACCGGGGAGCACCCCGACTTCTGGGAGGGAGAACATCATGGCCAAGTTCGCAACCGCCGAGGACCGCAATGCGGTCGAGGCTGAAATGCCTTATGAAAACAGGGCACTTCCGGGCTCGGTCTATCAGATGCTTGGCCGGACACGCGAACGTTTCCCGAACCGTCCCGCCATCAGCTTTCAGCTTTTGTCCGATCCCGGCTCGAAGGCGGTCACGCTCAGCTGGAACGACCTGCACGAACGCGTCACCGAGGCCGCGAATCTGTTTCGCAGCCTGGGCGTCGGTCCGACCGATGTCGTGGCCTATCTGCTGCCCAATGCCATCGAAACGCCAGTCGTGCTGCTGGCGGGCGCAACGGCCGGGATCGTCAATCCGATCAATCCGCTGCTGGAGGCCGAACAGATCGCCGGTATCCTGCGCGAAACCAACGCCAAGGTGCTGGTGACGCTGAAGCCGTTTCCGAAAACCGACGTGGCGCAGAAGGCCGCCGCCGCCGTGGCGCTGGCCCCGAACGTCAAGACCGTGCTCGAGGTCGATCTGCGCAACTATCTGTCGGGCCTGAAGCGGCTGGCGATCCCGTTCCTGCGCCCCAAGCAGACCGTGCAGAACCACGCGAAATATCTGGACTTCGAGGCCGCCGCCAGCGCGCAGCGCCACAACCGCCTGAGCTTCGAGGAACCGACCGGCGACCGCGTGGCCGCGTATTTCCACACCGGCGGCACGACCGGCACGCCCAAGGTCGCCCAGCACAAGCAATCCGGCATGATCTATAACGGCTGGCTGGGCGCGACGCTGCTGTTTGACGAAAGCGACGTGCTGATGTGCCCGCTGCCGATGTTCCACGTCTTTGCGGCCTATCCGGTGCTGATGTCCTGCCTTGCCTCGGGCGCGCAACTGGTCATGCCCACGCCCGCAGGATATCGCGGCGAAGGCGTCTTCGACAATTTCTGGAAGCTGATCGAACGCTGGCAGGCGACCTTCCTGATCACCGTGCCCACCGCCATCGCCGCGCTGATGCAGCGCCCGGTCGATGCCGATGTCTCATCGCTGAAAACCGCCATCTCGGGCTCGGCACCGCTGCCGCAGGAGCTTTACAACCGCTTCAAATCCGCCACCGGCGTCAGCATCGCCGAAGGTTACGGCCTGACCGAGGCAACCTGCCTAGTATCCTGCAACCCGATGGATGGGTTGAAGAAAATCGGCTCGGTCGGGATCCCGCTGCCCTATACGCATGTGCGCATCCTGACGAAAACGCCCGACGGCTTTCGCGAATGCGCCACCGATGAGATCGGTGAGATCTGCGTGGCATCGCCCGGCGTCTTCGACGGCTCGACCTATACCGAGGCGGACAAGAACCGCGACCTGTTCGCCGAAGGCCGCTTCCTGCGCACCGGCGATCTGGGGCGGATCGACAGCGACGGCTATCTGTGGATCACCGGCCGCGCCAAGGATCTGATCATTCGCGGCGGCCATAACATCGACCCGGCGGTGATCGAGGACGCGCTGCTGTCGCATCCCAAGGTCGCCTTCGCGGGGGCGATCGGCCAGCCCGACGCCTTCGCGGGCGAACTGCCCTGCGCATATGTCGAATTGATCGCCGGCGCCGAGATCACGCCGGACGAATTGCTGGCGCATGCCCGCGACCACATCACCGAACGCGCCGCCGTGCCGAAACATGTCGAGATCCTTGCCGAACTGCCCAAGACCGCCGTGGGCAAGATCTTCAAGCCCGATCTGCGCAAGATGGCCATTCGCCGCGTCTTTGACGCAGCGCTGGCGCAGGCCGGGCTGGCCGCCCATGTGGCCGAGGTGATCGACGACAAGAAGCGCGGTCTGGTCGCCCGGATCGAACCGCGGGCCGAGATCGACCAGAAGGCCGCCGCCGATTGTCTGGGGCAGTTCGCCTGCGCGTGGGAATGGGTGTGATCCGCCACAAAATCGTTGCAACTATCAGTTGCATATGACTAAATCCTCGCGAAATGCAGGAGCGAGTCATGAGCGACGCCGAGACTTCCGAGGATGATGAGCGGCTGGAGCAGGACCTGCCCAGCCTGCCAGGCGTGGTCTCGCACCCCGCGCCGCAATGGGTGGTGGATTTTCGTCAGGGCGGCAAGGGATTTACCATCGCGCTGGGGGATCACGCGCTGGTCTTTGCGGATCGCGGCACGGATCATCTGCTGATCAGCTTTGACAACCTGTCCTCGGCCCGCGACGACGCGATGGACCGCGACCCGTGGGGCTATGGCTTCGCCGCCAAATGCGGCTGGTCGCAACTGGGCGTGATGGCCTTCAAGCCAAGCTGGTTCCGGGACGAGGCGCTGTTTGACGAGATGCGCCGACTGGCCCGGCGCGGGTTCTTCCGCCGCTTCAAATCGGTGACGCTGACCGGCACCTCGATGGGGGGCTATGCGGCCTGCGCCTTTGCCTCGCTGATCCCCGGCTGTCAGGTCATCGCCTTTTCGCCGCAATCCACGCTGAGCAAGGCCCTTGTCCCGTGGGAAGAACGTTTCGCGGCCGGGCGCAAGGCCGACTGGTCGGGCGATTTCGCCGATGGGGCGGTGGAATCTGCGGCCGCGGCGCGTGTCTGGCTGGTCTATGATCCGCATTTCCCGCTGGACGTGGCGCATGTCGAGCGCTTCACGCATGATCGGGTCATCCGCCTGCCCGCGCGGTATTCCGGGCACAAGACAGCGCTGTTCCTGCGCCGGGCGGAAATCCTGTCCGCCGTGATGCGTCAGGCCGTGGCCGGAGACCTGACCGCCGCCAGCTTCTTCCAGCTTTACCGCAAGGGGCGCGCGCTGCCGTGGTATACTCACGCCGTCGGCGACCGCCTGATTGCAAAGAACGATGCCCGCCTGCTGCGCAAGCTGGTGCCGATCCTGCGCGCCGCCGGGCAGCCGCCCGCCGTCTATCGCGGCATCCACGAACGCGCGGCGGTGGCGGGTCTGCTGGACCGCCGCCCCCTGCATCTGCAGGCCAGCCGCAATCCGGGCCGCAGGCTGATCTCGTTGCCCGCAGATCCGGTGAATGTGGCCGATCTTTACATGTCCTCGCCCGATCTGCCGCCGCCGGTGGACGCCCCGCCCGCGATCTGGCAGCACCAGCGCCGGGCCGAGGCGAATATCCCCGATCAGCCCCTGCCCTGGCAAAACCGCCTGCGCACCGCAAGCTGACGCTGCAAAACACAGCAAAAGGCCCGAAGCGTGATCGCGCTTCGGGCCGTTTTCTGATCGTTCACGCGTGACTGCCACAGACAGCCCCGCCTCTGCCGCTCAGGCGATCTTCAGCTCGGGGGTATCTGCTGCGGCATTGCCCGCATTGATCCGCTCGGCAATGCGGAAATAGCCGGTGCGGGTATAGTGGTCGCTGTCGACGAATTCCGCTTGCGGCACGGTTGCGTCGATGTCGATGAATTCCACACCCGGACGCTCGGACGCGAAGCTGCGGCACATCTGGTTATAGGCCTGCCGCTCTTCCTGCGTGCGGGCGGCGATGTCGCCGTGGACCGAGACGCCAAGGATGAACAGCGTCGCATCGGGGCGCTTCAGCCCATAGACGCGTTCAAACGCGGCCTGCACCAGATCCAGCCGCTGCTGCATGTCCAGCCGCAAATGCCGCAAGGTGCGCAGCAGCCTGATCGAGATGCGGGGGTTCTGCGTCAGCGCGGACAGGCGCTTGGGCGGAATGGTCACCAGATAGCGGTCCTGCTGGCCATGCCCCTCATGCGTGAACAGGTTGTCGGTGCGGAAGGCAAAGAACATCGACAGGATGACCAGATCGGCGCTGGCAAAGGCCTGATCGGCGGCCAGCAATTCGCTGTAGCTATGCCCTGCCACGGCCTTTTGCACCCAGTTCCGATCCAGCGAGGGATCGCGCGGGTTCAGGATGAAACCGGTATCGTCATAGCGCACGATCACGCCGTCATCATCCGGCTTGTTGACGAATTCGCGCCGATCCGTGCCGCAATAGAACGAGACCTGCTGCAAATCGCAGCCGCCGACCAGCGCCAGACTGCGGCTTTGCGCGACGCTTTCGGGCTGGCCGAAATCCGAGACCTGACGGATCCAGTCGAAATCACCCTCAAGCCCGTTGGCGACGGGGCCTGCGATGTCAAACTCGGGGCGCCCCAGATGGTCCCAGACCCATTGTTCGACGCCCATGTTCAGCGTCCGGCACGAGAAGCAGAAATGATGCATGGTCACGCCGTTGAAGCGTTTGCGCAGGCAGAAAAAGCCCACGATGCCGTAATCGCCATAACGGTCGCGCACCTCGACCAGCCCGGCATGGACGCCGGGGATGCGCAGCAGGTCCTGAAACTCGGCGCGCTGCTGATCGGTCTGCACCCGCAGCTTGGTGAAGTTCAACTGGTTCGTGCGGTTGATCAGTTCGATCACGCGATCCATCTGGCCGTCCAGATCGGTGATCAGCTTCACCTGAATGTCGGACTGACGCAGAAAATCGTGGTTGGAAAGGTTGCCGGTCTTCTGGTCGGCCTCTTTCAGCTCGGCCACCTTGTATTGCGCCAGACGGCTATGCGCCCGGTCATCCTTGCCCTGCAAGGCGGGCAGATCCAGCAGCCCCGCCAGATCCTGTCCCGATCCGTCGGTCGAGCCGCTGGCGTTCACGCAGGCGATCTCGGGGCAGAAGAACTGCACCTCTTGCAGGTTCAGGTGGTTGTCGTCCAGAAACAGCGCATTGGCCGCACGCAGCCCCATGCGGTCCAGCATCGACTTGACCGCAGCACCTTTCGGCGACCAGTCGATATGCGGGAACACGAACAGATCCCACACACCCAGTTCGACCAGTTTCTGCTTTGCGGTGTCGAAATCGTTCTTTGAGCAGATCGAGCACATGATGCCCCGATCGACCAGACTGCGGACCATCTGCAGATGCGCGGAAACGGCGCGGATGCCGCCCTCGGACAGCGTGCCGTCCCAGAACGTCTCGTCCAGATCCCAGATAACAAGCTTAACATCCTGATGAATATCAGAAAATCTTGAATCCAGCATTCTGCACCTCTGGAAAGGCCGGACGCGCCGGGCCTAGATGAATAGTTACGACAAGCTCTAGCGGCGGATGGTTAACGAACTGTTAATTTCCAGCTTAATTAACCGCTTCGCGCGACTTTGCCAGCAGTTTTGATGACATCCTGCCACAACGATTTCGCCGCAGCGGACGGGCATGCGTCAGGTCGGGGTTGTCGTCATGATGTGATGCAATGTCGGACGCTGATAACCGCGCTGCGCGTTGGCTGTCAGGTCACGCAGGGGCTTCGTCCCCTGCTGCCCTTCGCCCAGCTTTTGCAGCCGGACGAAGGCTTCGTGTGCGATGGCGAACGGGTCCGCCATGCCAAGACGCTTAGCGCGTGAATTTCTTGTGGCGCACGCGGCCGGGTTCGACCGATTCCGGGCCGAGGCGGCGGATCTTGTCCTTTTCGTAATCCTCGAAGTTGCCCTCGAAGAATTCGACATGGGCGTCGCCCTCGAAGGCCAGGATATGCGTGCAAAGCCGGTCAAGGAAGAAGCGGTCGTGCGAGATGATGATGGCGCAGCCCGCGAAATTCTCGATCGCGGCTTCCAGCGCCTGCAGCGTTTCCACGTCCAGATCGTTGGTCGGTTCGTCCAGCAGCAGCACGTTGCCGCCCGATTTCAGCAGCTTGGCCATGTGGACGCGGTTGCGTTCACCGCCCGACAGCAAGCCCACCTTCTTCTGCTGGTCCGAGCCCTTGAAGTTGAACGAACCCACATAGTTGCGCGAGTTGACCTGCGCATCGCCCAGTTCGATCACCTCGGCCCCGCCCGAGATTTCCTCCCAGACGTTCTTGTCCGGGTCCAGCGCGTCGCGCGACTGGTCGACATAGGCCAGCTTCACCGTGTCACCCACCGTCACCGAGCCGGTATCGGGGGTTTCCAGCCCGGTCAGCATCTTGAACAGCGTCGATTTGCCGGCGCCGTTCGGGCCGATCACGCCGATGATGCCGCCCGGCGGCAGGCTGAAGGTCAGGTTTTCGATCAGCTGCTTGTCGCCCATCGCCTTGGACAGACCTTCGACCTCGATGACCTTGTTGCCAAGGCGCGGGCCGTGCGGAATGACGATCTGGGCCGAGCCGACCAGGTCCTTGACCGATTCATCCGCCATCTTGTTATAGGCCGAGATCCGGGCCTTGGATTTCGCCTGACGGGCCTTGGCCCCGGCGCGAATCCATTCCAGCTCTTTCTCCATGACCTTCTGCTTGGCCTTGTCCTCGCGCGCTTCCTGCGCCACGCGCTTGGCCTTGGCTTCCAGCCAACTGGAATAGTTGCCCTCATGCGGCAGGCCGCGGCCACGCTCCAGCTCAAGGATCCAGGTGGTGATGTCGTCAAGGAAATAGCGGTCGTGGGTGACCGTCAGGATCGTGCCCTTATAGGCGATCAGGTGCTTTTGCAGCCAGGCGATGGTTTCGGCGTCAAGGTGGTTGGTCGGTTCGTCCAACAGCAGCATGTCGGGCGCTTCCAGCAGCAGCTTGCACAGCGCCACGCGGCGGCGTTCCCCGCCGGACAGCGTCTCGACATCGGCATCATCGGGCGGGCAGCGCAGGGCCTCCATCGCGATGTCGACCTGATTGTCCAGATCCCACAGGTTCTCGGCGTCGATTTCGTCCTGAAGACGCGCCATTTCGTCGGCGGTCTCGTCCGAGTAGTTCATCGCCAGTTCGTTGTAACGATCCAGCTTGGCCTGCTTGGCCGCGACGCCTTCCATGACGTTGCCGCGCACGTTCAGCTGCGGATCCAGATAGGGCTCTTGCGGCAGATAGCCGACCTTGGCGCCCTTGGCGGCCCATGCCTCGCCCTGAAAATCCTTGTCGATCCCCGCCATGACCTTCAGCAGCGTCGATTTACCGGCGCCGTTCACGCCGACGACGCCGATCTTGACGCCGGGCAGGAAGTTCAGGTGGATATTCTCGAATACCTTCTTGCCGCCGGGATAGGTCTTGGACACCCCGTCCATGTGGTAAACGAACTGGTATGAGGCCATGATCTTTCCCCGTTGAATTTGTGTTCCGATGCTGGGCGCCTGTTTAACGGGGACGCGGGGAAAGGGAAAGTGCGGGCGTTCAGCGGAACTGCGCCGAAAACTCTTTGCCGAAGGTCTGGTCGACAAAGGCGAATTGCGGCTCCAGCATCTCGCGCAGTGCCTTGCGGGCGGCATCGGGCACGACAAGGCTGTTATCCGAAGCAAAGACCTTCTTGCCCACATCGCGGTAATCATGCGGCTTCAGGCCCAGAAAGCCCTCGACCTGCCGCAGAAATCCGATGGGATCGCGCGAGATCATGCCAAAGGGCAGATACAGCAGCCGGTCCGCCCCGAAATGCGCGTTCCAGCGCGGCACATAGGTCTGGTAATCGCCGCGATCCAGCAGCACCGGATCGCGCACCTCGGTCAGCCATTCCTCGACCGAGGCGGGTTTGCGGCGCGCGCGCGTCAGGTTCATCTTCATCTGCGAGATGGCGCGGTCCACCGGATGGCGGATGATATAGATGAATTTGGCATCGGGCAGGAATTTCGAAACGAACTCGACGCCCTCGGGCGGCAGGGTCGAATATTCCGGCGTCACGTCGATGGTCTTGGCATCATCCGGGGCGGGCGCGAAAACCAGCTTGTACCAATGGTTCGTGAACATCGGCTCGCGCGTGATGCGCGACAGGTATTTCGCCATGTCCCTGGGCAGTTCCTCGCCCCGCGTCTCATAGCGTTTTTCGATGTTCTGCCGGGCGCGCTTGAAATGCCAGGGCAGCCATTTGCGGTGTTCTTCGACAAAGCGGTGATTGAAGAACTGCACTTCCTTGAAGGGCGGCGTCCAGACATCCGGGTGCTGGCCCAGCATCTGCGACAGCCACGTCGTCCCGGCCTTCTGCGCACCGATGCCCAGAAAATCCGGTTTGCGCGGCTTGCCGTCAGGGTTCCAGTTCATCGCATCCGCCTTTGCCGCCCGTGTCACAGGTCTTTGTTAAGACAGGCAGGCGCGAGGGGAAAGCTGCAATCGCAGCGCGAGTTACAGACGCCCCCAAAGATCGTATTCCCCTGCCTCATCCACCGTCACGCTGACAATGTCGCCGGGGGTCAGATCCTGAAAGCCTTCGTCGATGAACAGGTTGCCGTCGATTTCCGGCGCATCGGCCTTGGTGCGGCAGGTGGCGCCGTCATCGTCCACGCTGTCGACGATCACGTCGATGCGCTGGCCGACCTTGGCTTGCAGCTTGGCTTCGGAAATGGCCTGCGCCTTTTCCATGAAGCGGTCCCAGCGGTCCTGCTTCACCTCGTCGGGGACGTGATCGGGCAAGAGGTTCGCCCGCGCGCCCGCGACGTTTTCATATTGGAAGCAGCCGACGCGATCCAGTTGCGCCTCATCCAGCCAGTCCAGCAGGGTCTGGAATTCGGCCTCGGTCTCACCGGGATAGCCGACGATGAAGGTCGATCGCAGGGTGATGTCGGGGCAGGCCGCGCGCCATGCGGCGATTTCGTCCAGCGTCCTGGCCGCTGCCGCAGGTCGCGCCATGCGTTTCAGAACATCAGGATGGGCGTGCTGGAACGGGATATCCAGATAGGGCAGCACCAGACCTTCGGCCATCAGCGGGATCAGGTCGCGCACATGCGGATAGGGATAGACGTAATGCAGCCGCACCCAGGCGCCCAGACCGCCCAGATCGCGGGCCAGATCGGTGATATGCGCGCGGTGGCCGCGTTCTTCGGCATAGCGCCGGTCAAGGCCATAGGCGCTGGTGTCCTGACTGATGACCAGCAATTCACGCACCCCGGCCTCGACCAGCTTTTCGGCCTCGCGATAGACGGCATGGGCGGGGCGGCTGACCAGCTTGCCGCGCATGTCGGGGATGATGCAGAACTTGCAGGCGTGATTGCAGCCTTCCGAGATCTTCAGGTAGCTGTAATGGCGCGGCGTCAGCTTGACGCCGGATGCAGGCAGCAGGTCCACAAAGGGATCGGGGCTGGGCGGCACGGCGGAATGCACCGCGTCCAGCACCTGTTCGTATTGCTGCGGCCCGGTCACGGCCAGCACCGAAGGATGCGCGCCGGTGATATATTCCGGCTCGGCGCCCAGACAGCCGGTGACGATGACCTTGCCGTTTTCCGACAGCGCCTCACCGATGGCCTGCAGGCTTTCCGCCTTGGCCGAATCAAGGAAACCGCAGGTGTTCACGATCACCGCGCCCGCGCCTTTGTAATCGGGGCTGATGGCGTAACCTTCGGCGCGCAGGCGGGTCAGGATGCGTTCGCTGTCGACCAGCGCCTTGGGGCAGCCAAGGCTGACCATGCCAATCGTGGGCTGTCCGTCCCGACGCGAGGTGTCGAAGATCGGGCTTGGGGCTAGATCGGGGCGCAACAGGGGCGGATTCTGGCTCATGATGGCTGGGCATATAGTGCGGCGCGGGGCCGTTGTTAAGCGCGAAGCGCATCCGGCCACACCCGAACGTCATTTTGCATGTGATGCGCGGACATGGCAATCATGGTGCAATGCCCCGTCGCCCCAGTCTGATGCGAGCCGCCCCGACATGAAAGCCATCGCCCTTTTCGCAGCCCTTCTGCTGACATTGCTTGCCCCGGCCCTGCCCGCCGCCGCCCAATCGCGCGAGGCGCCCATCGTCATCTGGAACAACAAGGGCGGCAATGTGGTCAAGGCGATGCAATATCGCGACGAGCTGGCCCGCTCGGGCCGCCGGGTCGAGATCCGGGGCTATTGCCGCTCGGCCTGCACGATCTATATCACCCTGCCCAATGCCTGCCTTGGCCCGGACGCCTTCGTGGGCTTTCACGCGCCCCGCATCCCGAACACCCAGTTCATCCCGCCGATGGTGGGCGACATGATGGCGCGCTATTACCGCAATGGCATCTTGCAGAAATGGAACGGCGGCTGGAACAAGTCGATCAAGATGCAAAAGATCACCGCACGCGAATATGTCCGGCTGGACCCGCAGACGCGGTTGTGCGGGGCGTATCAGGGCTGAGTTCAACGGCCTGCGCCGGTCACCGAACGCCGCGCAGATCTGCAGCGGATCCGGACCACCAGCCCGGACAACCCTGCAAACACATGCAAGGCCCCGCCCCTGCCCTTATTCCCTCAGCCGCCAGCCGGTCGCGAAGATCCAGCGGATCACCGCCATGCAGACCACGATCATCACCGCCACCGCGAAAAGCGAGGTGAAGACCGGCACATCGGCAATGTCGAAAAAGCTCCAGCGGAAACCCGAGATCAGGTAAAGCACCGGGTTCAGCTTCGCCACGCCTTCCCAGAACGGCGGCAGCATCGAGGCCGAATAGAACGCGCCACCCAGAAACACCAAGGGCGTGATGACCATCATCGGCACAATCTGCAGCTGTTCAAAGGACTTGGCCCACAGCCCGATGATGAAGCCCAACAGCGAAAACGCCAGCGCGGTCAGGATCAGGAAAGCCAGCATCCAGAAGGGATGCGCAATGTGGATGCCGTTGAACCAGAAACTGGTCAGCAGGATCACCAGCGCGATCAGCACCGCCTTGGCCGCCGCCGCGCCGACAAATCCCAGCGCGACCTCGATCCAGCCGGTGGGCGCGACCAGAAACTCATAGATCGTCCCCGAGAATTTCGGGAAATAGATGCCGAAGCTGGCATTGCTGACCGATTGCTGCAACACGGTCAGCATCATCAGACCCGGCACGATGAAGGCGCCATAGGCCACGCCCTCGACCGACTGGATGCGCCCGCCGATGGCCGCGCCAAAGACCACGAAATACAGGACCGTCGACAGGACCGGAGAGGCCAGCGACTGAAACACCGTGCGGAAAAACCGCGCCATCTCGTGACCGAAGATCGCCCGGACGGATTGCCAGTTCATGCCGCGCCCTCCTGCGGGTTGTCCTCGACAAGGGACATGAAGATGTCCTCGAGGCTGCTTTGGGTGGTGGACACGTCGCGCACGGCGATGCCGTGATTGGTCAGCTCGCCCAGCAGGCGGGCGATGCCGGTGCGTTCGGCCCGCGTGTCATAATCATAGAAAAGCTGCATGCCGTCCGCCGAAAGCGTCAGGCCGCGCGTCAGCAGATCCTGCGGCAGGCTGGCCAGCGGCTCATACAGCGCGATGGTCAGACGCTTCTTGCCGAATTCGCCCATCAATTCGTCCTTGGGCTTGACCAGCAGCAACTCACCCTTGCGAATGACGCCGATGCGGTCGGCCATATCCTCGGCCTCTTCCAGATAATGCGTGGTCAGGATGATCGTGACACCCTGAGCGCGCAGATCGCGCACGACCTGCCACATCTCGCGGCGCAGGGCCACGTCGACGCCTGCGGTGGGTTCGTCCAGAAACAGCACCTTGGGCCGGTGCGACAGCGCCTTGGCGATCAGCACGCGGCGCTTCATGCCGCCCGACAGCTCGCGCGTCTTGGCATCGCGCTTGTCCCACAAGGCAAGGCTGCGCAGAAGCTGCTCCAGATAGGCGTCATCCTGCGGCTCGCCGTAAAGGCCGCGGGTGAAGCGCACGCAGTCGATGACCTTTTCAAAGGGTTCCAGCGCGATTTCCTGCGGCACAAGGCCGATCAGCTTGCGCGCCGCGCGCCAGTCGGTGCGAATGTCATGCCCACCGACGCGCACCGTGCCCCCGGTCGGCCGAACCAGTCCGCAGATGATCGAGATCAGCGTCGTCTTGCCAGCGCCGTTCGGGCCAAGCAGCGCCAGAATCTCGCCTTCCTGCATTTGCAGCGACACGTCCTTCAGCGCGAAGGTGCCGCTGTCATAGCGTTTCGAGAGATGGTCGATGTCGATGATGGGGCCCATGCCGCCTCCGTATCGTCAACCGGCGCGGCCTTGGCCTGCCACGCTGGCAGTCGCGCATCTCCGTCCGGTGTCAAAGCTGATCCCGGCACAAGGACGCTGTGCGGGCGGGCAAAAGATAGGGTGCCCGTTCCCGCAGCACAATGACCCGCCGGAAATTTCAGCCCGGCAAAACCGTCGCCGGCGCAGGCACGCTGCCGCCGGCCTGCAAAAACAGCGTCATGCTGGCAGGCTCGATCACCTGTTCAAGCTGCACCAGCGCGCCCGCGGCATCGCCCCCGGCGGGGATCGGCGGCAGGAATTCGACCACCGCCGTGCCGGGACGGATCGGAAAGCCGCGCTTGGGCCAGAACATGCCGCAATTGGCCGCGACCGGCACGATGGGCAGGCCGGTGACGCGCTGCACGATGGTCACGCCGGGCTTGTAGGGCGCGGTCGTGCCGGGCAGCGTGCGCGTGCCCTCGGGGTAAAAGATCAACTGCCCCAGCCCCTGCGGGCGGGCGCGGGCCGCCGTCACTTCGGCGGTGATCTGGCGGATGGCATCCTTGCCGCGCATCCGGTCGATGGGGATGCAGCCGACCTTGCGCGCGAACCACCCCATGATCGGCACGTTCAGCACCGCGCGCTTCATCACGAAGGCGCGGCGCGGACAGGCCTGCGCGATGGCCAGAATGTCCAGAAAGCTTTGATGCTTGGCCGCGATCAGCAGATCGCCCGCAGGCGGCGTGCCGCGAAACTCGACCTTGACGCCCATGATGATGCGGGCGGCCCCCATCATCTGGCCCAGCCAGACGCTGGCGACGCGGTTGGCATGATCCGGGTTCAGCAGCGTGCGGGGCAGCCCCCACAGCCCCAGCACCAGCGTCGCCAGCGCGATATACAGGTAATAGATCCCGGTGCGCAGCCAAGCCAGCGCACCCGCGGATCCGGGGCGATAGGACGCGCTCATGGCACCTCGCGCAGCATTTTCAGCGATGCCCAGCGGGTCGCGGCAAAACCGATGGCGGCGGCGGCGGGCGGGATCAGCACCGGCCACAGCCAGCCCCAGCCCTGAAAGCCCAGCCCGGTCAGAAAGGCCCCGGCCTCATCCGCGGCGGGCAGCAGCCAGACCGCGAACATGCCCAACAGCGTGCCGACCCCGGCGCCAAGCGCCGCGCGGCGCGTGAAGCGGCGCACAAAGGCCGTGGCGATGGTGATGTCGCGCGCCCCGATCAGCCGCAGCACGCGGATCACCTGCCCATTGGCCGCCAGCGAGGCTTTTGCCGCCAGCGTGATCATCGCCCCCGCCGTGGCCGCGATCAGCACCAGCGACACCAGCCCCAGCACGCGCAAGCGCGTGGCGGCGGACACCAGCGGCTCGCGCCAGCGGGTGTGATCGTCCAGCACCGCGCCCGGCGCCTCGCCCTGCAACCGCAGGCGCAGGCTGTCGGCGTCAAAGCCCTGCGCGGCCTCGGTCACCTCGACCAGACGCGGGACCGGCAGCGCATCGACCGGCACATCGGGGCCGAACCACGGCTCCAGCAGCTTTTCGACCTCGGAATCGGGCAGCAACTTGGCCTCGGCAATGCCGGGCGTGGTTTTCAGCAATTCCATCACGGCGACGGTCTGGTCGTCGATCTGATCGGGCGGCGCGGCAATGCGCACCGTCACGGTCTGCGCCAGTTCGGTGGACCAGCGCTCCGCCAGACGCCCGGTCGCCAGCGCCAGTGCCAGCGCGAAGACGGCCAGAAACGCCATGGCGGCGGCGGAGAACAGCGTCAGTTGCGCGGTGAACCCGGTCGGCGGCACCACGCGATCCGTGCCGCTGGCATCGGGCCGCACCAGCCCCCGCCACAATGCCGCAAGATCAAGGGATTTCAGGTCGGATCGTTTCACAGGTCGGCTCCTGCCAGTTGCAGCCGCTTTCCGGCGATACGAAGAACGCGGGCCTGCACCTGCTGCTTGGCCGCGCGGATCAGGTTCAGATCATGCGTGGCAAACAGCACCGTCTTGCCCGAGCGGTTCAGTTCCACCAGCAATTGCAGCAACCGCATCGACATGTCCCAATCCAGATTGCCCGTCGGCTCATCGGCGATGATGACATCTGGCGACATGATGACGGCGCGGGCAAGGGCGGCGCGCTGACGCTCTCCGCCCGACAGCGCGGGGGGCATGGCGCGGCTGTGGCCGGTCAGCTGCACCCATGACAGCAGATCGCCAAGCGCGGGCATGTCCACCTCCTCGCCCGAGACGATCAGCGGCATGGCGATGTTTTCGGCAACCGGCAGGTGATCCAGAAACTGCGTATCCTGATGCACGACGCCGACGCGGCGGCGCAAGGCGGCGATGCCGTCGCGCGACAGCTGCGTCACGTCCTGCCCGAAGGCCAGCATCTTGCCCGCCGTGGGCAGCAGATCGGCATAGCACAGCCGCAGAAAGCTGGTCTTTCCCGACCCCGACGGCCCGGTCAGGAAATGAAACGACCCCGGTGCCAGCGACAGCGTCATATCGGCCAGCAGCGGCTCGCCCCCGCTATAGCCAAACGACAGGTTCTGCATCTCGATCACTGGGGGCCCCCTTATTTTCCGGGCTTCTTGGCTCGCGGTTCGGGGCTTGATAGAACAGTCCGGCGGCGAATGCGAGACGAGAGGCAGGACCGCGCCCCCGATCCTGACCGGCAAGAAAGAAAACCGAATGCGCCTGACCTGCCCCCGCTGCAACGCCCAGTATGAGATCCCCGATGCGGCGATCCCCGCCATGGGACGCGAGGTGGAGTGTTCGGCCTGCGCCCATGTCTGGCATCAGCCCAAGGGCGGACCCGCGCAAATCGCCAGCAAATCCGGCGCAATAGCTGTGGACGCAGCGGATGCCGGGGGCGATTACGACGCGCAGGCCCGCCCGGCGCTGAACCGGCAGTTGAACGATTCGATCCTGCAAGTCCTGCGCGAGGAAACCGCCCGCGAACTGGCCGCCCGTCAGGCCGGGCCGGGAGCAAGTGCCGACAGTTCAGATCACATTCCCGCGACCGACGCGCCCCAGCCTGATGCGCCTGCCACTGCGGCGACAGATCTGCCTGCCCCGCAACCAGCAGACGAGCCGCCCCAAACCGAAGCGCCCGAACAGCGCCTGATCGCCACGCCGCCCGAGACCGCCTCGGACTGGCCGGTCTCGACCGTGATCCTGCCCGGAGAGCCGCTGGACGCCGAGGCGCTGGCCCGCGCCGATGCCAAGGCCGAAGCGGAAGCAGACGCCGCCGCAGAGGCCCAAGCCCAAGCCGAGACATCAGCCGCACCTGCGCAGACCGAAACCCCGCCCCTGCCCGATGCCGCACGGCTGGCCGCGACCCTGACCCGCCCCGCAGCCCCGGTGCTGAAGGCGGCCGACATGGTCAACCGCCCGATCCCGGTCGAAACCCTGACCGCGCCCGAACCCGCCCCCGCAAAACCCGCCCCGACAAAATCCGCCGCGCCCGCCGAACCGCGCCGGACGCGCAGCGGTTACGCCATGGGCTTTGGTCTGGCCGTGATGCTGGCGCTGGGATTGCTGGCGCTTTACGCGCTGGCCCCGCGCATGGCAGCCGAGGATGGCGGCGGCGCGCTCTCTGGCCTGCGCCACAGCCTCGACCAGACCCGGCTGTGGCTGCATGGGCTGATCTTCGGCGGCTGACGCTCAGAAATTCTCGAGCAGCCGGTCAAGATAGCCGCGCCCGCCGAACCGCGCCGGTCGCGCAGCGGTTACGCCATGGGCTTCGGTCTGGCCGTGATGCTGGCGCTAGGACTGCTGGCGCTTTACGCGCTGGCCCCGCGCATGGGCCCCGCGCATGGCAGCCGAGGATGGCGGCGGCGCGCTCTCTGGCCTGCGCCACAGCCTCGACCAGACCCGGCTGTGGCTGCATGGGCTGATCTTTGGCGGCTGACGCTCAGAAATTCTCCAAGAGCCGGTCCAGATAGCCGCGCTCATCCTCGGGCCGGTCGCGTTCGCCACTGCGGCGGCGGATCTCATCCTGCAGATCGCGGGCGCGCCGTGACGGATCCACGCCTTCGGCCAGATCGCTGCCACCGCCCAGCGTATTGCCATTGCCCTCGGTCGAGCGGCCCAGCGGGTCGGTCTGCGGCTGGCCCTGATAGGGCTGCGCCAGACCGCGCGGCCCGTTCTGATCGCCTTGACCTTGCGGGCCGTCCTGCTGGCCCTGCCCCTGCTGCTGACCGGGTTGGCCCTGCTGCTGGTTCTGCGCCATGTTGCCAAGGGCGCGCATGCCTTCGCGCAGGTTCTGGATCGCTTCGGCCTGCCGCTCCATCGCGCCGGTCTGATCGCCATCGCGCAGCGCCTGCTCGGCCTCTTCCATCGCACGGCCCGCATCGTCCAGATTGCGCCGCGCCTGCTGGCCCTCGGGCGTGCCGCGGCCCGGCAGAAGACCACGCTGGCGGCCCAGATCCTCGCGCAGCGCGCGCTGGCGATCGGCCAGGCTGCCGCCTTGACCTTGACCTTGACCTTGGCCTTGGCCCTGCCCCTGCTGCTGGCCATCCTGCCCTTCGCCCTGCTGCCCTTGGCCCGGCTGGCCTTCGCCCTGCTGACCCTGCTGTCCGGGCGGCTGCCACTGGCCGAACTGGTCCTGCATCTCGCGCATGGCCTCATCGGCCAGCCGCTGCTGCTCGCGCAGCGCCTCGCCCAACTGGTCCATCGGACGCTGCTGGCCTTCGCCCTCGCCGCCTTGGCTTTGGGTGACGCGCAGGTTCTCCATCATGCGGTTGAACTGCTCCAGAAGCTCCTGCGCCTCGGCCATGCGGCCCTCGTTCATCAGGCGCTGGATCTCATCCATCATCTGCTGGATCTGGTCGCCGGTGATCTGCTGGCCCTGCTGACCCGAGCGGTCGAATTTCTGCGCGGGATCCTCCTGACCCTGCTGGGCCAGCATATCGGTATAGGCATCCGTCGCCTCGCGCAGTTCATCCATCAGGCGCTGCACCTCATCGGGGCTGGCGCCGTTGCGGATGGCTTCGGACAGCCGCTCCTGCGCCTGCTGCATGCGCTGCAAGGCATCGGCCAGACCGCCATCCTCAAGCTGCACCGCCGCATCCCACAGCACCTGCGCTAAGCGGTTGCGCGCATCCTCGGTCAAGGGCCCGCCCTCCAGCGTGCCGATGATCCCCCGCAGACCCTCGGCCAGCGCGGGGTCCATGAAGCCCTCGGGCTGCCAGCTGATCGCCCGCAGCATCTGCGCGCTTTCGCCCGCATTCTCGCGCGACCACAGCAAATCGCGGCGCAGCTCGATCAGAGCCGCCGCCAAGGGATCGAAAAACCGCCGCCCCGGCAGCACCATCGACACCGGGGCCGAGCGGCCCGTCTGCTCGATCCCGTCCCGCACCTCCAGCGAGACCGTGACCGGCAGGTTGGCCCAGGGGTGACGCGACAGATCCGCCGTCAACTGGCCCCGCAGATCGCGGCGCTGGCCGGTCGCGGGAATGGGCAGATCAATGGCGATGTCCTCGCGCGGCTCGGGGTCGATCGCCAGACCGAAGCGGCGGTCGATCGCCGCCATGTCCAGCCGGATCAGCGCCCGGCCCGATACGATGCCATTGTCGTCCTCGGCCCGGAACGGCTGGACGAAGCGGCCATCGGCACGGCGGTCGGGCTGCACCACCGGCTCGACCAGCGGGACGGCATCGGGGATCACGGTAATCGCGAATTGCCGCCCGGCCACCTCGACGACACCACTGCGCTCGGCCATGAACTCGGGCGCCGCGGGATCGCCCGCCACGGCCGCGCCGATATCCTGCGTCACCGCGCCGCCTTCGCCATACAGCCGGAAGCTCAGCTTGCTGCCCTGCGGCAGCTCCAAAGGCGCGCCCTCGGGCAGATTGTTCAGATAGATCGTCGGACGCCGGGTATAGCCCGGAGGCTCGGCCCAGCCCTCCCATGACGGCGCGACCTCGCCCAAGGCACGCTCGTCAGGCGACGGACGAAAGGTTGCCCCAAGGGCGGCGATCCCCTGACCAAGCCGCCCGGTCGGCGCAAAGATCAGCGCCATGACCAAGGCGATCATGCCCACGAACCGCAGCCCGACCGGATCGCGCCAGCGCAACCGGGCATCGGGCCGCACGGGCTGCGCCTTGCCCGCCGCATCCTGCATCTGCACCAGATGCGCCTGCCACAGTGCATCCGCGCCCGGATCGCCGGCACCAACGGCCATCTGATCGCGCAAGGCCGACAAGGGCCGCCCCGGCAGCGTCAGATCCACCCGCGCCCGCGCATCCTCGGAACTCGGGCGGCGAAAGCGGCGATAGCCCCAGATCCCCGCAACCACGGCAACCAACAGAACGGCAACCGCAAGCCCCAGCAACGGCCCCGCATCCACCAGATCGGCAGCACCAAAGGCCAAAGCCGCAAAGCCCACGGCCATCACCAGACCCAGCGGCCAGAACGCCCGCGCGATCTCTTCCCACAGCATCCCTGCGCGGGTCAGATCAACGGCGCGCCGTGCCGTTCTTGGATCGGGGCCATCGGTCAAGCAGCGCCCTTTCGGCTTCTCTGTTCCAAAAATACTCCACGGGGGTCCGGGGGTGTGAAACCCCCGGCGCGGCGCATCGGCCGCTTACAGCCATTCCGGGATGGTATCGCGTCCCAGCATTTCCTCAAGCGTCGGTCGCGCCCGGATGACGGCGAATTGATCGCCCTGCACCAGAACCTCGGGCACCAGCGGGCGAGAGTTGTATTCCGAGGCCATCACCGCCCCATATGCCCCGGCCGAGCGCAGCGCCACCAGATCGCCTGCCGCAAGATCGGGCAGCTGCACAGCCTTCTCGAAGGTGTCGCCCGTCTCGCAGACCGGGCCCACCACGTCATAGGACGCGACGGCAGCCCCCGGCACCGCCTCGATCACCGGCACGATGTCGTGATACGCGGCATACATCGCGGGCCGGATCAGATCGTTCATGGCCGCGTCAAGGATCAGGAAGTCCCGGCCCTCCCCCTCTTTCAGATAGATGACGCTCGACAGCAGAACCCCGGCATTGCCCGAGATATTGCGCCCCGGCTCGATCTCGATCTCGCAGCCCAGATCGCCCACCGCCTCGCGGATGACCTGCCCGTATTCGATGGGTAAGGGCGGCGCGCTGTTGTCGCGGCGATAGGGGATGCCAAGCCCGCCGCCCATGTCCAGACGGCGGATGTCATGGCCATCGGCGCGCAGCGCGCGGGTCAGATCGGCCATCTTCGCATAGGCGGCGCGATAGGGCTCCAGATCGGTCAGCTGGCTGCCGATATGCATGTCAATGCCCACGACCTTAATCCCCGGCAGGGCGGCCGCGCGGGCATAGACCGCGCGCGCCTTGGCGATGGGGATGCCGAACTTGTTTTCCGATTTCCCCGTCGCGATCTTTTCATGCGTCTTGGCGTCCACGTCGGGGTTCACCCGCACCGCAACGGGCGCGACAACCCCCAGCGAGGCCGCGACCTGCGACAGCAGTTCCAGCTCGGGCTCGGATTCGACGTTGAACTGGCGGATGCCGCCTTCCAGCGCCATGCGCATCTCGGGCGCGGTCTTGCCCACGCCGGAAAACACGATGCGTTCGCCCGGCACGCCCGCCGCCTTGGCCCGGGCATATTCCCCGGCCGAGACGATATCCATGCCCGCGCCCAGATCGCCCAGCAGCTTCAGCACCGCCAGATTGCTGTTCGATTTGACGGCAAAGCACACCAGATGGTCGGTCCAGTCCAGCGCCGTCTGAAACAGCTTGAAATGCCGGGTCAGCGTCGCGGCCGAATAGACATAGACCGGCGTGCCCACTTCGGCGGCGATGCGGGACAGCGGCACATCTTCGGCGCACAGCACACCGTCGACATAATTGAAATGATCCATCAGGCGATCCTGCGAGAGCGGATGAAAAGATAAAGCGGCAACGCGCAACCGATCCCCAGCGCCAGCGCCGGAATCGTCAACAGCGCCAGCCAGTTGCGGCGCACCGTGGTTTCCAGCAGGCACCATGTCACCAGCGCAAGCTCGGCCACGATCTCGGATGCGTTGGCCCCACGCCAGAAAACCTCGCCGGTGGCCAGCCCCAGCCCGGCCCCCAGCAGCGCCAAAGCCAGCCAGACCAGCCGCAGGGGCGTCAGATCAAAGTCCCGCGACTGTGCCAAAACGCGCCTCTCCGCTGACATGAAGGCCCGGCGGCGGATCGTCGGGCCGGGTCGGCGCGCCGTCTGCGCCGCAGCCCGACAGCGTGGCAAGCAGCAGGGCCAGCCCCGCAAACAGCATGTATTGCGTCATGCCAGCTTCTCCTTCCAGCGCGCGATCTGCGCGCGCACCTGCGCCGGGGCCGTGCCGCCATAGGACATGCGCGAGGCGACCGAATTATGCACGCCCAGCACCTTGAACACATCTTCCGTGATGGCCGGATTGACCGATTGCATCTGCTGAAGCGTCAGTTCCGGCAGATCGACGCCCGCCTGCTCGGCCATGGCGACAAGCGCGCCGGTCGCGTGATGGGCGTCGCGGAAGGGCAGCCCCGCCTCGCGCACCAGCCAGTCGGCCAGATCGGTGGCGGTGGAAAAGCCCGAACCCGCCGCAGCCTCCAGCCGGTCCTTGTTCGCCGACAGATCCGCCAGCATGCCGGTCATCGCGGCCACAGCCAGCATCAGGTTGTCGGCCGCGTCAAAGACCTGTTCCTTGTCTTCCTGCATGTCCTTGGAATAGGCCAAGGGCAGGCCCTTCATCACCACGAACAGCGCCACGGCGGCGCCCAGAATCCGCCCGATCTTGGCCCGGATCAGTTCCGCCGCATCGGGGTTCTTCTTCTGCGGCATGATCGACGAGCCGGTCGAGAACCGGTCCGACATGGTGACGAACCGGAACTGGGCCGAGGACCAGATCACCAGTTCTTCGGCCAGCCGCGACAGGTGGACAGCACAGATCGCGGCGCTCGAAAGGAATTCCAGCGCGAAATCCCGGTCGCTGACGGCATCAAGGCTGTTGGCCATCGGACGGTCAAAGCCCAGGGCCTGCGCCGTGGCCTCGCGGTCGATGGCAAAGCCCGTGCCGGCCAGCGCGGCCGCGCCAAGGGGCGATTCATTCATCCGCTTGCGCGCATCCTGAAACCGCGACAGGTCGCGGCCGAACATCTCGACATAGGCCATCATGTGATGGCCCCATGTGACGGGCTGGGCGGTCTGCAGATGGGTGAAGCCGGGCATCACCCAATCGGCACCCTTTTCGGCCTGATCCAGCGCCACGCGGATCAGCGCATCCAGCCCGGTGATCGCGGCATCGGCCTGATCGCGCACCCACAGCCGGAAATCCGTCGCCACCTGATCGTTGCGCGACCGCGCGGTGTGCAGCCGCCCCGCCGGTTCGCCGATGATCTGTTTCAGGCGCGATTCCACGTTCATGTGGATGTCTTCCAGCGCGGTCTGGAACGGGAAATCCCCGGCCTCGATCTCTGACAAGACCGTGAGCAGCCCTTCCCCGATGGCCTTGGCATCGTTATCGCTGATGATGCCTTGTGCCGCCAGCATCGCGGCATGGGCGCGGCTGCCCCGGATGTCCTGGGCATAGAGCCGCTGGTCGAAGCTGATCGAGGCATTGATCGCCTCCATGATCGCATCCGGCCCGGCGGCAAAACGGCCCCCCCACATCTGGTTGGCGGTCGGGCTGGGCTGCTTGGTCATGACGGATCCTTGGGGGTGGAATGCTGCGTTCGCTGGTTCTTTATACGGCACTGCTGCTTGGTGCAAACACGGCGTTTGCCCCGGCTTTCGCAAAGGAAATCGACTGGCAGGCCGCGCATGACGGCGGCTTGGCCAAGCTGGCGCAGACCGACCCCACCCCGGTTCCCGACACCAGCTTCACCGATCCGCAAGGCGGCACGCATTCGCTGGCCGATTACAAGGGCAAGGTGGTGCTTCTGAATTTCTGGGCGACATGGTGCGCGCCCTGCCGCGAAGAAATGCCCTCGCTGGACAGGCTTCAGGCCGATCTGGGCGGCGACGACTTTCAGGTCGTGGCGATTGCCGCAGGTCACAACCCGCCCCCCGCCGTGAAGAAATTCCTGTCCGAGCAGAAGATCGAAAACCTGCCCGTGCTGCTGGACCCGCGGCAGGCGCTGGCCCGGCAGATGGGCGTGATGGGCATGCCCGTGACCGTGCTGATCGACCGCGACGGCAATGAAATCGCCCGTCTGATCGGCGGCGCGGACTGGTCGTCAGATGCAGCCAAGACGCTGATCAATCAGGCGAAAGTGCCCTGACCTGAGCGTGCTGCGGGCAGGCGGTCATGTGATCGTTGACCAGCCCGCAGGCCTGCATGAAGGCATAGGTGATGACCGGGCCGCAGAACTTGAAGCCCTGCTGTTTCAGGGCCTTGGACATGGCCTGCGATTCCGGGGTCTGGGTCGGCACCTCGGCCATGCTGGCGCGGTTCGTCTGCAACGGTCTGCCGCCGACGAAGGACCAGATGAAGGGCGAAAAGCCCTGCCCGGCCTCGATCCGCAGATAGGCGCGCGCGCCGGTGACGGTGGCCTCGATCTTGCCGCGATGGCGGATGATGCCGGGGTTTTGCAGGGCGCGGGCGATCTCTGCCTCGCCCCAGTTCGCGACGCGCTGCGGGTCGAAGCCCTCGAACACCTCGCGGAAGCTGTCGCGCTTGCGCAGGATGGTGATCCAGCTGAGCCCGGCCTGAAACCCGTCCAGCACCAGCTTTTCCCAAAGGGCGCGCGAATCGTATTCCGGCACGCCCCATTCGGTGTCGTGATAGGCGACGTAAAGCGGGTCCGTCCCGCACCATGAGCAGCGTGTCTCGGCCATAATCCGTTAACCCTGAATCCAGAAACAAGCCCAGCTTTACCCGATCTTAGGCAATGATCGCCAGACTTCCGGCTAAAGACAGGAGTCCTTGGCATGACCGACAGAACTGATTCAAAGAACGACGGCGGATCCCCGCTGGACTTCGCCATCGACCAGCAATCGCGGGTCACGATGGCGACCGTGCGCCGGGCGGTGACCCGCGCCGACGCGGTGCTGGCCTACCAGCCCATCGTGCAGGCCGAACGGCCCGAAAACATCGCCTTTCACGAAGGCCTGATCCGGATCATCGACGAAACGGGTCGCATCATTCCGCTGCGCGACTTCATGCCGCTGGCCGAAACGACCGAGCTTGGGCGCCAGATCGACTGTTTGGCGCTGTCGCTGGGGCTGAAGGCGCTGGCCGATGAACCCTCGCTGCGGTTGTCGATCAACATGTCGGCACGGTCCATCGGCTATCCGGCATGGCTGCGCACGCTGCGCGACGGGATCGGCGAAGATGCCCGCATCTCGGAACGGCTGATTCTGGAAATCACCGAAAGCTCGGCGATGGGGATGCCGGATGTCGTGGGCCGCTTCATGCAGGAATTGCAGGCGCAGGGCGTCAGCTTCGCGCTGGATGATTTCGGCGCGGGCTATACCTCGTTCCGCTATCTGCGCGATTTCTGCTTCGACATGATCAAGATCGACGGGCAGTTCATCCGGGAAATCTGCACCCAGCGCGACAATCAGGTTCTGACGCGCGCCTTGCAGGCCATCGCGCATCATTTCGACATGTTCACCGTCGCGGAATCGGTTGAAACGGCGGATGATGCGGCCTTCCTGATCGACATGGGCATCGATTGCCTGCAGGGATATTACTTCGGCGCGCCGACCATCGTGCCGCCATGGCGTTCGCCGAATTCGGCGGCACGGCGGACCTGACGACAAGATGGCTGCACCGCTGCGATTGCAAAGCGTCGGTGCCCATCCGCTTTGCCGAAAGCGCGCCAGATTGCCGCAGGCCGGTGTGACCGGCACTGGCGGATGTGCGCTTGACCTTACCTGTCGAAACGGCAACGGTTTGCCCAAAGCCGGAGCTTCCGGCCGTTAAGGGGGAAGGAGCAAACCATGACCAAAGCCGTGATCGTATCTGCCGCTCGAACGCCGGTGGGCAGCTTTCTGGGCGCATTCGCGAATACGCCCGCGCATGACCTTGGCGCCGTGGTCCTGAAGGCCGTGCTGGAACGCGCCGGAGTGGACGCGGCCGAGGTTTCGGAAACCATTCTGGGGCAGGTGCTGACCGCAGGTCAGGGCCAGAACCCGGCGCGTCAGGCGCATATCAAGGCGGGTCTGCCGCAGGAATCGTCCGCATGGTCGATCAATCAGGTCTGCGGCTCGGGCCTGCGCAGCGTGGCCTTGGCCGCGCAGCAGGTCTTGCTGGGCGACGCCAAGATCGTCATCGCGGGCGGTCAGGAATCCATGTCGCTGTCGCCCCATGCCGCCTATATCCGGGCCGGCCAGAAGATGGGCGACATGAAGCTGCTGGACACCATGATCCGCGACGGGTTGTGGGACGCCTTCCATGACTATCACATGGGCCAGACCGCCGAGAATGTGGCCAATAAATGGGACATCTCGCGCGCGGTGCAGGACCAGTTCGCGACCGAGTCGCAAAACAAGGCCGAGGCCGCGCAGAAGGCTGGCCGCTTTGCCGATGAAATCGCGCCGGTGACCATCAAGACCCGCAAGGGCGACATCGTCGTCGATGCCGATGAATATATCCGCCATGGCGCCACGCTGGACGCGATGGAAAAGCTGCGCCCCGCCTTTACCAAGGATGGCAGCGTGACGGCTGGCAATGCCTCGGGGCTGAATGACGGCGCGGCGGCGCTGCTGATCATGACCGAGGACGAAGCCGCGCGCCGCGGCCTGACGCCCTTGGCCCGCATCGCGTCCTATGCCACCGCAGGCGTCGATCCGGCGATCATGGGCAGCGGCCCGATCCCGGCCAGCCGCAAGGCGCTGGAAAAGGCCGGCTGGTCGGTCGGTGATCTGGATCTGGTTGAGGCGAACGAAGCCTTTGCCGCCCAGGCCTGCGCGGTCAACAAGGACATGGGCTGGAACCCCGACATCGTGAACGTGAACGGCGGCGCCATCGCCATCGGCCACCCGATCGGCGCCTCGGGCGCGCGGATCCTGAACACGCTGCTGTTTGAAATGAAGCGGCGCGACGCACAGAAGGGCCTTGCCACTTTGTGCATCGGCGGCGGCATGGGCGTTGCCATGTGTCTGGAACGTTAAGATTTCAGCCGCTGCGCGCAATTATCTTGCGCGCAGCACCGCTATTGATAACGTAATCTTACTGACTTTTTAATGCGGGGGGAGAACTATGGCGAAGGTTGCATTGGTGACCGGCGGGTCGCGCGGGATTGGCGCGGCCATCTCGAAGGCGCTTCAGGCGGCAGGATATACGGTGGCGGCGAATTACGCGGGCAATGACGATGCCGCGCGCGCATTCACCGACGAAACCGGCATCAAGACCTATAAATGGTCGGTCGCCGATTACGATGCCTGCACCGCTGGCATCGCTCAGGTCGAAGAGGAGTTGGGGCCGATTGCGGTTCTGGTGAACAATGCCGGGATCACCCGCGATGCGATGTTTCACAAGATGACACCCGCGCAGTGGAAGGAAGTGATCGACACCAACCTGACGGGGGTGTTCAACATGACCCATCCGGTCTGGTCTGGCATGCGCGACCGCAAATTCGGGCGAATCGTCAATATCAGTTCGATCAACGGCCAGAAAGGTCAGGCTGGACAGGCGAACTATTCGGCGGCCAAGGCGGGCGATCTGGGCTTTACCAAGGCGCTGGCTCAGGAAGGTGCACGGGCGGGCATCACCGTCAACGCGATCTGCCCCGGCTATATCGGAACCGAGATGGTGCGGGCCATCGACGAAAAGGTGCTGAACGAGCGGATCATCCCGCAAATCCCGGTCGGCCGCTTGGGCGAGCCCGAGGAAATCGCGCGCTGCGTGGTCTTTCTGGCCTCAGAGGATGCGGGCTTCATCACCGGCTCGACCATCACGGCGAATGGCGGACAGTTCTTCGTCTGAAACCGGCCTGAAAACCACAACGGCCCGCGATCCTGTCGCGGGCCGTTGCACGTTCTGGAAGAGTGTGTCGACGATCCGACGCAGCTTTCGGTCAATGCGAAAGGCGCGTGATCTCTTCTTTAAGACGCAGTTTTTCCTTCTTCATCTGCGAGATCGAGAGGTCATCCGTCGCGGGGCTGCGATGCGCTGCCTCAATCTGGTTTGAAAGTGACTGATGTTTGCGGCGAAGCTCCTGAACGTGGGATTCTACCGACATATCGTCCTCCTCGTGGATTGATCGAACAGGACCAAGTCCAACATAGAATCGTCATATTGTCATCGGAAATCACCGCCCCCGCAGGTTGAGCGGCGCGCCGTCGCGCAAAACGGCGTGAGCTTCGGCAGTCAGGTCTTCGGCGTCGGCGGAATGTGACGGTTTTTCATGCATGATAAAGGGCGAAAGCAGCCGCAGCGGCGCCTTTGCCCCCTTGCGCGCCAGAACGATAATCCGGCCCGCATCGCGGCCGATCCTCGCGCTGACTGGCAAGATCGTGATCTCGCCCGCCCCTGCCCCCAGAACGGACAGAATCACCGAAAGACGTTCGGCGCGGTGAATCAGCGTCAGCCAGCCGCCGGGGCGCAACCGGCGCAGCGCGGTTTCCAGCCAAAGCGACAGCGGTGCGTCTTCATGCCGGGCCGTGCCGCGCCCGGCATCGGGCGCAACGGTGCCGCTGGTGAAATAGGGCGGATTGCTGATGACATGATCAAAGCTTTCCGCGCGCAGTTCCGGCGGCATTCGCGTCAGATCGCCGGTGACGATCCGCGCCGGGATGCCGTTCTGGTCGGCGTTTTCGCGCGCCAGCGCGGCATAGCTGTCTTGAACCTCCAACCCGGTCAGCCGCAGGCCGGGCACGCGCGCGCCAAGGCAGAACAGCGCCGTGCCCGCGCCGCAGCCCAGTTCAAGCACGCTTTCGCCTGCCTGCGCGGGACATGCGGCGGCCAGCATCACCGCATCCGCCCCCGCGCGATAGCCCGCCACGGGCTGCGCGATGGACAGCCGCCCGCCCAGAAAGCCGTCGCGGCGCGGTTCAGTCATGCCCGATCTGATTGTCGCGCAGAATGGCCGTCGCCATGAAGTGATCCCGGTCTGCGACCATCAGTCGCCGGGGCAGGATGCCGATGGATCCCTCCAGCACGCTCATGTGCTGATCCAGCGGGAATGCGGCGATTCCCTCGGATTCCAGCAGGTCGGCGGCGCGGGTGATCAGCAGCGGATTGGTGGTGCGCAAAACTTCCTTCATACGGACAAAAGTTAAGCGCCTGTTGCGCCGCTGTCCATGGCGTGGCAATGGCTTGCCAGCAAAAGGGAATGGCAGATGGGCATGAACGAAAACGTCTCGAAGCCGCTGGACCGTCTGGCCAGCGAACTGGCCAAGGACATGCAGGCCGTGAACGCGCTGATCCGCGACCGGATGGCCAGCCGTCACGCGCCGCGCATTCCCGAGGTCACCGCCCATCTGGTCGAGGCGGGCGGCAAGCGTCTGCGCCCGATGCTGGTGCTGGGGGCCGCGCGGCTGTGCGGCTATTGCGGCGAGGCGCATCTGCTGCTGGCGGCTGCGGTCGAATTCATCCACACCGCGACGCTTTTGCATGATGACGTGGTGGACGAAAGCCAGCAGCGACGCGGGCGTCCGACCGCGAACCTGCTGTGGGACAACAAGTCCAGCGTGCTGGTCGGCGATTACCTGTTCGCGCGCAGCTTTCAGTTGATGGCCGATACCGGCAGCATGGAGGTCATGCGCATCCTTGCCAATGCCAGCGCCACCATCGCCGAAGGCGAGGTGCTGCAACTGACCGCCGCGCAGGATGTGGCCACCACCGAAGACACCTATATCCAGATCGTGCGCGGCAAGACCGCGGCGCTGTTTTCCGCCGCGACCGAGGCGGGCGCGGTCATTGCCAATGTCGATGCGACCGTGCAGCAGGCCTTGTTCGATTACGGCGATGCCTTGGGAATCGCCTTCCAGATTGTCGATGACCTGCTGGATTACGGCGGCTCGGCCGAGGTGATCGGCAAGAATGTCGGGGATGATTTCCGCGAACGCAAGCTGACGCTGCCCGTCATCAAGGCGATTGCCGCAGCCGACGGTGATGAGCGCGCCTTCTGGGACCGCACCATCGGCAAGGGCCAGCAGAGCGATGGCGATCTGGAAACCGCGCTTGAGATCCTGCGCCGCCGTGGCGCACTGGATGCGGCGCGCCGCGACGCCTTGGACTGGGCCGCCCGCGCCAAGACCGCGCTTGAGGCCACGCCCGACCATGAATTGCGCAACATCCTGTCGGAACTGGCGGATTTCGTGGTGTCGCGCATCTCCTGACCGCCTGACGCCGCAGCCGCCCCAACTTATGAGATCTGGATGCATCCGACTGACGCGCTTGTGACCAGCAACGGGCCGGTGCGCACCCGCCCCGTTCGGGTGATTTTCTGCTGATCTCCGCCGAATTTCGTCGGGGTCGCCGACGAAAATGGCTGGCGCGATCCGCCGCCCGGCAATCTGTTCGTCTGGAACGGCGGTGCATGGGCCGGGAATTCCGATGCCACGACCGGCTCGGCCTTCATTCCTGCGGCACAGGCGCCGCTGCGTTTGCCGCTGGCCTATGCAGCCGAACTGGCCCGCGCCCGCCCGTCCGAGGATCATTACCTGATCGTCGTGGCCCGCGGTGGAACCGGCGTGCGGGCGCTTGTCGGTGATCCTTACTTGTGGAGCGGAACGGAAACCGACGATCCCGGCGCGGGCTGCATCGGTGCAAATGATGGCCTGCTGCGCTTTTCCAAGACGGACCGGAATGGCCTTGCACGCTATCTGGGCGCACGCGACATGGGCATGGACCCGTTCTATCCCGGCCGGATCGAACTGGCATCCGACCCCAAGGGCTGCCATGTCACGTTCACCAGCACCACCGCCGCAACCGATCATGGTACATGGCGCAGCCAGCCGGTGACGATCACCGGAACCGCAGGCTGGCCGCCCAAGCCGGGCGCCAAGCTGCGGCTTTATGCGCAGGCGCCGCGCATGGCCGAGGTTTTCGCCCGCAATATCGCCGCGGCCTTTGACTGGCTTGGCCTGCACGGCGCGCACCAGCGCTTTGACCGCGTGTTCATCTGGCCGACCGAGGCGGATTTCGCCTATTCGGCCGCCTATGAAAGCCGCGATTTCGATCTGATCCTTGCCCAGATCGCGGCTTACATGACGGCCTCGACCTCGGTTCTGATGGTTACGCCATGGCCGTATGGCAGGGGGATCGAAACGCCCCGGCTGCACTGGTACGCGGCCATTCGCCGCATCGCCGCGCGCGATCCGGCCCGCCGCACGCTGGTCAGTCTGGACACCACCGGAATCGAGAGCTGGGATCCCGACGACAACGCCGTTCATGTCGCCCCATCGGCCAAGGAAGAGATCGGCTATTACATCCGCCGATCCGAGGAAAAGGGCGGCGTGCCGCCGATTCAGAACGACAGCGGCGTCTATATCCCGACATTGACTGTGGATGCCAATATCGCCGGTTGCCGCGCGTTCGAGGCGATGTGGACCCGTCTGGGCGACATCGTCACCGTCTGCGGGCGGCTGTCGGTCAACCCGGCGGACCCTGCGCAAATGTCCCGGCTGCGCCTGTCGCTGCCCATCGCCTTGGATCTGGTCGCGCCGCATTATCTGGCCGGGGTGGCAAGCTGCGGCGGCCAGCACGGCATGATCGAACCGGGCAGCACCCGGCGCGACGCGGGACTTGCACTGACCGCCAGACAGGCAGGCAGTCAGGCATGGCATTACAGCTTCAGCTATCGCCTGCGATGGGCATCACCGGACAGCAACTGAAGACAGGAAACGAAAAAGCCCCGGCGCAATGCCGGGGCTTTTCCGTGTCGGGCGCAGGCCCGATCAGTTGTTATAGGCGTTTTCGCCATGGGTGGTGGTGTCCAGACCCTGACGTTCGTCATTGGCAGGCACGCGCAGGCCGACGACGGCCTTGACGATCAGCAGCGCCACGAAGGACACGACTGCCGACCAGACCACCGCGACCACGACGCCCAGCGTCTGGGTCATCACCTGGCTGGCGATGTTGTAGCCCTCGGCCACCGCGCCGGTCGAATAGTCGAACACGCCCGAGCCACCCAGCGACGGCGCGGCAAACACGCCCGTCAGGATCGCGCCGACGATGCCGCCGATGCCGTGGATGCCGAACACGTCCAGCGACTCGTCCACGCCCAGCTTGGCCTTGATGCTGACGACGAACCACATGCACAGGAAGCCCGCAGCCAGACCGATGACGATGGCACCCATGGGACCGACGAAACCGGCAGCCGGGGTGATGCCCACCAGACCGGCAATCGCACCCGAGATCCCGCCCAGCAGCGAGGGATGGCCACGGAACAGCCACTCACCAAAGGCCCATGCCAGCGCGGCAGCGGCGGTCGCGACGACGGTGTTCAGCAGCGCCATGGCAGCAACGCCCGTGGCTTCCATGTTCGAACCTGCGTTGAACCCGAACCAGCCGATCCACAGCAGGCAGCCGCCGATGAAGGTGAAGGGCAGGTTGTGCGGCGCCATCAGTTCCTTGCCATAGCCAAGGCGCGGGCCGACCATGATCGCGGCGACAAGGCCGGCGATACCTGCGTTGATGTGGATGACCGTGCCGCCGGCAAAGTCCAGATCGCCATGGCTGAACAGATAGCCGCCGGGCGCGTCATAGGCGCTGGGACCACCCCACCACCAGACCATGTGGGCCATGGGCAGATAGCTGAAGAAGAACCAGATCACGACGAAGATCAGCATGGCCGAAAACTTCATCCGCTCGACCGTGGCGCCGACGATCAGCGCGCTGGCGATGCAGGCGAAAGCCAGCTGGAAGGTGATGAAGACATATTCCGGCACGAAGACGTTCGTGGTGAAGGTCTCGGCCAGCGACGAGGCATCGACGCCCGACAGGAACGCTTTCGAGAAGCCGCCGATGAACGGGGTCAGCCAGGTCGCCTCTTCGGCGGAACCCGCGCCGGTGAAGGCCAGCGAATAACCAAAGCAGACCCAAAGCAGCGCCATGATGCAGAAGATCGTAAAGACCTGCATCAGCACCGACAGCATGTTCTTGGCGCGGACCAGACCGCCATAGAACAGCGCAAGGCCGGGGATCGACATCGCCATGACCAGAATGGCCGAGACCATCATCCATGTGGCGTCGCCCTTGTCCACGATGGGGGCCACGGTTTCTGCAACGGCCGTGGTCGTCGCATCCACCGCCTCCTGCGCCATCGCCGGCAATGCCGCCAGCCCGACCAGCGGCATGGCGAGCGCCGGGATCAGGGGTTTGATCGCGGTTAGTCTTTTCATCTGTCCTGCACCCTCTCTCTGCGTCGCAGAAGTTCCAAATTGTGGCCAGAAAACGCGGGCGCGGGCGGAAAGCACAAGACTTGTGCAGCCATTCGCTGCCCGCTGATTCATCACGCCCATTTTTTCATCAGCACAAATCCCCTTTGCAGCTTTGCGGGGCAGTTCACTGATAGGTCATCGCGGTTCTATTCCCTTTGCCTTTCCTGTATCTTGCTGCGGAACATGGCCGGCGAAGCGGCCGGGCAGGAACACAGGCATGAAGAAACCGACCGGCAATGGCCGGATTGTCGCTGACAAGCGCAATTTCGACCAACCCACTCAAAAGCCGACGAAACAGCCCGCAAAACGCCGTGGCTCGGGCGGATCACGTCCGCCGAAACGCGGCAATTTCCTGACGCGGGGAATCGCCGGGATCGTCGTTCTGGTCTGGCGCGTGGTCTGGGGATCGTTCTGGCGGCTGGCGCTGACCGTCGCCGCCATCGTCGCCGCAGCCACGTTTTACTTCTACACCACCCTGCCCGAGGCTTCGGCACTTTTCGACGGACGTGCCCGCGGCTCGGTCACCATGCTGGACACCGATGGCAAGGTTTTCGCCTGGCGCGGTGAAACTTTTGGCATGGTCAGTTCCGACAAGATTGCGCCTGCGCTGAAAAACGCCGTCGTCGCGACCGAGGACAAGCGCTTCTATCGCCATATCGGCGTGGATCCGCAGGGCATTGCCAGCGCCATCCGCATCAACATGGCGGCGGGGCGCGGTCCGCTGTCGGGCAATGGCGGCTCGACCATCACGCAGCAGGTCTCGAAGCTCTTGTGTCTGGGCGAAAGCTTCGATCCGACGCGCTGGAAATCCGAAGCCGAGTATGAGGCCGAGTGCCGCCAGTCGACGATCTGGCGCAAGGTCAAGGAAATCCCCTATGCCATGGCGATGGAGGCGAAATACTCCAAGGCGGATATCCTGAACATCTATATGAACCGGTCCTATCTGGGCGCGGGCGCGCGCGGCTTCGAGGCCGCCTCGCAGCGCTATTTCGGCAAATCCGCAGCCGAGGTGACCCCGGCCGAGGCCGCGATGCTGGCAGGGCTGCTGAAGGCCCCCAGCTATTTCGCGCCGACCTCGAACCTTGAACGCTCGCAGGATCGCGCCAGTGTCATTCTGGGGCTGATGCACGATCAGGGCTATCTGGACGACGCGCAATTCGCCGATGCCAAGGCCCATCCCGCCGTGCTGTCCAAGGCGGCGGCGGCGCGGGCGGGCGGCTATTTCGCGGATTGGGTGATGGAGACCGGGCCGGGCTTCCTGACCAGCGAAACCACCGAGGACGTGACCATCAAGACCACCTTCGACGAACGCATCCAGCGCGCCGCCGAACGCGCGCTGCAACGCGTCTTTGACGAAAAGGTGGCCAAGGGATCGACGGCGCAGGCGGCGGTTGTCGTCATGTCGCCCGATGGCGCGGTGCGCGCGATGATCGGCGGGCGCGACAATACCGTGTCGGGCACGTTCAACCGCGCCACGCAGGCGAACCGTCAGACCGGATCCAGCTTCAAGCCCTTCGTCTATGCCGCAGCGCTGGATCAGGGCTACAGCCCGAACGACCTGATCGAGGACGGCCCGCTGACCATCCGCATCCCCGGATCGGCCCCATGGTCGCCGCAGAACTATACCCGCCGCTATTACGGCGAGGTGACGCTGACCCGCGCCCTGGCCAATTCGCTGAACACCGCGACCGTGCGCCTGCAGGAAATCGCGGGGCGCGACGCCGTGCGCCGCATCGCGCAGGATTTCGGCTTTGCCAACAACCTTGCCAGCGGTCCCGCGCTGGGGCTGGGCGCGTCGGAATCGACGCTTCTGAACATGACCAGCGCCTATGCGGGCATCCGCAACGGCGGCACGGCGGTCCGTCCCTATGGTCTGGTCGAATTGCAGATCAAGGGCGACGATCAGCCGCTGATCGGCCAGTCGGGCGGCATGGGCCAGCGCGTCATCTCTCAAAAGGCGGCGGGTGAGCTGATCGGCATGATGGAGCAGGTCATCCAGCACGGCACCGGCGGTCGCGCCAAGCTGGCGGGTCGTCCGGCAGCCGGCAAGACCGGCACCACCTCCAGCTATCGCGATGCGTGGTTCATCGGCTTTACCGGGCAATATGTCACCGGCGTCTGGCTGGGCAATGATGACAACAAGCCGCTGAAAGGCGTGACCGGCGGCGGTCTGCCCGCCGAGATCTGGCAGGCCGTGATGACCGAGATCCATGAAGGATTGCCGGTGGAATCGCTGGGCAGCTTCGTCTTTGACGCCTCGGGCGCGGTGCCGCATGTCGTCAGCTCGGGCGGCGCGGATGGCGCATCCGATCCGCTGGCGGCGGCCTTGTCCTCGGCGCTGGGTCAGCCCCAGCCCGAAGGCGCGGCCCCCGCCCCGCAGGATCCCGCGATGCAGCCGCAGGGTGAACCGGGCCGCCGCCTGCAGGACGCCTCGACCATTCAGTCGGGCGGCACGGTACCGACCTTCCCGGCGGAAACCTCATCCACCGATGGCATGGATACGGAAATATCGCCCGACGATCCGCTGGCCGCAGCCTTGCGCGGCATCGACGGCGTTTACTAAGCAAAAAGGCCGGTCCCAGCGACCGGCCTTTTTCGATTGCGGCTTTAGGCTTGGGCTCAGCCCGCCCGTTTCAGCCCGCCTGTTGCAGATCGGCCGTCAGCGCCGCGATATCGCCCTTGCGCCGGGCCAGCATCGCGCCGATTTCCGCGCGTTCCGAGGCCAGCATGTTGATGCCCTCGATGATGATGTTGAAATACAGGCTTTTGCCGGACTTGTCGGACACGTGCCACTCCATCTCCATCGGGCTGCGGCCTTTCAGATGCGCGACCGTGCTGACGGCGATGAAGGATTTCACCGGCCGCGCGCCCGTCACCTCGATCTTCGAGCCGACGAATTCCCGGAAGCGCTTGCCGTATTTGCGGCCGATATAGCCCTGAAACGCCTGCTTGTAGGCCGCGAACTCGCTGGCCGAGACCTGCCGCGCCGCCGGACCCAGCGCCGAGCGGGCGATGATGTTCACATCGGCATAGCGCGCAAAGATCGCCTCGAAGCCTTTCAGCATCTGTGGCTCGGGCTGGCCCGAGTTGATGACGGCATAGACCTCATCCATGGATTTCTGCACCAGCGCGCCCGCCTGATCGGGGGTCAGCGCGGCATGGGCGGGCGTGACGGCAAAGGCCAGCCCCGCACCCATCAGGCCCAGAAAACCGCGGCGCGTCTCATTCGGCATAAGGGTCAATTGCCTCTCCTTCCTCGCCAAGTTCGTGACGGCGATGCTGCAGCCAGATCAGCCGCGTCTGCGCATAGCTGTCGGCACTGTCATAAAGCACGGAATCCACCGTGTCGCCATATTCGCCCCGCTCTCCGGCCTTGCCGACCAGCCGCGCGCCAAAGCCCAGAACGCGCTGATCGCGGTTCAGGACCGCGCCCATCGGATCGGCGACCAGATCGACGACCTTGCCCACCGCGTCCCGCTCGGTCGAGGGGCCCAGCAGCGGCAGTTCCAGATAGGCGCCTTCGGGGATGCCCCAGACGGCAAGGGTCTGGCCGAAATCGGTGTCCTGTTCGGGCAGGGCGAAATCGGCGGTGGCGGGATCAAGGAAACCGCCCAGACCGACGGTGGTGTTGACCAGAAAGCGGAACACCGTCTTGACGGCCGGTTCCGGCTTGCCTTGCAGCAGATGGTTCACCGCCTTGCCCGGCTCGGCAAGGTTCGAGCCGAAATTGCCCACGCCCGTCACGGCCCGGCTGGCCAGCCCCGGCCCGTCGCCGTCCGAGGACATTCCGCCACTCAGTGGCTTGACGACATGCGAATCAAGCCCGCGATTGAAGGCGTGAAACCCCCGGTTCATCGGCTCGTAAGGGTCGCTGATCCCGTCGGGGCCACGTTCGCGGCTGCATCCCGCCAGGACAAGCAGGGAAAAACCCAGTAAAATAGCACCGCGATTCAAACTTCTCTAACCTTTCGTCTATATTGCCCAAGGCAAGGGGCGAATTACAGCCGGTCCACGATTTCATGGAATAAACGCGGCTATCGGGCGTTGTCGCTTTGGAATATGTGCATGGGCAACTCCGGGCAAGCCCGGCAGACGTTGAATGGAAGGAACCGGCATGGCTTTGCCGCCGATGCGACACGACGGACGGGGTGAGCTTCGCAAGGCGCGCGGCACGGGCTGGCAGCTGATGGCCTTTGTCGGGCTGTTCTCGTTCGCGGTCAACATGCTGATGCTGACCGGACCGCTGTTCATGATGCAGGTCTATGACCGCGTGCTGGCCAGCCGCTCGGTCGAGACGCTGACGGCGCTGTTTTTGCTGGTGGTGTTTCTGTTCCTGCTGATGGGCGTTCTGGACCTTGCGCGCAACCGCGTCATGGCCCGCGTCGCCGCACGTTTTCAGGAAAAGATGGAGGGGCGGGTCTTCAAGGCCGCGCTGCAGGACGGTCACGGCGCGGCCTCGTCGGATGCTGCCGTCAAGGGTGGCATGCGCGATCTGGACGCGGTGCAGCGGCTGATCGGATCGCCCGTGCTGATGGCGCTGTTCGACCTGCCATGGGCGCCGTTCTTTCTGGCTGCCGTGTTTCTGTTCCACTGGTTTCTGGGCGCCGTGGCGCTTGGCGGGCTGCTGGTTCTGGTGCTGACGACGCTGCTGAACCAATGGCTCAGCAAGAGCGCGCTGCAGAAATCGGCCATCGCCTCGCAATCGGCCGAACGCATGTCCGACATGTATCTGACCGAGGGAGAGCTGATCGGCTCGCTTGGGATGCGCGATGCCACGTTCCGGCGCTGGCAGGCGGCGCGCGACCGCGCCACCGAAGCGACGATCGAGGGCAGCGACCGCGCCTCGGGCTTTACGGTGTTTTCCCGCAGCTTCCGGCTGTTCTTGCAAAGCGCGCTGCTGGCCGCAGGGGCATGGCTGGTGCTGCGTCAGGAAGTGACGCCCGGCGCGATGATCGCCTCGTCGATCCTGATGGGCCGCGCGCTTGCGCCCATCGAACAGGTCGTCGGCGGCTGGTCCATGGTGCAGCGGGCGCAGGACGGCTGGGAACGGCTGGGCGATCTGCTGTCGCGCCGCCCGCCGCCGGTTGATCGCACACCCCTGCCCCGCCCCGCCGCCCGGATCGAGGTCCGCAACCTGACCGTCGCGCCCCCCGGCAGCAACATGGCCACGCTGCGCGGCGTCAGCTTCGACATCGCGCCGGGTCAGGCGCTGGGTGTCGTCGGCCCCTCGGGGGCGGGCAAAAGCACGCTGGCGCGGGCGCTGATCGGCGCATGGCCGGTCGGCGGCGGTCACATCCGGCTGGATGGCGCAACGCTGGACCAGTATGAGCCCGATATTCTGGGCGGCCTGATCGGCTATCTGCCGCAGCAGGTGACGCTGTTCGACGGCACCATCGCCGAAAACATCGCGCGCCTGTCACCCAATCCCGATCCGCAGCGCATCGTGGCCGCCGCCACGGCCGCCGCCGCGCATCGCATGATCCTTGATCTGCCGCAGGGCTATGACACGCCGGTCACACAAAGCGGCGGGCGGCTGTCGGGCGGCCAGATCCAGCGCATCGGTCTGGCCCGCGCGCTTTATGCCGATCCGGTGCTGTTCGTGCTGGATGAGCCGAACTCGAACCTCGACAACGAAGGCTCGATGGCGCTGAACCTTGCGATCCGTAACATCAAGGCGCGTGGCGGCGCGGTCGTCATCATGGCCCACCGCCCCGCCGCGATCACCGAATGCGAAATGCTGCTGGTGATGGAGGCCGGGATGCGCCGCGCCTTCGGTCCCCGCGACGAGGTGCTGAAATCCATGGTGCGCAATGCCGAACAGATCAACCGCGCCCAAGGTCAGGGCGGAGGCGTGACATGACCGATCCCCGCCCGCATCTTGCGCCGGTCGAAGTCGTGACCGCCGATCCGAAACCGATGACGCCCCCGGCCCCGCCGCCCAGACGCCCGGAATGGTCAGCGCGTGGCGCGATCATTCTTGGGCTTGTCGCGCTGGTCCTGCTGATCGGCGGGTTCGGGCTTTGGGCCGTCACCGCACGGATCGCCGGGGCCGTCGTCGCCTCGGGTCAGGTCGAGGTCGAGCAGCGCCGTCAGGTCGTGCAGCATCCCGATGGCGGTGTCGTGCAGGACATCCTGATCCACGAAGGCGAAACCGTCACCGCGGGCCAGCCGCTGGTCAGGCTGGACGGCACGTTGCTGAACACCGAACTGGCCATCGTCGAGGGGCAGTATTACGAAATTCTGGCCCGCCGTGGCCGGCTGGAGGCCGAGCGGGCCGACAGCAAGACCATCACCTTCCCCGATGAAATCCTGTCCGCCGTCAAGGATCACCCGCAATTGCAGGCGGTGATGGACGGTCAGGCCAGCCTGTTCCACGCCCGGCTGGACACGCTGTCGCAATCCTTGGGCCAGCTTGCCAAACAGGGCGATCAGGTCCGCTCGCAGATCAGCGGCATCGACGCGCAGGGCCGTGCCTTGCAGCAGCAGCGCGATTTCATCGGGCAGGAATTGCGCGACCAACGCTCGCTGCTGGAAAAGGGTCTGGCGCAGGCGCCGCGCGTGCTGGCCCTGGAACGCGAGGCCGCACGGCTGGACGGCTCGATCGGGCAGACCACCGCCGGGCGCGCCGAGGCGGAAACCCAGCTTGCCGAAATCGACCTGTCGCGGCTGGAAAAGACCGCCACCTATCGCGAGCAGGCCGAAACCGAACTGCGCGATCTGGGCTATCGCGAGCTGGAGCTGGCCGAGCGTCGGCGCGGGCTGATCGAACAGGTCTCGCGGCTGGAGATCCGCTCGCCGGTATCGGGGATCGTGCAGGAATTGCAGGTCACCACCCCGCGCTCGGTCATCCGCCCCGCCGATCCCATCGTCTATATCATACCGCAGGACCGCCCGCTGGTGATCGCCGCGCGCGTCTCGCCGATCAATATCGACGAAATCCAGCCGGGCCAGGAGGTCGTGCTGCGCTTCTCGGCCTTCTCATCGCGCACGACGCCCGAGATCGACGGCGTGCTCAGCCGCGTGTCGCCCGATACGCTGATCGACCAGACGACCCATGCCAGCTATTACCGGGCCGAGGTGACGATCCCGCCCGAACAGCTGGCCAAGCTGGGCAATCTGGCGCTGGTGCCGGGGATGCCGGTCGAGATCTATATCCAGACCGGCGAACGCAGCCCGTTTGCCTATCTGATCAAGCCGCTCAGCGATTACTTCACCCGCGCCTTCCGCGAGAACTGAGCCAAGCAAAGGCCCGCCCCAGATCCGGGGCGGGCCTTCCCGCATGGTCGCACCGGCGCGGTTTTGTCCGGGGCGTCACGGCGGCACCGCCGTGGCCCCCGCAGACTGGTCGGTCGCGGACTGACCAGAGGCTTGCGCATTGGGAACGGGGCAGACGGCTTTGGTTTCATCAGCAGGCCCGACCAAAGGCGGGCTCATCTGGCTACTGGATACGGCGTGACCGGATGCAGACTTATCCGCTGCGGCCAGATATTGCGCAATCCCGCCTCGCGCGGTGATCGTCGCGATAAAACGCCGCACCTTTCGCCCACCACGTCACAGCCAGAGCCGGCGTGATCGCGCACCGGCAGACCGCCTTGGCCCCGAACGGCTGCCAAGGCTGCGTGGCTGCCCGGCGGCTCAGGTGTTCAGACACCAGCGCATGATGGCCTTTTGCGCGTGCAGCCGGTTTTCCGCCTCGTCGAAGATGACCGAGTTCGGGCCGTCCATCACCTCGCTGGTGACCTCATCATCGCGATGCGCGGGCAGGCAATGCATGAACAACGCCTCGGGCTTGGCCTGCGCCATCAGCGCGGCATTCACCTGATAGCCGCGCAACTGGTTGTGGCGCCGCTCGCGCGCGGATTGCGGATCATGCATCGAGACCCAAGTATCCGTCACCACCAGATCGGCACCCTGCACCGCCAGCGCCGGATCACGCTCGATCACGGCATTCACGCCTTGCGCGCGGGCAAAGGCCAGAGCCTCGGCCTCGGGGTCCAGCGTCGAGGGGCCGGTGAAGGTGAAATCATAACCGAACTGACCCGCCGCATGGATCATCGAGGCGCAGACATTGTTGCCGTCGCCCGACCAGACCACCTTGCGCCCGGCGATGGGGCCGCGATGTTCCTCGAAGGTCATGACATCGGCCATGATCTGACAGGGATGCGTGCGGTTCGTCAGCCCGTTGATGACGGGCACGGTGGCATGTTCCGCCATTTCCAAGAGCGTCGCTTCCTCGAAGGTGCGGATCATGATCAGATCGACATAGCGCGACAGCACGCGGGCCGTGTCGGCGATGGTTTCGCCGTGGCCCAGCTGCATTTCCTTGCCCGACAGCACCATTGTCTGCCCGCCCATCTGACGCACGCCCAGATCGAAGCTGACGCGCGTGCGGGTCGAGGGCTTTTCAAAGATCAGCGCCACCATGCGGTTCTTCAGCGGCAATTCGCCATCCAGCGCCCCCTTGGGCTGTCCGGCGCGGGCATCCTTCATGCGGCGGGCATTGTCGATCATGCCGCGCAAGGCTGCCTTGTCGGTGGTGTGGATGTCGAGGAAACTGTTCATTCTTCACGTCTTTCGGATTGATCGGGCAAGGAAGCCGGTTTGCCTGCGGAAGGTCAAGGCCCGGCCCGGCATTTCATGGGGCATTTGCGCGTTTTGCCGTCATCGGTGGCGCGTCATGATGCGCACCATGGTGCCGTCTTCGGCAGGGCGCAGCGCCTCGCCCGCAAAGCCCGCCTTGGCATAGGCGCGGATCGCGCGCAGGTTCGCAGGTTCGGGGTCGATGACCAGCACCGGGGTTTCGACCAGCAGCCGTTCGGCCAAAGCGGCGATCCATGCCGCGCCATGCCCAAAGCCGTCGGGGCCGGAAAAGCAGTCGATGGCCAGCGCATTTGCCGGAAGGCCCAGAAATTCGGGGGCTTTCCAGTGATGTGCGGGATAGAATTGCGCATAGGCGGCGGGCTGGTCGTTCAGCATCGCCAGCCATTGCCGCATGACGGGTTCGTCCAGATCGTCCTCGATCCCGGCCAGTTGCGCCTCGGGCCCGCGCCACCATGGGGTGACGCGGGGATCGTGCAGCCAGCCTTCCAGCATGGGAAGATCGGCGCGCGCGACGGGCCGGAAGCCGATCCTATCCATCAAGCCTGCCGGCAGCCCGGTCCAGCCGGGCCACCGCCTCGCCGATCTCATCGTCGGTGATGTTCAGCGGCGGCAGCAGGCGCAGGGTATTGTCCGCCGCCGGAACCGTCAGGATGTGTTCGGCATAGCCCGCCTTGACCAGATCACCCGGCGCGATCCGGCATTTCAGCCCCAGCATCAGCCCCTGCCCGCGCACGCTCTCGAAGATGTCGGGATGGCTTGCCACCAGCCCTTCCAGCTTCTGGCGCAGCAGCGCGCCCTTGCGGTTCACCTCGGCCAGAAAGGCGGGATCGGCGATGATCTGCATGACGCGGACGCCGACCGCACAGGCCAGCGGATTGCCACCATAGGTCGACCCGTGCGAGCCCACAACCATGCCTGCCGCGGCCTTTTCCGTGGCCAGCACCGCGCCCAGCGGGAAGCCGCCGCCGATGCCCTTGGCGACCATCATGATATCCGGCGTGATGCCCGCATATTCATGCGCGAACAGCTTGCCCGTCCGGCCCATACCGCATTGCACTTCGTCAAGGATCAGCAGCGCGCCGGTCTGGTCGCACAGCTCGCGGATCAGGCGCAGATCCTCGTCGGCCAGCGGACGGATGCCGCCTTCGCCCTGCACGGGTTCCAGCATGACGGCGGCGGTCTTGTCGCTGATCGCGGCTTTCAGCGCCGCCATGTCGGCCCATGGCAACTGGCGAAAGCCCGGCATCAGCGGACCGAAGCCCTTGACCATCTTTTCCGAACCCGCCGCCGCGATCGCCCCGGTCGAGCGGCCATGGAACGCGCCCTCGAAGGTCAGGATCTCGATGCGGTCCTCGGCTTTTTCATACCAGTATTTCCGGGCCATCTTGATCGCCAGTTCGGCGGCTTCGGTGCCGGAATTGGTGATGAAGGCGGTGTCGGCAAAGGTGTGTTCGACCAGCAGATCCGCAAGCTGTTCCTGTTGCGGAATGTGATACAGGTTCGAGACATGCCAGATCCGGCCCGCCTGTTCGGTCAGCGCCGCGACCAGATCGGGATTGGCATGACCCAGCGCGTTCACGGCAATGCCCGCGCCAAGATCCAGATATCGGGTTCCATCCGTCGCGATGGCCCATGCGCCCTCGCCCTTTTCAAAGGCAAGATCGGCGCGGCTATAGGTCGGCAGGACGTGCGAAATCATGGAATGGTCCTATGGCTGGAAACGGCCGCGTGACGCGGCACCAACGATGAAGGCAGGCGGGATCGGACGTTGAACGGATCAACGTCGGGGACGGGCGATATGAGCAATCCGAACGATCATGCCGCCTAGGTAGCGCGGATGAAAGGCCCGCGCAACGGCTTTCCGAGCGGGCGTCAGGGCTTCATCCGATAGCCGGTCTTCAGCCAGCGCCACGCGACATAAAGCACAACCGCCACGGCCAGCAGGCAGACCAGCAGCCCGCGCAGGGGCGGCGCGTCCGACACGCCCGCGATGCCATAGCGCGCGCCGTCGATCAGATAGAAGATCGGGTTCCAATGCGCCAGCACACGGAAGGCGGGGGGCAGCGCCTCGACCGAATAGAAGGTGCCCGACAGAAAGGACAGCGGCGTCACGATGAAATTGGTGATGGCCGCCATCTGGTCGAATTTCTGCGCCACGATGCCGCCCAAGAGCCCAAGCCCGCCCATCAAGGCCGCGCCCAGCACCACGAAGGCCAGCGCCCATAGCGGATGCGCGATGCCCTGCCCGATCACCAGCGCCATGCCCGCCGCAATCGCCATCGCGATGATCAGCGCCCGGACCAGCGCGCCCAGCAGATAGCCGGTCAGGATCTCGGCGGCAGATAGCGGCGGCATCAGCGTGTCGACGATATTGCCCTGCATCTTGGCCGAGATCATGCTGGACGAGGTGTTGGCGAAGGCATTCTGGATCACCGTCATCATCAGGATGCCCGGACCCAGAAACGCCAGATAAGGCAGCCCCATCACCGCACCGCGATTCTGCCCCAGCGCCAAGGCAAAGATCACCACGAACAGCGCCGAGGTCATCAGCGGCGCAAAGATCGTCTGCTGCCAGACATTCATGAAGCGCATGATCTCGCGCCGGGTCAGGGTATACAGGCCCAGCCAGTTGACACGGCCAAAGCGACGCACGCCCATCTGACGAAAGCCGGGCTGACTGGTTTGCATCTGCGCTCCTTGAAATTACGGGTTCGGGCAGGTAAATCTGGCTATCCCCGGTTCTAAGGCCGGGCTCTGCGGAATTGAAGCCACTGAACGAAGAAGCACCGGGTAGGCCCGGATGCAGGAAAGGCAAGCCATGTCCTGGACCGATGAGCGCGTCGAGACGCTGAAACGCATGTGGGCCGACGGCCAGTCGGCCAGCCAGATCGCCAAGGAACTGGGCGGCGTCACCCGCAATGCCGTGATCGGCAAGGTGCACCGCCTTGGCCTGTCGAACCGCGCCGAAGACGGCAGCGAAGCGGCGGCCCCCGCCGCGCCCGAGGTGAAGCCCGCGCCCGCCCCCGCTGCGGCCGCCGCGCCCGAACCGAAGCCGGAGCCGGCCCCGAAGCCCGAACCGGCGCCGAAGCCCGCCGCAGCCGCCGCGCCGCAGCCCGAACCTGCGCCCGCGCCCGCACCACAGGCGGTGAACTTCAACCGCCGCCCCATCGTGCCCGCAGGCCAGCCGCTGCCGCCGCAGCCCTCGGCCAACGAGATCAGCCCCGAGGCGCTGGCCTCGGTCCGCGAGGTTGAAAAGCGCGCCCGCAAGCTGACGCTGATGGATCTGACCGAACGCACCTGCAAATGGCCGATCGGCGATCCCGCGACGGACAAGTTCTGGTTCTGCGGCCTGCCCTCGGTCGCGGGCAAACCCTATTGCGAGGCGCATGTCGGCGTCGCCTTCCAGCCCATGAGCTCGCGCCGCGACCGCCGTCGCTGAGCGCGCGCGCTGATGCTGCCGCGCCTTGCCGCGCTGGCGGTCGTGCTGGACGGTGACCGCGTGTTGCTGGTCCAGCGCCGCAATCCGCCCGATGCCGGGCTGTGGGGCTTTCCCGGCGGCCATGTCGAGCCGGGGGAAACCGCGCTGGAGGCCGCCGCCCGCGAACTGGCCGAGGAAACCGGCGTCATCGCCCGCCCGCTGGCCTATCTGGACAATATCGACGTGATCGAACGCGGGGCGGATGGCGCCCTTCGGTTTCATTTCCTGCTGGCGGCGGTGCTGTGCGCCTTTGTGTCGGGTCAGCCTGCGGCGGCGGACGATGCGCTGGACGCGGCATGGGTGCCGCTGTCCGAGGTTTTCGACGGCGCGCGCCCCTGCAGCGACCGCGTGGCCGATGTGCTGCGCAAGGCGCTAGCCTGCCGCCGCGCCTGATCGCGCAGGAAATAGACCAGCGCCTGCAACAGCATGACCATGGCGGCCAGTTCCAGCGCCTCCTCGACCCGGCCGAATGCCACGCCAAGCGCCGGGTCCAGCGTGATGCCAAAGCCCGCCAGCTTGCGGTCGGCCCCGTCCAGCGTTTTGGCGACGACGATGCTGATACCGGCCAGCAGCGACAGCCAGCTTGCCGCCCTGCCCGCGCGCAGCCCCGCCAGCATCCGCGGCACGGTGATGCGCAGCAGACGCCAGCCGCAGATCAGGATCAGCGCGACGATGGCCAGCCCGGCCAGCTTTTCGACCAGTGGCGAGGGCCCGCTGTAAAGCCGCAATTGCAGGATGCCTTCGCTGGTCAGGCGCTTGTCCATGTCCATCTCGCGCAGGGCCATCAGCAGCAGGATCACCGGCAGATGCCACTGCCTGCCCTGCCGGTCATCGGCCCCTGCGGCGAACCACAGCAGCGCCGTGGCGATGGGCAGCACCGCCGACATCAGCTCGATCGTATGCCCTTCCTTGAAGATCTCGCGCACGTTGTCATGCAGGGTCAGATCGACGGCCAGAAAGGTCAGCGTCGTGCCGGCCACCAAAGCGAAGGTGAATGAGGGGGTCAGCTTTTGCTGGCGGATCATGGCGGGCTCCTGCTTGGGCGGCGCTTTCGACGGCTGGGCGGCTGTCGTAAAAACGTCAAGACGCGCAGAATTACCGAACGGTCGTGTGGAAATCAAGCTTTCCGGCAGGTTCCCGCCGATGACGGATCCGTCACAGATTGTGTGGTTGCGATAAAAAAGACACAACTGCTAGGGATGCGGACGGGATAGTCAAGGCGAGAAGCCCCTTCATGTTCGCGATCAAAAAACTTCGCGCCGTTGGTGCGATCTCGGCTTTGTGTGTTCTGACGCTGGCGGGTTGCGCCACCGAACATGCCAGCATCTCGACCAAATCCGACATCAGCATCGGACGCATTTCCGAAGACCGCCTGACCAACGCTCTGCTTGAGGTTGAGCGCAAGCAGACCCGCGGCCAGCGCGTCTGGTGCGTGCCCTTTGCCCGCGATCTGTCGGGCATCGACCTTTACGGTAATGCCAAGACGTGGTGGGCGCAGGCCAAGGGCCGCTATACCCGCAGCAACCAGCCGCAGATCGGCTCGGTCATGAGCTTTGCGGCCACGCGCAAGAACCCGAACGGCCATGTCGCCGTCGTGTCCAAGATGCTGTCGGATCGTCAGGTGCGGCTGGATCACACCAACTGGCAGCGCAACAAGGTGTCGCGCGACATGCTGGCGGTCGATGTGTCCAAGGATAACGACTGGTCGATGGTGCGGCTGGAAAGCGTGCCGGGTCAGCTTGGGTCGCAATACCCGGTGCAGGGCTTCATTCTGCCCAACTGATCCCCATGTCGGGGCGCTTGCGTCCCCGCGACCGTCGATTTCGCGCCACTTTCCATCGCGCCCCATCGCGGCTAGACATGGCGCCGACCACGAAGGACGCGAACATGGCCCGGCATCTCATCACCTCGGCGATTCCCTATATCAACGGGATCAAGCATCTCGGCAATCTGGTCGGCTCGCAGCTGCCCGCCGATCTGTTCGCGCGCTATCAGCGCCAGCGCGGACACGAGGTGATGTTCATCTGCGCCACCGACGAACACGGAACGCCCGCCGAACTGGCCGCCAAGAAGGCCGGAAAGCCCGTCGCGGAATATTGCGCGGAAATGCACGCCACGCAGGCACAGATCGCCTCGGATTTCGGCCTGTCCTTTGACCATTTCGGGCGGTCCTCGTCCGAGCGCAACCACGTCCTGACCCAGCATTTCGCCGGAAAGCTGGACGAAAACGGCTGGATCCGCGAGGTCGAGGAAAGCCAGATCTATTCCATCGACGATGCCCGCTTCCTGCCCGACCGCTATATCGAGGGCACCTGCCCGAATTGCGGCTATGACAAGGCGCGCGGCGATCAATGCGAAAACTGCACCAAGCAGCTTGATCCGACCGATCTGATCAATCCGCGCAGCGCGGTCAGCGGCTCGACCAATCTGGAAGTGCGCTCGACCAAGCATCTGTATCTGCGCCAGCGCGGGATGCGCGACCAGCTTGCGGCGTGGATCGACAGCAAGACCGACTGGCCGATCCTGACCACCTCGATCGCCAAGAAATGGCTGAACGATGGCGAAGGGCTGCAGGACCGGGGCATCACCCGCGATCTGGACTGGGGCATCCCGGTCAAGAAGGGCGATCAGCCGTGGCCGGGGATGGAGGGCAAGGTCTTCTATGTCTGGTTCGACGCCCCGATCGAATATATCGCCGGAACCGCCGAATGCACCGATGCGCGCGGCGAACCCGATGCCGCGTGGCGCCGCTGGTGGCGTCTGGACGAAGGCGCCCAGGACGTGACCTATACCCAGTTCATGGGCAAGGATAACGTGCCGTTCCATACGCTCAGCTTCCCGGCCACCATTCTGGGCTCGGCCGAGCCCTGGAAGCTGGTCGATTACATCAAGTCCTTCAACTACCTGACTTATGATGGCGGCCAGTTCTCGACCAGCCAAGGGCGCGGGGTGTTCATGGATCAGGCGCTGTCGATCCTGCCCGCCGATTACTGGCGCTGGTGGCTGTTGTCGCACGCGCCCGAATCCGGCGATGCAGAATTCACATGGGACAATTTCCAGCAATCGGTGAACAAGGATCTGGCCGATGTTCTGGGCAATTTCGTCAGCCGCATCACCAAGTTCTGCCGCTCGAAATTCGGCGAGGTGGTGCCCGAGGGCGGCGCATACGGCCCCGAGGAGTTGGCGCTGATCGACGCCATCGACGCCCGCATCCGCGCCTATGAAGGCTTCATGAACAATATGGAGGTGCGCAAGTCCGCCGCCGAGCTTCGGGCGATCTGGGTCTTGGGCAACGAATATCTGCAATCCGCCGCACCGTGGACCACGATCAAGACCGATGAGACCCGCGCCGCCATGCAGGTGCGTCTTGGGCTGAACCTGATCCGGCTTTACGCGGTGCTGTCTGCGCCCTTCATCCCCTTTGCCGCGGATGCGATGCTGGCCGCGATGCAGACCACGGATCGCGACTGGCCCGCTGACGCCCGCGCCGCGCTGGAAACGCTGCCCGCCGGTCATGCGTTTACCACCCCTGATGTGCTGTTTGCCAAGATCAGCGACGATCAGCGCGACGATTGGCAAGAGCGGTTCAAGGGAATCCGCACCTGATCCCGGCAGGGGTCAGCATCCCGCAAAGGAGACATGATGACCCATTGCATCCTGATCGGCGCGCCGGTCGATGAAGGCCAGCGCCGCCCCGGCTGTCTGATGGGGCCCGCCGCCTATCGCGTGGCGGGGCTGCCCCGGACGCTGACCGATCTGGGCCACACGGTCGAGGATCGCGGCGATGTCGTGCCCGCCCCCGGTCGCGGCCAGACCTGCGCCAATGCCGCCGTGCATCACCTGCCCGAAACCATCGCCTGGACCGAGGCGCTGGCCGCCGCGGCCAGCACTGCCATGCCCGATGGCCTGCCGATCTTCATGGGCGGCGATCATTCGCTGTCCCTGGGCACGGTCGCGGGCGTGGCAAGCCATGCCGATGCGGCGGGTCGCCCGCTTTTCGTGATCTGGCTGGACGCGCATAGCGATTTTCACACGGTCGAGACGACGACCTCGGGCAATCTGCACGGCACGCCCATGGCCTATGCGGCGGGACGCGCGGGCTTTGATCCCTTCCCGCCCTTTCCCGCGCCGGTGCCGGGCGAAAACATCTGCATGTTCGGCATCCGCTCGGTCGATCCGGCGGAACATGCAGCACTTGCCGAAACCGAGATCACCGTGAACGACATGCGCGTGCTGGACGAACAGGGCATCGTCGCGCCGCTGCGTGCCTTTCTTGACCGCGTGCGCGCCGCAAACGGCATGCTGCATGTCAGCCTTGACGTGGATTTCCTTGATCCGTCCTTTGCACCCGCTGTCGGCACCACCGTTCCCGGCGGCACCACCTTCCGCGAGGCGCATCTGGTCTGCGAGCTTTTGCACGAATCCGGGCTGATGACCTCGCTGGATCTGGTCGAGCTGAACCCGTTTCTGGACGAACGCGGCAAGACCGCGCGGGCCATGGTCGATCTGGTCGGCTCGCTGATGGGCCGCAAGGTCTTCGACCGCCCGACCCGCGCCTTCTAAGCGCTTGCCAACCGCCCCCGCGCCCGCTAGCCACGCTGCATGGCGCGGGCGTGGCGGAATGGTAGACGCATGGGACTTAAACTCCCTGGGCCCTAGGCCGTGCGGGTTCAAGTCCCGCCGCCCGCACCAGCCGATCCCCTTGGCAAATATGGTTTTCCTGCTAGCATCGCGGCTCCGGTCCGGCGCTGGCGGCATGGCTGTATCCCGCCTTGGCCTCTTGATACGCGACCCCGATCAGTATACATCCGCATACAATAGCTTGCCGCCGCTCGCCAGATTGTCACGAGACGGTGCTATAGCTGCTTCCGGGACTGACTCGTAGGGATCGTCATGAGCTTGTACACAGACTACCTAACCGAAATCGAAACGCGCAAGACCACCGGGCTGCACCCCAAGCCCATCGACGACGGCGCGCTGGTCGAGGAACTGATCGCGCAGATCGAGACGCCCGACAGCGAACACCGCGAAGATTCCCTGAAATTCTTCATCTACAACACCTTGCCCGGCACGACCAGCGCCGCAGGCGTCAAGGCCAAGTTCCTGAAAAAGATCGTGCTGGGCGAAACCACCGTCCCCGAAATCACCCCCGATTTCGCGCTGGAACTGCTGTCGCATATGAAGGGCGGCCCCTCGGTCGAGGTGCTTCTGGACATCGCGCTTGGCGAAGGCGACATCGCCGCAAAGGCGGGCGACGTGCTGAAGACGCAGGTGTTCCTGTATGATGCCGACATGTTCCGTCTGCGCGACGCATACAAGGCGGGCAACGCCATCGCCAAGGGCATTCTGGAAAGCTATGCCAAGGCCGAATTCTTCACCAAGCTTCCCGATATCGACAAGGAAATCAAGGTCGTGACCTATATCGCCGCCGAAGGCGATATCTCGACCGACCTGCTGTCGCCGGGCAATCAGGCGCATTCGCGCTCGGACCGCGAATTGCATGGCCAGTGCATGATCACGCCGGAAGCGCAGCAGGAAATCGTCGCGCTGCAGGCCCAGCACCCCGACAAACGCGTCATGATGATCGCCGAAAAGGGCACGATGGGCGTCGGCTCGTCGCGGATGTCGGGCGTGAACAACGTGGCGCTGTGGACCGGCAAGAAAGCCAGCCCCTATGTCCCCTTCGTCAACGTGGCTCCGGTGGTCGCCGGCACGAATGGCATCTCGCCGATTTTCGCCACCACGGTGGACGTGACCGGCGGCATCGGCATCAACCTGAAGAACTGGGTGAAAAAGACCGACGCGGACGGCAAGCCGATCCTGAACAATGACGGCAACCCGATCCTGGAACAGACCTATTCGGTCGAGACCGGCACCGTCCTGAAGATCGACACCGACAGCAAGAAGCTGTGCGACGAATCCGGCAAGGAACTCGTCGATGTGGCCAGCGCCTTCACGCCGCAAAAGGTCGAATTCATGAAGGCCGGGTCGTCCTATGCCATCGTCTTCGGCAAGAAGCTGCAGACCTTTGCCGCCGAAACGCTGGGCGTCGAGGCCACGCCGGTCTTTGCCCCGAACAAGGAAATCTCGATCGAGGGTCAGGGCCTGACCGCGGTGGAAAAGATCTTCAACCGCAACGCCGTGGGCGTGACGCCGGGCAAGGTGCTGCACGCCGGATCTGACGTGCGCGTCAAGGTCAACATCGTCGGCTCCCAGGACACCACCGGCCTGATGACCGCGCAAGAGCTTGAGGCGATGGCGGCCACCGTCATCTCGCCTCTGGTCGACGGAGCCTATCAGTCGGGCTGCCACACGGCCTCGGTCTGGGACAAGAAGGCGCAGGCGAACATTCCGAAGCTGATGAAGTTCATGAACAACTTCGGCCTGATCACCGCGCGCGACCCCAAGGGCGTCTATCACGCGATGACGGACGTGATCCACAAGGTCCTGAACGACATCACCGTGGACGACTGGGCGATCATCATCGGCGGCGACAGCCACACGCGCATGTCGAAAGGCGTGGCCTTCGGCGCGGACAGCGGCACCGTCGCATTGGCGCTGGCCACGGGTGAGGCGACGATGCCGATCCCGCAATCGGTCAAGGTGACGTTCAAGGGCAAGATGCAGCCGCATATGGATTTCCGCGACGTGGTGCACGCGACGCAGGCCCAGATGCTGAAGCAATGCGGCGACAACGTGTTCCAGGGCCGCATCATCGAGGTGCATCTTGGCACGCTGCTGGCCGATCAGGCCTTCACCTTCACCGACTGGACGGCCGAGATGAAGGCCAAGGCCTCGATCTGCATTTCGCAGGACGAGACGCTGATCGAGTCGCTGGAGATCGCCAAGTCGCGCATCCAGATCATGATCGACAAGGGCATGGAAAACGCGGCAGGCACGCTGCAGGGTCTGATTGCCCTGGCCGACAAGCGCATCGCGGAAATCCGGTCGGGTGAAAAGCCCGCGCTGGCCCCCAATGCCAATGCGAAATACTTCGCCGAGGTCGAGGTCGATCTGGACCTGATCGACGAGCCGATGATCGCCGATCCCGACGTGAACAATGCCGACGTGTCCAAGCGTTACACCCACGACACCATTCGCCCTGTGTCCTATTACGGCGCGACGAAAAAGGTCGATCTGGGCTTTGTCGGATCCTGCATGGTCCACAAGGGCGACATCAAGATCGTCGCGCAGATGCTGAAGAACGTCGAAAAGGCCAATGGCAAGGTCGAATTCAAGGCGCCTCTGGTCGTCGCCGCGCCCACCTACAACATCATCGACGAGCTGAAGGCCGAGGGCGACTGGGAAATCCTGCAACGCTATTCCGGCTTTGAATTCGACGATCTGATGCCCAAGGCCAAGGCACGCACCGAATACGAAAACATCCTGTATCTGGAGCGTCCCGGCTGCAACCTGTGCATGGGCAATCAGGAAAAGGCCGAAAAGGGCGACACGGTGCTGGCGACCTCGACCCGGCTGTTCCAGGGCCGCGTGGTCGAAGATGCCGCCGAGAAGAAGGGCGAGTCGCTTCTGGCCTCGACCCCGGTTGTGGTGCTGTCGGCCATTCTGGGCCGCACCCCCAGCGCCGACGAATACAAGGCCGCCGTGGAAGGCATCGAACTGACCAAATTCGCTCCGCCGCTGGAAAATCCGGGCATGGCGCGCTCGATCCAGTTCTAAGCGCCTGTATCAGCGGATCAGATCGAAGGGGCGGCAGCAATGCCGCCCCTTTCTGCATCGGTGTCATGGGACAGGACCGGCGGGCATATCGCGCGGGCCAAGGCTGGCCCGCGACATGCCGTGGCACGCGATGAATGTCTGAAACGGTAACGCCGGAAAGTTGCGGACGGTCACCCCACAGACCGTCCGCAACCTGGGGACTTGCGGTGCTCCATCCCTGTCGTCATCCCGAGATGCGACCGACCACCACGTCATCACATCCGGAACGCGCCCTTCATCCGCCCTTTCGGCGTAAGCGATTCCGCCTGCCCGATCAAACGACAAGCGCCAAGAATTTGATGCAAAGCCCACCGGAATCGGCTTGGTTCGGATCGGGGCGTCGGCTAGGGTCGCGCCGGATAGCGAAGCAGGAGAATACGATGGCGCAGCGCCTTCACCTTGTCTTTGGTGGTGAGCTTGTGAACCCAAGCCGGACCGAATTCCGCGACACCGACCAGATCCACATCGTGGGCATTTTCCCCGACTATGCCAGCGCCTTTTCCGCATGGAAGGCCGAAGCGCAGCGCACCGTGGACAGCGCCCATACCCGCTATTTCATCGCCCACCTGCACCGCCTGCGGGATGAGGAAATGGCGGCAGGTCCGACCGAAGAACTGGGCGCCTGACCGGGGTCCGAAGGAACCCGACGCCCATGCCACCGGCAGGACAGGCCACATCATCGCTGGCGCTTTGGCTGCACCTGCGCAGGCGGGCGGCGCTGACGCAGCCGCCCGGTGCCGAACTGGTGCCACCGCCGGGCGATGGACCTCTGGTGCTTGTGCATCTGTCCGAACGCTCGGACGATCCGCCGCCGGTCGCGGCGCTGATCAAGGCGATGCTGTCGCGCCGGCCGCTGCTGCGTTTCGCCTTTATGGGCGCCCCCGCACCCGAGGAACTGCTGTCGGCCACCTTCCGCTCGGTTCAGGTCGAAACGCCGCGCGATCTTGCGACCGCCCAGCAGATGGTCGCGACGCTCGCACCGCGCGGCCTGCTGCTGATGGGCGATCAACTGCCCGCAGCCCTGATGATGACGATGGCAGATCAGCATCGGCCCATCATCCTCAGCGAAGCGCGGCTGACCGCCTATAGCCGCGCGGGCGCGTGGCGCGGGGCGATCAATCGCGGGCTGATGTCGCGCATCGACCGCATTCTGGCCCCCGACCTGACCGCCGCGGCGGCGGCCCGCCAGCTGGGGGCCCGCGCCGACCGGATCGAACTGACCGGGCCTGTCGCCGATACCCGCCCCCCGCTTTCCGCCAATGAGGCCGAGCGCGCGGCGCTGGCCCAGATCCTGCGTGGCCGTCATGTCTGGCTGGCCGCCGCCCCCACCCTGCCCGAGGCGAAGGCGGCGCTGGCCGCGCATCAATCCGCCCTGCACCACAATCACCGCGCGCTGCTGATCCTTGCCGGGCTGCCCGAAGACATGCTGCCCGAGATCAATGCCGAGATCGAGGCGCTTGGCCTTGCGGGCATCTCGCGATCAGAAGATTACGACCCCGAGGCGGACGACCATGTGCTGATTGCCGAGGATCCCTATGAGATGGGGCTGTGGTATCGGCTGGCTCCGGTCTGTTTCATGGGCGGCACGCTGATCCCCGGCCCCGGCCTTGAGCCGCGCCATCCGTTCGAGCCTGCGGCGCTGGGATCTGCGATCATCCACGGCCCGCTTCCCGGATCGTTTGGCGCCGAATGGGTGCAGCTTGACGGCGCGACCGCCGCGCGGCTGGTCACCGGCCCCGAGGCGCTGACGGCGGCTGTGGCCGATCTATCTGCGCCCGATCAGGCCGCGCTGCTGGCCGAAAGCGCATGGGCCGTCAGCACCGGCGGCGCGGCTGTCCTGCGCAGGATCGCCGACACGGTGATCGACACGATGGAGGCCGCCGCCGCATGAGCCGCCGCGCCCCCGATTTCTGGTTCCGCCCGCCCGGCTTGCAGGCCCGGATGCTGTCGCCCTTGGGCGCGCTTTACGCCGCAGGAACCGCGCGGCGGCTGGCACATGGCCGTCGCATCAGGCTTGGCGTTCCGGTGATCTGTGTCGGCAATATCAATGCCGGCGGCACGGGCAAGACGCCCAGCACGATCATGCTGGCGCAGCGCCTGCTGGCGCGCGGCGTGGCGGTGCATATCGTCTCGCGCGGGTATGGCGGATCCGAAAAGGGGCCGCTGCGCGTGCTTGACGCGACGCATACCGCCGCTGAGGTCGGGGATGAGCCGCTGCTGATGGCGGCCTTTGCGCCGGTCTGGGTCGCGGATGACCGGGTGGCGGGGGCGCAGGCGGCGATGGCGTCGGGCGCACAGGCGATCCTGCTGGATGACGGCTTTCAGGATCCCGCGCTGGCGCATGATCTGGCGCTGGTCGTGGTGGATGCGGCCAAGGGCTTCGGCAACGGGCTGTGCCTGCCCGCAGGCCCCTTGCGCGAACCCGTCGCGGTGGGGTTGGCGCGGGCCGACATGCTGCTGTCCATCGGCCCGGCTCAGGCGCAGGCCAGTTTTGCGGCCGCACATCCCGCGCTGTCGCTGCCGCATCTGACGGCGGAACTGCGCCCGCTGCAAACCGGCATGGACTGGCACGACCTGCGCGTTCTGGCCTTTGCCGGCATCGGCCATCCCGAGAAATTCTTTGACACGCTGCGTGGTCTGGACGCTCAGATCGCCCGGGCCGAGGCGCTGGAGGACCACCAGCCCTTCACCCCCGCCCTGCTGACCCGGCTGGAGACCGAGGCGCGCCTTGCGGGTGCGCAACTGGTCACGACCGAAAAGGATGCCGCCCGCCTGCCCCGCAGCTTTCGCGCCAAGGTGCTGACGCTGCCGGTGCGGCTGGAGCTGCATGACAGCGCGGCGCTGGATGATCGTCTGACCGCGCTGGGATTGTAGCGCCGCCCCATGGCGGGGACGGCGCGAAAGGCCTCAGCCCTGCTTTTCAGCCTCGGCGATCTTGGCGTCGATGATCTTTTTCATCGCATCCCATGGCTGGTTCTGCACCTTTTCGCCACCGATCACGAAGCTGGGCGTGCCCTCGACATTGTCGGCGGTCGCGTTCTTCTGGAAGGTCGCGACCAGATCGGCCACCTTCTGCTTGTCGGCCCAGCAGGCATCCATCTGCTCGGTCGTCATGCCGGCCTTCGCGCCGATCTTGCGCAGGTTGGCCGCGATATCATCGCCGGATTTGGCGTCCAGCCAGGTCTTCTGCTCCTCGAACAGCATGTCCGAGACGGGGTAATATTTCTCATCCCCGCCGCAGCGCGCAAGGATCCCGGCCCACAGGCCCACGGCGTCGAAATAGACATCGCGCTGGATGAACTTGATCTTGCCGGTGTCGATATATTCGGCCTTCAGCTTGGGCAGGTTTTCGTTGTGGAAAGCCGCGCAATGCGGACAGGTGAAGCTGGCATATTCCACCATCGTCACCGGCGCGCTGTCCTGACCCAGCACGATATCGGGCAGGATCTTGCCTTCGGGCATCTGTTCCTGCGTCTGGGCCTGCTCGGTCGGGGCGGCCTCTTGCGCCAGCGCGGGCTGGAATGCGGCGACTGAGACCGCAGCCGTGGCGGCGGCGATCAGAAGGCGGCGGGAAATGGTCATGGATTGGCCTTTCGGTCGTTGGTGTCCCGGCGGGACAGGATGTTCAAAGCCATCTGGCGCATGGCGGCAGACAGTTGCGGATCGTCAAAGCCCTGCGCCACGGCATCGGCTGCGGCATGAGTTTGCGGATCTGGGTTGCGCGGGCGGCGGGGGGCTGTGGCGAAACCCGCCTGCTCTTCGGCAAAGCCCGTCTGCACGAAGCCGCCGCCTTCGGCAAAGCCGGTGGGCGCGGTCTGGGTCAGCGTCACCCGCGAAACGGCGTTGAAGCCATAGCAGGCATTCACCCGGTCGCGGATCTTGTCGCGCTGCATGTTCAGCAAGGGCGCGCGCGCGCCATCGACCAGCAGGGTCAGCGTGGCCCCGAAGCCCTTGCCATGGCTGATCTTGACCGGGCGGGCATGGGCGGCGATGTCGGCGCCCACCACCTCGGCCCAGTTGGTCAGCAGCCGCGCCACGGCAAAGCCTCGCGTTTCGCCCACCGAACGGATCCGATGCGCGACCAGCGACGAGGCTGCCTCGAATCCGCGCATCCGGCGGCGCGGCGGGGTATCGGGTTTCCTTGGGGCCATGAAGTGACCATATGGTTGTCTGGCGTGCAGTGTGGACCCTGCCACGCCCGGATGCCAGAGCGGAGAGACTGAAAATTGCGTGACTTCGGGGTGATAGGCGCCCGGCTGCTGCATTGGTATGACCGCCATGCCCGCAGCCTGCCATGGCGGGTGCCGCAGGGTCAGGCCGATCCCTATCGCGTCTGGCTGTCCGAGGTGATGCTGCAGCAGACCACGGTTGCGGCGGTCAAGTCCTATTTCCAGCGCTTCACCTCGCTCTGGCCCACGGTCCATGACCTTGCCGCCGCGCCCGATGCGCAGGTGATGGGGGAATGGGCCGGGCTTGGTTACTATGCCCGCGCCCGCAACCTGCTGGCCTGCGCGCGCGCCGTGTCGGCCATGGGCGGGTTTCCCGACACGCGCGAGGGGCTGGGGGCATTGCCGGGGATCGGGCCCTATACCTCGGCCGCGATTGCAGCGATTGCCTTTGGGCGGGCGGAAACCGTGGTCGATGGCAATGTCGAACGCGTGGTGTCGCGCCTGTTTGCTGTGGAAACGCCGCTGCCTGCCGCCAAGCCCGAACTGGTGCGGCTGGCCACGCTGCTGACCCCCGATCAGCGGCCCGGAGATTTCGCGCAGGCGATGATGGATCTGGGCGCGACGATCTGCACACCGCGCAGCCCGGCCTGTGGCATCTGCCCGATCCTTGACGAATGCGCCGCCCGTGCGCAGGGCATCGCAGCCGACCTGCCCCGCAAACTGCCCAAGAAGGCCAAGCCGCAGCGCTTCGGCACGGTCTGGATCGGCTTTGCCGGTGATCGCGTTCTGGTCGAGACCCGCCCGGACAAGGGCCTGCTGGGCGGCACGCTGGCATTTCCCTCGACCGGCTGGGACGGCTCGGACATGGAGGCGCCTGCGGGCGGGGACTGGCGGGACATGGGCGTCGTGCGCCATGTCTTCACGCATTTCACGCTGGATCTGACGGTGCTGTCCGGGCAGTTGACCGCGAACCCGGAACGCGGCAATCTGCTGGCGCTGCGCGAGTTCAGCCCCAGCGCCCTGCCCGGCCTGATGCGCAAGGCATGGTCGCTTGCCAAACCCGACCTTGCACAGCCCGAAACCGCCCGCCCTGCCGCGACCATGCGCCGCGCTGGCAAGCCCGGTAAAAACCCGCCATAGTTGAGACATGACCGCTTCCTCTCGTCCCCGTATGATCGACGCGCTGCCCTTCTGGCTTTCGCTTGGGATGGTGCCGCTGGCCCTGATCGCCGCCCGCTTTGGCGGCTGGTGGTTCGTGCTGATGCCGGTCTATGCGTGGTATCTGATGACGGTGCTGGACAGCGTCCTGGGCCTGAACGAAGAAAACCCAGATACCGAAACGCCCGAGGCGCAGCTTTTCTGGTATCGCGCCATCACCATCCTGTGGTTTCCCATGCAGGCCGCGATGATCTTTGGCGGTATCTGGTGGGCGACACGCGGCGGGATGACCGGCTGGGAAAGCCTCGGTCTGTTCTTCGGCATCGGCGTCGCCTCGGGGACCATCGGCATCGTCTATGCCCATGAGCTTTTGCACCAGAAAAACCCGGTCGAGCGCTGGCTGGGCGATCTGCTGCTGGCCTCGACGCTGTATTCGCACTTTCGCACCGAACATCTGCTGGTGCATCATTCATGGGTGGCAACGCCCCGCGATGCGGTCTCGGCGCGCTATAACGAAGGGTTTTTCCGCTTCTTCCTGCGCGTTCTGGTCGATTGCCCGACCAGCGCCTGGCAGGCCGAGGCCAAGCGGCTGGCCCGCGCCAAGCGGTCGGTCTTCGACCGGCGCAACCCGTTCTGGCGCTACGCCGCGCTGCAACTGGGAATGCTGGCGCTGGCTTTGGCTTTGGGCGGCTGGTGGGGGCTGGGGCTGTTTCTGTGGCAGGCTTTCGTGGCCATCTGGCAGCTTGAGCTGACGAATTATGTCGAACATTACGGGCTGACCCGCAAGCATCTGGGCGATGGCCGCTATGAACATGTGCTGCCGCGCCACAGCTGGAACAGTTCGCATACCGCGACGAACTGGCTGCTGATCAATCTGCAGCGCCATTCCGACCATCATTACAAGCCCGACCGGCGCTTTCCGCTGCTGCAGACCTATTCCGCCGAGGAAGCGCCGCAATTGCCGATGGGCTATCCGGCGATGACCTTTCTGGCCATGGTGCCGCCCCTGTGGCGGCGGCGCATGAACCCGCGTGTGCGGGCATGGCGGCGGCAATTCTATCCCGAGATCGAGGATTGGAAGCCTTATAATCGCGGCGATCTGCCGATGCCGCGCAACGCGCTATAGCGCCCGCAGGATCTGATCGACCTGCAAGGCCCCATATGCGGCATTGGCGTGGCCGTGTTCGGCGACCTCATGCAAGACATCGCGGCGCGGGTTCATCCGCACCGAGCCGCGCATCCATTCCGGCGCGGAAAAGACCCCATCCGCAATGGTCTGGGCTGGCTGCGGCAGATGGATGGCATCGCCTCCCAGAACCCTGTGAAGCACCCGCAGATAGCGGTCGCGAAACGCCATGCCATCGCCGCGCGCCACCATCGCGACATAGCCCGCGAACCTTTGCGGATCGTCCCGGCAATCGGACGAGGGCAGAACCTGATCGATGAACAGGACCGGCCGCGCCGACAACCCGGCCAGCTTGCGCAAGATGCGCAGCGCAGGCGAAGCCTCGATCCGGTCGGCGATCAGCGCGTCGATCAGCCCCGAGGAGACAAGGCAGCAGTCCTGCCCCGCCGCGACCGATGGAAAATCGACGCTGCGATGGCGATCCTGCAAGGCCGACACCGCGTTGACCGACAGCCCGCCGATCAGCACGAACGCGTCATAGCCCGTCAGCGAAAAGCGGTCGGTCTGGTTGTAGAACCGCATCTTTTGCGCGATCTCGGCATTGGGCGGGTGCAGCGCGCCGTCTTGCAGGTCAAGATCGGCCAGCGTTTCGCCGGGCATGGCAAAGACATCGGGGCAAAAGCCCGGCCAGCGCTCGGGATCGTCACGCAGCGCAACGCGGCTGGCCGCCGTGTGCGAATTTCCCAGAATCAGCAGCTTGGGCGCGGTCATTTGCGGAATGCGTCCAGCAGGATTTCTTCGCAGACCACATCCTCGGCGGGGTCGGTCGAAGGTGCCACGGTCTGCGTTCTGGGCGCGGGCATCGCGGCCAGACCATAGGCGGCCAGAAATGTGCGCATCACCACATTCACCCCCTGTGCCGTCACCTCGCGCAGATTGGGCTGAAAGAACGCGCCGCGCGCGGCGGGATTGGTCACGATCTCATAGGACGGAAAATAATCCACATCCGCATGGGCCGCGGCGAATTCATCGGCCGCGGCGCGCAGCACGGATTTCGATCGTGTCGTCGCCGCCAGCACATGCCCGCCCGAGGCGGTCGCGGTCAGCGGCACCGGCGAGACGGTCAGGATGATGCGCATCTGCGGGCGGATCTGCTGCAGCAGGGTGCGGATCGCCGCCAGATCGGCCAGCACGTCGGAAACGCCAAGGTTCAGAAAGCCGTGCTGGCTGTCATCGAACCGGCCCGCGACCGTGCCGGGACAGGTCGGCCAGACCCGGCCCGTCTGGCGATGCGCCCATGTCTCGGTCAGACCCAGCGTAAAGATGAAATGCGAACAGCGCGAAAACAGCGACCGCACCGCCGCCAGATGGGCATGGCGCAGCGCGATGGCCTCGGCCAGCGATGACAGGCCCTCGGGTTCAACCGTGGGGCGCAGCGCGTCGTAAAAGCGACCGTCCTTTTCCCAGATGTCCTGCGCGTCCACATGATCCGCCAGCGCGTCCTGCACCAATTGCAGCAATTGCCGCGTGGTGTAGATATTGCCGTAACGCGCGGAATAGATGCGATAGCCGAAGCGCCGGGCAGTGGCGGCCATGCAGCCCGGCGGCGGCGGCTCGGCATCCAGCACCGTCATGCCCGCCTCGCGCAGCGCCCGCCCGACATGCTGGGCGAAACAACTGCCTGCGGTTGCAATGGCGGCATCGCGGGGCAGATCGAAGGCGGGGCGGAAGATGTCGACCAGCCCGTCATGGCCCGCCTCGGCCACGCCGCTGCGCCAAAAGGCGGTCTTTGGCAGATCAACATAGGGATGTGTCATGACCCGGATGATTTCACATTGAATTTCATATGAAAAGGCCCCGACCGGCAGAACCGGGCGGGGCAAGGCGGTCCCGGCCGCACCAGAGCTTGCGGAACTTCGGGACTTGGCGAACCGGAAAAACTCAGTTGGGGCGGCCTTCGTCGGCCTCCATCTCGGCGCGGATCTGCTGGCGCAGAATGTCGATGGGGACCATCCGCCCCTCGCGCCGGAAATGCCAGTAGGTCCAGCCGTTGCAGCTGGGCGCGCCTTCCAGCGCCGCCCCGACCTGATGGATCGAGCCCTTCACGTCATTGCCGATCAGGCTGCCATCGGCGCGCACCTTGGCCTTGTGGCGGTTGTTCATGGAATACAGCTCTTCGCCGGGGCGCAACATGCCGCGTTCGATGACCTGACCAAAGGGCACGCGGGGTTCGGCGCGCTTGGGCTTGATCGTCGCGATGGCTTCGCTGTCGAATTTGCGCACGCGGCTCAGCCGTTTCTCGGCGACCTCGCGATAGGCGGCCTCGCGTTCGATACCGATGAAGTCGCGGCCCAGCATCTTGGCGACCGCGCCGGTGGTGCCGGTGCCGAAGAACGGGTCCAGCACCACGTCGCCGGGATTGGTCGAGCCGACGATGATCCGGTGCAGCAGCGATTCCGGCTTTTGCGTCGGATGCGCCTTTGCACCCTCGGCATCCTTCAGCCGCTCGCCGCCGGTGCAGATCGGCAGCACCCAGTCCGAGCGCATCTGCACGCCTTCGTTCAGCGATTTCAGCGCCTCATAGTTGAAGGTGTATTTCGCCGCCTCGGATTTGCTGGCCCAGATCATGGTTTCATGGGCATTCGTCAGGCGCTTGCCGCGAAAGTTCGGCATCGGATTCGACTTGCGCCACACCACATCGTTCAGGATCCAGAAGCCCTGATTTTGCAGCTCGGCACCCACGCGGAAAATGTTGTGATACGAGCCGATCACCCAGATCGCGCCATCGGGTTTCAGGATCCGGCGCGCCGCAGCCATCCATTCGCGGGTGAATTTGTCATAGGCCGCAAAGCCGGAAAACTGGTCCCAATGATCGTCCACCGCATCGACACGGCTGTTATCGGGGCGGTGCAATTCGCCCTTCAGCTGCAGATTATAGGGCGGGTCGGCAAAAATCAGATCGACGCTGTTTTCGGGCAGCGCGTTCATGACCTCGATGCAGTCACCGGCCAGGATCTGGTTAAGCGGAAGCGGTCGCGCAGCCGCGCGGGATTTCATGTCGGATCTGGTCATCACTGCCTCGGGGATTTTCGGCTGTTTGGTCGCCGATTTGATTGCCCCAATGATGATTCAGAGCCGAATCGCCGTCAATTTCTTTATTGAATCAACAGCTTGCTGTTTGGGGTTTACACAAGATATTGTGGACCGGCGCAAAGCTGCGCCTATGATATGGGGTTATCCCCAGATCTAGAAGCGCGCGCTTATGCGCGGGCGTCGGGTAACCTGCGTTAACGTCCCAGCCATATCCGGGATGCTGTTGCGCCAAATCCACCATGATCCGGTCGCGCACCATCTTGGCGATGATCGAGGCCGCGGCGATGGACAGGCTGCGCGCATCGCCCTTGACGACCGCCTGCCCCGGCAGGTCCAGATCGCGCGGCAGCATATTGCCGTCGATCAGCACATGGCAGGGCCGCTGGCGCAGCCCGGCAATGGCGCGGCACATCGCCAGATGCGAGGCGCGCAGGATGTTCAGGCTGTCGATCTCTTCGACGCTGGCGTGACCTATGGCCCAGTCGCAACTGGCCATGATCTGATCGGCCAGCGCAGTGCGGCGCAGGGCGGTCAGCTTCTTTGAATCGTTCAGCCCCTGCGGGACACAGGACAGGTCGATAATCACCGCCGCCGCCGTCACGGGACCGGCCAGCGGGCCGCGCCCCACCTCATCCACACCTGCGACAAAGCGGGCGCCGGACAGGATCGCGGCCTCCTCGAAGCTGTAATCGGGGCCGGTCATGCGGTGATCGTCACCGGGGCGATGGTGACTTCCTCAAGGTTCACGCCGCCACCTTCGCGGTCGACGACAAGGAAATCGGCGGCACGGTCCAGAGGCGTCAGAACGCCGTGCCAGACGCCCGCGTGCAGGTTCACCCCGACACCCGCCGGCACGATGAAGGCCAGCGGCGCGCCGGGCTTGCCGCCCGCATCAGGCGCCACGACCGAGAGCCACGGATCCGGCCCCAGCGGCACAAAGGCCTGCGAGCCCAGCGGATGCCGCTCAAGCAGCGCGCAGTCATAGGGCAGGCTGACCGGTTGCGACCGAAAGATCGAAATGATCGCCTCGCCGTCGAACCGCTGCACGGTGGCCAGCGCGTGATGCCGTTCGCAGCGGCCCGCATTGATCATCTTCGTCGGCGCGTCGCGCGGCTGCAGGACCTCGCCAAAGGGCGCGAATTCCGTGGCCGAGATCGGCCTTGCCTTGATCGTCATCATGTCCCCTCAGACCCGGTTCATGCGGGGCAGGAAAATCGTCAAAAGCCCCATCAACGGCAGATAGGAACAGATCTGATAGACGAATTCGATCCCCTTCGCATCGGCGACGACCCCCAGCACGGCGGCGGCGATGCCGCCCATGCCGAAGGCAAAGCCGAAGAAGATGCCGGCGATCAGCCCGGTCCGGCCCGGCACCAGCTCTTGCGCAAAGACCACGATGGCCGGGAAGGCCGAGGCCAGGATCAGCCCGATCACCACCACCAGCACGCCCGTCGTCGCAAGCCCCGCATAGGGCAGCGCCAGCGTAAAGGGCAGGATCCCAAGGATCGAGAACCAGATCACTTTCAGCGGCCCCACCTTGTCGCCAAGCAGCCCGCCCAGCATGACGCCCCCCGCCATGCCGCCAAGGAACAAAAACAGCATCAGCTGCGCCTGCTGCGTCGTCAGGGCGAATTTCTCGATCAGGAAGAAGGTGAAATAGCTTGAGATGCTGGCGGTGTAGATGTTCTTGGTGAAGGTCAGCAGCGCCAGAATGACGATGGCCGCGATGACGCGGTTGCGCGGCAGCTTCAGCGCGGTGCTGGCGCTGGGACCGCCCGATTTGCGCCGCCCCTCGGCCCATGCGCCGATGCGCCACAGCATCCACGACCCGACCATCGCCATCACCGAAAACAGCGCGATCGAGGGCCGCCCCAGCGGCACGACGATAAAGGCGGCCAGCAGCGGCCCAAGCGAGGTGCCGAAATTCCCGCCCATCTGAAAGATCGACTGCGCCGTGCCGAAGCGCCCGCCCGATGCCACCCGCGCCACGCGCGAGCTTTCAGGGTGAAACACCGCCGAGCCGATTCCGATCAGCATCGCTCCGATCAGCAGCACCCAGTATTCATGCGCCAAGGCCAGCATCAGGACGCCCACCACCGTCGTCCCCATGCCAAAGGCCAGCGATTTCGGCATCGGGTTTTTGTCCGTGACCGCCCCGACGACCGGCTGCAGCAACGAGGCCGTCACCTGAAAGGCGAAGGTCATCAGACCGATCTGCCAATATGACAACGAGAATTCCTGCTGCAGCAGCGGATAAATCGCCGCAAGCATGGATTGCATCACATCATTGATCATGTGGCACAGGCTGATCGCGATCAGGACAGTCCATGCCGTTGTCGAAGGGTTGCCCCCCCGGAATGCGGTTGCATCCGACACTTGCACACCTCTTGGCAGAATGGCCGCGACCATCTGCCCCACCGGGCAGATTGTCAACTCGGCAGGCGGATTGCTGCATAAACGCAGGAATGTCCTTGCCTTCATCGTCAGAAGGTCGCAGAAAATGAACTTAGTGGTTTAATATGTCCATGGCCTGTTCGGCTGCGGAGCTTGCGCCCTTTGGTGCCCGGTCCGCTTGCATTCCCCGCCCGAGCAGATTTTCAGCATTCTTTTCAGACCATTTCAGGTTTCATGTCCCTTATTTCTCCGACCTCCGTGCCATCAAGCAATGTGTCCGGCATCGCGCCCAAGCGAAAGGGCATGACGTGGCAGTCCGTTCAGGACATCGTTCTGTCCCGCATTCAGGACGGCACATGGCCCGAGGGTGAACTGATCCCCACCGAATGCGATCTGGCAGTCGAACTGGGCTGCGCCCGCGCGACCGTCAACCGTGCCATGCAGGCGCTGGCCGAAACCGGGGTGATCGAACGCCGCCGCAAGGTCGGCACGCGGGTTGCCGATCACCCGCGCGTGCAGCTTGTCCGTTCGCTTCTGCGGCGCGAGCTGGAGGCGGCGGGTCACGTCTATGGCTACCGCTATCTGTCATCCGCCGAGGTCACGCCGCCGGCGGATGTGGCGCGCAACATGCTGGTGCGCAATTCGGAAACGCTGCTGTTCAACCGCGGTGTGTTCTTGTCGGATGGCGCGCCCTATTGCTGCGAGGAACGCTGGACCAACACCTATGCCGCCCCCGGCCTGAACGCCGAGACGCTGGCCAAGACCAGCGCCTGCGAATGGCTTCTGGGTCATGTGCCGCTGAACCGCGCGACCATCTCGATCGGCGTGTGCAGCGCCGAGGCGGAATTCATCGGTGCGGCCTTGGGCATTGCGGCGGATGAACCCGTGCTGCAGCTTGAACGGCTGGAATGGCTGAACAACATGCCGGTGTCGCTGTCGCGCCGTTACTTCCCGTCAAGCCACCGCTTTGAAGGCGAGATGTAGGCGTTCTCAAGCCGATTTGTTCTGCCTGCGCTTGCGTTGCTGCCCCGCGCGGGGCAAAATTGGAACAAACTTATAATAAGCAACGCAAGACCACGAGCATGTCCCAGAGCAGATTTTTCGACGGCGCGATTCCGCGCCTTCTGTTGATATCGGCTGCGCTTGGCCTGCCTGCAGGCATGGCACTGGCCCAGACAGCCCCGCAACCGCGTCCGCCCGCCCGCGCGGCGGCGGTGACGGCGACATTGCCCGTGCAGGCGGCGGCCGATCCGGCAGCGGCGGTGACGGCTGTAGGGACCACGCCTTCGACCCTGCCGCATCAGCCCGTGGCCAACCGCGCGCCCGGCTCGATCTCTCCGGCCGAGATCGAGACCGCGACCTATCAGGGCGGCGATCTGCCGCCCGGTCAGTCGGCGCTGACGGCCAAGGTGCAGATCCTGCTGGACCGCTCGGGCATCTCGCCGGGCGTGGTCGATGGCTGGCGCGGCGGCATGAGCGAAAGCGCCATCAAGGCGTTCCAACGCCGCGCGGGCCTGCCGATGACCGGCCAGATGGATTTCGTGGTCTGGGATCTGCTGCATGGCTATGAGGCCGAGGCGCTGACCATGTCCTATACCATCACCGAGGAGGACGCGCAGGGGCTGGTGGACAATATCCCCGCCGATTACGCGCTGAAAGCAGCGATGACCTCGCAGGGTTACACCAGCATTCTGGAGAAGCTGGCCGAACGCTTTCATATGGATGACAAGTTTCTGGCCAAGCTGAACCCCGGACTGGAGTTCACGCCGGGGACGACGATCGTGGTGACGAAGCCCGCCAAACCCATCCGCGCCACCGTCACCCGCATCATCGTGGACAAAGAGACCCGCCGCGTCGCCGCCTATGACGCAAGGGGCAATATGGTCGCGGATTACCCGGCGACCGTGGGCTCATCGGATACGCCCTCGCCGCATGGGACGCATGTGGTCAATGCGGTGGCGCTGAACCCGACCTATACCTATAACCCCAAGCGGAATTTCAAGCAGGGCGAAAACGACCGCGTTCTGGTGGTTCCCCCCGGCCCGAACGGCCCTGTCGGCAATGTCTGGATCGACCTGTCCGAACCGACCTACGGCATCCACGGAACGGCCACCCCGTCGCGCCTGTTCGTGAACCAGTCGCATGGCTGCGTGCGCCTGACGAATTGGGACGCCTATGAACTGGCGCATATGGTCAAGGCCAAGGTCACCACGGTCGAGTTTCTGGACCCCGGCGTCAGCATCGCGGATGTCACGCAGCATCAGGCCGCCCCCGTGGCGGCGCAGGTGCTGGCACAGGACGTGATATCCTCGGGCCGCCCGCCGATCCGCTCGGCCGGGGTGCTGGCCCGCGCGGCGGTCGAAACCCTGCCCGCCGAGGCCGGCGCGGCCACCAGCGCCGCCGCAATCGCCGTCACCCCCGATCTTGCTGCGGTTCCGGCGACCGATGCGGCAGCGGCACAGGCTCCGATGCCGGATGCGGCCCCCGCACCGACCGCCGAAACCCTGCCTACCCCCGGCCCGGCGCCGGAAGGTGAAACGCTGAGCGAGGCACTGGCCCGGGCCGAGGCGCTTGCCGATGAGATGATCGCGCAACAGGCGCAGGAACCGCAGGCGGCAACCGCAGCACCGGCGGCGGATGAGCCTGAATATCCCTCGGACATGCCGGTGACATCGCAACCGCTGCCACCCGCCCCAACTGCGTCAGGACAATAGGATGCGGCTGATCGGGTTTCTGTTTCTGATGGCATGTGCAGGCGCAGCCTCTGCGCAGGACGCGGGTCCACCCGCCCCCCGCCCGATGCAGCCCGAACGCCCGGATCTGCGGCCCGAACAGGCAGCCGCGCCGCAGGAACCGCCTGCCGCAGCGGCTTTGCCCGCGCCACCGCCCGGCCTGTCGACGACGCCTCCGCTGGGCTATTCGCCGACCGATCCGGCCGAACCCGCGCCGCAGCAGCCGCTGGCGCCCCCGATCCATCAGGCCCTGCGCGAGGATGACTTCACCTTTTCCGCCTGCCTGCTGGATCTCAGCCTCATGGGTGCCGATTACATCGTCGAAGCGCCGCTGACCGATCCCGAGCACCGCGATTGCGGCATCGACCGTCCGATCATGCTGCGCGCCCCGCTGCCCGGAGTGCAGATCAACGGCGGTGCCTTGATGCGGTGCGAAACGGCGTGGCATCTGGCGCATTGGCTGCGCGATTCCGTGCGGCCCGCGCTTTCGATGCTGCCGGGCCAGCCGCGGCTTTCGGGCATCCAGCCGGGGTCCACCTATCAATGCCGCGTGACGGTGGGCGACAAGGGCGAAAACCTGTCGGAACACGCCTTTGGCAATGCGTTCGATGTCTCGGCCCTGACCTTCAGCGATGGCAGCCAGTTTGTCATCGAACCGCGCGACGGCAAGGGCGATATGGCCGAGGCGGTTCAGGCCGCGATCCGCGGCGCGGCCTGTCTGCATTTCACCACGGTGCTGGGCCCCGGCGCGAATGCCGCGCATGACGACCACCTGCATCTGGACATCAAGGCGCGCGACAGCGGCTGGCGGCTGTGCCAGTGATCAGCGCCGCACCTTGTCCAGCTCCAGATAATGCGGATCGAATCGCGCGATCCGCACCAGCCCGGCCCAATCCAGAATCCTGACCTCTTGCCCGGTCCAGCGGATCAGCCGCCCGTCGCGCAGATCGCGGACCGCGCGGTTGATGTGGATGGGGGTATAGCCCAGAATATCGGCCAGCTCTTTTTGCAGCAGCGGCATGGTGAAGGTATAGTCCTGCGCCGCCCCCACGGTCATCAGCCGCGTATACACCTCGCACAGCAGATGCGCCAAATGCCCGCTGGACCGCAATGAGGCCGCCGCGACCAGCCATTGCCGGTGGATCGCCGCGTCGATCACGGTGGACATCCACAGCAGGCGGGTCAGATGCGGAAAATTCTCGGTAATCTCGCGCAGTTCGTCATGCTCGACAAACTCGACCTCGGAGGCGCCCATCGAGACGACTTCATGTTCCAGCCCGGCCAGCACGAAACCGTGCAGATCGACGAAATCGCCCGGCACATGCAGCGCGGTGATCACCCGGTCGCCCGGACGGTCGGCCAGATGATGCTGCCGCGCCGCCATGCCCCGCAGCATCATGCAGCTGCGCGACGCCATCCGGCCTTCGGGGACGATGACCTCGCCGGGTTGGAACGCGACATGCGTGGTCGGAATCGCCCGCAGCCGCGAGATGTCGCGTTCGCTGAGTTGATCCCGGCGCTGCAAATAGCGGACAAAATACTCGGTTATGGCCATATTGCTCCCCGGCTCGACCGCAGGAGATTGTCAACTCGTCTTGCCGTGTGCAATGTCCCACGATGCCGTTTTAACATTCATCAATCTGGCATATTTCCCTGAAATGAAAAGACCTTTCTGAAAACTCACCTGCCCCCCTGCCCGGCCAGCGCCTCGGCAAGGAACTGAAATGACTGGCGGGCATCATCGCTTTTTCGTGAAAAGAACGCATCCAGCGCCGGATTGATCCGCACCGCCTCATCCAGCTTGGGATCGGTCCCCGCCGCATAAAGGCCCGCCCGCACCATCAGTTCCGATTCGGCATAGATGCCCAGCATGGCGCGGGCGCGGGCGATCAGCGCGTTTTCCGACAGGCTTGCGGCATGTGGCAGCGACCGCGACACCGACCGCAGCACATCGACAGCCGGGAAGCGACCGCGTTCGGCAATGGCGCGGTCCAGCACGACATGGCCGTCCAGCGTGCCGCGGAGGATGTCGGCGACCGGCTCCTCCATATCGGACCCGGCGACCAGCACGCTGAAAATCGCGGTGATATCGCCCGAGCCCTGCGGACCCGGCCCCGACCTTTCCGCCAGCGACATGATCAATTGCGAGGTCGAGGGCGGAAACCCGCGATAGCTTGCGGCCTCACCTGCGGACAGCGCGATTTCGCGATGGGCTTCGGCAAAGCGGGTGATCGAATCGGCCAAAAACAGCACATGCTTGCCCTGATCGCGGAAATGCTCGGCCACGGTCATGGCAGCCCACGCGCAGCGACGCCGCATCAGAGGCGACTGATCCGAGGTGGCGGCGATCACGACGGCGCGCGCAAGCCCTTCGTCACCCAGGGTTTCTTCGACGAATTCGCGCAATTCGCGGCCACGTTCGCCGATCAGGCCGATCACGACGACATCTGCCGAAACGCCTTTTGCCAGCATCGACAGCAGCGTGGATTTGCCCACGCCCGAGCCCGCGAACAGCCCCATCCGCTGACCGCGCACCAAAGGCAGCAGCGTGTCGAAGACGGCAAGCCCGGTATCCAGCCGCGCGCCCAGCCGGTTGCGGCTTGCGGCGGGCGGTGGCGGGCTGCGAAAGGCACGCGCGCGCGGACCGGCGGCCAAGGGGCGGCCATCCAGCGGCTGCCCCAGCGGGTCGATGATTCGGCCGATCCACGAATCGGCGGGCGCCAGACGGGGCGCGAAAAGCAGCTCGGCCTCGGTGCCCTGCGACATGCCTTCGGGCGGACCTTCGGGCAAGACATGCACAAAGCCCGCCTCCAGCGAGACGACTTCACCCGCCAAAGACGCGCCATAAGGCATTGAAAATGAGACGCGATCCCCGACCGAGGCATGGTGTCCCAACCCGGCCAGCCGGATCGTCCCCGCCTGAATCGCCTGCACGCTGCCGAAATATCGCGACATGCCCATATGCCTGATCCTTTGGGCGGTGGCCTGCATCCTGTCCATCTGCCTCTCCGATTTTTTCGCCGCAAACGGGCGCTGTGAAGGGTTTCTAAACCTATTGGAGTTAAGACCGGGTTTATCGAAGTCAGGAGAAGCCTGGATGTTTGACCGGATCGAAACGCTGCGCATGGCCAGTTCGATGACTGCCCATGCCACTGAACGGCAAAAGCTGATCGCGCAGAATGTGGCGAACGCCGACACGCCCGGCTTCCGGGCCCGCGATCTTGCACGATTTTCCGAAACCTACCGCTCGGGCGTCGCGGTCGAGATGCGCGCGACGCGGCCCAGCCATGTCACGGGCGTCAGCTGGGGCGGCGCAGGCCGTCCCAAGGATCTGGCCAGCGAACCCGCGCCCAATGGCAACACCGTTTCGCTTGAGGATGAGATGATCCGGATCGCGCAGGCCAAGCGCGAATTCGATCTGTCGCTGGCGGTCACACGCTCATCGCTGTCGATGATCCGCACCAGTCTTGGCCGTCGGGCATAAGGGGGCAGCACCATGACCGATCAGCTTTCAGCCGTTGAAATCTCCGCCTCGGGGATGCGGGCGCAGGCCAACAGGCTGCGACATGTGTCCGAAAACATCGCCAATGTCGACACGCCCGGCTATCGCCGCAAGCTTGTCTCGTTCGAGGAGCAGGTGGATTTCGGCCGCGCCAATGGCGGGGTCGAGGCCAGTCCGACCCGGCTGGACCGCCGTGAACTGCCCCGCATCTATGAGCCGTCTAACCCGATGGCCGATGACAGTGGCTATTACGACGGCTCGAACGTCGACCTGGTGGTCGAGGTCGCCGATGCCCGCGAGGCAGGCCGCAGCTATGAGGCCAACCTGCGCGTCTTTGAACAATCCCGGCAGATGGGCAGCGCGCTGCTTGACCTGATCCGCCGCTAAAACAGGGAGAACCCCGATGATTAGCCCGACCCTTGCCGCCACCGCCTATGACCGCGCCCGCCCTGCGGTCGCACCCGCCGAGGGCCTGCCCGCAGGCGCCAGCCGCGCCGCGACCGATTTTGCCCGCGTAATGGAGCAGGTGGACATTCAGGCCACCGGCGCCATGACCGGCGCCACCGACACGCATCAGCTTGTGCAAAGCATCGCTCAGGCCGAGGTCGCGCTGGAAACCGCCGTCGCCATTCGCGACAAGGTGGTCGAGGCGTATCAGGAAATCCTGCGGATGCCGGTCTGATGGATCAGAACCTGATCTTTGACCTGACGCGACAGGCGCTGTGGATCGCCGTACGCATGTCGGCCCCGCTGCTGGCCGTGGCGCTGGTCATCGGCGTGGTCATCGGCCTGTTTCAGGCGCTGACCTCGGTTCAAGAGATGACGCTGACCTTCGTGCCGAAGATCGGGGTGATGCTGGTCGTGTTCTGGGTCAGCATGAGCTTCATGACCGCGACGCTGGCCGGCTTCTTCACCGACCAGATCATTCCGCAGATCGTGGGGCAATAGATGGATAACGCGATCTATGCCTCGCTGACGCGGCAATCCGGTCTGATGAACGAAATGCGTGCCATCGCCAACAATATGGCGAACGCGAACACCACCGGGTTTCGCCGGGAAGGCGTGATCTTTTCCGAATACATGGTGCCCTTGGGCAATCACGGCGACACGCTGGCCATGGCCAATATCCGCGGGCGCATGGTCGATCTGGAACCGGGCGGCATCACCCAGACCAACGGCACCTATGATCTGGCGATCGAGGGCGACGGCTTCTTCATGGTGCAGACCCCGCAGGGCAACCGCCTGACCCGCGCCGGGGCCTTCATGACCAATGCCGAGGGCGAACTGATCAACCCGGACGGCTATCAGGTGCTGGACGACGGGCAGGCTCCGATCGTGGTGCCCCCCGGCAGCGGCAGCATCGGCATCGGCCCCGACGGCACGGTCTCGGCAGACGGTCAGCCGCTGGGCCGCGTCGGGGTGTTCGCCAATCCCGACCCGTCGGATCTGCGCCATGTCGCTGGCACGCTTTTTGAAGCCGGCGACGGCATCGAGCCCTTGGAAGATGCCCGCGTCCGCCAGGGCTTCGTCGAGGAATCCAACGTCAATCCCGTGACCGAGATCGCCCGCATGATCGAGGTCCAGCGCGCCTATGAACTGGGCCAGTCCTTTCTGGATCAGGAAGACCAGCGCATCCGGCAGGCCATAACCTCGCTCACGCGATAAAGGATCACGCATGAAAGCCCTTCAGATCGCCGCCACCGGCATGAGCGCACAGCAGATGCGCGTCGAGGTCATCTCGAACAACCTCGCGAACATGTCGACCACGGGATACAACCCGCGCCGCGCCGAATTTGCCGACCTGCAATATCAGCAGGCCACACGCCCCGGCACGCTGACCGCCACCAACGGCGCGATGGTGCCGGCGGGTGTGCAGCTTGGCCTTGGGGTACGCCCCGCCGCCGTTACCGTCATGCTGGGCCAGGGCAGCCCGGTGCAGACCGGAGGCGATCTGGACATCGCGATCGAAGGAAACGGCTATCTGGAGGTCCAGATGCCCGCCGGAAACTCGGCTTACACGCGCGACGGCAGCCTGAAACGCTCGGCCGAGGGGCAGATCGTTACCTCCGAGGGCTATCCGCTGGTTCCCGACATCACCATCCCGCAAGAGGCCCGCAGCATCGCGATCAGCCCCGCGGGCGAGGTGATGGCGTTTTTCGCCGATCAGGTCGAACCCGAAAACCTTGGCCAGATCACGCTGGCGAATTTCGTCAACGAAAAGGGCCTTGAGGCGACCGGCGGCAATCTGTTTCTGGAAACCACCGCCTCGGGTCTGCCGCTTGTCGCCGCCCCCGGCGAGGAGGGCCTGGGCACCTTGCGCGCAGGCTATCTGGAGGAAAGCGCCGTCGACCCCGTGCGCGAGATCACCGAGCTTATCAAGGCGCAGCGCGGTTATGAGCTGAATTCGAAGGTCATCACCGCCGCCGACCAGATGCTGGGTGCCACGGTGCAGGTGCGCTGATGCGGGTCGTTCTGGCGCTTCTTGCCCTGTCTGCCCCGCCTGCGCAGGCCGATTCCGTCGTGGCCACCCGAACGCTCAGCGCCGGCATGGTGATCCTGCCGCAAGATGTCCGCATGGACCCCGGTCAGCAAGGCGGCATCGGCGATCTGGATCAGGTTGTGGGCCAGCAATTGCAGGTCATGGTCGCCGAAGGCCGCCCGGTGCAGCCGCGCCATGTCGCATCGCCCAAGCTGGTCGATCGCAACCAGATCGTCACCATCATCTTTGAACGCGGCGCCCTGCGCATCGAAGCCGAGGGCCGCGCCATGGCGGCGGGCAGTGTCGGAGAGATGGTGCGCGTGCTCAACAACAGCTCACGGGTCACGGTCGTGGGGCGCGTTGCGCCCGACGGCTCGGTGATCGTGGCGCAGAACTAGGAAAATCACATGCGACAGAATGCGCAGCTTCTTCTGGCCTGCGGGCTTCTGGCAATCGGCGTCTCGGCCTGCGGGCGCGTCAGTCAGGTCGGACGCACGCCTCAGATGACCGAGGCCGCCACTAGCGCCGAATATGAGGCAATGACCGCGCCGGTCATTCCCGAACTGCCGGCGCGGCCGGACAGCGCCGCATCGCTGTGGTCGGTGTCGCAGAATTCGCTGGTTGCGGATCGCCGCGCCTCGAACCGGGGCGACATCCTGACCGTGGTGATCGAGATCAACGATCAGGCCTCGATCCAGAACAGCTCGGGGCGCAGCCGCAGTTCTTCGGACAAGGTCAGCATCCCGGCGATGGCAGGTCTGTCGCAGCGTATCGATGAGATCCTGCCCGAAGGCGCCAGCATGGACGAACTGGCCGAAGCCAAGGGATCGTCGACCTTCAAGGGCAGCGGCAATATCAGTCGCAAGGACAAGATCACCCTGAGGGTCGCGGCGACCGTGATCGAGCGGCTACCGAACGGCGTCCTGCGCATCGAAGGCTCGCAAGAGGTGCGCGTGAACTATGAGATCCGCGTGCTGACCGTCAGCGGCTTTGTCCGCCCCTCGGATATCGGGCGACGCAACGAAATCGCCTATGACCGCATCGCGGGTGCCCGGATCGCCTATGGCGGGCGGGGCCAGATCAGCGATGTGCAGCAGCCGCGCTATGGCCAGCAGGTGGCCGATATTCTTTTGCCCTACTGACAGGGGACGCCCAAGATGAAGAAGATCCTGATGCTTGTGCTGCCCCTGCTGGCCTTTCTGGGCGGCGCTGTCGGCGGCGATATGCTGGGCAGCGGCAAGGCCGACGCCAAGACCGATGGCCACGAAAAGGCCGACGGCCATGCCGAGGCCGAAAAGCCCGAGGCCGCGCATGACGCGAAAGCCGAAGACGAAGCCCCCGCGCATGAGCCAGCCAAGCCCGAGGGCGAGGCCGCGGCCCAGGACTGGTTCAAGTTCCCAAACCAGTTCTTCGTGCCGGTGATGCGCAATGGCAGGACGGACGCGGTCATGGTGCTGTCCCTGACGCTGGAAATCCCGGGCGACGCCCGCCCTCGCATCGAGGCGCAAGAGCATCGCCTGCGTGATGCCCTGCTGAACGGGCTGATGATCGAGGCCAATACCGGCGCGTTCGACGGCAATTTCACCGCAGAACCCAGTCAGGACCGGCTGCGCAAGGCCTTGCTGGCCGCAGCCCGGACCGCCAGCGGCCCGGATATCAACCGTGTTCTGATCGAGGATATCGCCCGGCAAGAGCAATAACTGGCGCAGGGGCACCGGATTGCGATAGGTCAGGATCGACCTGCTGCATAAAGGACGTGCCTTGCGCCCCCTGATCACCATCATCATGGCGACCCGCAATGGTGCGGATTACCTGCCGACACAACTGGACAGCATTCTGGGGCAAAGCTTCCCGGACTGGCAGTTGATCGTATCCGATGACGGCTCGACCGACGCGACCCGGCAGATCGTGGCGCGCTATGCGGACCAGCTGGGCGATGGGCGCATCCGGCTGACCGACGGTCCTTGTCAGGGGGCGACAGCGAATTTTCTGCAACTGCTGGAAAAGGTCGAGGGCGACAGCTGGTTTGCCTATTGCGATCAGGACGATCTGTGGCAGCCCGACAAGCTGGCCCGCGCGGTCGCACATCTGTCGCAACGGACGGGACCCGCGGTCTATGCCGCGCGCACCACGATCTGCGACCATGACTTGCATCCGCTTGCGCCTGCGCCGCATTTTCCGGGACCGTTCGGCTTGCGCAATGCGCTGATACAGGCCTGCCTGCCAGGCAATACCACGGTCGCGAACGCCGCAGCCTTGCGGCTGTTGCAGCGCGGAATCGTTGCCGCGACGCAGGCAAAGATCGTTTCGCATGACTGGTGGACCTATCAGCTGCTTGCCGGAGCAGGTGCGGACATCTTTCGCGACAAGGCTCAGGTCGTGCTGTATCGGCAGCACTCTGCCAATGTCATGGGGCGCAACGATACCACGCGCGCGCGCGCCGCGCGGTTCGGGATGCTGTTCGACGGGCAATTCGCGGGGTGGCTGGCGCAGAACCAAGCGGCGCTGGAGCCTGTCTCGCATCTGTTTACCGCAGAAAATCAACGGCTTTTGCGGCAGTTCGGCTGTTTTCTGGATGCCTCGGGTCCACGCGCCGCGATGCTGATGCTGCGGATGGGGCTTTACCGACAGACGCGCAGCGGCACACTTGCGGTCAACGCGGCGGCGCTGGCCGGGCGATTGCGGCGGTCGAACTGACGCGCGGCTGTTCAGCAGGCGTTGCGACGGGCAGGTTGCGGGCTGGCCCAGAACCAAACGGCGCAGAAGCCGATCTCGCATTTGTTCGCCGCAGAATTTCATCTGCCTTTACGGCAGTTCGACGGTTTTCTGGATGCCTCGGGTCCACCCGTCGCGATGCTGATGCTGCGGATGGGGCTTTACCGACAGACGCGCAGTCGCACACTTGCGGTCAACGCGGCGGCGCTGACGGGGCGATTGCGGCGGTCGAACTGACGCGCGGCTGTTCAGCAGGCGTTGCGACGGGCAGGTTGCGGGCTGGCTGGCGCAGAACCAAGCGGCGTTGGAGCCTGTCTCGCATCTGTTCACCGCAGAAAATCAGCCGCTTTTGCGGCAGTTCGGCGGTTTGCTTGATGCGGCGGGCCTGCGCGCCGCGATGCTGATGCTGCGGATGGGGCTTTACCGACAGACGCGCAGTGGCACGCTTGCGGTCGGCGCGGCGGCGCTGGCTGGGCGGTTGCGGCGGTCGACCTGACGGGCGTGTTAGCTAGGCACGACAGGCACGACAGGCACGACAGGCACGACAGGCACGACAGGCACGACAGGCACGACAAATCCGTCGCCCATGGCGGCGCAAGATTAAAAAAACGCATCGCGTCCGGGCGTTTCAGCGGCACGACGGGCCAAGCGAGCCACAGCGCCAGATCCACCAACAGCCTGCGGGGTCGCGCCGATCCTTAACGATCTGTGCAAAACCGACGCGTCCTGTCGATCGCCAAGCGAAGCTCCGTCAAGCAACTCACTGCCGGACAACGCACCCCATGGCAGCCACACAAATGCCGCAACCCGACCAGCGCGCGCCTTTCTTAGAAACCGCGTAGCCGCCGCTTCCACCCGCGCCGCCAGCACAGAAAACTTAGCGCGCCAACGCCACGGACCGCCCCGGACGCGTCAGCCCAGCAGGCGCATCAGATAGCGGCCATAGTCGTTCTTGGCGAATTTCTTCGCGCGCTCGGCCAGTTGCGCCGCGTCGATCCAGCCTTGATCGAACGCGATCTCATCGGGGCAGCCGGTCTGCAGGCCCTGCCGCTGCTCAAGCGTGCGCACGAAATTGCCCGCGTCCAGCAGGCTGGCATGGGTGCCGGTATCCAGCCACGCAAAGCCGCGGCCCATGCGCTCGACCGACAGGCTGCCGTCATGCAGATAGGTTTCCAGCAGCGTGGTGATCTCAAGCTCGCCCCGGTCCGAGGGCTGGACGCTGCGCGCCCGCTGGGGGGCCGTGCCATCAAGGAAATACAGCCCCGTCACCGCGTAATCCGACGGCGGCACCGGCGGCTTTTCGATGATCGAACTGACCTGCCCCTCGGCATCGAAGGCCACGACGCCATAGCGTTCGGGGTCGGCAACGCGGTAGCCAAAGACCGTGCCGCCTTGCGCCTTGGCATCCGCCGCCCCAAGCAGCAGGGGCAGGCCGTGGCCGAAAAAGATGTTGTCGCCCAGCACCATGGCCGAGGGCGCGCCGGCCAGAAACTCCTCAGCCAGAATATAGGCCTGCGCCAGCCCGTCAGGCGACGGCTGCACGATATATTCAAAGCGCAGGCCCCACTGGCTGCCATCGTCCAGCAGGCGGCGGAACTGTTCCTGATCCTCGGGCGTGGTGATGATCGCGATCTCGCGGATCCCGGCCAGCATCAGCACCGAAATCGGGTAATAGATCATCGGCTTGTCATAGATCGGCAGAAGCTGCTTCGACACGCCCATGGTGATCGGATAAAGCCGCGTGCCGGAGCCGCCCGCCAGAATGATGCCCTTGCGCCCGCTTGCCGTGGTCTTGCCTTCGGTCATGTCTGAAGCTCCGTCACTACATCCGTCAGGGCCGCGCGCCAATCCGGGCGGCTGATACCAAAATCGCGGGCGATGGCCGTGCAATCAAGCCGCGAATTGCCCGGCCGTTTCGCCGGAGTGGGATAGTCGCTGGTGGCGATGTCGCCGACCTGACAGGCAAGGTCCGCCTGCGCCATGATCTGCCGCGCAAAGCCCGCCCATGTCGTGTCGGGCGCGCCCGCGAAATGATAGACGCCGCCCTTGGCCGACCCATCGCGCAACGCGGCGGTCATGGTCAGGCAAGCGGCGGCGATGTCGGCAGCCGGGGTCGGTCCGCCATGCTGATCGGCGACCACGTTCAGCGTGTCGCGCTGGCCACCCAGCCGCATCATGGTCTTGACGAAATTCGCACCATGCGCCGAAAACACCCATGAGGTGCGCAGGACCGCCCATGTGCCGCCTGCTGCTGCGATCCCCTGCTCGGCTGCCAGTTTCGTCGCGCCATAGACCCCCAGCGGGCCGGTGGCGTCGCTTTCGACCCAAGGCCGGTCGCCCGAGCCGTCAAAGACATAATCGGTCGAGATCTGCACAAACGGGATCCCCAGCTCGGCGCAGGCCCGCGCCATGGCAACGGGCGCATCGGTATTGACGGCGCGGGCCAGATCCGGCTCGGATTCCGCGCGGTCGACGGCGGTATAGGCGGCGGCGTTGATGACCGCATCGGGGGCGGCGTCACGGATGGCTGCGGCACAGGCGGCAGGGTCGGACAGATCGGCCTGATCGCGGCCCAGAAACACCGCATCGGGGGCCTGCCGCGCCAGTTCGGTCGCCACCTGCCCCGTGCGCCCAAAGACCAGAAGTCCGCTCATGCCGTGCCCAGCCGCTGACCCACGCCCTGCCGGGCCAGCAGCGGCTGCCACCAGTCCTGATTGTCCAGATACCATTCGACGGTGCGCGCCAGCCCCTCCTCGACCGTGACCGAGGGACGCCAGCCCAGTTCCTCGCGGATACGGGTCGGGTCGATGGCGTAACGGCGGTCATGGCCGGGCCGGTCGGTGACGAAGGTGATCAGCTTGTCATGCGGCGCGTTTTCGGGGCGCAGGCGGTCCATATGCGCGCAGATCGTGCGCACCAGATCGATGTTTTTCGCCTCATTCTCGCCGCCGATATTGTAGCTGCGGCCCAGTTCGCCCTTTTCCAGCACCAGCAGCAGGGCATCGGCATGATCTTCGACATACAGCCAGTCGCGGACATTGCCGCCATCGCCATAGACTGGGATGGGACGGCCATGCAGCGCGTTCAGGATGACGACCGGCACCAGCTTTTCGGGGAAGTGGAACGGCCCGTAATTGTTGGAACAATTGGTCAGCACCACCGGCAGGCCATAGGTTTCGTGCCAGGCGCGCACCAGATGGTCCGATGCCGCCTTCGAGGCGGAATAGGGGCTGCGGGGATCATAGGGGGTGTCTTCGGTGAACTGCCCGGTTTCCCCGAGCGAGCCGAAGACCTCATCGGTCGAGATGTGGTGAAGGCGGAAGCCTTCGGGGCGGCCCTCAGCGGTCCAATAGGCGCGCGCGGCCTCCAGCAGGTTATAGGTGCCGGTGATGTTCGTCTCGATGAAATCGCCCGGCCCGTCGATGGATCTGTCGACATGGCTTTCGGCGGCCAGATGCATGATCGCATCGGGCTTGTGCGTGGCCAGCACCCGGTCCAGCGCGGCACGGTCGCGCAGATCGGCCTGCTCAAAGGCGTAAAGCGGGCTGTTCGACACCGACGCCACGTTTTCCAGATTGGCGGCATAGGTCAGCGCGTCAAGGCTGACCACCTCATGTCCGCGGCGCACCGCCAGCCGAACCACGGCGGATCCGATGAACCCCGCCCCTCCGGTCACAAGAATCTTCATGCGCGCGCCTCATATGCAAAAGGGCCTTCGTAAACAAACGGGCTGTCAAAATCCGCCAGCGCCGGAGCGATGCTGTCCTTGGCGGACAGAAGCGGCTGATCCGTCATGCCCCAGTCGATGCCGATGCTGTTCCATGCGACCGCGCCATCGCAATCGGGCGCGTAATGATCGGTGCATTTGTAGCAAATTTCCGTATCCGCTTCGCGCGTGACGAAGCCATGCAGAAAACCGGCCGGGATCCACAGCTGACGACCGTTTTCAAAGGACAGTTCTTCGCCGACCCATTGGCCATAGGTCGGGCTGCCCTTGCGGATATCGACGGCGACATCGAAAAGCCTGCCGCGACCGCAGCGCACCAGCTTGCCCTGCGCATGGGGCGGGGACTGGAAATGCAGCCCGCGCAAGGTGCCGACGCTGGCCGAGACGGAATGGTTATCCTGAACGAATTCAGGCAGATCCAGACCCGCGTCCAGCAGGGTCTTGCGGTTCCAGCTTTCCGAGAAGAACCCGCGCGCATCGCCATGCCGTTTGGGCACCAGAACCAACACTCCGGGAAGCGTCGTTTTTTCAATCTGCATCGGTATTTTCCGCCTGTCGCCACATGCCGCTCGGGTATGGACGATGTTCCAGCCTCGCACAAGTCACCAGCCGGAACGCCCCGAAATTCTGTGAAAGAAGATACTAAAATGCTTGGCGAAACGGCTTGGACAGCAGGCCGGATTAAAGGCTTTGTTAAACCGCCGAGGGCTAGCTTTCGGGCATATTCTGATCCCTTCGGGCAATGGAGCCATGGTCACCTATCGGCACGTCGCAACATATCTGGGGAGCGAGGCGACGTTCGTGACCAATATCACGGACCTGCGCGCCACGCAGACCTCGGGCGGATATACGCTTTACAGCGTGACCCATATCGGCGGCGGTATGGCCAGCTACCGCATTGCTGCGGCCGATCAGCCCATCGAGATGACATCGGCCCGCGCATGGGGGCCGCAGGTGGGCTATCTGGACCGGCCTGCGGTGGCGTTGGTCAATGCGGGCGGCGGCACGGCGATCTTTGGCACGGGGCTGTCGAACTCGATCGGCAGCGGCGCGATGCTGGATGCCTCGGGCGGGCTGGACAGCGCCGCGGCCTTTGGCGGCATGGGCGGGCTGGGACGCGACGTGAAGCTGATGGGCAGTTTCACCACCCCGCAGGGCGAGTTCATCTTTTCCGCCCGCGACAACCGCCCCACGTTCGAGACGTGGCGCGTCAATGCCGATGGCAGCATCAGCGCGGTGGCGAAATCCGATCTGCCCTGGGGGTTGGGGATCCCCGGAACGCAGATCGACGACATGAAGACCGTGGCCATCGGCGACCGGACCTTCATGCTCAGCACGTCGGCGCAGGGGAATTATCTGGCGATTCAGGGGGTGAATGGCGACGGCACCCTGGGCGCGGCGCGGCTGCTGTGGGCCGATCGCGGGCTGGGGCTGAACGCGCCCAGCCATATCGCCACCGTGACGGTGATGGGCGTGACCTATCTGGTCGTCGCCTCGGCCCAAAGTTCGTCGCTGACGACGCTGCGCGTGACCTATGGTGGCACGCTGGAGCCTGCGGACCACATCATCGACGAGCTTGGCACAAGGTTCCGCGGCGCCTCGGCGCTGGATGCCGTGATGCTGGACGGGCGCGCCTTCATCTTTGCGGGCGGCGCGGATGACGGGATCTCGGTCTTTACCATCATGCCCGACGGCCACCTTCTGCACCTTGCCACGCTGATCGACGCAGATGACCGCGCGATGGCGGATGTGTCGTCGATCTCGGCGGTGGTGATCGACGGGCGCATCGCGGTCTTCGTCGCCTCGCGCACGGAACGCGGCGTGACGCAATTCGTCTTTGAACCGGGACAGATCGGGCAGACGACGGTGACGGGCAGCGGTCGCGTGACCGGCACATCTGGCGCGGACATGCTGCGTGCGGGCAGCCAGACGACCACGCTGATCGGCGGCGACGGCGACGACATCCTGATCGCGGGCAGCACGCAGGTCACGATGACGGGCGGTGAGGGCAGCGACCTGTTCGTCGCGGCCGAGGTGAATGGCCGCATCGTCATCACCGATTTCGAGCCGGGCAAGGACCGGTTGGACCTGTCCGGGCTGGGCATGATCCGCAGCATGTCGCAACTGGTCTTCAGCCCGCAAAGCGACGGCATCAAGATCTTTTTCGGCAATTCAGTGGTCTGGATCCGGACCCGCGACGGATCGGGGCTGCAGGCGAATTTCTTTGACAACTCGTTGTTTCCGATCGCGCATTACGACCCGCCCGACATGCGCAGCAATATCATGGGCACGCCGCGCAACGACACGCTGACCGCCGGGCGCTATGGCTCGAACATGTATGGGCTGGCGGGCAACGACCTGATGCAGGGCGGTGACGGCAATGACATGATGCAGGGCGGCGACGGCAATGACTGGCTGAACGGCTATGCGGGCGACGACCAGTTGTCGGGCAATAACGGCGACGACGTGATCCGGGGCGGCGCGGGAAATGACGTGATCCGCGGCGGCAACGGCAATGACACGCTGTATGGCGGCGACGGCACCGACACGATTCAGGGCGAGGCCGGGGACGACCGCATCTATGGCGAACGCGGCGATGACTTCATCGTCGATCAGTTGGGCAACAACGCGATCTGGGCGGGCTTCGGCAATGACCGCATCATCACCGGGCCGGGGCATGACACGATCTTCGGGCAGGATGGCGATGACAACATCAACTCGGCCGGGGGCAATGACCGCATCTGGGGCGGGCCCGGCAATGACACGATCAACGCGGGCGCGGGCGACGATCTGGTTTATGGCGACGCGGGCGATGACCTGATCTATGGCGGCGACGGCAATGACCACCTGTCGGGCGATGACGGCAACGACACGCTGGCGGGCCATGGCGGCAATGACTGGCTGGGCGGCGGCGCGGGCAATGACCTGCTGATCGGCGGGCCGGGCCATGACACGCTGATCGGCGGCGCGGGCAATGACGTGCTGAACGGAGAGGCGGGCAATGACCGCCTGCTGGGCGGCGACGGACATGACACGCTGTCCGGCGGCGATGGCGACGACGTGCTGATGGGCGAAGATGGCAATGACATGCTGGATGGCGGCGCGGGCCACGATCAATTGTCGGGTGGCGCGGGCAATGACACGCTTTGGGGTCAGGCGGGCAATGACGCGCTGTATGGGCAGGATGGCGACGATCTGCTGTCCGGGGGCGACGGCAACGACACTCTGGTCGGTCAGGCGGGCAACGACACGATCTGGGGCGGCGCGGGCAACGACCGGATGGAAGGCCATGATGGCGACGATGTTCTGATGGGCGAGGCGGGCAACGATTTCATGATCGGCGGCCTGGGCAATGACACGCTGATGGGCGGCGACGGCGACGATCTGCTGCGGGGCAGTGAAGGCGATGACCTGCTGTCGGGCAATGGTGGCAACGACACGCTGGAGGGCGGGGCGGGCAAGGACACGCTATGGGGCGGCGGCGGCTTCGATCTGCTGGTCGGCGGCGAGGGTGACGACCTGATCTATGGCGGCGACGGCGGCGATACACTGGATGGCGGCACCGGCAGCGACACCCTGTTCGGAGACGCTGGCAACGATCTGCTGACCGATCTTTACGGCAATAACATCCTGTCGGGCGGTGCGGGCAATGACACGCTGATCGGCGGTGGCGGCAATGACACGCTGCAGGGCGGCAGCGGCAGCGACCGGCTGCAGGGCGGCGCGGGCTGGGATGTGTTCGTCTTTACCAACCCCGACGATTTCGACCGCAGCACCGATACCATCGTCGATTTTCAGGGCGGGCAGGATCTGATGGACTTCCGGGGATTGGGCTTAAGCTTCATCGGACAGGACGCATTCTCGGGCGCGCCGCAGCTCCGCAGCTATTGGACGGCAGAAACCGGGCGGATGCTGGAAATCGACCTGAATGGCGACGGTGTGACCGATCTGGCCGTTTCGCTGGGGTCGATTCTGGCGATCACCGCAGGCGATCTGCTGCTTTAACGCTCTAACAGATCGCGGGCGTTGCGCGACAGCAACAGCAGCCCGAACAGCAGCACGACCACCGCCGTGCCAAAGACGAAGGCCGGTTCGATGAAATTGGCCTGATAGGTCGGGTAAACCCCGCGCCGAAGCTGCGAAATGCAGTGCAGCACCGGGTTATACCAAAGCACGTTCTGCGCCATCGGCGGCATCATGTCATACAGAAAGAAGATCCCCGACATCAGAAACAGCGGCCGCGTCAGGATGCCCCATGCCCGTTCCCAGACCGGAAAGGCCGTGAACAGGTAACAGTTCAGCGTCCCCACCCCGACGGCAAAGGCGATAATCATCAGGATCGCCTCGAAGATCTCGGCCAGATTAACCACCGGAGGCAGTTGATACAGAAAGAAGATCCCGCCGATGACGACGGTCATGACCACGATATGTGTCAATGCGTTAAGCAGCACCCGCGCCAGCATCGCATCCAGATATGTCACGCTGGGATAGGCCAGAAATGGCCGGGAATAGCGGATGGATTGCGCCACCTTGGACGACAGGTCCAGAAACATCGTGAAGGGCAGAAATCCCGTGGCATAGAACAGCGGGAAGTTGCTGCCCAGGCCGGGCCGTGTCAGCGCCATGCTGAACACCACCGACAACAGCACGACGCCCAGCACCGGCTCAAGAATCGCCCAGATATAGCCCCCTGCGGAACGGCCATAGGTCGTGGCCATCTCGCGCAGCATCAGCGCCACCAGAATGCGGGGCATGCGGAAGCGTGGCCCCTTGGTATGGGGCCGCTGCGGCAACGGGGATTGGGGCGTTATCTCGGACATGTGAAAGCAAAGGCTGGTCTTGACGAGCGGCAATATGTAACAAATGCGCCGAAAAGGTAAACCAGCGAAAGCGCCACGGCTTTGAGCAAATCCATCGATCCGACGGGTCAGGCGACCGGGCGATCCGGCCCGACCGGCGCAGCGCAACCGGCGCCTGCCGAAACCCCGTCATCGGGCGACGGCGCGGCGAAGGCTGCGAACACCCGGCCCTTCCCGTCGCAGCCGCGCATTCAGCCGATGCAAAGCACGCCGCGACCCGTGGTCCGGCCGTTTCAGGCGCAGCCCGCATCGCAGGTCACGCAGCCCGTGCAGTCGCAGCCGATCCCGGTCAAGCCCATGCCGCGTCCGGCAGCCCAGCCCGCGCAGCCGCCTGCCACGCGCCCGAATGCGCCCCTGCCTGCACCGCCCCAGCCGCCCGGCCCCGGCGCGGCCGTGCGCCCGACCGTCGCCGTGGCCAATCCGCGCGGCCGCCATTGGCTGCTGCTGGCCAGTTTCCTGCTGCTGGTCGTGCTGCCCAGCATCCTGTGGGCATGGTATCTGTGGAACCGCGCGGCCGACCAATACATCTCGACCGTCGGCTTTTCGGTGCATCGCGAGGATATGAGCCCCGCCATCGACCTGCTGGGCGGCCTTGCGCCCTTGGCGGGCGGCAGTTCGGGCGCCTCGGATACCGATGTGCTTTATGAATATATCCGCAGTCAGGACATGGTCGAAAAGATCGACGCCCAGCTGGATCTGCGGCAGCGCTTTTCGCGCGACTGGCCGCATGATTTCGTCTTCGCCTTCGATCCCGACAGCCATATCGAGGATATGACCGATTACTGGGACCGTCAGGTCAAGGTGTTGTATGACACCTCCAGCGGGCTTATCACGCTGAAAGTCAACGCCTTTACCGCAACCGACGCGCAAGAGATCGCGGCGGCGGTGTTCAAGCAAAGCTCGGACAAGATCAATGAGCTGTCCTCGATCGCGCGGGACGATTCGACACGTCTGGCGCGGGATGAGCTGGAACAGACCCGCAGCGACCTGACGCAGGTGCGCCAGCAGATGACCGAATTCCGGATGCGCACGCAGATCGTCGATCCGCAGGCCGATCTGACCAGCCAGATGGGCGTGATGAGCGGGCTTCAGGCCCAACTGGCCGAGGCGCTGGTGGCCCATGACCTGCTGATGGACAACGCCCGGCCCACCGACCATCGCGTCACGCAGTCGCAGCAGAAAATCGACGCCCTGCGCCGCCTGATCGACAGCGAGCGGCAGAAATTCAGCGCCGATGGTGAAGGCCCGACCGGCCAAAGCTATTCCGCGCTGATGGCCGAATATGAAAAGCTGATGGTCGACCGCGAATTCGCCGAAGGCGCCTATCGCTCGGCCCGGATCGCCTATGAGGCGGCGATGGCCGAGGCGCGGCGCAAGTCGCGCTATCTGGCGGCGCATATCGAACCCAAGGTGGCGCAAAGCTCTCAGGCCCCGAACCGGCCCTGGCTTCTGTTCGTGGTGGCGGGCCTGCTGCTGACCGGCTGGTCGATCCTTGTGCTGGTCTATTACAGCATCCGTGACCGCGCCTGAGCCATGATCCGGCTTGATAACCTGACCAAGATCTATCGCCTGAAGGGGCGGCCGATGCTGGTGGCCGACCGGGTGAACGCGGTCTTTCCCACCGGATCGTCGGTGGCGCTGCTGGGCCGCAACGGCGCGGGCAAGTCCACGCTGTTGAAGATGATCGCGGGCACCGTCTCGCCGTCATCGGGGCGGGTGGTGTCGGATGGCACGATCTCTTGGCCCGTGGGCTTTGCCGGCAGCTTTCACGGCGAACTGACCGGGGCGCAGAACGTCCGTTTCGTCGCCCGCATCTATGGCGTCGATACCGACGAGTTGATTGATTACGTTGCCGAATTCGCCGAACTTGGCGCGCATTATCATCAGCCGGTATCCAGCTATTCGTCGGGCATGAAGTCGCGCCTGGCCATGGGCACCAGCATGGGCATCCATTTCGACACCTATCTGGTCGATGAGGTGACCAGCGTCGGCGATGCCGATTTCCGGCAGAAATCCCAGCGCGTCTTTTCCGAACGCATGAGCAATTCGGGCGCGGTCGTCGTCAGCCACTCGATGCCGATGATCCGGCAGATGTGCGACATGGGCGCGGTGCTGGATCGCGGCAAGCTGACGGTCTTTGACAATCTGGACGAAGCCATCGCCCTGCACGAGGCGATCCTGCGCGTGCCGCCGGACGTGGTGGGCGATTAGGGCGCGGTCAGCAGATTGCCGATCTGTTCCGCGCGCGCCTGCACCATCGCCGCATTCCCCACCGATTCGACATTCAGCCGCACCACGGGTTCGGTGTTCGACCGGCGCAGATTGAAGCGCCAATTGTCGAATTCAAGGCTGATGCCGTCGGTGTCGTCGCGTGACACCGCCTGCGGGCCGAACAGGTTCAGCACCCGCGCGATCGAGGCATCGGGATCCTCCAGCCGGAAGTTGATCTCGCCCGAGGAGGGATAGGCGGCGATGCGTTCCGACAGCAGTTGGCCCAGCGTCTGACCGCTGCGCGAGATCAGCTCGACCACCAGCAGCCACGGGATCATACCGCTGTCGGCATAATGGAAATCGCGGAAATAGTGATGCGCCGACATCTCACCGCCATAGATCGCGCCCGTTTCGCGCATGGCGCGTTTCAGGAAGGCATGCCCGGTGCGCGCCTGCACGGCCTGCCCGCCCGCCTCGGCGATCATGGCGCGGGTATTCATCACCACGCGCGGATCATGGACGATCTTTTCGCCCGGCGATTTTTCCAGAAAGGCCGTCGCCAGCAATCCGACGATGTATTCGCCCGGAATGAAGCGCCCGGTTTCGTCGAAAAAGAAGCAGCGGTCGAAATCGCCATCCCAGGCGACGCCCAGATCCGCGCCGTGCTGACGCACCGCCTCCGAGGTCATCGGCTGGTTTTCCGGCAGCAGCGGGTTCGGGATGCCGTTCGGGAAGCTGGCATCCGGGTCGTGGTTGATGCGGATGAAGCGCAGGGGCGCGCCACGGCGTTCCAGCTCGGCCGCGATGGCGTCGAAGGTCGGGCCCGCCGTGCCATTGCCCGCATTGACCAGCACCGTCAGCGGCTTCAATGCACCAACATCGACAAAATCGGCCAGCGCGCTGGCATAGACGCCGCGCGCTTCGGGAAAGGGCGTGACGCCGCCGATGCGCTCGACCGGCTGGAAGCCACCCACGCGGGCCAGCGCGGCCAGTTCGGCGAATTCCGTGTCAGGGTCCAGAGGTGCTGCCCCTGCGCCGACAAGCTTCATGCCGTTATAGTCGATGGGATTGTGCGAGGCCGTCACCTCGATCCCGCCATCCGCGCCGAAATGGGCAGTGGCGAAATACATCTCTTCGGTGCCGGCCAGCCCCAGATCGCGCACATCCGCGCCGCCTTCGGTCAGGCCCCGGATCAGCGCCGCGGCCAGCGCCGGAGAGCTTTCGCGGCTGTCGCGTCCGACAACGACCATCCGGGCCGCGCGTGTCTGCGCAAAGGCATGGCCGATGCGCCATGCGACATCGACATCCAGTTCGATCCCAAGGCGGCCGCGCACGTCATAGGCCTTGAAGCAGTCGATCTGACGAGGGGGGGTCGCAGGAAGCATCCGGTTCGATTCCTTTGATAATCTGTGTTTCTTGGCTACAGCACCGCACGCGCTTTGGGAATGCCGCATCGCGGCTGCAACCAAGGGTGCAGGTGACGCGCGCCGCCATGCAGGCTAAACCCGTCCCGACAGCACATGAGGATCGCGATGGACACCAAAGACCTGATCTCAGCCTATTACGCCGCTTTCAATGCGGGCCGCACCGATGAGATGCTGACCTATCTGCATGACGACTTTGAACACCATGTCAACGAAGGCCAGATCCGTCGCGGCAAAGAGATGTTTCGCGAATTCAATGCCGGGATGACCCGGAATTACAAGGAATTCCTGAGCGATATCGTGGTTTTCGCCAATGATGCGGGCGACCGGGCGGCGGCGGAATTCGTGGTGAACGGCACTTATCTGAACACGGATGAGGGCCTGCCCGAAGCGCGGGGCCAGACCTATGTGCTGCCCGCAGGCACGTTCTTCACCCTGCGCGACGGCAAGATCGCCCGCGTGACGACCTATTACAATCTGGCGGATTGGACGCGTCAGGTCTCGGCGTGATCCGGACGCGGGTTCTGACGGGCGAATCAGTCGGGGCCGTGCTGGACGATCTGGCCCGGCTGCGCATCGCGGTGTTTCGCGACTGGCCGTATCTCTACGATGGCGATCTGGGATATGAGCGCGACTACCTGACCGCCTATCAGTCGCCCGGCGCGGTCGTCGTCGCGGCTTTTGACGGCAACCGCATGATCGGCGCCGCGACCGGCGCCCCGATGGAGCATCACGCCGCGGATTTTGCCGCAGCCTTCGCCAACCGCCCGGAAAGGCTGGATGAAATCTTTTATTGCGCGGAATCGGTCCTGCTGCCCGAATATCGCAGGCGGGGTCTGGGGCACGCCTTCTTTGACGGTCGCGAGGCGCAGGCCCGCGCCCTTGGCCGCCGGTTCAGCGCCTTTTGCAGCGTGCAGCGTCCCAAGGATCATCCGATGCGTCCGGCGGATTACCGCCCATTGGATGACTTCTGGCGCAAAAGAGGCTATGAGCCGCTTTCCGGTGTGATCGCGGCCTTCGACTGGAAGGATGTGGGCGCGCCGGAATCGACGAAGAAACCGTTGCAATTCTGGATGAAAACGCTGTGACACGCGAAATCAAGATCGCCACCGCCGCTTACAAGTTCAATTGGTTCGAGGATTTTGAAGCCTACCGCGCCAAGCTGACCCGCTGGGTCGAAAAGGCCGCGGATTGCGACCTGCTGGTCTTTCCCGAATATGGCGCGATGGAGCTTGCCTCGCTTGGCGGCCGCGACATCGCCGGCAGCCTTGAAGCCTCTCTGCACGAGGTCGCGCGCCATGAAATCGCCCGCGACACTCTGCATGCCGATCTGGCGGCGGCGCATGGCGTGCATATCCTTGCCGCCTCGGGGCCGCATTTCGGCGATTCCGAGCGTCCGGTGAACCGCGCCGTGCTGTTCGGACCCGACGGCCGCATCGGTCATCAGGACAAGCAGATCATGACCCGGTTCGAGCGTGAGGAATGGGACGTGCGCGGCGCGCCCGGCCTGCGCGTCTTTGACACGCCCGTCGGTCGGCTGGGGATCCTGGTATGCTATGACAGCGAATTCCCCCTGCTGGGCCGCCAACTGGCCGAGGCCGGGGTCGAGATCATTCTTGTGCCGTCCTGCACCGACACCGTGGCGGGCTTCAACCGCGTGCGCATCGGCTCGATGGCGCGCGCGCTGGAAAGCCAGTGCATCGTCGTGCAGTCGCCCACGGTCGGCCTGTGCGACTGGAGCCCCGCCGTCGACGAAAACCGCGGCCGCGCGGCGATCTATGCGCCCTCAGACGGCCATTGGCCCGACAGCGGCATTCTGGCCGAGGGCGAGATGGACCAATGCGGCTGGGTCAAGGCCAAGGTCGATCTGGACAAGATCCGCCAAAGCCGTGAAGACGGCCGCGTCCTGCCCTTCGCCCATTGGCCCGAAAGCGCGGCCAGCGCGGTGATTTAAGCGTTCCGGGGGCGGCGAGACTGCCCCGATCTGGGGCCGAGGGTCGGCTTGGTTGGCAGGGTTCCGCTGGGCTAGAACCAGGCTGTCGCTTGCAAATTCGACGAATCAATCATATGATTGATTCATGGATCAGCCAGAAAAAACCTATCTTGGCACGAACGACCGCCGCACGATGATCGCGGACGCCGCGCGCGCCCTGATCGTTGAAAACGGTTATGCCGCGTTGCGCACGCGTGACGTGGCCGCGCGTGTCGGGATCAATATCTCGACCCTGCATTACCACGTCCAGAACAAGGCGGCGCTGGTGGTGCTGGTGGCGGACACCACGCGCGACGCCTTTCTGGCGCTGCTGCCCCCCGCCGCAGACCCGGCCCGGCCCGCGCGGGCGCAGTTGCGGGCCGAGGCAGAGGCCTATTTTCTTAGCCTGCGGGACCGCCCCGAGCTTGCCGCCTGCTTTGCTCAGCTGATGCAACTGGCCGGTTCCCAGCCCGAGATCGCAACACATCTCGACGGTTTCGCGCAGGGCTGGTGTCAGCGCTATGCCGAGATCCTGGCCATCGGCCGTTCGCAGGGCGTATTCCGCGCCGATCTGCAGCCGCTGGCGGCGGCGCTGGCAATGACCGGGGCGCTGACAGCCTTTGCATCGCGTGGCCCCACGGGGCTGGCGATGTTCTGGCCGGTCTTCGACGAATTGGAACGCGGTTTTCTCATCTCACCGGACAAGGAGCGTGCGCAATGAAATTCTCGGACATGGCCGAGCGGCAGATATTGAAGGCTCAGGCCGAGGGGCAGTTCGACAATCTGAAAGGTGCGGGCAAGCCCTTGGACGTGGATTCTGACGGCAGCGCCGATGCGATCGGTTTTCGGATCATGGCAGAGGCAGGCGCCCTGCCGCGAGAGATCCAGCTACGCAAGGCGGTGGAAGAGCAGACAAGACTTGTGCAGGCCGCGCCCGACGATGCCTCGCGGAAATCTGCGATGAAGAAGCTGATTGACCTGCAGTTGCGGCTGGATATCGAGCAGGAAGCCCGGCGCCGCTTCTACGGCAGCTAGAGCTGCCGGTGGCGCACCCTCGGCTGAAAGGCTGGTTTGGGTCAGAAATCTGACCGAAAGCCGGAACGACCCGCAAGACAATCCCCGCATTCCGGGTTGTTGGCTTAAAGGACCGGGCTGTTTCGTCGCCGTGCAGGACCCTCAACCGCCCCCACAATGTAGGTGTGAGCAATTCCCTCGCGGCAAGGCCAGTTACCCTGATCTGCGGAGCCTGAGCAGCATCAACCCCACGGCTGCTATTGCGCCAAGAAGAACCGCCCCGCCGAACTCGGCCCACGCCAAACGGTAAAAACCGACGAAGAACCGGGCCGCGGCGAACCCAAGGACGATCGCGGTCAAAAGGTTGATGCCCTTGCTGGCGATAAGCCGCGTCGGGATCAGGAACGACACCGCAATGACGCCTAAGAAGACACTGCCAAGAAACAGCCAGTCCAGTCGGGATATTGCGCCAAGCATGTCATGCCCGGGCAGTTCGGCGCGTGCGGTGGCGGCAACATCCGGATTGGGGGACGCGGCACGGTTGATCCAGTCGCTTGCTTGCGCCCGGACATGCTCTTGCATCGGGAATGTCAGGTATTCCAGCAGCACGGCAAGCAGGACCGGCAGCACGAAAAGCAGCGCGTATCTGAACACCATCATGGTCTTTCCCGTCTGACCAAGGCTCTGTCCTGACCATGTTGCGCCAATGGCAACGCCCCCCGCCATCGTCAGGGTGCCGGAGCCTGCGGCGTATCCTCGGGCTCTGCGGGCATCGCGCCTTCGGGCGGGGCAGCGCTTGTCGCGTCCGAGGCCAGGCTGTTGTCGTTCCACTCGCCCTCGGCCGCCTGCCCGGTCGCATAGCGCATGACGCCCGCACCCTGCCGCTTTCCGGCGACGAAATGCCCGGTATAGACATCGCCATTGGCATAGGTCGCGACGCCCTCGCCGTCGATCTCTCCGCCCGACCAGCCGCCTTCATAGCGAAAACCATCCGGCGCGATCAGGCGGCCCCGGCCATGGCGCAGGCCGTCCACGAAGGATCCGTCATAGGTCGTGCCATCGGCATAGGTCGCCTGCCCCTGCCCGTGGCGCTGCCCGTCGCGCCATGCGCCGTTATAGACATAGCCATCGGGATAGGTCATGCGGCCCTGCCCTTCGTTGCGGCCACGGCGAAAGGCCCCCTCATAGGTCATGCCATTGGCGTATTTCGCCACGCCCTGCCCTTCGATCACGCCCGCCAGCCAATCACCGTCATAGCGCGAGCCATCGGGATAGGTGATCAGGCCCTTGCCCTCGGGCATGTCGTTTTTCAGCGCGCCTTCATAGACCGAGCCATCGGGATAGGTGATGCGGCCCAGCCCCTCCATGCGGCCATCGACCCAATCGCCCGCATAGACATAGCCATCCGTGCCGGTGAACGTGCCTTGCCCGGCGCGGCGGTCGGCGCGGAAATCGCCGTCATAGCGGTCGCCATTGGCATAGATCGCCAACCCACGGCCTTCGCGGCGGCCATTGGCAAAGCGCCCCTCATAGCTGTCGCCCGAGGGCTGGACCAGCTTGCCCTGCCCCGCCATCTGCCCGGCCGCCCAGCCGCCCTCATAGGTCAGCCCGTCCGCCATGGTCAGCTTGCCGGTGCCTGCGCGCTGATTGGCCTGCATCTCGCCATCATAGACCGAGCCGTCGGGATAGGTGATCTTGCCCCGGCCTTCCTTGACGCCCTGCACCCACGCGCCTTCGTAGCGATAGCCATTTTCCTGCGTCAGCACGCCCTGCCCATCATGCAGCGCATTCAGAAAACCGCCGGTATAGGCCGAGCCATTGGCGTAATGCGCCACGCCCTGCCCGGTGATCTGGCCGTCTTTCCAGTCGCCCTCATAGGTGCCGCCATCGGCATAGGTGATCTTGCCTTTGCCATGCGGCTTGCCTGCGGTGAACGCGCCTTCATAGACCGAGCCGTTGGGAAAGGTGGCGATGCCCTGACCCAGAATCTGCCCCTCGACCCAATCGCCGGTATATTCATAGCCCGAAGGCAGCCGATAGGTGCCGCGCCCATGCTGCTTGCCGTTGCGGAACGTGCCTTCATAGACGCCGCCATCGTCATATTGCTTGGTGACGACGCCCTGGGCCCCGGCCATGCCGGCCCCGGCCAGAACCATCGCGCAAGCCATCACTGCTGCCTTCATCGCCCTGCCCCTTCGTCACCTGCCTGTTTTGCCCGAGGTTTACCTGATGCCTCTGCGCCACGCAAAGCCCGACTTTCCCTTTCCGCCCGCCTCGCCTATCAACGGGGCGACACCGTGAAGGAGCATGACGTGGCTGACACATTCCGCATCACCCTTGGACAGTTGAACCCCACGGTCGGCGATCTGCCCGGCAATGCGGCGAAAGCCCGCGCGGCCTGGGAACAGGCGCGGCAGGCTGGCGCCGATATGCTGGCGCTGCCCGAAATGTTCATCACCGGCTATCAGACGCAGGATCTGGTGCTGAAAGCCGCCTTCACCGAAGACGCCATGGCCCAGATCGAGACGCTGGCCGCCGAATGCGCCGACGGCCCCGCCATCGGCATCGGCGGGCCCTATGCCACCCAAGGCAAGCTTTACAATGCGTGGTGGATCCTGCAGGGCGGCAAGGTCGTCACGCGCGTGCTGAAACACGATCTGCCGCACAAGCAGCTTTTCGACGAATTGCGCCTGTTCGATCAAGGCCCGCTCAGCGGCCCCTATTCGATCAACGGCATCCGCATCGGCAGCCCGATCTGCGAAGACGCATGGTGGCCGGAAGTGTCCGAAACGCTGGCCGAGACCGGGGCGGAAATCCTGCTGATCCCGAATGGCAGCCCCTATCACCGCAACAAGCTGGACCTGCGGATGGGCCATCTGGTCGCACGGGTGGTCGAGACCGGGTTGCCTGCGGTCTATCTGAACTCGGTCGGCGGGCAGGACGACCAGCTATATGACGGCGCGACCTTCGTTCTGAACCCCGGCGCGACGGGCGGCGCGGACAAGGTGCTGCAACTGGCGCCGTTCGACGAGATCATCGAGCATCTGGATTTCATCCGCACCGCGGATGGCTGGCGCGCAGTGCCGGGCCGCATGGACCCGCAGCCCGACGAATGGGAACAGGATTACCGCGCGATGACCGAGGGGCTGCGCGACTATATGCGCAAATCCGGCTTTAAGAAGGTGGTGCTGGGCATGTCGGGCGGCATCGACAGCGCGCTGGTCGCCACCATCGCCAGCGACGCCATCGGACCGGAAAACGTGCGCTGCGTCATGCTGCCTAGCGAATACACCTCGCAGACCAGTCTGGATGACGCCGCCGATTGCGCCACCCGGCTGGGCGCCCGGCTGGATACCGTGCAGATCGAGGGCGCGCGGGATGCGGTGGGCGATGCGCTGGCGCATCTAATGGCCGGCACCAAACCCGACACGACCGAAGAAAACATCCAGTCCCGCCTGCGCGGCGTCATGCTGATGGCGATTTCCAACAAGTTCGGAGAGTTGCTGCTGACCACCGGCAACAAGTCCGAGGTCGCGGTCGGCTATGCCACGATCTATGGCGACATGGCGGGCGGCTATAATCCGATCAAGGATCTGTACAAGACCCGCGTGTTCCAGACCTGCCGCTGGCGCAACGCCCATCACCGCGACTGGATGCAGGGCCGTCCCGGCGAGGTGATCCCGCCGCGCATCATCTCGAAACCGCCCTCGGCCGAGTTGCGTCCGGACCAGAAGGACGAAGACAGCCTGCCCCCCTATGAGGTGCTGGACGCCATTCTTGAAGGCCTGGTCGAAAAAGATCTGGCGCTGAAGGATCTGGTCGCGCAGGGCTTTGACGCCGAGACCGTCAAACGGGTCGAGACGCTGCTGTATGGCAGCGAATGGAAACGCTATCAGGCCGCGCCCGGACCGCGTATTTCCACGAAGGCCTTCTGGCTGGATCGGCGCTATCCTTTGGTCAACCGCTGGCGCGACCAGCTTTAACACAGGTTAAAGCGCGGATTTGACGCGTTTTTTCACGAGATGCGATTAGGCGGATGGGCCGATGCGGGGTATATTTCCCCCATCGGCCCGGTTCTTTTGACGCCGGGCATTCCACAGCAATCATCGGGCCCGTCCCATGGCTTGCCGCATTGCGGGCAGGCTTTGGCCGCGCCTGACAAAGGATGCCCGCCGGATCGCCTCCGCGCGGCAGGAGAAGGGTCATGGCAAAGGAAATCGGCATCCGGGCAATCTCGCTGGGTCGTCACGCCGAACTGGATACGGATGAAAACACGATCGGCTCGGAACACGCCGCCGATCTGGTCGGCAGCACCTATGGCAGCGCGAATGCGCCGCTGGCCAACAACATCAGCAAGCTGACGCTGAATGACGGCAATTCGGACGGGTCGATCGCCTTTGGCAATCACAGCGTCGGCAAGGAATACATGGTGTTTGACGGCACCAGCCACGCCATCGACGGCGGCACGCTGTACTGGGGCGATGTCACCTATATGGATGGCAGCTCCAGTTCGCATGTGCCGCTGCGCATTCTTCAGGACGGCGACGGCAACCTGTTCATGGTGCCGCCGCCCGCCGACGCGACGCAGGCCGAAATCGCCGCCGTCACCCACAAGCCGATTGCCTCGATCCACATCACCGGGGTCAAGCAGAACAATTTCAACGCGCTGTCGGTTAACCGCTATGGTCTGGCGGATGCGCCGGTGTTCCTGTGCTTCCGCAACGGCACGCTGATCCGCACCGCCGACGGCCAGCGTCAGGTCGAGGATCTGCGGCCCGGCGATCTGGTCATGACCCGCGACAACGGCCCGCAGCCGGTGCGCTGGATCGGGGCGAAGCCGCTGGGCGGCGCTGTGCTTGCGGCATTCCCGCAGCTGCGCCCGATCCGCATCCGCGCCGGGGCTTTGGGGGTCGGCCTGCCCACGCGCGATCTGTATGTCTCGCCGCAGCATCGCGTGCTGGTCACCTCGAAAATCGCCGAGCGGATGTTTGGCAAGCCCGAGGTGCTGGTGGCGGCGAAATGTCTGGTCGGGCTGAACGGCATCGACATCGACGACAGCGATCAGGATCTGGTCTATCTGCATATCCTGTTCGACCGGCATGAGATCGTGATGTCCGAAGGCGCACAGACGGAATCGCTGTTTACCGGCCCCGAGGCGCTGAAAGCCGCCGGACCCGAGGCGCGGGCCGAGCTTCTGGCGCTGTTTCCCGACCTGCTGCGCGACGACCTGCCCGCACAGCCGGTGCGCCAGATCGGCCAGACACGCCGCGCGCATCAGCTTGCGCAGCGCCACAAGGCCAACGGGCAGGCATTGCAGTCGGTCTAGACGACCACTTCCATGCGCTGCTGCTGGCCCACGCCGAAGACGCGGCGATAGCGTTCGATCATGTCGCGCGGGCCGGTGGCCTTTTCGGGATTGTCCGACAGCTTCACTGTCGGGCGTCCCTCGGCCGCGACCGCCTTGCAGACCAGCGAAAACGGCGCCAGCCCGTCGCTGGGCACAAGGCCGCGGAAATCGTTGGTCAGCAGCGTGCCCCAGCCGAAACTGACCTTGACCCGGCCAGTGAAGCGCAAGAACAGCTCCTTGATCTTGGCGACATCCAGACCGTCGGAAAAGATGATCAGCTTTTCGCGCGGATCCTCGCCCCGGCTTTGCCACCATTCGATCGCGGCCTCGGCCCCTTCGGCGGGGTCGCCGCTGTCGATGCGGATGCCGGTCCAGCCCGCCAGCCAATCCGGCGCCTTGGCCAGAAACTGCTTCGTGCCATAGGTGTCGGGCAGGATCATGCGCAGATTGCCGTCATGTTCCTCATGCCAGTCGGCCAGCACGCGATAGGGTGCTTCGCGCAATTCGGCATCGGTTTCGGCAAGCGCGGCATAGACCATCGGCAATTCATGGGCATTGGTGCCGATCGCCTCGATATCGCGGCGCATGGCGATCAGGCAGTTCGAGGTGCCGGCAAACACCTTGTCGCCCAGCCCTTCGATCATGGCCTGCACGCACCAGTCCTGCCACAGAAAGCTGTGCCGCCGCCGCGTGCCGAAATCGGCGATCCGCAGGTTCGGGCCTAGCTCGCGCAGGGCTTCGACCTTTTCCCACAGGCGGGTCATGCCGCGGGCATACAGCACCTGCAGTTCAAACCGCCCCATATCCTTCAGCACAGCGCGAGAGCGCAGTTCCATGATGACGGCAAGGGCGGGGATTTCCCACAGCATCACCTCGGGCCATTTGCCCTCGAAGGTCAGCTCATACTGACCATCGCGCTTTTCCAGATGATAGGCAGGCAGGCGCAGGTTTTCCAGAAACTCCATGAAGTCCGGGCGGAACATCTGGCGCTTGCCATAGAAGGTATTGCCGCGCAGCCATGTGCTTTCGCCCCGCGTCAGCGACAGGCCGCGCACATGATCCAGCTGTTCGCGCAATTCGCTTTCGTCGATCAGCTCGGCCAACCGGATCTTGGATGAGCGGTTGATCAGGCTGAAGGTCACATTGGTGTCGGGCCGGTTGCGAAACACCGACTGGCACATCAGCAGCTTGTAGAAATCCGTATCGATCAGCGACCGCACGATCGGGTCGATCTTCCATTTGTGGTTATAGACCCGCGTCGCGATGTCGATGGTCGCCCCGGTCATATCAGCTGAACCCCCGCCTCGATCATGCTGCTGCGCGCGGCATCGCGCGAGCCGTTCAGATCAATGGCGCGCGTCGCGCTTTCGATCACCGAGACGCTGAAGCCCAGCCGCGCCGCATCGACGGCCGACCATGTCACGCAGAAATCATAGGCCAGACCGACGAAATACAGATCCTCCAGGTAACGCTCGCGCAGATACCCGGCCAGGCCGGTGGGCGTCTTGTAGTCATTTTCGAAAAAGGTCGAATAGCTGTCGATCTGCGGACGAAAGCCCTTGCGAATGATGGTCGCCGCATGGCTGGTATCCAGATCGGGATGGAACTGCGCGCCGGGCGATCCGATGACGCAATGCGTGGGCCACAGCACCTGCGGGCCATAGCTCATCTGCGTCATCGAAAACGGCGCGGCGCCGGGATGGTTCTCGGCAAAGCTGGAATGGTCGGCGGGATGCCAGTCCTGCGTCAGCACGACATTGTCGAAGTCCTGCATCATCTGGTTGATCGGCGCAATGATCTGGTCGCCGCCCTCGACGGCAAGCCGTCCGCCGGGGCAGAAATCCACCTGAATGTCGACAACGATCAAAGTTCTGGCCATCTGCGTCTCCCTTACAAGGCAAGTGGTAGGCGGCAGGGGATAGGGCGTCAATGCCGCGCTTGAACACGCCGCCGCATGAGCCTATTTCGCGCAACATGCTGATCGTCGCCGCGCTTTATCATTTCACCCGCCTGCCCGACCCTGCCGCCGTGCAAGGGCCGCTGGCGAAGCTGTGCTGTTCCCTGGGTGTGCGCGGCACGCTGTTGCTGGCCCCCGAGGGCATCAACGGCACCATTGCCGGACCGCGCGACGCCATCGACGCGGTTCTGGCGCATCTGCGTGCCCTGCCCGGTTGCGCAGATCTGGACTGGAAGGAAAGCGGCGCCGAGACGATGCCCTTTGGCCGCATGAAGGTGCGGCTGAAACGCGAGATCGTCACCATGGGCCAGCCCGATGTGGATCCCAGTGCCTCGGTCGGGCAATATGTCGCGGCGCGGGACTGGAATGCGCTGATCAGCGCGCCCGATGTCGCCGTCATCGACACCCGCAATGATTACGAGGTCGAAATCGGCAGCTTCGCCGGGGCCGTCGATCCGCAGACCCGGACCTTTCGCGACTTTCCCGCATGGTGGGCGCAGAACGCGCATCGCTTTGAAGGCAAGCGCATCGCCATGTTCTGCACCGGCGGCATCCGCTGCGAGAAATCGACCAATTACCTGATATCGCAGGGCGTTTCGGATGTGTTTCATCTGAAGGGCGGCATCCTGAAATACCTTGAGGACGTGCCCGAGGCGGACAGCCTGTGGCAGGGGGAATGCTTCGTCTTCGACAAGCGTGTCAGTCTGGGTCACGGGCTGACGCAGGGGCGCCACGGGCTGTGCCACGCCTGCCGCCGCCCACTGGCTCCGGAAGATCGCGCACGCCCGGAATATGAAGAGGGCGTCAGTTGCCATCGCTGCCATGCGGATTACAGCGACGCCGACCGCGACCGCTTCCGCGAACGCCAGCGGCAGGCGGATCGCGGCGAATGCTTCGGCGGCCCGGACCTGCCCTGACCCCGCGCGGCGCTGCACCTTAGTGCAGCAGCGCCGCGGCGACGACCTCGCCATGCATCGTCAGCGCCAGTGCGGCTCCAAGCACCGCGACGATGGCGGCAACGATGTCGTGGCGTGGATCCCAGGCCTTGTGCCGGCGCGCCGTCCATGCCGATACCGGATAGCAGAAGATATGCGCCAGCGCCTGCGCCAGCAGCAGCCCCGTCAGACCGCCCAACCATGCCCCGATCATCACGAGGCTGAAATAGATCAGCGCCCGGCTGGACTGCATCACGAAAAAGCCACGCGAATCGCCTGCGGCAAGGGCCGCCGTCTCATAGCTCAGCGGCACGACCAGCAGCATCTGGATGCAGGCGATGGCCACAAGGATGCCCCCCGCGCGATGGTATCGGTCATCGTAAAGCTGATCGACCAGCCACGGCCCGACCAGCGCCAGCGTGATCGCGGCGAACATCAGCAGCGCCGTGAACCCGGCCCGTGTCCGCTGCATCGTCCGCCGGTTGTGATCGCTTTCGCCCGGAGGGTGCTCTCGATACATCGGGATGAACAGCCGCCCGGCAATGGCCGTGCCCAGAAGGCCCGGCACCGTCGCAAGGAACAACCCGATATTGTAGATCCCCAGATGGTCCAGCGTCAGGACGCGGCCAAGAATGATCCGGTCGCCCTGAAACAGCAGGAAGCCGCAGATCGTGCTGAAAAAGATCCACTTGCCGAACTTGACGATTTCGTCGCGCGCTGCCTTTTCCATGCCGAACCGGTCGATATGGCCGGGCAGCATATAGTGAAACAGCGCAAGCTGGACGAACGCGCCCAGCACCTGCCCCCAGACCAGCGCCCAGACACTTTGCAGGATCAGCGCCGCCGCAATGGTGATCAGGATGCCGATCAACTGGTTGGCCAGTTCGATCATGGTCAGGCGGCCGACCTGCAGGTGGCGCGCCGCCGTGTCGATGCGGGTCGGGAAGAACCCGCCGATCAGCATCGAGGTCGCCGCAGCCGGAAACACCCATGCAAAGGCGGGGGCGTCATAGAACACCGCCAGCGGCCATGCCAAGACGCAGGCCGTCGCAAAAATGATGAAGCCGCGCACGACCTTGATCGTCCATGCGGTGTTCAGAAACGCCGGATCGTCGCCGCGCTTGCTTTGCATGATCGAGGGGCCCAGCCCCATGTCGCTGAACATGTTCAGCCCGATCAGGAAGCTGGAGACCAGCGCCATCAGCCCGAAATCATCCGGGCTCAGCAAGCGCGTCAGCACAAGGTTCGAGGCCAGGCGCATGATCTGCCCGCCCCCGAAATTCGCCATCGACCAAGCGCCGCTGCCCAAAGCGCGCGAGGCGAAGCTTTTGCGCGGTGCCTCGGCCCCCTCGCCGCTCATCAGCCGATCCCCTGACTGGGATCGGGAACCACGGCGGGCGATTGCAGGCCGGGGATGCTGCCCATCAGCCACAGCGCGACAAAGATCCCTACCGCCAGCAGCACCGCGACATAGATGTATTTAAGCCTGCGGTTGCGCATCTCGCGCGCGGTCGGCAGATAGGGCAGCGCGATGACGGGCCGGGTGCCCGTGGCGCGCGCGAATTGTTCGGTCCGGCGCAGCACGGGGCGCATCAGCTCCAGCAACAATGCGATGCCGAAGGCCAGCGCAAAGCTGCCGCCCGCCCCCAGCACCGCGCTTTTCTTGCGGTTCGACAGCGCCGGATATTCCGGCGGCAAGGCGCGTTCCAGCATGACGAAGCGTTCCGCCTGATCGTTGTCCATCAGCATCTGCTGGGTTTCGACACTGGCAAGCTGGCGCGAGATTTCGTTATAGCGGTCCTGCAGGCGGCGCTGCTGGCGGGTCATGTTCTCCAGATCGCGCGCGACCTGCGGCGCACGGCTGCGGGCGCGTTCGATTTCCTGAATCCGGCTTTGCAGGGCGGTGCGCTGCGCAGCAAGCTGGTCCTGCTGGCGGTCGATCAGCGCCGCCTGGCGCAAGCCCAGATCCGAGGTGCTTTCATCACCGGAATTCAGCCGGGCAAGGTTGTCTTCCAGACGTTTGATCTCGGGGTGGCCTGCGGCAAGGGTGCGGCGGGCCTGCGCCAGCTCGATCTCGGCGGTGCGGATCTGCTGGACCAGCGTGGCCGAGGGGCGGGCATCGGCGCCGACCGGCGTTTCCTCCAGCGCCAAGCGGTCGCGCTGCAGGCCCATGATGTCGCGTTCCAGCGCGTTGACCGAGGCATTCAGCTGCGCCAGTTCCGTTTGCAGATATTCCTGCGCGGCGGGCAGCGCGTCTTCGTAACGGGCGGTGAAATCCGCCATCGTGCGGTCCTGTTCGGCCAGCGATTCGCCCAGCCGGTTCTCTTCGCTCGTCAGATAGTCGCGCGTCTCGACGATGCGGGCGGCGCGGTTTTCGCGGTCGCGGTTCACCACGCTGTTGGCAAAATCATTGGCGATGGCTGCGGCGGTTTCGGCGGTTTCGGCGCGCGCGCTGATGACGATGGCCGCCAGCGACATGCTGGAATCCGCGGACACGCCGGGGGCCTGAATGCTTTCGATCCGGATCGAACTGCGCAGCGCGCCGATCTTGTCGGTTTCGCTCATGCCGGGGCTGTCGGCAAACAGCTTCAGCCGCTCGATCACGTCCAGAATGTTCGACCGCGCGGTCAGCCGCTGTTCGATCAGCTGCACCCTGCGCGAGGCCGGAAGCGATGAATCGCTGCCCTGACTGATGGCTGCAGGCGTATCGACCTGAATGACCGCCGAGGATTCATAGATCCGAGGCGACGAAATGATCAGATACAAGGAAGTCAGAATACCGAAGACCATGATCGTCATGATCAGCGGCAGCCGCCGCCGGATCATCGAGATCAGGTCTTGCAAGGATTGTATCGGTCCCAAAACTCATTAATCCTGTGTGCGCATCAATCTTCGGATTTGTTCAGGACGACGCCCATGACCGGCGGCATTCCGTTCAGCAAGCGTTCGGCCTGCGTCATATGTGCCGCCGTGCCGTTGCGCCCGTCCGCGACCAGCAGGATGGCGTCGGCCAGCGGGATCGCCGCCAGCGCCGCATCCTCGCTGAGCAGCGATGCGTTATCCATGATGATAATCGTGTTGCTTTCAAGATCGCCCAGCTTGGCCAGCTCGGCGGCATAAACCTCGTCCTGCAAGAATTCGGCGGCGTCATGTTCCGGCTGTTCCGGGGCCAGAACGGACAGATTCGGTGCTTCTTCGACCGTGCTCAGCAGATCGGCCAGCGGCTGGCCCAGACGCAGCGCCTCGGCCACGGGTTCGCAGCCCGGCACGCCCAGTTCGCGGGCGACGTTGGGGCGGCCCAGATCCATGTCCATCAGCACGACCTTGGTGTGCTGCTGGCGTGCCAGCGCAAGCGCCAGATGCACCGCCACATAGGTTCCGCCCGCGTCGTTCGTCAGCGGCACGATGGCCAGCTTGTGCCAGCCGCGACTGCGCATTTCCCGCAAGATCCGGGTGCGCAGGATCGAAAAGCGCTGTGCGATGATTTCGGCATGGCCGGCATCCGAGGCAGTCCGCGCAGCCTCGCGCCGGATGAAGCGGCTGGAGACCTGCTTGCGCGTCGAACCGTCGGGCGCAACCTTGCCCGCCGGCGTCATGTCCGGTGTCTTTCCTGTGTCGGCCTGCAAACCTGTGGCCCCTCTGCCTCTGGTGGAACTTGGACAGCGAAGAACCAGCCGCGGGCCGATGACTTTGCCGATATGCGCATGGTAACGTCCGACGCATGAGTGCGACAACTGAAAACACGCCAGATCACGATAATGCAAAGCAAATCACCGCGGCGTTTTCGCCACAGCAGGTGACTGCCATCGCTATTGGCCGCAATGAGGGCGAGCGTCTGATCCGCTGCCTGCAATCGCTTCTGCCGCAGGTGGGGCGGGTGATCTTTGTCGATTCGGGATCAACCGACGGTAGCGCCGAGCGCGCCGCCGAGATGGGGGCCGAAGTCGTGCAACTGGACATGTCCAAGCCCTTCACCGCCGCCCGCGCCCGCAACGCAGGCTTTGCCAAGGTAAGCGACGGCGAATTCGTGCAATTCGTCGATGGCGATTGCGAGGTGGAATCGGGCTGGATCGCCACCGCGCTTGCCGCGATGGCCGCAGATCCCAGACTGGCGATCACCGCCGGACGAAGACGCGAGCGTCACCCCGAGGCGTCGATCTATAACCGGCTTTGCGATGCGGAATGGGACACGCCCATCGGTCCCGCGCAGGCGGTCGGCGGCGACATGCTGGTGCGCCGCGCCGCCCTGCAGCAGATCGGCGGCTTCGACCCCACCCTGATCGCGGGCGAGGAACCCGAAATGTGCCTGCGCATGTCCCGCGCCGGATGGTCGATCCGCAGGCTGGACGCGCCGATGACGATCCACGATGCCGCCATGACGCGCTATGGCCAATGGGCGCGCCGCTCGCGACGGGCGGGCCATGCCTTTGCCGAGGTCTCGTGGCGCTATCGCGACGGGCCCGAACGCTTCTGGCAGCGCGAGACGAAACGCTCGGTCATCTGGGCCATCGCGCTGCCCGTGCTGATCGTGCTGGCGGCAACCGTGACGCCTTGGGCGTGGTGGCTGCTGTGGGCCTATCCGGTGCAGATCGCCCGCATGGCCCTGCGCGATCCCGACCGCAAGGACCGCTGGCCGCGTGCCTTCTATACCATGTTCGGCAAGTTCCCCGAAGCGCGGGGCGTGCTGGAATTCCACCTGCGCCGTCTGATGGGCCGCCGTTCGGGACTGATCGAATACAAATGACGCCTTGCAGCATCCTGATCCCCGCCCATGACGAGGCCGATTACATCGACGGCTGTCTGGATAACGTCCTGTCGCAGGATTACGCCGGCCCGGTTCAGGTCATCGTCATCGCCAATGGCTGCCATGACGACACCGCCGCCCGCGCCCGCGCCCGTGCGGGCGATTTCGCCGCGCGCGGCTGGGTGCTTCAGGTCGAGGAACTGGCGCAGGGCGGCAAGATCGGCGCGCTGAACCATGGCGATGCCTGCGCCGGTCCCGGCATCCGCGTCTATCTGGACGCCGATCTGCGCATGTCGCCGCGCCTCTTGTCGCGCATGGTCGAGGTGCTGGACGTGCCCGAGCCGCGCTATGCGGGCGGCAGGCTGGTCGTGGCTCCGGCGAAAAGCTGGGTCTCGCGCACCTATGCCCGCTTCTGGCAGAAACTGCCCTTTGTCGCCGATACCGTGACCGGCGCGGGGCAATACGGCGTCAACCCCGCAGGCCGCGCCCGTTGGGGGGAGTTTCCGCAGATCATCTCGGACGATACCTTCGCGCGGCTGCAATTCACCGAGGCCGAGCGGGTGCTGATCGACGAACCCTTTGTCTGGCCCATCGTCGAGGGGTTCCAGACGCTGGTGCGGGTCCGCCGCCGTCAGGATACCGGCGTCACCGAACTGGCGCGGCTATATCCCGACCTGATGCAGCATCAGGGCCATGTGCGCCCAAGCCGCGGCCAGTTGGCACGGCTTGCGCTGGCCGATCCGATCGGCTTTGCCACCTATGCCGCGGTGGCGGTGGCCGTGCGTCTGGGCCGCAACGATCAGGAATGGGCGCGCGGGCGCTAGGGCCCGCCCACACTCATTTCGCGTTGAACTCTTGCACGGTATCCTGCGCCAATTGCTGCAGGGCCGTCGCCTGATCCTTCGGCACCGCCGGATAGGGGCCATAGGCACCATCAAGCTGCGCGGGCAGGCCGACCGGGCTTTTTCCGGTCAACGTGGCATAGTGGATCATCGCCACATAATAGAAACCGGCATCCGTCGGATGAATGTCATCGCGGAAGAAATCGCGGATGGTCGCGGCGCCGGGAACCTTGCCCTCGGCCACCGCATCGTGCAGCCGGACCATGCCCAGCCCGGCGGGGATCAGCTTCATCGGCTGCGTGCCCTCGGGCAGTTGCGCATTCGCATCGTCCACGATGCCCTGCCACAGCGGCAGGTCACTGACGATCCGGTCACGCCACGCCTTGGTCGAGCCCGTCGCCTTGTCGTCGATATCGTCCCATGTCTCATAAAGATAGGTCTGCACCTTGGGGTTCGCGGCGGCGGCAGCCTTGATCCAGTCGGCGGCATATTGGCTGCTGGCGTGATATTCGATGGTGGTGGCCAGCGGCACACGCTCGGTCAGGACCAGAATGTCGACGGGGTTGCCCGGCAGCCATTCGCGGCCGTTCACCCCCTGCGCATTGGCGCTTTCCTTCCACTGCAGCTCAAGCGGTGCGCCATTCAGGATCTGAAACTCGACCGGAGCATCCAGCACGTCGCGCATCATCTCGGGCAGGGTCGGGCTGACAAGGCTGTGCCCGATATACAGGGCCGAGACGCCCTCAATCATGAATTGTAAAATTGAACTCATTTCAACCACTCCAAACAGACCGCACAGTTTGTGCACATACAACTTTAGAAACCGCTTGATTCGCGATCAGATCAACCACGACGCGACCGGATGCTGCTTCGCCGCAAACTTCTTCGCAGCCGCAGAACGGTTACCCAAGAGTCACCGCGGCGTCACGACGCAAACGCGGCCGCAGCACCCCCGCGAACTATAGCTAACCATATGAAATTAAACAAACCTATCCTTTTGGTTAGGCCCGCAATTGCATCTAGTTTTATTAAAAGTCGAAGCTATACTGCCCCTTGTAACGATTAGGTAGGTTTTACCAATGCCGAACTCTACGAACTTTGTTTCTTCTGATTTGGATTCTGTCGGTTCCCTGCTTCAACAGACGCAAAACGTCATTGCAGAGCCGATCGGTGTGCAGTCCTTTTATGCACGTTTTGTCAAGCGTCCCCTGGACCTGCTGGCCATCGCCGCTGCCGCGCCGATCGTCATTCCGGTCGTGGCCATTCTGGCGCTGATGATCATCGCTTATGGCGGCAAGCCGTTTTATACCCAGCTGCGTGTCGGCCGTTCGGGCCGGGCGTTCCGCCTGTTCAAGATGCGGACCATGGTGGACAATGCGGATGTGAAACTGGCCGAGTATCTGGCCAGCAATCCCGAAGCCAAGGCCGAATGGGATCTGACCCAGAAACTGAAGAACGACCCGCGCATTACGCCGGTCGGTCAGTTCCTGCGCAAGACCTCGCTGGATGAGCTGCCGCAGCTTCTGAACGTGTTTCTGGGTGACATGAGCATCGTCGGCCCGCGTCCGATGATGCTGGACCAGGCGCAGCTTTACCCCGGCGCCGACTACTACCACCTGCGCCCCGGCGTCACCGGCCCGTGGCAGATCTCGGATCGCAACGAAAGCAGCTTTGCCGCCCGTGCGACCTTCGATGCGGAATATGCGGCTGGTCTCAGCTTCAAGGGCGATGCGTCGATCATCACCAAGACCGTCGGCGTGGTTTTCCGCTGCACCGGCTACTGAGACCCGATACCTGACTGCGGAACGGGGCTGTATTTTCAGCCCTGTTCTGCGTGTTCCATGCAACGGAACTTGCGCCACGCGACGAAGAAGGTGGCAGCCGTCCCGCCCAGCGAATAGATCAGCAGCATCGACCACAGTGACAATCCAAGGGACGATCCCCCCAGAATTGCAACCGTCGCAGCAATCGCGACACCTATGGTCAATATGCCAGTCAGCTGACTACTCCGCCAAGATCAACGCTTAACCTGATTAGTGCCAATTTCTTAACGAATCGCTACTCAATTCGTAGTCTATGGCAAGCGGGGGGTTCAGTTCCGCCCAATGATAGTTAAAATTGAGCGTAATCTGGCCCAGACGGTAGGTGACAACCACCGGGCTTGGACAAAAGCGTTTTGAAAAGGGTTTACAAACTGCGAATCGGTTATCTGGTTAACACCTATCCGCGGCCCTCTCACAGCTTCATCCGGCGTGAGATCAACGCGCTGGAAGCCCTGGGCTTTCACATCCATCGCTTTGCCATGCGGGGCGATGCCCAGACGCTGACCGATCCCGCCGACCTGTCGGAGCACGCTAAAACCGAACGTGTGCTGGAAGCCGGAGCCGTGCGGCTGCTGCGCGACCTTGGTGGAAACAGGCAAATCCGCGCGGTCCTGCCACTGGCCCGTGCGCGGGCCAAGGCGGGCGAAAGCAGCCTTGCCCTGCAGATCATCTATGCGGCAGAGGGCGCGCGCGTCGCCGCCCGCGCGCGGGTGCTGGGGCTCGACCATATCCATGCGCATTTCGGCACGAACTCGGCCCGCGTGGCGGCCTATGCGCGCCTGCTGGGCGGGCCGCCCTTCAGTTTCACCGTGCATGGCCCCGAAGAATTCGACCGCCCCCAGCCACTGGATCTGGGCGGCAAGCTGGCATTGTCGGAATTCTGCGTCACCGTCAGCAGCTTTGGGCGGTCGCAGATGTATCGCTGGGCGGCGACGGCTGACTTGCCCAAGGTGCAGGTCGTGCATTGCGGGCTGGACCTGACGCGCTGGTCCGATCCCGCCCCGATGCCCGAAGATCCGCTGCATCTGGTGGCGGTCGGCCGGTTTGCCGAACAAAAGGGCTTCGGCCTGCTGATCCGCGCCTTTGCGCAGGCATGGCGGCAGAACCCCGACCTGCGCCTGTCCCTTGTCGGCGACGGAGAGCTGCGCGGCATGATCGAACAGACCATCGCCGCCGAAGGCATGGCGCAGGCCGTTCACCTGCTGGGCTGGCAGGACGAAGCCGGCGTCCGCGCCGCCATGGACAATGCGCATGCGCTGGTCACGCCCAGCTTTGCCGAGGGTCTGCCCGTCGTCATCATGGAGGCCATGGCCCGCGCCCGACCTGTCATCGCCACCTATATCGCAGGCATCCCCGAACTGGTGCGACCGGGGCAGGAAGGCTGGCTGGTTCCGGCGGGCGATGCCGATGCCTTGGCGCAGGCGATGCTGCAGGCCGCGCAGACCTCGCCCTCGACCTTGGCCGCGATGGGCCAGGCGGCACGGGATCGGGTGACCCAGCGCCACGATATCCGCGCCTCGGCCCAGCAGCTTGCCCGGCTGTTCAGCCGCGAAACAGACTGACCGCCAGAAAACAACCCGCAGCACGGCCCCAGCGCGCGCCGATCAGGCGCGTGCCCATGCAGGCCCGGACCCGGTCGCCGCGCAGCACCGCAGGCACGGCGCTGAAATCCAGCATCTGTCCGGTCAGCGGATATTGCGCCTTGAACATCGCCTCTTTGACGCAAAAGGCCAGCAAGGGCTGATCGGGCGACATGCGATACGGCGCGACGGTCGCGGCCAGCCCGTCGGGCAGCGCGGTATCGCAGGGCTCAAGATCGACGCCGACCGATGGGCCGCCTGCGGGGGCTGCCACCGCGACGCAGAACCCGCCGCTATGCGACAGGCTGGCCCGGACCCCGGCGGGCAGATCCGGCACGCGATCCGCGCGGGGCAGGATCGGCCGGTCGGCAGCCAGATCATGCCCGGCACGGCTGATCGCAAGGCGCAGGGCCGCGCGGCCGGTCGCGAATTCCTTTTGCCGCTTTGGCACGGCGCGCTGAATGACCGCCGCCTCGGCAGGCAGCAGGTCGCGGATATATCCCTCATCCAAGACTAAAGCCGCGCAGCCGAAGCCGCGCGGCAGCAGGCGCTGCGTCAGATCCAGCAGCGCCTCGGCACCGCTCACTTGCCGCGCAATTGCGCGCGCAAGGCCCGGCGCTTGGCCATGGCGTCGTCGCCTGCCGCGGCGGTGGTGACGACCTCGGGCGCAGTGGGGGCAACTGGCGCAGCGGCAACTGGCGCGGGCGCGACCGCGTTGGCCGGGGCCAGCGTGGCGACATGGCGCAGGAAATCGGCAAGAACCGGGAAGCGGAAGATATCCGTAACCCCCAGCCGAGGCAGCGCCAGCTTGTCGCGGATCGTCCGGTGCAACTGGATCGCCAGCAGCGAATGCCCGCCCAAGGCGAAGAAGTTGTCGCGCGCCCCGATCTGCGCCACGCCCAGAACCTCGGACCACAGGCGCTGCACATCCGCCGCCAGATCCGCACTGGGTGCGGATTGCGTGGCGGCAGGCGCGGCCACGACCGCCGCGACGGGTGCCGCCACCGCCACCGGCACGACGACCGAGCCGGGAACCGGCAATTGCTTGCGGTCGATCTTGCGATTGGGCGTCAGCGGCATCGTCTCCAGCCGGATGATCCGGCCCGGCACCATATGCGCGGGCAAGGCCGTCACCAAAGCCTGCCGCATCGCCTTTTCCTCAAGCCCCGTGCCGGTCACATAGCCGACCAGCCGCTTGTCGCCGGGCGTGTCTTCGCGCACCAGCGCCACCGCCTCGCGCACACCGGGCAGCGCACCCAGCGCGGCCTCGATCTCGCCCAGCTCGATGCGGAAACCGCGCAGCTTGATCTGGTGATCGGCGCGGCCGATATAGTCCAGCCCACCATCATCGCGCCAGCGCACCTGATCGCCGGTGCGATACATCCGCGCCCCCCAGGGCGAGGCGCGATCCGCAGGAACGAAAGGATCGGGGCGGAACGCCTTGTCCGTCAGATCCTCGCGCTGCCAATAGCCGCGCGTGACGCCATGCCCGCCGATCCACAATTCGCCCAAGGCACCGGGGGCGACGGGCGCGCCATCGGGGTCCAGCACATAAAGCTGCGTGTTCGCGATGGGCCGGCCCAGCGTGATTTCGGCGGCATCCGTCACATCGGCGGTGGTCGACCAGATCGTCGTTTCGGTCGGGCCATACATGTTCAGCACGCGCGCCCTGGTCACATTGCGCAACTCCGCCAGCAGCGCCGGAGGCAGCGCCTCGCCGCCCAGCATGACGCATTTCAGCCGCGCCATCGCCGCAGCCACGGTCGGATCCGAGACCAGAATCCGCCCCATGCTGGGCGTGCATTGCAGATGTGTCACCCCCCAGCGCCGGATCTGAGCGGCGATGGAATAGTCGCCCGCATCCGCATCGCCCGCCGGATTCACCGCCGCGCGCAGATCGGCCAGCATCGGGAAGCCCGCGACGACCTGTTCCGGCGCGATGCCATAGTCGATCAGGCAGGCGATTTCGCCGACGCCGATCGTCTTGAGATGTTCGACCCGCGCGATGGCATCGTCCATCGACCCGAACAGGCCCGAATCCTCGAAATAGCGCAGGAAGGCGAATTCAAGGATGCCGTCCAGCTCATCCTCGGACAGCGAGCCAAGGTCGATCGCCATGGGATTGGTCATGCCTTCGGGCTTGCGGAAGGCCGGGAAGTCCCAGGCATATTGTTTCACCAAGGCCGCCGCGCTGCGCAGATAGTTCTTCATCGGCTCGCGCGCGATCTCGCGGGCGGTTTCGCGGTCCTGGGCCAGACAGGTATGCAGCATCAGCGTGACGGTGAAGTCGGCAGGATCATGACCCGCCGCACGCAGCGCCGCGTGGTAATCCTTGATCCGCGCCGCCACCGTGTCGATGCTTTGGCCCAGCAGATGGGTCAGGACGTTCATGCCCAGACGCCCGGCCTCGACCCAAGTTTCGGGGTTGCCGGCCACGGTCATCCACAGCGGCAATTCCTGTTGCACCGGACGCGGCTGCGTCACGACAGCGAAACTGCCGCCGCCCTGACGCGGAAATTCGACCGCATCGCCCCGCCACAACTGACGCAACTGTTCGATCCCCGCGATCATCGCGGTCTTGTTGTTCGGCGGCGCGTTTTCGGGGCGCAGCACGAAATCGTCCGGCTGCCAGCCCGAGGCGATGGCCAGCCCCGCCCGACCGCCGGTCAGGTTGTCGATCACCGCCCATTCCTCGGCCACGCGGGCCGGGTGGTGCAGCGGCAAGACGCAGCTGCCCGCCCGCACCGCGATGTTTTTCGTCACCGCAGCCACCGCAGCACCCGACACCGCCGGGTTCGGATAGGGTCCGCCAAAGGCATGGAAATGCCGTTCGGGTGTCCACAGCGCCACAAAGCCATTTTCATCGGCAAAGCGCGCACCATCTAGCAAAAGCTGGTATTTGCGCGGCCCCGGACCGTCATCATTGCCCCAATAGAACAGGCTGAAGGCCATTTCGCCCTGCACCACCGGCGCCGTTCCGGACACCGCCAGCCGCGATTCCTCTCCGGCAATGACCAGACGCAGGCCGCGCGCCAGCGACCAGAAAATCTCCAGCACCGAGATGTCGAAGGACAGGCTGGTCACCGCCAACCAAGCATCGCCGGGCGCATGCGGAATGACCGCATCCATGCCGACAAAGAAGTTCGCGACGTTGCGATGTTCGACCATCACGCCCTTGGGCCGCCCGGTCGAACCCGAGGTATAGATCAGATAGGCCAGATTTTCCGGCCCCGCCCTCCGCGCGGGCGCTGTGGCCTGCGCCGGGATCGCGGTCGGGATCGGCACGACCTGCGCCTGATGGCTGGGCAGCCGGTCGGCAATGCCGTCCTGCACCAGCACGACCCGCGCGCCGCTGTCTTCGATGTAAAGCTCGATCCGGTCGGCGGGGTAATCCGGATCCAGCGGCACATAGGCGCCGCCCGCCTTCCAGATCGCCAGCGCCCCGATCACCAGTTCGGGCGAGCGTTTGGCAAACAGCCCGACCGGCTGATCCGGACCGACACCCAGTTCCACCAGCCGCGCCGCCAGCGCGTCCGAGGCCCGCGCCAGTTCCGCCCGGCTCAGCTTGCGGTTTTCAAAGGCCAGCGCGACGGCATCGGGATCGGCCTTCGCGGCCTCGTCGATCAGATCGTGGATGCAGGCCAGCCGCAGATCGACCACGGTATCGTTGCGCGTCACCAGCAGGTCGCGCAACTCATCGGCATCCAGCAGCGAAATATCCTTCAGCGCGGTTGCGCCGGGCAGCACCAGACCGGCATCCAGCGCCCGCGCCATGCGCTGCGCCTGCACCTCGCTGACGCGCGCCGGATCGTGAAACAGCGCCGCGCCGTCACCTGACAGCGCAATCGTCAGCGCCGCATCGGCCAGCGGGTCCAGATCACGCAGGTTGATCGCCAGATCGGGCGTTGCCGCGTCGCGCAGTTCGGGCGCGCGGGCGGGCAGATCGGCAAGGAAGAAGCCGCGCGCCTGCGCCTCGGCCTGCCTGTCCGCAATCTGCGCGGCCAGTTCGGCCAGCGACATGTCGCCTTGCGCCTGCACCTCCAGCGGCTGCCAGCCCGCGACCAGCGAATCGGTCGGCAGATCCGCCGGACGCAGCGCCAGATCCAGCTGCGGTTGCGCCGCCAGCCGCGCCAGCAGGGCGGCGGCCAGGGCCACCCGCTCGGCCGAGGCGCCGGGCATCAGCTCGATCCGCGCCATCTTCCCCGAGGCCTCACCGCCCAGAACCGCCGGCACCATCCGGCCCAGCCGCTTGCGCCACCAGCCATCCTGCTTGGCCGCCGCCTGCGACAGTTCGGTCAGCCGCGCGCGGTCGCCCGGTGCCAGCACGACGCCCAAGGGCGGCACTTCGCGGAATTGCAGGCGCACCGCGCCATCCGCCGTCGCAATGACCGCCATATTCCCGTCATGCGAGATCACCGTTCCCGGCGCCGCCGATCCTGCCGCGACACCGCCAAAGCCCGTCACCGACAGCAGACGGTCGCCCGCCAGCACCTTCGCCTCGGTCAGGGGGTTCCAGTAGCCGCCATGATCCAGACCGCGCACCAACGCGCCGATCGTGGCCGAGGGCTGGTTGAAATCAATTACCCCCGCCGCCTCGGGGCGCTTGTCCTTGCCGACATAGCTGCGCTGCGCCAGATCCTGCGCCACGCGCTGCGGGCCCGCGCCCTCAAGCTGGGCCACGACATCAGGGAAGCTTTCCGCCGCGCGGGCAAAACAGCGCGCATTGACCGTCAGCGCGGTGTCATCGTCGCGCAGATCGAACAGGCGCTGCGCCAGAATGTCGCCCTCATCGACGCCGCCTTCGATCAGGTGCCAGGTGATGCCATGCTGCGGCTGGGCCCCGATGATCGCCCAGACCGGCGCATTCAGCCCGGCCAGACGCGGCAGCGGGCCGTCATGAAAGTTGATCGCGCCCTTCTGGCCACGCGCCAGCATCTGCGGCTTCAGGATCGACAGGTTCGCGACGCTGAACAGCCAATCCGCGACCGGCGCATCCTCGGGGATCGGCGCGTCCTGATCCTCGACCCGCAGCCCCTCGCCCTGCGCCCAGCCCGCCAGTTCCGGGTTGCGCGTCACCACGGCTGCGACGCGATGCCCACGCTGGATCAGCGTATCCGCCGCGTGACGCAGCAGCAGTTCATTTCCAACCAGAATCGCAGAAAATTGCGTCATGGCTTACCCTTTTCAACATGAGCAGGGGCGGGCTGGCGGCGCAAGGCGTGGCGCGTCAGCTGGCCCAGATGACCGGGAGGAACCCCCGTGGCCTGCCGCTGCACCAGACAGCGCAAACGCCACAGCGCCTCGCCGCCCAGCACAGCCGCCGTCGCCACAAGCGCGCCGGCCCGGCCGTGATGCTTTTCGAAATAGCGGCGGCGCGAGTCGTACCAGTAATCCGGCACGCGCTTCCACGTCTTCATCCCCGTGCTGGCCGAGCCGATATGCTCGACCACGCTTTCGACGACGTAATGGGTCTCATACCCGGCTTTCGCAGCGCGCAGGCACAGGTCAGTTTCTTCAAAATACAGGAAAAAGCCTTCATCGAACAATCCGATCCGGTCCAGCATGTCGCTGCGCATCATCATGGATGCACCCGCCGACCAGTCCACGCGACCCGATGTCGCGGGCTGCGGCATGGCGACGACGCGATTGCGCAACAGCCGGGTGACGGGGCCGCTGCGGCTGGCAGCCTCGAATTCTCCGGCCGCGCTGGGAAAGCGGAACGCGGTCAGATGCGGCGCGCCATCGGTGCCGACGATGCGCGAACAGGCGATGCCCGCCTGCGGATGCGCGGCCAGATAATCGACCAGCTCCTTGATCGCGCCGGGCTGCGGGATCGCGTCGGAATTCAGCAGATAGACCAGATCGGGGCGCCGCCCGTCCGGCAGGCCCACGCGGATGCCGTGATTGTTGCCCGCGCCGAAACCACCATTCCAGCCCGACTGCACCACGGCAACCCGCGGCCAGTCGCGCGCCGCCTGCGACATCTTCTCGAACGAACCATCGCCCGAGTCGTTGTCGACGATGGTCACGCCACCGTCCAGCAGCTCGATCTCGCGCAGGGCGGCGGCGGCGGCATCCAGCGACATGTCCGCAGTGCGCCAGTTCAGAACAACGACTTGCACGCTCATGTCTTACTCCGCCGCCTTGGCACGGGCCGAGGCATCGTCGGCATTGCGCAGCAATTCGCGCAACACACTGGCCATGCGGCGCACATTCGGTTCCAGCACCATGCTGTCATGATCGCCCGGCACCTCGATCACCTGAAGCTGCGGCATGAAGGGGGTCCAGCCGTTATCCTCCAGCAGATATTCGCGCGCCGTGGTGACCCAGCGCCCGCCCGAGACCTTCCAGCGCCGGTCCAGCGGCGGACGGAACATCGCGACCGGCCCGTCCCAGTTGGTGACGGTCATGCCCGGCAGCCATGACAGGAAGGCGGCCTCGATCGCCAGATCGTGGAACGCGCCTTCGGTGGCGGTCCCGGTTTCCAGCGCCTGCGCCTTGCGGCGCTTGCCGATTTCATACTGCACGCGGTCGCCGACCCATTTCTTGACGAAGCCGAACCCGCCTTCGCGCAATTCGCCCAGCCGGATCAGCTTGCGGTCCTGCTTGCTCAGCGGCTCGCGCAGCGGCAGCGGCGTGTCCAGCATGACCAGCATCGCGACCTCTTCGCCCTCGGCCCGAAGCTGGCGCGCCATTTCATACGCGGTCAGCCCGCCGCCCGAAAAGCCGCCCAGCAGATAGGGACCATGCGGCTGGATCTGCCGCAGCTCGGCCAGATAGTCGCGCGCGGCCTCGGCGAAACTGTCATGCGGCTTGTCGTCGCCCAGCAATCCGCGCGCCTGCAGGCCATAGAACTTGCGATCCGCGCCGACGCGCTGCGCAAGCTGGCGCAGGTTCATGATATTGCCGAACATGCCCGCGACGATGAAGAACGGCGTGCCGTCGCCGCGCCCGCCCATATCGACAAGAAAGCGGTGCCGCACACGTTCGGCGGGCAGGCTGCGGATGTTTTCGACATGCACCTCGCGCGGGCCGGTGCGCTCTTCGATCAGCGCGGCCAGCGCGGCAATCGTCGGCGCCTCGAACAGGGTCGAGATCGGCAGATCCACGTCGAATTTCTTGCGCACCTGCCCGAACATCCGCACGGCAATCAGCGAATGGCCGCCCAGATCGAAGAAGCTGTCGGCCGCGCCGACCTGCGCGATGCCCAGCAGTTCCGACCAGATCGCCGCAAGTTCGGCCTGCGTGCCGGGCGTGGGTTCGACGAAATCGCTGTCCAGATCGGGGCGTTCAAACCCGCCCTCGCTGGGGGCGGCATCGGCCACGACCGCCGCCTCGGCGATCAGCGCGTTCAGATCCAGCGATGACACATAGACCTGCGCCAACCCGGACGAGATCGCGCGGCTCAGCATGGCCGGACCGACCGCCGCCGGGATGCCCTGACTGATGTTCTGATGCAACCGCCGTTCGGCGGGCGACATGCTGCGCGGCTGCACCCGCGCCTTGGGCTGGGCCGAGAAAGCCGCGCTTAGCTTGCGCAGGGCAAAGCCCTTGATCTCGGCCACGACCGTGCCGTCGGGCGCGGCCAGCGTGATGTCGAACTGCGCCATTCCCAGCGCATCGGTGTTTTCGCCCGCATTGCGGATGCGGCTGATGACCCGCGCCGGCAGCGGCGCATGGATGCGGATCGAGCGATACCCCATCGGTGCCCAAAGCGCGTCGGGCGTCCAGCCCTTGATCAGCGCCATGGCCCAGCCGGTCGCGATGTCCAGAAGCGCGGGATGCGCCAGCCAGTCGCCCGGCTCGCTTGCGAATTCCGGGGCCAGCGACAGTTCGGCCATGCCCTCGTCGCCCGCGATGCGGAACCGGCGCAGCACTTTCCAGCGCGGCCCGAAATCCATCTGCCGTTCCTGCGCCGAGGCGATGGCCGCCCCCTGCCCGTCCTGATCCCACGGCCCGGTTGCCACCAGCGGCTCGGGCGCGGCTTCCTGCAAGGGCGCGATCAGCGCGGTGACATTGGCCGCACCTTGCGGATCGTCCAGAATGGTCACGCGCAGCGCCTCGCCCGCAGGCTCGACCCGCGTGGTGACCAAGGCGGTCTCCTCGACCAGCACGGGGCGCTGGAATTCCAGCTCGCGGATGATGATCGGCAGGCTCAGGCCGGATTCCAGCGCCGCCTCGGCAATCAGTTCGATCCAGCCCGTGCCGGGCATCAGTGCCTGACCCGAGGCGGTCTTGTGGCCGCCGATGATCCAGTCATCCATGCGCAGCGCAGTGCGGAACTCGCGCCCGCCCGGCAGCGGCATCGCTTCATCCAGCAAGGGCCGCGCGACGGGGGCACCCGCCGCCACCGCATGATCCAGACCCAGCGCGCGGGCCGCCATGCCCGCATCGGCCCAAACGCCCCAGTTGACCGCGACCGTGCGGCCCAGCGCCTTGGGCGCAGACCGCGCCACTGCGTTCAGATATTCGTTCGCGGCGACGTAATCGGCCTGACCCGCAGGCGCGATCACCGAACTGGTCGAGGCAAACAGCACCGTCAGCTTCGGCGGCGCCTCGGCCAAGGCCGAGATCAGCGCCTGCGTCCCCATCAGCTTGGGCGCCAGCACGTCCCAGCAATCATCGTCGGTCTTGGCCGCGATCAGGCTGTCGCGAATGACGCCCGCGGCGTGCAGCACCACATCCAGCCCGCCGAACCGCGCCCGCGTTTCAGCCGCCGCGCGGGCCATTTCATCGGCGCTGGTCACATCGGCACGCAGGGCGATGACCTGCGCACCCAAGGCCTGCAACTGCTGCAGCGCCAGTTGCACAGGCGCTGCATCGACCGAGCCGCGCGTGGTCAGCGCCAGTTTTGCGCCGCGCGGCGCAAGCTCGCGGGCAATCGCCTGACCGATGCCGCCGAAGCCGCCGGTAATCAGGCAGACCGCGCCATCGGGAATGCCCGCCATGCCGTCATCGGCCAGCGCCACATGCTCCAGCGATTGTTCAAACCGACGGCCATCGCGCCATGCGCAGACCGGCGCGCCTTGCGGGGCCAGCGCTTCCTCAAGCAGCAGGGCAGCGGCATCGGCGGGGCGTTTGGGCAGGCGGATATCGACCAGACGCGCGGCAATGTTCGGCATCTCATGCGGCATCACCCGGATCGGGCCTGCGGCGGTGGCCTTTTCGGGCGCGGCGGCGTCTTCATCGGCCACGCGCAGGGCGTCGTTGCAGATGGCGATCAGGTCCAGCTTCGCCTCGGGCAGTTCCGACGCGATGGCCTGCGCCAGATGCAGAAGACCAAAGAAGCCCCGCTCAAGCTGGCTGTTCAGCAGGCTGGAACCGGCGCGGAATGCCGCCCCCTGCGTCACCGACCACAGATGCAGGATGCGGTCCGGGATCATGCCTTGGGCGGCCAGCGCGGCCAGCAGCATCTCATAGCCTTCGCGGTCGGATTCGACCGGCAGCGTGAACTGCCCCTGCCCCTTATCGGCAAAGGTATCGGCGATGCGGACCATCGCGACCTGCTGGCCCAGATCCGCCAGCAAACCGCCCAGCCGTTCGCCGATCCCCAGATCATCCGCAAAGATCAGCCAGTTGCGGGTGCCGTTCACCACCGGCCCCTTGGGTCCGATCTCGATCGCCGGAGAGGCCAGTTTCCATGCCGGACGCCAGCCCCATTGGGCGGTGTCGTCGATGCGGGCAAGCTCGGCCTCGGCCTCGGTCGCGGCACTGGTCGAGCGTTCGATGAAATAGCGTTTGCGCTGGAACTGATAGCCCGGCAGCGACAGGCGCAGCCGCCGCGCACCGCCCCAGATCTGATCCCAGTCGATGCGCCCGCCGCAGGTCCAGACGCGGGCCAAAGCCCCCATGAAATAGGTATCATCGCCCGTCGCATGGTCACGATGGCGCAGCGTGGTGATGACCTGATTGGCGCCCACCGCAGGATGCGCCTTGGCCATCGCCTGCATGGCGCGACCGGGGCCGACCTCGAGGAAGATCCGGTCAGGGTTCTGGGCCAGATGCGCAATGCCATCGGCAAAGCGCACCGTGCCGCGCAGATGCTGGACCCAGTAATCCGGGCTGGTCGCCTGCGCATCGCTCAGCGGCTGGCCGGTCTGGTTCGAGATGATCGGGATCTGCGGCGCGTTCAGCGCAATGCTGGCCAGATAGGCGCGGAATTCCGCAAGCACGCCGTCCAGCAGCCGCGAATGCGCGGCGATGGAAATGGCGATGCGCTGACATTCGATATCGCGCTGCGCCATGCGGGCGGCGAACTGGTCCAGACCGGCATCCGGCCCCGACACGACCGACATCGAAGGGCCGTTCACGGCGGCCAGATCCAGATCCAGCTCGGCCAGTTCGGCGGCGAAATCGGCAGGCTCCAGAGGCACGGACAGCATTCCGCCCGCAGGCACGCGGTCCATCAACTGGCCGCGCAGCCGGACAAGGCCGATGCAGTCTTCAAAGCTCATGATGCCAGCGATACAGGCGGCGGTGTTTTCCCCCATCGAATGCCCGATCAGCGCCGTCGGCATCACGCCCCACGACATCCAAAGCTGCGCCAGCGCATATTCGGTGATCATCAGCAGCGGCAACTGCAGCGAGGGTTGCAGCAGTCGCGTATCCGCCCCTGCCTCGGCCCCCGGCTCGGGCAGCCACAGCGCGCGCAGATCCGTGCCATGCGCCGATGCCATGTGGTCAAGCCCACGGTCCATCCAGTCGCGGAAGACCGGCTCGGTCTGGTAAAGACCGCGCGCCATGCCGGCATATTGCGCGCCGCCGCCGGGCAGCATGAAAACAGGCTCGGCCCCATCGGCGACATGCTGATGGTCAAACACCAGACGCGTATCGTCGCTTTCCAACAGATCCGCCGCCTCGGTCGCGTCATGGGCGATCAGCACGCGGCGACGGTCGAACTGTCGCCGGCCTTGGGTCAGGGTAAAGGACAGATCGGCCAAGTCGGTGTCGGGATGGGCGCGCAGCCACGCCGCCAGCGCCGCCCCGTTCGCATCGACCGCCGCCTTGCTGCGGCCCGAGACGGCGATGATGTGGAACGGCCAGTCCGATTCCTCGGATCCCGGCATTTCGGGCGGCTGTTCCAGAATGGCATGGGCATTGGTGCCGCCGACGCCCAGAGAGTTGACGCCCGCCCGGCGCGGCCCGGCAATCGGCCAATCGCCAAGCGCGGCATTCACGCGGAACGGTCCGCCGTCGAAATCGATGGCGGGGTTCGGCGCTTCATAGCCAAGGCTGGCGGGGATGCGGCCATGATGCACGGCCAGCGCCGATTTGATCAGCCCGGCGCTGCCCGCCGCCGTATCCAGATGCCCGATATTCGTCTTGACCGAGCCGATATGGCACGGCCCCTGCCGCGTGCCGTCGCTGACCCGCGCATAAGCCTGATTCAGCGCCGCCACCTCGATCGGGTCGCCAAGCGCGGTCCCGGTGCCGTGGCATTCGACATAGCCGATGCTGTCCGAGGCGACGCCCGACATCACCAGCGCCTCAGAAATCGCCTGCGCCTGACCTTCGACGCTGGGGGCCAGATAGCCCGCCTTGGCCGCGCCGTCATTGTTCAGCGCGCTGCCCTTGATGACGGCCCAGATATGGTCCCCGTCCGCAATCGCGTCCTTCAGCCGCCGCAGCACCACCACCGCCGCGCCGCTGCCGAACACCGTGCCCTGCGCCCGGTGATCGAAGGCGTGGCAATGGCCATCGGGCGACAGGATTTCGTTTTCCTTGTAAAGATAGCCCACGCCATGCGGCATCTCGATGGTGACGCCCCCGGCCAGAGCCATATCCACCTCGCCCGAGTTCAACGACTGGCAGGCCATGTGGATCGCCACCAGCGAGGTCGAGCACGCCGTCTGCACGTTGATCGAGGGTCCGGTCAGGTCAAACACATGGCTGACGCGGGTGGACAGGAAGTCCTTGTCATTGCCGGTATGGCGCAGCAGGAAATGGCCGACGCCATCGACCAGATCGCGGTTGGAACACACGTTCCAGTAGAAATAGCTGCCCATGCCGCAGCCCGCCCAGACACCGACCGGGCCGTCGAATCCTTCGGGCGTATGGGCGGCATCCTCCAGCGCGTGCCAGCAGGTTTCCAGAAACTTGCGGTGCTGCGGATCCATGATCGCCGCCTCTTTGGGCGACAGACCGAAGAACTCGGCATCGAATTCGTCGAACTGGTCCAGAATGGCGGCCGAGGGCACATAATTCGGGTCGGAAAGCCGGGCACGGGCTTCGCCACGCGCGATCAGATCGGCCTGCGGAACGCGCTGGATCGATTCGACCCCACGGCACAGATTGTCCCAGTATTGCGCGACAGTCGCGGCACCCGGCAATTGCGCCGCCATCCCCACGATCGCAATGTCACTGTCCGAAACCAGATCCTGATCGAAGGCCATGGGCAACCCCTTCTGAAGACTCACAAACGCCGTAATAGGCGAAAACACTTAAACAACTGCTGCGCGTATTCGAAATAGCGAATCCTGCGCCGCCCACCAACCTATAAAACCGTTTGAAGGCCTGCCTTTTTCGGCATGATCCCATCCGGCAACGGCTGAGTGTCGGGCTGTTCGGCGCGGCTCAGCAGCCGCCTTGCATTGCCCAGCAACGCCCCCGCGGCAATCCATGTCACCGGGGTCAGCGTGGCATTGGGTATCAGGTCCACGCAATTCATCGCCAGCATCAGCGACAGACAGCCCAGCGTCAGGAATTCCGGCCTGTTCGTCGTGCCGCGCACCGCCATCAGCGCCCGCATCATGGTAAAGATCGGCACCAGCAACAGCAGGAACTGCGCCAGATAGCCATAGACGCCCCGCGCCCCCAGCCACACGATCCACTGGCCATCCGGCACCGAGCTCAGCCGCCCGTCATAGGGGTCATAGAACAGCGGACGCCCCCAGCCGCCCCAGCCGAACAGCGGCCGTTCCAGCGCGCGCTCGACAAGCTGCTCCTCATTCATCAGCCGGAACTCCAGCGACCGCCCCCGCTCGGGCGAGATGGACATGGCGACGTTCACGATGTCATTGACTGGCAGAAGCGGCGTGGTGCGCAGCGTCGGATAGGCAAAGGCGATCGAGGCGACCACCGCCGCCACCAGCACCATCAGGCGCGGACGCGCCAGCGCCACCAGAGGCGCGGCAATCAGCGCCTGAATCAGCGCACCCGCCGATTTGCACAGCACGATCATGCAGCACAGATACAGCGCGATCAGCACATTGCGGCGGGTCTTGTTGTGGCGCGCCATCACGATGGCCGCCAGACCGGCCCACATGGTGATCAAGGCCACCCACAGCGGATGCTCAAGAAACACGATGGGGCGATAGCCGCCATAGCGGATGGTCTGCACGAAATCATGCTGGAAATAGCCATAGACCAGAATGTTGGTCTGCGGGCTGAAGCGCAGCTCGAACAGCATCGGCAGGGTATAGCACAGGATGCCCAGCACCAGCGTGCGCAGCAAAAGCTCGGCCCCGCGCACATCGTAAAGCAGCCGGTAGCCCAGCAGGAACGGCAGCAACTGCATCCAGACCAGCAGCGTATCGGCCATGCCCTGCGTGATCGACATGCCGGGCCGCACGTTGATGCCGTCAAACAGCGTGTCGGGATTGGTGAAGGTCGTCAGCATGGGCGCGGTGAAATTCATCGCCAGCAGGATCGTCACCACCACCCCCATTTCGGGCGCGGTCGGGCCTTTGTCATGCGGATCGCGGCGCAAAAACAGCATCAGCGCCGCGCACAGTGCCGGGATCATCGCCTTGTTGATGCCGGGCACCAGCGGCAGGTCGATCTCGATCAGCGGGGGCAGGATCAGGTAGCCCGAGATGATGGTGAACACCAACGCCTTCTGCTTGTCCATGCGCGAGAAATAGACCGAAGTCACGATGGGCCAGATCAGCAGCATCAACAGCGCAAATGCGGGCAACGGCAGATACTCCCTGGCCGATCCTGTTTGGACAGGGCCGAACGGAAAGCCATTGCTTTCCCCGCACACCCGACCCATCCTGCCCGCAACCGGGGCCGGATAGATTTACATCATGCAATTCAGCTTTCCCGACGGCAATGCCGTTCGGATCAATTGTCCAGATTCAGCATCCCTGCTGCGGCAGGTTCGCGACAATTTGAGCGTGGGGCAAGGCTTCGCGCTGGCGACGATCAACGTGGACCATCTGCAACGTCTGGGCGAAGAGGCGCCGTTCCGCAAAGCCTATGCCGCGCAGGATCTGGTCTGCGCCGATGGCAACCCCATCGTCTGGCTGTCGCGAATCGCGGGCAAGCCCGTCAGTCTGGCACCGGGGTCCGATCTGGTGCTGCCTCTGGCGCAAGAGGCCGCGGCGCAGGGCCTGCCCATCGGGCTGATCGGCAGCAACGACGCCTCACTGGCGCTGGCCGCCAAGGCGATGCAGGCGCGCGTGCCGGGATTGCAGGTGGCCATGACCCATGCGCCGGGCTTTCCCTTCGATCCGACCGGCCCCGAAGGCGCGCAGATCATCGACAAGATCCGCGCCTCGGGGGCGCGTCTGTGCTTTCTGGCGCTGGGTGCGCCCAAGCAGGAAATCTTTGCCATCCGCGCCCGCGATGCATTGGGCAATGTCGGCTTTGCCTCGATCGGGGCGGGGCTGGACTTTCTGTCCGGGCATCAGAAGCGCGCGCCGAAGTGGGCGCGGCAGATCAAGATGGAATGGATGTGGCGGATGCTGTCGAACCCGAAACGGCTGGCCGCGCGCTATGCCAAGGGCTTCACGATCCTGCCAGCCCATGCTGCGGCAGCGTGGCGTCAGCGGCAGGAACCGAAACGCGGCTGACCACCTGCGCCAGATGCCGCATCCGGGCGTCGAACTCGGCCTGAAAATCATGCTGTCGGGCATAGCGCAGCGCGGCATCGGCATGGGTCATGACGCTGGCGCGGTCGCGGTCCAGCGTGCCGATCAGCGCCGCCATCTGCGCCACATCGCCCATCGGCAGGCACCAGCCGCCCTGACTGTCGCGCACCAGCGCCGCCAGCATCCGGTTGGCAAAGCCCACGACCGGCAGGCCGCAGCCCATCGCCTCAAGATAGGTGCAGGACGGATCCGACTGCACATGGCAGCTGACAAAGACATCCGCCTGCTGGCGTGAGATGGGGACCAGCTCGCTTTCAAACGGCACGGGGGCGTGCAACTGCACACGTTCGCGCAATTGCGGGGCGGCGGCGATGCCGGTCCGGATGTCCGCCTCAAGGCTGCCCGCACCATAGATGTCCAGCGTAAAGGGCACGCGCGCATCGCACAGCGCCTGTGCCAGCGGCACCAGCAGATGCCCGCCCTTCATCGGCTCAAGCCTGCCGGAATGGATCAGGCGCAGCGGGCGGCGTTCGCCGTGGCGCTGGCGGCGGGCATCGACCTCGGCCTCGGTCGCCATGATCTGGGCGGACATGCGGTTGTCCAGATAGCGCAGCGGCAGGGCATTCATCGCGGCGTAATCCTGTTCGGCGGGAAAGCCGTTCATCTGGATGCCATCGGCGGCGCGCAGCGCGGCGCGGCGGCCGCGTTCCTGCCGCAGGTTCCACAGCATCGACCACAGCTTTTTGGGCAAGCTGCGGCCGCGTTCGATGCGGGCGATCTGCAGGCGCGTGTCCAGCGTGTATTCGATGCCATAGACCACCGACAGCCCGCGCGCCCGCGCCGCATCGCCCAGACCCAGTTGCTCGGTCATATCGGCCGAGGCCAGGATCACCCCCGGCGCCTGCCCCAGCGCCGTTTCCAACGGCGCATCGGGCGGCAGAAGCGTCACCTGAAAGTTCAGCGTGGCCGGGTCGATGGCCGAGGCAAAGGGCAAGGCCTCTGCCCCCATATCCCGCATCACCGCCCGCACCGGGCCGGGCCATTGCCGGGCGTGCAGCGCCATTCCCGAGGCAAACTTGTCATCCAGCAGCAGCCGTCCATCCTGCGCCCGCGCCGCAGGGACAGCCGCGAACAGCGTCAGTTCGGGATTTTGCGACGACATGCGTCATTCCTTTCGATCGGCTGGCCTTTCGATCGGCCGGCTGCCTGCTGAAACCGCCGCTACCATGCGCGCAAAGGCAGCCGCGCGACAACGCGAAACATGCGACGCACACCTGCCATTTTCGCCAATAGGGCGATCTGCCCCGCCGCCTAGGACAGGATCAGCGCCCGGCCATGGCGCTGATGCCGCGCCACCATCTGCCGCGCCTTGCTGCCTTCGGCCAAGGTCCGCGCCGCGACCGCGGGCCGCTGCCGCAATTCAGGGAAGATCGCAAAGATTTCGTCCCGCGCGGCCTTGCCCAGCGATCTCATCGCCTCGGGGCCGGTATACAGCGACTCGGTCGGGGTGCCGTTCGAGATGACGATCTGATGCCCGTCGAACAGCAGATGCACATAGGTCACGCGCGCCACTTGCATCTGCGTGATGCCGTCCAGCGCCAGAAGCTGACGGGCGGCGACCAGCACCTCGGACGCGCCGAACATGCGCTGCGCAATGGCCGAGCGGACCAGCACGCGATGCTGCGGCGACACGATCAGATCGCGGCTGGGCAGTCCCGGCCCCAAGGCATCCGCGCCGATGCGGATAGGGTGCAGCTTGGGGTTCTGCGCCAGATCCCCGGCCTCAAGCCGGCGTTGCCCGACCCAGCGCAGCGGCTGCGCGCCGTTGTCGCGGGTCAGCACCCGCGCGCCGGGTTGCAGCGTCTCGACCGCGACGGGGCCGTCGGGGGTGTCGATCAGCGTGCCTGCGGTGAAACAGGGCGCGCCCGGCTTGCAGGGCAGTCCGGACCCGCCCTGACCTTCGGGCGGAATGCTGCGCGCCTGCATGGCGACCTGTTCCGGCTGCATCCGCTGCTGCAGAGCGGCCAGCGCGGCGCCGGGATTGACCTCGAACCCCATGCCCAGAAGCGCCTGCCGGGTCAGCGCCCCGGCGCGGATGTTTTCCAGAAGCAGCCGCTCGCCATTCGGAAAGCTCAGCACGGCATGGCCATTGGATTCCGAGATGCGCACATCATTGATCCCGACCAGATCGCCCCGCGCATTGTGCAGCCCCTGCAGGTTCAGCACATCGCCATGCCGGACGATCTGGCCCGCGCCATTGCGCAGATCGCCAAGCTGAAAGGCGCGGATGGTATCGAAGCCCGCGCCGTCGCGGACCACCAGCACATCGCGCTGTGCATCCGGCTGAACATAGCTGCCCAGCGGCAACGAGAAGTCCTGCACCAGCGAGATGAAATCATCGCCGCGCCCGCCATCGACCGTATCGGCCCCGTCGCCCGCCTCCAGCGTGTCATTCCCGCGCGAACCAACCAGCATGTCATTGCCCCAGCGCGTGTTGAACTGGATGCCGCGATTATCCTCGCCGGGGGTGGCCTGCGCGGCGCTGACCGTATCGCGCCCGTCATGGGTAAAGAAATTCTCGAACTCATGAAAACGGACGGTGCTGCGGCCGCCGACATCGGTGATGGCCCAGCCGCTTTCGACCGTGTTGAACTGCACCGAGACGCCGTTGCCATCCCAGTCGCGCGCCCACAGGTTCAGCAGATCGCCGCCCTGTTCGTTGGACTCGCCGCCATAGATCGTGTCATTGCCGATCCGCTCATCCGGGTTGCCGCGCCCCCAGCGGATATTGTCATTGCCGCCGCCGCCATAGATCAGGTCATTGCCGGTCGAGCTTTGGATGAAATCCCAGCCGTCGCCGCCGTGGATCGTGTCATTGCCGGGACCGCCGTCGATGTAATCCGCGCCTGACGACCCGATGATCAGATCGTTGCCCGCGCCTGCGGTGATGTCGATGCCGTGTTCGGGGACGTAATGCAGCGGATCGCCCGGCGTGCCCCGCGCCGGTTCGATCACCGCGCCCGAGGCGTCGATCCTGTCATTGCCCGCCCCGGTCGTCACCCGCTCGAACTGCTCGAAATTCAGGCGGTTGCCATGCACATCCAGCGCATACCCATCCTCGGACGAGGAATAGATCACGCGATAGCCCTGAAAGGCGTCTGGCTGGCCAATGATCAGCCGGTCGCCGCCCGTGCGGTCGAAATAGGGGTTGGGGTCATACCGCTCACCGACAAAACCGCCATAGTAAACGTCCACAGCGCCCGTCGTCGCCGGGTTGCGGTCCCAATACATCGTATCCGCGCCGGGACCGCCAAAGACCAGATCGTCCCCGCGTCCGGGCGAGATGACATCATCGCCCGCGCCTGCATGAATGGTATCGCGCCCCGGCGTGCCCCGCAGCGTATCACGTCCCGAACTTCCGTTGATTACCGGCATTTGACATCTCCGCATCGTTAACACAGGCAGGGCCGGGCAATGCCGACCCTACCGCCACTTCACGTTTTCAAAACGCGCGGAGAAGATCATTTGAACGATTTTCGCTCGATCGGGCCACGCGGTCAGGTCGGCAGGAAATCGCCCTGAAGGGACGAAAAGCAAAGGGCGGGACGCCTTGCAGCGCCCCGCCCCGGTGTTTCAGCAGCTCGTCAGAGCCTTGCCATTGCGGCTGTGCCGCTCGGCCATCTGTCGGGCCTTGCTGCCCTGCACGATGGGCCGCGCCGCTTCGGCGGGCGCGTCGCGCAATTCGGGGAACAGGGTGAAGATTTCGTCGCAGGCCGCCTGCCCCAGCGATTTCAACGCCTGTGCGCCGGTATACAGCGATTCCGTTTCCGCCCCGTTCGACAGCACCAGTTCATGACGTGCGAACAGCAGGTGGAAATAGCTGACCTCCTCAAGCTGCACCTGATCGATGCCGTCGATGGCGACCAGCTGCTTGGCGGCGACCAGCACCTCGGGCGCACCGAACATGCGCTGCGCGATGGCCGAACGCACAAGGATGCGGTGCTGCGGCGAGACCAGCAGATCCGCGACGGGCAGCCCGTCCCCCAGCGCACCGGCACGGATGCGGATGGGTTGCAGACGCGGCGCCAGCGCCAGATCCACGCGGTCCAGCTTGCGATTGCCCAGCCAGCGGATCGGCTGCAACCCGTTGTCGCGGGTCATGACCAGATCGCCGACGCGCAGATCTTCGACGGCGACCTCGCCGCGGTCGGTGCGGATCATGGTGCCCTGCGCAAAGCAGGGGATGCCCATGGCCAGCAGACGCTCGCGCGTCAGGGTCTCGGGGTCGACGCCCTGGAACCAAAGCTCTTCGCCATTGGGGAAACGGATCACGGCATACTGGTTGTTGTATTGATCCACATCGCCCCGGATCGCCAGATCGCGGACGTGGATCGGGTTGCCGTCTTCGCCGTGCAGGGCGCTGACATCCAGCACATCGGCCGGGGCCGGGTTGCCATCGCTGTCAGCCTCGCCGCCGAAGGCAAAGCCGCGGATGGTGTCATGGCCAAAGTCATCGGTCAGAACCAGCGTGTCGACCTGCGCATCGGGACGGCTTGTCCCGGCGAAGATGTCGCCGTTCATCGAGATGAAGTCGTTACCCTTGCCGCCGATGATCGTATCCGCGCCCCAGCCGCCTTCCAGCGTGTCATTCCCGCGCGAGCCGATGATCGAGTCATTGCCCCAGTCGGCAAAGACGCGATAGCCGTTCACGTTCGGATCAGAGCCGTCGATGGTATCATGCCCGCCGCCCGTGCGCAGGTTCTGCATGTTCAGAAAGCGCAGCGTGCCGATTTCGTTGCCCTGACCGTCCCCGGCGACGATATTGCCCGACCACGAACTGTCCAGCGAAACGCTGATGCCTTCGTTGCTTTGGCCCGGCTCGGCCGGGGCCGATTGCCATGCGTTCAGCGTGTTGAAACCGGCCTGACCGTCGTAAAGATCGTTGCCGATCTGGGCCGCGCTGCCGCCATTGCCCCAGCGATAGCCGTCATCGCCGTCGCCGCCATAGGCGATGTCATCGCCGCCGCCGGTTTCGATCACGTCATTGCCGTCACCGCCATAGACCGTGTCATTGCCGTCGCCGCTTTGGATATAGTCGGTGCCGGCGCTGCCATAGATCGTGTCATCGCCCGCGCCGGAATACAGCCGCATCCCGACGAAGTGATGCGGGCCGTCCTGATGCAGGATCTGGGCATCGCGGGCATCGACGAAATTGTCGCCATTGCCCAGAAACACCCGCTCGATGCCGTCAAAGGTGATCTGGTTGCCATTGGCATCCACCGCCGTCCCGGCCTCGGTCGAGCTGTAGGTCAGGTTCAGGCCCACATTGGACGCCTGGTTCAGCGACAGCGTATCGCCGCCATTATGGTTATAGGGGTCGAAGGTATAGTTCTCGGATCCGGTCAGATGCGTGACATATCCGTTGCCGTCAAAGACCGGCACATGGCCCTCGCCGCCATGATAGACAGCATTGTCGCCGCCCCCGGCCGCGCCGTTCCAGAACAGCCGGTCGGCGCCTTCGCCGCCGTTGACGGTATCGTTGCCGCCGCCACCATTGATGGTGTCGTTGCCCGCACCGCCATTGATGCTTTCAGCCTCTCCGGTGCCCAGAAGGGAATCAGGCCCTTCGCTTCCGTTGATCTCGGCCATCGTAAACCTCTGAAAAGTGATACTTGATAAACTTGCCAGGCGAGAACCCGAGAATATGACGGCGATTCCGGTCGGCTTGTCGCAGTTGATTTAACCCAAAATGCTGACGCGCCGAGAGTTATCCTTTTGGATAGTGACCTTGGTCAGGCCTTCGCGTCAAGAACCAGCCAATTGCTGTCAGAGGCCGAGATGTAAAGCCGCGCGCCGGGTTCGGGCAAAGCGACCGCCGGGGCGTTGAAGCGGTCCATCACCACCTCCTGTTCGCCGACCCGGACGCGCAGACGCTGGACCGAGCCCAGAAACTCGACCCCCATCACCTCGCCCGCGATGCCGTGCGGCCCTTCGACCAGCCCTTCGGGGCGGGCGGCCAGCGTGATGCGGCCGGGTTTCACCGGGCGGTTCAGCAGCACATCGGTATGGCCCAGACGCACATGGCCGGTCGCGGCGTCCACCACATCGGCGTCAAAGCGGTTCAGCGTGCCGACGAATCCCGCGACGAAATCGGTGGCGGGGTTGTTATAGATCTCGCGCGGGGCGCCGGTCTGGTCGGCCACGCCCTGATGCATCACCACCACCCGGTCCGAGATCGACAGCGCCTCTTCCTGATCGTGGGTCACGAAGATCGTGGTGATGCCAAGCTGATGCTGGATCTCGCGGATCTGGTTGCGCAGACTGACGCGGATCTTGGCGTCCAGCGCCGAAAGCGGCTCATCCAGCAACAGGACGCGCGGGCGCGGCGCCAGCGCGCGGGCCAGGGCCACGCGCTGCTGCTGGCCGCCCGACAGCTGATAGGGATAACGCTCGCCCATCTGCGGCAGGCCGATCAGCTCCAGCATCTCGGCCACCCGTCCGGCGCGTTCGGATTTGGCGACCCCCGCGACCTTCAGGCCGAAGCCCACATTGTCGGCGACGGTCAGGTTGGGAAACAGCGCATAGGCCTGAAACACCATGCCGATCTGGCGCTGGTTGGGGCGCAGCCGCGTCACGTCCTGCCCGCCGATCAGCACCCGGCCCGCGCTGGGGGTCTCAAACCCCGCCACCATGCGCAGCACCGTGGTCTTGCCGCAGCCCGATGGCCCCAGAAACGAGATGAACTCGCCCTTGTCCACCGTCATGCTGAAATCATGCACGACCTTGTTGGTGCCATAGGATTTTTGCAGATGATCCAGAACGAGGAAGCTCATTTCGCGGTCTTTCGCACACCCGCAAGGCGGGAAATCAGTTGCATCAGGCCCATGCAGCCCCAGGTGACGGCAAAGGCGATGACGGCCAGGGCCGCCGGCTCATAGGCGCGGTTCGCACCCAGCAATTGCATATAGGGCCCGAAGGCCGGGCGGTTCAGCAGCGCCGCCATGGTGAATTCGCCGATGACGATGGCGAAGGTCAGAAACGCCCCCGACATCACCGCCGCCAGCACATTGGGCAGGATCAGCGTGACGATGATCCGCGTCCAGCCCGCGCCCAGCGATTGCGCAGCCTCGGTTAGCGAACGCACGTCCATGGTCGACAGGCCGGTGTCGATGGCGCGGTACATATAGGGCAGCGCCAGCGTGGCATAGCCGCACAGCAGCAACAGGTTGGTCGTCCCGCCCGATCCGGTCAGCGGCAACCATGAACTGGTGTTATACAGCCGGATATAGCCGAAAACGACCACGATGGCCGGAATGACCAGCGGCAGAAGGGTGACGAACTCGATCACCGGGCGCAGGCGCGGCAGGCGCAGCCGCACCCAATAGGCGGTGGGGACCACCACCAGAATGCCCAGCAGGATGGTCAGCAGCGCCATGACCACCGAATAGCCGAAGGTGGCGCGGAAGGCCGGATCCGACAGCACCGAGGCATAGGCGTCCAGCGAATATTCCCCGCGCCGCATCCGCAGCGAAAACTCGACCGTGCCGATCAGCGGCAGCAGGAAATACAGGCCGCCCACGACGATGGCGGCCCATGACCAGAACTTTCTCATCGCATCCACCTTTCGGCGCGGGACCGCATGATGACATAGGCCAGATTGGCGATGCCGGTGATGACGATCATGCCAAAGGCCATGGCATAGCCCAGATGCGGATCCTGCAGCACGTCACCGCGGATCTGCGCAAACAGCATGATCGGCGCAATGGACAGCGACGATCCGGTCAGCGCATAGGCCGTGGCCACCGCGCCGAAGCTGTTGGCAAACAGCAGCGCGAATGTGCCCAGCAGCGACGGAAACAGGATCGGCAGCGCCACCATGCGCCAATATTGCCCGGTGCTGGCGCCCAGCACCTCGGCCGCCTCGCGCCATTCACGCTTCAGCCCCTCCAGCGCCGGGGTGATGATCAGGATCATCAGCGGGATCTGGAAGAACAGATAGGTCAGCGTCAGGCCCCAGAACGACAGCAGGTTGAAGCCATAGGAATAGATGTTGATGCCGAACCACTCGCGCAGCAGCATCGTGACCAGCCCCACGCGGCCCAGCGTCGAGATGAACGCAAAGGCCAGCGGCACGCCCGCGAAGTTCGAGGCGACGCCGGAAAAGGTCAGCAACGGCCCCTTGATCCAGCCCGGCAGCCCGCCAAAGACCACCGCCGCCGCCATGGCAAAGCCGATCAGGCAGCCAAGGATGGCGCTGGCCAGCGAAATCTGGATCGAGATCCTGAAGCTGTCCATGATCCGCGGTGCGGTCAGACCGGCAAGGTTCGACAGCGTGAAGCCGCCCTCGGGGTTCTGGAATGCGCCGATGACGATGTTCATCGTCGGCAAGAGCAGAAACAGCGCCGCAAAGGCGAAAAAGGGCACCACGCCCAGCCAGTTCCAGCCTGCTTTCATCGCTGTCCCCCGTATTCCAACGTCCGTGTTTGGACATCTGTGTTGGGAAGGCCCCGCCGCGATGGGCGGGGCCGTCCGGTCTTATTCCTTGACGGCAGCGCCGACCACGTTGTCCCAGCCTTCGGTCACGACCTTGCGGTTGGCCTCTTGCTGTTCCAGCGTCGGGAAGATCGCCTTTTCATAGGCGGCAGCCGGGGGCAGCGCGTCCAGCATCTCTTGCGGAACCTTGCCATTGGCGACCAGATCGTTGAAGCGGATCGGGTGGCAATAGCCCTTCAGCCAGCCAAGCTGACCTTCGTCCGAATACAGGTATTCCATCCACAGTTTTGCCGCGTTCGGATGCGGCGCATAGGCCGAGATCGCCTGCACATAGACGCCCGCGACGACGCCGTCCTCGGGGATGATGACCTCGATCGGCGGGTTGCCGTTCAGACCGTCGCGCCAGGACAGCAGGTTGTAATCCCATGCGGTGACGATGGGCGTCGCACCCTGCGCGATGGTCGCCGACTTGCCGATGACCGGAACGAAGTTGCCTGCCTTGTTGACCTCGGCCAGCAGCTCCATGCCCTTCTGGCCCGATGCCTCACCCGCCTCGCCGCCATTGGCCAGACCCGCCGCCATGACAGAGATGATGGCCTGCGCCGAAGCGCGCGGATCGCCCGCCAGCGCGAAGGCGTTGGCATATTCCGGCTTGCTGAGATCTTTCCACGACTTCGGCGCTTCGTCGATCAGGTCGGTGTTCACGCCGAACGCCATGACGCCGTAATAATCGCCATACCAGAAGCCCTCGGCATCCTTGGCATCTTCCGGGATGGTGTCCCAGGTGGCGACCTTATAGGGCTGGATCAGCCCCTCGGCCTTGGCCTGCGGGCCAAAGGACAGGCCCACGTCGATCACGTCGGGCGCCTGCGGGCCCTTGTTGTCCTTGTTGGCGCGGATCGCCTCAAGCTCATCGGCCGAGCCCGCGTCGGGGTTCAGCTCGTTGACGGTGATTTCGGGGTATTTCGCCTTGAAGCCGGCGATCACCTCGCCATAGCCGCACCAGTCATGCGGCAGCGCGATGGTGGTCAGCATCCCTTCGGCCTTGGCGGCTGCTTCCAGCGCGGCCATATCCTGTGCCGAAGCCGCACCCGAGGCGGTCAGCGCGAACAGCGCGGCAAGGCTTGCCGCTTTCGATTGAATGGTCATGTGGCAAACTCCGTTGCATCCGGGTGCCGCCTTGGCGGCATGTGCTGCCACCTAGTCGTGCCCGATGACAGTGTTACGACAGGCACGCCCGACCGCAAAGACTTTCGTAAAACCATGCACTTTTAGATATGTGACAGTCTTACGGGACCAGCGTGGCGCCGACTTTCATCACCCGCCCGCCGACGGTGTATTCCGCCTCGATCCGCCGTCCGGGCTGCGCGGGTCCAAAGGTGCCCAGCGACCCCAGCGAGATGATCGACCCGGCTTTCAGGTCATAATTGCCGCGCGTCACCAGCCACAGCACCACATCCAGCGGATGATCCAGCAGGCTGTCGCCGCGCGCGGTGTGGACGACCTGCCCATCGACCCGCAGCACCGAGGTCAGCCCGGCCAGATCCGCGACGGGATCGGCAAGCTCGGATATGGCGATGCCCTGCCCCAGCACGCCGCGCCACGGCATCGCACCATAGCTGGCCAACAGCGGTCCGGTCGGCTGCACGCCGCGCGGCAGGGCGATGTCGGGCAGTTCGATGAAGGGACGCACGTCGCGCAGGTTCGCCGCCACGTCCTCGCGCGTGCGGGCGCGCATGATCGCGGGATTGCCGACCGTCACCACCAGGTCGGCCTCATACAGCGGATTGCGACTGCCCTTCAGGCTGATCCTGCTGCCGTCGCCGACCAGCATCGGGGCAAACAGCGCGCCCGCCATCGGCTCGGATATGCCATAGGCCTGCTGCACCCCGGCCGAGGTGAAGGCGACCTTGACGCCGACCGGCGGGCCCAGTTCAGCCTCGAGGATGGCGCGGAAACTGGCATAGGCGCAGTTCGCATCCTCCATGTTGCGCACCAGCGGATCGGGCACGCGCTGTCCGGCGATCCAGCCGCGCGCGGCATTGTGCATCAAAGAGGTGTCGGGACATGCGGCATCCGCGGCGGCTGCCAGACAAACCAAGGCTGCGCACAGAATCAACGCTTTCATCCCGCCCTCGTTTTCGTTCCATTTTTCAAGACGATGCCGCATGGCGGGGGCGTTGTCACCGCTATTCTTGTGCGGGACGGTTTGCATCGCCGCGCCCATCCCCTAGAAGGGCTTACCCGGACAGCGGCAGGCCAGAAGATGAGCGATCAACCGACCCCGATGATGGCGCAGTTCCTTGCGATCCGCGCGGCCAATCCCGGCGCGCTGCTGTTCTATCGCATGGGCGATTTCTACGAGATGTTCTTCGAGGACGCGCTGGCCGCATCCGCCGCGCTGGACATCGCACTGACCAAGCGCGGCACGCATCTGGGCGAGCCGATCCCGATGTGCGGCGTGCCGGTCCATGCCGCCGAAAGCTATCTGCTGACGCTGATCCGCAAGGGCTTTCGCGTGGCCATCGCCGAACAGATGGAGGACCCCGCCGAGGCCAAGAAGCGCGGCAGCAAATCCGTCGTCGCCCGCGATGTGGTGCGCCTTGTCACCCCCGGCACCCTGACCGAAGAATCGCTGCTGGAGGCGCGGCGGCACAATTTTCTGGCGGCCTTTGCCAGCGTGCGCGACGATGGCGCGCTGGCTTGGGTCGATATCTCGACCGGGGAATTCCGCGTCATGCCCTGCCCGCTGGCGCGGCTAGCCCCGGAACTGGCGCGCCACGCACCGCGCGAATTGCTGGCGGTCGAAGGCGCGCGGCTTGACGATATCGCCGCCGAGGCCGGGGTGGCGCTGACCGAACTGCCCCCCGGCAGCTTTGACAGCGCCGCGGCCTCGCGCAGGTTGTCGGCGCTGTTTCAGGTCGAAACGCTGGAGGGTTTCGGCAGTTTCAGCCGCCCGGAACTGGCCGCGATGGGCGCCATCGCCGATTATCTGGACCTGACGCAGAAAGGCCGAATGCCGCTTCTGCGCGCGCCGGTGCGCGAGGCGGCGGGCGGCGCCATGCAGATCGACGCCGCGACCCGGCGCAACCTTGAACTGACGCAGGCCCTGTCGGGCGGGCGCGAGGGCAGCCTTCTGGCCGCCATCGACCGCAGCGTGACCGCCGCGGGGGCGCGGCTTTTGGAACGGCGCATCAGCGCGCCCTCGCGCGATCTGGGGGTCATCCATGCGCGGCAGGCGGCGGTGGCGGATCTGACGGATGATCCGCGCCTGACCTCGGATCTGCGCGAGGCGCTGTCGCGCGCGCCAGACATGGACCGCGCGCTGTCGCGGCTGGCGCTGGAACGTGGCGGGCCGCGCGATCTGGCCGCGATCCGGGCCGGGCTGACGCAGGGCGCGGCGATTGCCGCGCGGTTGGGCGATGACAGCGCACAGGTGCTGGCCGATGCCGCCCGCGACCTGACCGGCCATGACGCGCTGATCGACCTGCTGGACGACGCGCTGGTGGCCGAGCCGCCGCTCTTGACCCGCGACGGTGGCTTTACCGCGCCCGGCTATGACGACGATCTGGACGAAACCCGCAGGCTGCGCGACGAAGGCCGGGGCGTGATTGCAGGGATGCAGGCCGATTACATCGCCGAAACCGGCGTCATCAGCCTGAAAATCAAGCATAACAACGTATTGGGCTATTTCATCGAAACGACCTCGACCCATGCCGAGCGGATGCTGGCCATGCCCGAGCGTTTCATCCACCGCCAGACCACCGCGAACCAGATCCGCTTCACCACGGTCGAGCTGTCCGAGCTGGAGACCCGTATCCTGAACGCCCGCGACCGCGCGCTTGAGATCGAGCGCGAGATCTTTGCCCGCCTGTGCCGCGCCGTGCTGGACCGCGCGGCCCAGATCGGTCAGGCGGCGCGGGCGCTGGCGGAAATCGACCTGACCGCCGCCTTTGCCGATCTGGCCACCGGCGCAGGCTGGGTGCGCCCCACCGTCGATGACAGCCGCGCCTTCGTGATCGAGGGCGGACGCCATCCCGTCGTCGAACGCGCCCTGCGCCGCAAGGGCGAGGCGTTCGTCGCCAATGACTGCGCCCTGACCGAAGCCGCGACACCGGCGATCTGGCTGCTGACCGGCCCGAACATGGCGGGCAAATCGACCTTTCTGCGCCAGAACGCGCTGATCGCCATTCTGGCGCAGGCTGGCGGCTTTGTGCCGGCAACCCGCGCCCATATCGGCCTTGTCAGCCAGCTGTTCAGCCGCGTGGGCGCGGCGGATGATCTGGCGCGGGGACGGTCCACCTTCATGGTCGAGATGGTGGAAACCGCCGCCATCCTGAACCAGGCCGATGACCACGCGCTGGTGATCCTTGACGAAATCGGGCGCGGCACGGCGACCTGGGACGGGCTGTCCATCGCCTGGGCGGTGATGGAACATCTGCACGCCAAGAACCGCTGCCGCGCGCTGTTCGCCACGCATTATCATGAAATGACCAGCCTGTCGGCCCGGCTGCCCGGCGTCGAAAACGCCACCGTCAGCGTGCGCGAATGGGAAGGCGAGGTGATCTTTCTGCACGAGGTCCGCAAGGGCGCGGCGGATCGCAGCTATGGCGTGCAGGTGGCGCGGCTGGCCGGGCTTCCCGGCTCGGTCGTCGAGCGCGCCAAGGAAATCCTGCACCAGCTGGAAAACGGCGAGGGCGGCGGCAAACAGGCGGCGCTGCTGGACGATCTGCCGCTGTTTCGCGCAGCCCCGCCGCCGGTCGCCGCCCAACCCAAGGGCTCGGCGGTCGAGGACCGGCTGCTGGGGGTCAATCCCGACACGATCAGCGCCCGCGAGGCGCTGGATCTGGTCTATGAACTGCGTGGGCTGCTGGGGTCTCAGGCGTAAAGCGTATTGCGCTGACGGCCCTGCAACTCGGCGTCGATCATCTGGGTGACGCGGGCGGTGGCGCGGCGGCCGATCTGCAGGCTGTGCTGCTGAGCCGCGCGGCGCGGCATATCGTCGGGCGTGGTGACATCCGCAATATCCACGAAGACGACATGGAACCGGCAGCCCGCGACATGGGCCAATGGCAACAGATCGCCCGCGCTCTGGATCAGGTTCTGGCACGCCATCAGATGGATCACCAAGGCATCCGGGCGCAGCCAGAACGTCTCGGACACCGCAGCCCCTTGCGGGATGACCACGATATCGGCGGTCTGCATGGCCGCAATCCGCTGCAGCGGGGTCAGGCGTTCCGGGCGAAGCTGGGCAAAGCCGCGCTGGCGCAGATCCTCAAGCAAGGCCGCCTGCCCGGTCAGCGCCCCGTCGCCGCCGCGCGGCGCGATCCAGACCAGCGACGGCATCGAGGCACGCAATTCCGGCGACACCTGCGCCAACCCGGCCTGCCGCGCCAGCCGCATGCCGCTGTCATAGGACGCCACGGCGACCTGCCGACGGCTTTGCGGGGCCGATCCGGGCATGGGCCAACCCGCCTGCTGCAAGCTGTCATCCACGCCGTCATCCTGCGCCTGATACAGATAATGACGATGGCTGAAGACGCTGCGCACCGCCTCATAGCGCCGGGGCGCGCTGCGAAAGCGCAGCCGGGGCGCAAGCTGGGGAAACAGCGCCTCGACGAACAGCGCAAGCTCATCGGCAAAACCGCCGCTGGGCACATGCAGGTTGATGATCTGGTCCGAGCCGTCCTGCGCGAAATGCGCAAGCCCCGACAACATGCCCGACAAGGCCCGCTCATGGCCAACGCCATGCATCAGACCCAGCGCGATTTCCAGATCGCCCGCATCGTCGGGCCAGACCGGCGCAGGGGCACGATCCGCCGCGCGGGCGTGGCGAAAGCTGTCATGCAGCGCCTCGCGCGCGGCGTCGTCGCGCAGATGGCTGTCAAGCTGATGCCACAGCCGGTCGCCCGAGGCGCCGTTCAGCCATGCCCGCCCGGCGATGGTGGTGAAATAGGGGCGAAACTGCGCCCGCTGCAGCACCACTGGGGCCGAGGCGATTTCCATCGCGGCGCGCGGCAGGCGCTGTTCCTGCCGGTCGATGGCAGATTGCTGCATCTCAAGGATGGGATCATGGTCGCTGGCCGCGAAGATCCGCAGATCAGCGGCGGGAACCTTGCGCAGCAGCGGATCCGGCTGCGATTGGATATAGTGCATTCCGGGGTGCACAGACGGAAGGTGGAACACCTCCGTCGACGGACGGGTGAAGTCCAGGCCCATTCAAACAACTCTCCTCGTGAACAAAAACAGGTCAGGCAACCGGCAGGACAGGTCGAGTTGTCAGATCGTCACCTTCCCGAAACTGTCCCGAAGAGCCGCAGACCATGCCGCCGACATTGCCATGAAGGCGGGGTCTCCGTCCAGTATGCGGCGACGCAAGCCAATGCGCAGGCTGTCTTTTTCGATGACGGCAAGATCCAGCGGCATCCCCACCGACAGATTGGATCGCAAGGTCGAATCCATCGACAGAAGCACCGCCTTTTGCGCATCCGCCAGACTGGTATCGGGGCGCACCACGCGGTCAAGGATCGGCTTGCCGTATTTGTGTTCGCCGATCTGCAGAAAGGGCGTGTCCTCGGTTGCCTCGATGAAGTTGCCCTGCGGATAGATCAGGAACAGCCGCATGTCGCCGCCCCGGCGCTGGCCTGCGACGATCATGCTGGCGCTGGCCTGCTGGCTTAATTCGCGGGTCTGCTCGGCGATCTCGCGGCGGGTGGTGTTCAGCGTCTCGCCGATCATGGTCGCGACCTGCAACATCGAGCCGGTCTTCATGATCGAGGTGGTCTCATCGGCATCGGGATCGTCGATCGCCTCGCGCAGGCGGCCCAGCGTGGTCTGGGTGACCGACAGGCTGCCTGCGGTCATGATGGCGATTACCCGCTCGCCCGGTTCCTCGAAGAAGAACATCTTGCGATAGGTCGATATGTTATCCAGCCCCGCATTGGTGCGGGTATCCGACAAAAGCACCAGCCCGGCATCCAGCTTCATGCCCACGCAGTAAGTCATCGCGCGCCCTTCAAGATGATCCTGACCGAGACATAAATTCCGCCGCGACGCCGCGCAATATGGCTGAAAGTTGGTTATTGCTCTTCGACGTGGACGCGGACATCCAGACTTTCCGCGCCGGTGCCGAAGGCCATGCCGCGCACCGGGGCCGCGTCCTGCGCGTCATAGCCCGATCCCAGCCGCACATAGCGTTCGTCCGGGCAGCAGGCATTGGCCGCGTCGAACCCGACCCACCCCAACGCGCCGACATGCACCTCGGCCCAGGCGTGGGCTGCGTCATGCGGCTGGCCGTCCTGATCGGAATGCAGATAGCCCGAGACATAGCGCGACGGCAGCCCGCGCACCCGCGCGCAGGTGATCAGCGCATGGGCATAATCCTGACAGACCCCCTGCCGCTGTTCCATGAACTGCGCAGCCGAGGTCTGCGATTGCGTCACGCCCGGCACGAATTCGGCCATCTCGCCGATGGCGGCACTAAGGCGGTGCGCCAGATCCAGCGTGTCCTGCGCCTGAACCGAATGCGCCAGTTCGGTCAGCGCCTCGTCCGGCTTGGTCGCGACCGTTTCGCGCAGATAGACCAGCGGATGCACCGTCTCGCGGTGGCCGCGCAGGACGCCTGCCGTGTCGCGGGTCTCCACCAGCCCGTCGATGCTGACCCGCACCGTGCCGATGGGGCCGCGCACGGTCCAGCCTTCGATCCAGTCGCCCGCACCGTCGCGGAAGGCGGCGCCGCGCTGGCCGCCTTCGACCAGAATGCGCCAGTCGCCGACCCGCTGCCCTTCATGCGAAGATGGCGTCAGCCGCAGGCTTTGCACCAAAGCCTCGACCGGAGTGTCATAGCTATAGGCGGTTTCATGGGTGATCTTCAGCCTCATTGCGCTCCCCTCACATCCGGCCGCTGAAATAGTCTTCATGCACCGCGTTCGAGATGGCGCCGATCTCACCGATGAACCATGTCAGGAATTCGTGCAGGCCCTCGTCGAAAATCGCCTCGATATCGCGGGCCATCAGCGATTCCAGCGTCTGCCGCGCCTGTTTCGACGCAGCCGAGGGCACGTCTTCGCCATAGCGGCGCACCAGCCCGTCAAGGTTCCACACCGCCTCATACAGAGAGGTTAGCAGCGAACGCGGGCTTTCGCCGTTCAGGATCAGGAAATCCGCGACCTTGGCCGCCGTGATCTCTCCGCCGTAAGCCCAGTGAAAGGACCGATGCGCCGACAGCGCGCGCAGGATCACCTGCCACTGGTAATTGTCCAGACCCGAGCCGACGAATTCCACCCGCGGCAGCAGCACGTAATACTTCACGTCCAGCAGCCGCGATGTCGCGTCGGCGCGCTCCAGCGAATAGCCCAGATTGATGAAGTGCCAGCCGTCATTGCGCAGCTGCGTGGCATTGATCGCGCCGCGCACCGTGGAGCTGTGGCGCGTGGTGAAATCGGTCAGCATTGCCGTGTCCAGCTTGTCGCGGGGCTGGCGCTGCAACTGGCGCAATTCCTGATAGGCGGTGTTCAGCGCGTCCCAGACCTGACTGGTCAGCGCGGTGCGCACGATCCGCCCGCCTTCGCGCGCCCGTTCAAAACAGGATACGACCGAAGACGGGTTGCCCGTGTCGAAGAACAGCCAGCTTTCGATGTTTTCCTGATTGATCTGATCGCCATAGCGTTCGGCAAAGGGGATCTGCGCCCCTGCCGCCCGCAGCAGCGATTCCCATTCATTGCGATAACCTTCGTCGGTATTCGGCAGCAAGGTGATGCGCGCGCCCACATCCAGCAGACGGGCGGCGGTATCGGCGCGTTCCAGATGACGTCCCATCCAGAACAGGTTCGAGGCAGTGCGGCTTAGCATATCGTGACCCTTATTCCGACAGAACCCAGGTGTCCTTGACCCCGCCGCCCTGCGACGAGTTCACCACCAGCGATCCTTCCCTCAGCGCCACGCGGGTCAGCCCGCCCTGCACCAGTTCGACCCGGTCGCCACACAGGCAGAAGGGCCGCAGATCGACATGGCGCGGGGCCACGCCCTCATCAACGAATGTCGGGCTGGTCGACAGCGCCAGCGTCGGCTGGGCGATGTAATTGCCGGGATTGGCCTTGATGCGCAGCGCGAACAGGTCGATTTCGGCCTGCGTCGCCTTGGGTCCGATCAACATCCCGTAACCGCCCGAGCCATGCACTTCCTTGACCACCAGATCCTTCAGGTTGTCCATGACGTATTTGTAATCGTCATCCTTCCACAGCGTCCAGGTCTGGACGTTCTGCAAAAGCGGCTCTTCGCCCAGATAGAAGCGGATCATTTCCGGCACGAAGGTATAGACCGCCTTGTCATCGGCCACGCCCGCACCGGGGGCCGAGGCGATGGAGACCCCGCCCGAACGATAGACATCCATCAGCCCCGGTACGCCCAGCATGGAATCCTTGCGGAAACACAAGGGGTCAAGGAACGGATCGTCGATCCGGCGATAGATCACATCGACGCGCTTTGGCCCCTGCGTCGTGCGCATATAGACAAAGCCGCCATCGACGAACAGATCGCTGCCTTCGACCAGTTCCACCCCCATGAGGTTGGCCAGAAAGCTGTGCTCGTAATAGGCGCTGTTGAAATGGCCTGGCGTCAGGATGACGACCGTCGGCGCGCCCTCGCATTTCGCGGGCGCGACCGAGGCCAGCGTGCGGCGCAAGAGTTCGGGATATTGGTCCACCGGCTCGATCCGGTTGCCGCGGAACAGTCCGGGGAACATCCGCATCATGATCTCGCGGTTTTCCAGCATGTAGCTGACCCCCGAGGGGGTGCGGCAATTGTCTTCCAGCACGAAGAAATCGTCGCGGCCGGTGCGCACGATGTCGATGCCGACAATATGCGAAAACACGCCGCGCGGCGGGACGATTCCGACGCAGGCCTTTTCATAAGCCTCGTTCTGATAGACCAGCTTGGCAGGGATGCGACCGGCCCGGACGATTTCGCCCCGGCCATAGACATCGCGCAGAAAGGCATTCAGCGCCCGCGCGCGCTGCTTGATGCCGCGTTCCAGCTTGCGCCATTCGCTTTGCAGAAACACGCGCGGCATCATGTCGAACGGGATCAGCCGGTCCGGGTCGCCGCCCTCGCCATAAACGGCGAAGGTGATGCCGATGCGGCGAAACAGCGCCTCGGCCTCGGCCTGCTTCATCTGCCGGATCTCGGAGGGCATGGTTTCCACCCAGTCCGACAGCATCGCATAGGGTGCGCGAACCGCCTGCCCGTCCAGCATCTCATTGTAATACATCGTTACCCCGCTCTCCCTCACCTGCTTATGATCTTGGCAATCGGGCAGGCGGTGTCCACAGGCGCAACCGTAATGACATGACCGAAGTTCCCAGTTGATATGCAGCAAGGCAAACAATGCCTGCATTTTCAGCAGATTGCGGACGTGCCCATGCAGCCGCCCGCACCCGCCGGATCACGCGCGGGTCAGATGAAGGCCAGGTCGTTTGAAAGTGCTGAAACGCTTGCCAGATTCTCGACCGTCAGGGTGTGGCCATTGCCGAAATTGAACACCACATCGCCGTTCACCACGTTTGCCGATTGCAGAACCTGCGCCACGCTGCGCGGCGCATTGCCCCAAAGCGCGTCGTCGATCTGGATCGTGTCGATATTGTCCTGAAAATCGCGGATCACGTCCCGGCCGCTGTGGAACATGAACGTGTCCTGCCCCGCACCGCCGATCAGCGTGTCATCGCCGCCAAAGCCGCCCAGCCGGTCATTGCCGCCATAGCCGCGCAGCAGGTTGCCGACGGCATTGCCGATCAGGATGTTCGACAGCGCATTGCCATCGCCATTCTTCAGGCCCGGCCCGGTCAGGCGCAATTCCTCAAGATTCGCGCCAAGCTGACGGCTGATGGTCGAGATCACGATGTCATGGCCGCCATTCGCCGCCTCGACGATCACATCGCTTGCATCGACGTGATAGGTATCATTTCCGGCGCCGCCGACCACGGTATCGCGCCCCGCCCCGCCCATCAGAATATCGTTGCCCGCGCCGCCCATGATGCTGTCATGCCCGGCATTGCCCCAGATCGTGTTGTTTGCGCCATTGCCGATCAGCACGTCATTCCCCGACCCGGCCCGCAGGTTCTCGATGACGGTCCCCTCCATGATCGAGATATTGCCGATCAACCCATAGGCGTTCGAGATCCCGCCCGCGGCCATGTTGATGCGCTGGTTCGTGGTGTCGCTGCCCAGATCCAGCGTATCCAGACCGCCGCTGTCAAAGACCGTGAAGGTGATCTCGTCGCGGGTGGGCCCCGCCAGCAGCCGCGAGATCACCGCGTAATTCCCGCCCGCATTGCTGTTTTCGCCATACACCGTATTGCCGCCGCGCAGATGCGCCGTGCCATACAGATCGCGGATCGCCGCGATATCGGCCATCATCGCCGACATGACATAGGCATAGCTGGCATTGATGAAGGTGTTGTCGTCCTGACTGAAATAGGACATCACCGTCGCCTGCCAGCTGTCGTTCTGGTAATGATTGTCGACGCCGTATGTCGCGGTCGAGTTGTAGTTGCCCGCGTGGCCCAGACCCAGCGCATGGCCGATTTCATGGATATAGGTCTGATAGCTGTAGCTGGCGAAGCTGGAGCCATAGCTGTTCAGCCAATCCGTCCCGACATTGACAAAGGAACTGCTGATCGTGCTGCCCCAGACCTGCGAGGTCGAATAGGCCCCGCCGTCGCTGTCGTCGAAGACGATATCGGCATTGGCACCGCCATTGGCGACAAAGCGGATGCCGCTGACATCTGTCCATGCGTTCAGCGCGGCCATGGCCAGCCTGCGGCCATCGGGCGTCAGCGCCGAGACATCGACGCTGAGCGTGCCGCCCGGATCCACGTCAAAGGATCTGCGGCTGCGCCCCGTGCCTTCCCAATAGCCATCGGTCAGCTGCGCGGCAATCTGATCGGTGGTGAAGACCGGGCGCACGGGCTGCGAAAAGCGGGTCAATGTCAGGCTGTAATTGCCGACATCGGATGCATCGTAACCGCTGGCCTCAAGAAAGAAGGTCGCGTTCTGCGCCACGGTAAAGACCAGCCGCGAGTTATAGCCGACCGCGCCGCCATCGTCGTCATAGGCAACCTGCACGCCGCTGGCATTCATCACCCGCAGATAGGGGTCGCTCAGCGCCGATGCGCCACGCCCGTCCAGCGCAATGACATAGGTTCCGGCCTGCAGACTGACCCGCACCCAGTCCTCGTCGCCAAAGCTCAGATTGCCGTTGAAGCTGTCGCCGACATTCATGGAATAGGGCGTGCGGACCGTGGCGGGCGCATCCGTCGTCTCGGTGCGGATCGCGCGCGAAATCGGGTCCGAGGGGCTGGCGGAGAAGACCGCATCCTCGGCGCTGGCTCGGGTAAAGGTCATGAAAAACTCCTGCTAATGAAGGATCAATGCGATGTGACGCCGGCCTTGTCCAGCAAGGTCCGGGCAAAGCTTTCGATCTGGGCGGTGGGCAGTTCGGCGCGGTCCATGACGGTCAGGGTTCCGGTCTGGCCACGTTGGCGCTGGCCTTGCCGGATCACATCCATGCTGGCCTGTATTTCATCGCGTCGCGTCGCATCCGCGATCAGCACAAGCTGCATGGGTGCATCTGGGGCGATGACATGTCCGCGCCGCAGCAATTCGTCATGAACGGCGGCGCAAAGACGCTGCGCCTGCGGGCTGCGGGTTTCGCAGATCAGCGATACCGAAGGCGCGGCTTGGGCCATGGTGCAGGCACCAGCCCCGACAACCGCGATGACAGCCAAACCGACCAAGGCATCACGCATGTGAAAATCTCGTTAACCCACAGGCCCGAACATCGGGTTGACCCAAGCGTAACCCGGCCCGCCATGCGGGATCAACGACGGAACCCGGCGCAGCCCGAACCACGCGGTGACCTGCGGCACCAAAGCATCGGCCGAACCACGGCCAATGCGCGGCCCAAACCCGGAATGTCAGGAAAACTTGTCGAAAATTCTGGATATTATCAGACTCCCGTTTCGCGTCATCCGGGGGCAAGCTTACGAAAAGGTAACCATTTCGCTCTAGGACTTTGCTGAAGTCCAAGACGTAAGGGAATCATGATGCAGATGACGTTGCTGCCACAGCAAGACGGTATGACGATTCGCGTGGATGAGTCCCGTCTGGACGCCGCCATCGCGACGGCGTTCAAGGACAGGGTGCGCAATCTTGTTGCGCATTCCGGATCAAGTGTCGTTCTGGACCTGACGCCGGTTGATTTCATGGACAGTTCCGGCTTGGGCGCGATCATCGCGATCTACAAATCCCTGCCGACCGGGCGGCGGCTGGAACTTGTCGGGCTGTCGCCGAATGTCGAACGGGTGTTTCGTCTGACGCGCATGGACACGGTGCTGTCGATCCGCGCCCGCGACCCCGACCAGCCCGATCCCCGACCGGAGGCCGCAGAATGAGCCTGCATACCGCCCCGATACAGGACCGGCTGCGTATCTCACCCAACCGGCGCCAGCCGATCTTCCATCGCATCTTCCGCGCCGATCCGGTCACCGTCCGCGATGCGCTGGTCTTCATGCGCGAACGCTTCGACGGCAGCGCCGGGGATGAGGTGATCTCGCGGCTGGAACTTGCCTTGGCCGAGGTGCTGAACAACATCTGCGAACATGGCGCCCGCAGCGAGGCGCAGCGCCTTGGCGGGCGCGTCCATTCGCCGCTGATCCATCTGTGCGTGGTGCGTCATGTGGGCGGCATTGCCTGCGCCGTCACCGATGACGGCAAGCCGCTGCCCCCGGAATGTCTGGACCCGCGCACCCTGCCCTATATCGACGTGACCTCGGACGAAGACGACGCGATCATGCTGCTGCCGGAAGGCGGGTTCGGCTGGTATCTGATCCAGGACCTGACCGCCTCGCTCAGCTATTTCCGCGAAGGTCGCAGGAATTTTCTGGCGTTCATCGTGCCGGTGGAGGCGCTGCCCGAGGGCGATCTGGACTGGACCGATGACGCAGCCATGTCGACCGCCGGACACGCCTGAACGCGGCCTGATATCCGCCGGACGCCTCCGCTCAGTTCAGACCGAACTGCAACGGATAACGGCCATCCTCGAACTCGCCGAACATCTCGTCGACTTCCGGATGCTCCAGCGGCTCGCCAGACACATCGGGCAGCAGGTTCTGTTCGGACACATAGGCGACGTAATAGGTCGCCTCGGTTTCCGCGAACAGGTGATAGAACGGCTGATTGCGGGACGGGCGCGATTCCTCGGGAATGGACTCGTACCATTCCTCGGTATTGGCGAATTCCGGGTCCACATCGAAAACCACCCCGCGGAACGGATGTTCGCGATGGCGTACGACCTGACCCAGACTGTATTTCGCCGTTCTCGACGGAATCCGCATTTTGATGTTCCCGCTTTGTCGCGCTCATAACGCGACATGGCCGTGCTGTCCACCATGGCCCGCGGTTTCGCGCCCAAACCCGCGTGGCGTCAGCCCGGCGGCAGCGTCTCGCCCGGCTCAAGCTTCACCGTGGACAGCGACATCTTGGCAGAGCCTTCGGCCAGTTCATTGCCATGCGCCAGATAGACCAGCATCTGGTTTTTCTCATCATAGATGCGCTTGACCCGCAGCGATTTGAACAGCAACGAACGCGAGGCGCTGAACACATCCTCGCCCTTCGGACCTCGCTGGATATCGCCGATCCGGATCGGACCGGTCCGCGCGCATTCGATGGCCGAATTCGACGGATCCTCGAACCAGTTGCCCTTTTTCAGCCGGTCGAACACCGAGCGGTCGAAATAGGCCAGATGGCAGGTGACGCCCGCAACCTCGGGATCGGCAATGGCCTCGATGATGATATCGTTGCCGGCCCAGTCGACGCCGACCTTACCGACCGTATCGGCATGGGCGGGCAGCGCAAGAAACGCCAGAAAAACAACCAGATGACGCATCGCGACCTCATGCAGTAACGGATCGCTGCAGGATGCGCCGCAACAAGGCGCGCTGCAAGCCGGGTTCAGCCGACCGGGGCCGCCTCATGCGCGACCGGGACGCGTCCGGCCTCGGTCAACTGATGCAGGCCGGTTTCGTCAAAGACCACCACGCTCAGCGGACCGCCATAGGCCGCGCCGGTGTCAATGGCCAGCCGGTTGCCGAAATGCGTGACCCGGTCCACGACCGTATGGCCATGCACGACCAGCGCACCGTGATCGCAGGCATTGTCCAGAAACCCCTTCCGGATCCACAGCAGGTCATGCTCGGTCTGATCCTCCAGCGCCACGCCCGGCCGCATCCCGGCATGAACGATCACGGCACCGTCGATCCGGTGATGCAGCGGCAGCGCGTCCAGCCAGTCCACATGCGCCTGCGGCACGGCACGGAGCGTATCGGCCAGCACATCGGCATGACTGCGCGTCCCGCGCTCGACCCCGTATGAGGCCAGCGTCGGCGCCGCCCCCAGATTCTGATGGTCCAGCCAATGCAACCCCGAGGCAAGCCCCGGATCGATCCAGCCCGGCTGCTGAAGGAAACGCGTCAGGAAGCGGTCATGGTTGCCCTTCAGCACGATCCATGGCCGACCCTCTGCCTGCCCGCGCATCAGATGATCGACGACACCGCGCGAATCGGGGCCGCGGTCGATCAGGTCGCCGACATGGACGATCTGCCCATCGCCGCCCTGTGCCCCGTCATCCTCGGCGATCCGCGCATGCACCGCCCGCAACAGTTCAAGCTGGCCATGGATATCGCCGATGACATAGGTCCGCATGATCGCTCCGACAGGAAAAGGCCCCCGGGAGTGTCCCCCCGGAGGCCTTCAAGTGCAAGGTTCAGATCTCGAAGTTGATCGGGCGCACTTGCAGGAACTTGCCCGTGGCCTTCAGCGCCTCGATGGATTCGGGCTTCAGCTCCTCATCCAGATACAGGATCGCGATGGCATCATCGCCCGATTTGGTGCGGCCAAGGGTAAAGTTCGCGATATTCACGCCCAGATCGCCCAGCGTCATCCCCAGCGCGCCGATCACACCCGGCACGTCGCGGTTGCGGGTATACAGCATATGCGCGCCGATCTCGGCATCGACATTGATGCCGCGGATCTGGATGAAGCGCGGCTTGCCGTCGCTGAAAACCGTCCCCGCGATCGAACGTTCGCGCGTTTCGGTGACCACCGTCGCCTTGATATAGCCGTCGAACACGCCGGTCTTGGCCTGCGTCGTCGTCGCCACCTGCACACCACGCTCGGTCGCCATGACCGGGGCCGAGACCATGTTCACATCCGGGTTCGTCGCCTTCATCACCCCGGCGATCACCGCGGCATTCAGCGCCTTCAGGTTCATTTCGGCGGCAACACCGTCATACAGCACGTTGATCGCCTTGATCGGCTCATCGGTCATCTGGCCGATAAAGGCGCCAAGATGGCCCGCCAGCTTGATCCACGGCCCCATGACGGCGGCTTCCTCGGCGGTGACCGAAGGCATGTTCAGCGCATTCGACACCGCGCCGGTCAGCAGATAATCCGACATCTGCTCGGCCACCTGCAGCGCCACGTTCTCTTGCGCCTCGTTGGTCGAGGCCCCCAGATGCGGCGTCACCACCACGTTCGGCAGGTTGAACAGCGGGCTTTCCGTCGCAGGCTCGGTCGCGAACACGTCCAAAGCCGCCCCGGCCACATGGCCCGATTGCAGCAGTTCTGCCAGCGCCGCCTCATCGATCAGACCACCACGAGCGGCATTGACGATGCGCACGCCCTTCTTGGTCTTCAGCAGGTTCTCGCGCGACAGGATGTTCTTGGTCTTGTCGGTCAGCGGCACATGCAGCGTGATGAAATCGGCCCGCGCCAGCATCTCGTCCAGCTCGACCTTCTTCACGCCCAGCTCGACGGCCCGCTCTTCCGACAGGAAGGGGTCATAGGCCAGCACCTTCATCTTCAGCCCCAGCGCCCGGTCGATCACGATCGAGCCGATATTGCCCGCACCGATGATCCCCAGCGTCTTGTTGAAGACCTCGACGCCCATGAAGCGGTTCTTCTCCCACTTGCCGGCATGGGTCGAAACGCTGGCTTCGGGCAGCTGACGCGCCACGGCGAACATCAGCGCGATGGCATGTTCCGCCGTCGTCACCGAGTTGCCAAAGGGCGTGTTCATCACGATGACGCCCTTCTTCGAGGCCGCCGGGATCTCGACATTGTCCACCCCGATGCCGGCGCGGCCGATAACCTTCAGATTGGTGGCGTTCTCCAGCAGCTTCGCCGTGACCTTGGTGGCCGACCGGATGGCCAGACCGTCATACTGACCGATGATCTCGGCCAGCTTCTCCTTGTCCTTGCCGACATCCGGCAGGTAATCCACATCGACGCCGCGATCGCGAAAGATCTGGACGGCGGTTTCCGAAAGCTTGTCCGAAACAAGAACCTTGGGCATTTCTGTTATCCTCTGGATATGCGGGACGGACGCGGCTCGGGGCCGCGGCTGCGTCTTCTCTGTTCCAAAAATACTCCGGGGGTCCGGGGGCAGCGCCCCCGGTCCGACCGGGATGTCAGGCGTCGATGTCAGGCGTCCACGGCCTGTGCGGCCAGTTCGGCCTCAAAGGCATATTCGATCCACGGCATCAGCGCCGCAACATCCGAGGTCTCGACAGTCGATCCGCACCAGATCCGCAGCCCGGCAGGCGCATCGCGATAGGCCCCGGCATCCAGCGCAACGCCGTCTTTTTCCAGCCGTTTGGCGACGGCCTTGGCAAAGGCCGCACCGTCCTTGATGCGCGCATCGGTGAATTTCAGACAGACCGAGGTGGTCGAGGCCGTGGCAGGATCGACGGCCAGATCGGCGATCCAGTCCTTGTCCGCGATGAAATCGCGCACCGCGGCGGCATTGGCATCGGCACGGGCGACCAGCGCGGCACGGCCACCCAGACCTTGCGCCCATTTCAGCGCGACCAGATAATCCTCGACGCACAGCATCGACGGGGTGTTGATCGTCTCACCCTTGAAGATGCCCTCGATCAGCTTGCCGCCCTTGGTCATGCGAAAGATCTTCGGCAACGGCCATGCGGGGACATAGCTTTCCAGCCGTTCGACCGCGCGAGGCGACAGGATCAGGATGCCATGCGCACCCTCGCCGCCCAGCACTTTCTGCCAGGAAAACGTCACCACATCCAGCTTGTCAAAGGGCAGTTCCATGGCAAAGGCGGCGCTGGTCGCGTCGCAGATGGTCAGGCCCTCGCGATCCGCCGGGATCGCATCGCCATTCGGCACCCGCACGCCCGAGGTCGTGCCGTTCCAGGTAAACACCACGTCATTGTCGAAATCGACTTCGGCGAAATCGACGATATGGCCATAATCGGCCTTGCGGACCACGGCATCCAGCTTCAGCTGCTTGACCACATCCGTGACCCAGCCTTCGCCAAAGCTTTCCCAAGCCAGCATCTCGACCTTGCGCGGGCCCAAGAGGCTCCACAGCGCCATCTCGACCGCGCCGGTATCCGAGGCCGGGACGATGCCGATGCGGTAATCCGCCGGAACGCCCAGAATTTCGCGGGTCAGGTCGATGGCTTCGGCAAGTTTCGCCTTGCCCACGGCGGCACGATGCGAGCGGCCCAAAGGCGCATCAGCAAGCATGTCCAGCGAATATTGGGGGATCTTGGCACAGGGGCCCGAAGAAAAGCGCGGATTGACCGGGCGCGCGGCCGGAACGTTCGTCGTCATAAGCTAGCCTCACAGCTATATAGCACCGCGTTGGGGCGGCGTGTCCCGCTGACTGCCATAAAGACCGCCGCAGATTCCCGCAAGCGAAATTTGCAACCCATTTGCACGACAGTTCCACAGGACAAATGCGCCCGATTGATCCCCCGCCCGGCATTGGCTAGTGCTGCACCAAATCTTCCGCGCAAGGATCTGCCCATGTTCACCGTGACCCTGCTTGCCGCCCCGGCCCGCGCCGATCTGAGCGACCGGCTGATTCAGGATCTGCACCAGGCATGGCAGGGCGGGCATGTCATCACGCTGGCCCCCGGCATCGCCGCCGAATTCCCGGTCGAGGCCGAACCCGCCGATTTCTGGCAAGTCTGGCAGGATCTGCAGGTGCAGGGCATCGACCTTGTCATCCAGCCCACCGCCGGGCGCCGCAAGGCCATCCTGCTGGCCGATATGGACAGCACCATGATCCAGCAGGAATGCATCGACGAACTGGCCGATATGGCGGGCGTCGGCGAACGCGTCGCCGCCATCACCGCGCAGGCCATGAACGGAGAGCTGAACTTCCACGAAGCCCTGATCGCCCGTGTCGGCCTGCTGGCCGGTCTCTCCGAATCGGTGGTGGATCAGGTCTTGGACAGCCGCATCACCCTGACCCCCGGAGGCCGCACGCTGATCGCCACGATGAAGGCGCAGGGGGCCTATACGGCGCTGGTCTCGGGCGGGTTCACGGTCTTTACCGGCCCGGTCTCGACCGCGCTGGGGTTCGATGAACACCGCGCCAATACGCTTCTGGCCGATCAGGGCGTGCTGACCGGACATGTCGCGCTGCCGGTTCTGGGCCGTGAGGCCAAGGTCGATGCGCTGAACGACATTGCCGCCGCCAAGGGCCTGACGCCCGCCGATGTGCTGGCCGTGGGCGACGGCGCAAACGATCTGGGCATGCTGCAACTGGCCGGCACCGGCGTTGCGCTGCACGCCAAGCCCGTTGTCGCCCAGCAGGTCAATGTCCGCATCAACCACGGCGATCTGACGGCGCTGCTTTATCTGCAAGGTTACGCGGCAGAAGAATTCATCCAATGATCCGCGCAAGACAGCGTGCCGGAAAATCCGAACACAAACTTGCGATTGCGTCCGTTCAATGACAGAAACCATGGGATGACCCTGCGCCTCAAAGCCCTGACCGTCCATCTGCTGACCGCCACCGGCGCGGTCCTGTCGATGCTTGCCCTGCTGGCCGCGGCGAATGCCGAATGGTCGCAGATGTTCTTCTGGCTGGTCATCGCGCTGATCGTCGATGGCATCGACGGCCCGCTGGCGCGCCGCTATCAGGTGACGCAGAACTGGCCGACCTATGACGGGGTCCTGATGGATCTCATCATCGATTATCTGACCTATGTGTTCATCCCGGCCTATGCGCTTTTCATGTCGGGGCTGCTGCCCGGCTGGACCGGCTGGATCTGCATCATCGCCATCACCTATGGCAGCGTGATCTATTTCTCGGACACGCGGATGAAGACCAAGGACAATTCCTTTGCGGGCTTCCCGGCCTGCTGGAACATGGTCGTGCTGGTGCTGTTCGCGCTGAAGCCGAATTTCTGGATCATCCTGCTGATCGTGGTGGCGCTGGCCGTGGCCATGTTCGCCAATGTGAAATTCATCCACCCCGTCCGGACCGAGCGCTGGCGCTGGATCTCGCTGCCGATGTGCGGGGCGTGGGTGGTCTTTGCGGTCTGGGCGGTCATGGTGGATTTCCACCCGCAAAGCTTCGCGCGCTGGGGGCTGCTCATCACCTCGCTGTGGCTGCTCTGCGCGGGCTTTGCACAGGAACTGCTGCGCAAGCGGGCTTGATCTTGCGGGCCGCAGCCGGAACTCTGCGGCCACGGGCGCACAGCACGGGGGAAGGGCCATGTTCGCAAGGATCACGCAGGCAGCCGCGCTGGCGGCAATGCTGGCCAGCCCGGCGCTGGCCCAGCCCCAGACCGGCATCACCCTTGGCATGGTGCTGGAACCGCCGACGCTTGATCCGACCGGCAATGCCGCCGCTGCCGTCGATGAAATCGTCTATGCCAATGTCTTCGCGGGCCTGACCCGCATCGGCCCCGATGGTCAGGTCCTGCCCGGACTGGCGGAAAGCTGGCAGGCCCAGGATGGCGGCAAGGCCTATCTGTTCCAGCTGCGCCCGAACGTCACCTTCCACGATGGCAGCAGCTTCGACGCGCAGGATGTGGTGTTCTCTCTGGATCGCGCGCGGGCAGCCGACAGCACGAATGCGCAAAAGGCGCTGTTTCAGGGCATCGAAAGCGTTCAGCCGCAAGGCCCCCTTTCGGTCCGCGTCACGCTGAAGGCCGCCGATGGCAGCTTGCCGTTCAAGATGGCATGGGGCGATGCGGTGATGGTCGATCAGGCCAGTATAGCGCAGATCGCCACACATCCCGTCGGCACTGGCCCGTTCCGGTTTCAGAACTGGGTGCAGGGCGACCGGGTAAACCTCAGCGCCTATGACGGCTATTGGGGCGACAAGCCCGCGCTGCAGACCGCGACCTTCCGCTTCATCCCGGACCCCACGGCGGCCTTCGCCGCGATGATGGCGGGCGATGTCGATGCCTTCCCGATCTATCCCGCCCCGGAAACCCTGCCGCAGCTTCAGGCCGATCCCCGCTTCAAGGTGCTGGTCGGCACCACCGAAGGCGAAACCATCCTTGCCATGAACCATGCCCGCCCGCCGCTCGGCGACATCCGGCTGCGCAAGGCCATCGCCCATGCCATCAACCGCGATGAGATCATCCAGGGCGCGATGTTCGGCTATGGCACGCCCATCGGCTCGCATTTCCCGCCGCATCACCCGGATTACATCGACCTGACGGCGCAATCGGCCTATGACCCGCAGATGACCAAGGCCCTGCTGGCCGAAACCGGCAGCGAAAACCTGACCCTGCGTCTGGCCCTGCCCCCCACCCCCTATGCCCGCCGCGGCGGCGAGATCGTGGCAGCCCAGCTCCGCGCCGCAGGCATCGACACCCGCATCACCAATATGGAATGGGCGCAATGGCTGGATCAGGTGTTCCGCAATGCCGATTACGACCTGACCATCATCAGCCATGTCGAGCCGATGGACATCGATATCTATGCCCGGCCCGATTATTACTTCAACTATCGCAACCCGGCCTTTGACGACACCATGGCCCGGCTGGACGCCACGACCGATCCAGCCGAGCGCGCAGACCTGCTGAAACAGGCGCAAAAGATCCTTGCCGACGATTATGCCAATGTCTTCCTGTTCCAGCTGGCGAAAACCGGCGTCGCCAAGGCGCAGATCCAGGGGCTCTGGCAAAACGCGCCGATGCCTGCCAATGATCTCAGTCGCGTGCGCTGGACGAACTGACTTCTCTGTTCTTCAAATACTCATGCGACGCGGCCCGCAGGCGATCCCGCGTCAGTTCTTCAGAACGATGCAGCGCCCGCCAAAACTGCGCAGCCGGGTGCAGAACGCATAGGCCTCGGTTTTTGAGGAATAGCCGATCTGCGCGGTATAGACCTTCCTTGCACTGCCGCCGACCTTGCGCCGGACATAGCTGACGCGCTTTCCACCAAGGATCGGGCGCAGCGACTTGTTCAGGCGCGACACCTGACTGGTCACACCCGACTGGCTGGGATGGGTCGCAACGATCACCCCCCAGGGCCAGGCGTGGTCGGGCGTCTTGAATTCGCGCAGCTTGCGGCTTCCGGCCAGATCGACGCAGGCCGCCCGGAACGGCCGCGCCTTGTCCAGCCGCAGATCCGGACTGGAGCCGGGCTTTTCGCGCCAGTTCCATGCCGTCAACCCGGTGATGGCCTGCACATAATCCTGCGTCTCCCATGGCAGGTTGCCACCCTGCGCAATGAACCGCGCCGCACGGTTCTCTCCGCCATTATAGGCGACGGCGGCCAGCCCGACATTGCCCAGACCATCCGACAACTGCTTGAGATAGCGCGCCGAAGCGGCAATGGCCTTGGCCGGATTGAAAGGATCGTCCAGACCGACGATCTCGGCCGTGCCGGGCATGAACTGGGCGATGCCCATTGCGCCGACGGGACTGATCGCCCCGGCCTCGAACAGGCTTTCCTTCCACAGCAGGCGCGCAAAGAAATGCGGATCCAGATCATTGCGCATCGCGGCCTGCTCGATCACCGCGCAGACATCGGGCACATAGTTGGAAATCGAGATGCAGTAACGCGCGTCATCCGTGCAGCGCGACTTGGCCGAAGGCCGCGGCGCGGCAACGCCCTGCATGGCGTCCAGCGCCTCATAGGCCGGGGCGGTTGCGGGTATCAGCGCCGCAAGCAGGGCAATCACCAATCGGCGCATGAAATACTCGGAAGAATGGTCGCCCCTGCGATAGCAAGAATGCCGCAAAAATGCCAGCCGCGCTCAGTGGGTCTTTTGGCCAGCTTTGCCTGCCTTGCCCGCCTTGTCGCCCTTTTGCCCCTGCTTGGCGGCATCGCGTTCAGCCTTGGCTGCGGTCTGCGCAGCTTTCCGGTCGGCTTTTTCGGCCTCGCGCACGCGCTGCTTTTCGGCCTTTTCGGCGGCCTTGCGGCGCTTTTCCTCGGCCCGCGCGGCCTTGTCGGGCTTGCCAGCGTCGTCAGCCTGCGGCGCGGTCGCGCGTTCGGCCTTGATGCGCTGCTTTTCCGCCTTTTCCGCCGCCTTGCGACGCTTTTCCTCGGCCTTTTCGGCTTTCGAGGGCTTCTCGTCGGGATCAGCGGGTTCGGCGGCGACCGCAGCCTTGGCCGTGGCGGCTTGCCGCACGCGCTTTTCGGCAGCGGTGCGGCGAATGGCCTGCGCCAGCGTCTTTTGCACGGCGACCTCGGGCTCGGCCAGTTTCATGGCGCGCAGGTCGCGCAGCAAGGCATTCAGCGCCTTGGTCTCCAGCCCCTGCAACGCAGCGGGCTGGGTCTCATCGATCATTGCGGTCACATCGGCAGAGGTCGTTCCGGGTTCGGCGGCCATGCGCGGCTCCATAGGCTGGATATACACAGGGAAAATGCCACGCGGCACCTGCAACCGCCAGACGAAAACGCCCCGGCGCAAGCACCGGGGCGTCAGATTTCAGCAGCCAGCTTGCCTTATGGCGCGGGCTTACTGGGTGGCCGTGGCCGTCTGCACGCCGCCAGCGGGTTCCAGATAGCCGTTGGGCATCTCGACAAGCGGGCCTTCAAGCTGGATGCTTTCCGCCTGCGTGCGGACCTTCACGCGCGTGCCGTTCGGGATTTCGTTGAACAGATCCATCACGTCCTGGTTGAACATCCGGATACAGCCCGCCGAAGTGGCCTTGCCGATCGAGGACGGGTCCATCGTGCCGTGGATGCGATACATCGTGTCGCGGCCACCCTGATACAGATACAGCGCGCGCGAGCCCAGCGGGTTGTCCACACCGCCGCCAAGACCGTTTTTCAGCGGCCCGTACAGGTCGGGCATGGTGCGCACCATGTTCGCGGTGGGCGTCCAGCTGGGCCAGGCCGCCTTGCGGCTGATGGTGGCATTGCCCTGGAAATTCTTGCCCGCCTGCCCCACGGCCACGCCATAGCGCATCGCCTCACCGGGGGCGATGACGTGATACAGGAAGCGCGCATAGGGATCGACGACAACGGTGCCGACATCCTCGGGACCGTTATAGGCGACGCGCTGGCGGGTGTTGCGCTGGTTCAGATAGGCCTTGCGCACGGCATGGATCTCGATCGGCTCGCCATTGGGGCCGGTATCGGTGCGCGCGCCATAGGCGCTGGTGTCGGTCGCAGGGACCATGGCATCTGACGGATTTGACAGCGGCGGATTAGGCGCGCAGGCCGCAAGGCCCAGGCCCATGGCCAGCATCAGCGAAGCAATTCGCATCGGAGTTTCCCTTCGTAACGCGGTCGCATGGCAGTCGCATGCGACCGTGGCAGCGGTTCGTTGTCATCAAATCGCATCCGCAGCCGAGCAGAGGCCACCACGATTCGGATAGCATCAGAAGCCCCGCGCAGGCCTCTAGCGTCAAGGACAACCCTTTGTGATCGCGCGATTTGCCCCCGACCTGTTGCTGAAAATTCGCAAAACCACGGCTTTCCGGCGATTTTCACGACCTTCAGGAACCGGTTGCCCGGCCGGGTGTTTTGCCACAGCCGCGGGGAGAAGGATCCGGGACGCGGCCACGCTTTCGGAGAAAACATCCATGACCGTCACCGCGCTTATCGTCACGCTGTTGATCGGGGCCATCGCCGGATGGCTGGCCGGACTGATCGTCAAGGGCCACGGTCAGGGGCTTTTGACCAATATCATCGTCGGCATCGTCGGCGCGCTGATCGCCAGTTTCCTGTTCCCCGCCCTTGGCATCGGCATGAGCATTTCCAGCCCCATCGTCGGCTCGATCATCTTTGCCACCATCGGCGCGGTGATCCTGCTGCTGATCCTGCGGCTGATCCAACGCGCCTGAGGGCGTCAGGCCATCCCGGCAAACCGCCTAGGATGGCCGACAAATGCAAAGGCCAAGGCAACCGCCTTGGCCTTTTTGTTTGCAAAAGCACCGCGCTGATGCTCAGGCCCGCGCGGGCTGCATCGCGCCCTGAAACCGCGCCTTGGCGCCTTTCAGATAACGGGCATAGCCCAGATCCTCGAATTCGATATCCGGCCCGCGCCCCGAGATCAGGTCCGACAGCAGACGCCCCGACCCGGCCGACATGGTCCAGCCCAGCGTGCCATGGCCGGTATTCAGGAACAGGTTGGGGATCGGCGTCGCGCCGACTATGGGCGTGCCATCCGGGGTCATCGGGCGCAGCCCGGTCCAGAAGGTCGCCTTGGCAGGATCGCCCGCGCCGCCAAACAGTTCGGTCACGGATTTCGTCAGCGTCGCGCGGCGGCGGTCGTTCAGCGACAGGTCATAGCCCGCGATTTCCGCCAGACCGCCAACCCGGATGCGGTCGCCAAGGCGGGTGATCGCGACCTTGAAGGTTTCGTCCATCACCGTCGAGACCGGCGCCAGCCCCTCATCCTCGATGGGAATGGTCAGCGAATAGCCCTTGAGCGGATAGATCGGCAGCTTCAGCCCCAGATGCCGGACCAGTTGCGGCGAATGCGGGCCCATCGCCAGCACATAGCGGTCGGCGGTGAAACGGCCCTGATCGGTGGCGACGGCGCTGATGCGCCCGCCCTCGGCCTCAAGCGCCTGCACGGTCTCGCCCCAGCGGAACGTGACGCCCAGCGCCTCGGCCATTTCGGCCAGACGGTTGGTGAACTTGAAGCAATCGCCGGTCTCATCGCCGGGCAGACGCAGGCCGCCGACGATGCGGTCGGCCTGACCGGCCAGCCCCGGCTCGGCGGCGACGCAGCCCGCGCGGTCCAGAACCTCGAACGGGACGCCATCGGCGCGTAGCACCTCGATATCCTTGCCCGCGCCGTCCAGCTGTTCCTGCTTGCGAAACACCTGCAGCGTGCCCTGCATGCGCTGGTCATATTCGATGCCGGTTTCGACACGCACCGCGTCAAGGCAATCGCGGCTGTATTCGGCGATGCGGACCATGCGGCTTTTGTTCACGGCATAGGCGTCATAGGTGCAATTCGCCAGCATCTGCGCCATCCAGCCCAGCCGGTGGGCGTCCAGACGCGGCTGCAACACCAGCGGCGCATGGCGCTGGAACATCCATTTCAGCGCTTTCAGCGGAATGCCCGGCGCAGCCCAGGGCGAGGAATAGCCGGGCGAGATCTCACCGGCATTGGCAAAGCTGGTCTCGAGCGCGGGGCCGGGCTGGCGGTCGATGACCGTCACCTCATGGCCTGCCTTGGCCAAATACCAGGCCGAGGTCACGCCGATGACACCTGCACCAAGAACAACGATTTTCATCTTGCCCGCCCTTTCCATCCAGAACGACTCCAAGATAGACCCTGACTGGGAAATGAAATCCCGAATTGCGCCACGCACGGCCAAGAATGTGACAGATCCTGCGATAGCAACGCGAATTTGCCGCAGTTTCTTCGCAGGTTTCAGGTCTGCCTGAAAGATATGCCCGATGCTGCCTTAATTCGTTGCGGCGGTTGCCCCTGCCGGGAAGCCTGCCTAAGCTTGGCCTGAAGCCTTGGTGAAAGTCCCATGCCAGCCACAGCACGCAAAAGCGCGTTCGCCCCGTTCCGCCATCTTGATTTCCGGCTTTTGTGGTCTGCGACGCTGATCTCGAATTTCGGCGGGCTGGTGCAGGCGGTGGGCGCTGCATGGATGATGACACAGCTGACCGACAGCGCAACGCTGATCGCGCTGGTGCAGGCCTCGAACACGCTGCCGATCATGCTGTTTGCCCTTGCATCGGGCGCGCTTGCCGACAATTTCGACCGCCGCAAGCTGCTGCTGGGCGCGCAGATCTTCATGGCCAGCGTGTCCTTGCTGCTGGCCGTGCTGACGTGGCAGGGCTGGATGACGCCGCTGATCCTGCTGTCGCTGACCTTCCTGATCGGCGTGGGACAGGCGCTTTACAACCCGCCATGGCAGGCCAGCATGGGCGATCTGGTCCCGCGTGAGGATCTGGCCGCAGCGGTATCGCTGAATTCGGTCGGCTTCAATCTGATGCGCAGCGTGGGCCCGGCGGCGGGCGGGATCATCACCGCAGCCTTCGGCGCGGCGGCGGCCTTTACCGTCAATGCGGTAAGCTACATCCCGCTGCTGGCGTCGCTGCTGCGCTGGCATCCGCAGACCCCGGCGCGGCTGACCTCGCGCGAGCCGTTCCTGTCCGCCGTCGGCGCGGGTCTGCGCTATGTCGCCCTGTCGCCGAACCTTGTGCGGGTGCTGACACGCGGGGCGCTGTTCGGCTTTTCGGCCATCGCGATCCTTGCGCTGCTGCCCTTGGTCGCGAAATCCCACCCCGAGGGCAGCTCGCTGCTGTTTGGCCTGCTGCTGGGGTGCTATGGGCTGGGCGCGATTGGCGGGGCATTGCTGAACCCGCGCATCCGCGACCGCATGAACAACGAACGCATCGTGCGGCTGGCCTTTTGCGGCTTTGCGGCGGCGGCGCTGGTCTTGGCCTTTACCGATACGATCTGGCTGCACGCGCTGGCCATGTTGCCCGCGGGCGCAAGCTGGGTGCTGGCGCTGTCGCTGTTCAATGTCTCGGTCCAGCTTTCGACGCCGCGCTGGGTCGTGGCCCGCGCGCTGGCGCTGTATCAGACCGCGACCTTTGGCGGCATGGCGATCGGCAGCTGGGTCTGGGGCTCGGTCGCATCGGAATATGGCATCGACGCGGCACTGGCCTGCGCCGCCGTGCCGCTGATCTTTGGCGCGGTGATCGGCCACTGGCTGCGCGTGCCGGAATTCGGCACGCTGGATCTGGACCCGGTGAACCGCTTCCGAGAGCCGGAGCTGAAGCTGGACCTGCGCGGACGCTCGGGGCCGCTGATGATCATGATCGACTATCGCATCGATCTGGCGGATGTGCCGGAATTCCTGCGCCTGATGGCCATCCGGCGCGAAATCCGCCGCCGCGACGGCGCCCGCAACTGGGCGCTGCTGCGGGATCTGGAACATCCCGAAATGTGGTCCGAAAGCTATCACATCGCGACGTGGGACGAATATGTGCGCCACAACCTGCGCCGCACCAAAGCGGATTTTGAAAGCTATGAGGAATTGCACAAGCTGCACCGCGGCGACGCGCCCCCCGTCGTGCATCGCATGATCGAGCGTCACACCGTGGATGCCAGCGACGATCTGCCCTTGGTCGGCAAGCTGGAGCTGCCCTGAAATTCGGCAGCGCCGCCTGCCTGAACGGCTTTACCGAATCTGGGGCCGCGTCTAGCGTCTGCACATGCAAAGATACCTGATCCGCCGCCTGCTTGTTCTGATCCTCAGCCTGGCTGCGGCCTCGCTGGTGATCTTTGCGGTGGTGCAACTGGTTCCGGGCGATCCGGCCAGTTTCATGCTGGGCACAGGCGCGCAGCCCGAGACGCTGGCCGCGCTGCGCCAGCAGCTTGGGCTGGATCTGCCATGGCCCGTCCGTTACGGCGCGTGGCTGGGCGGCATCCTGACCGGAGATCTGGGCCAAAGCCTGACCTATCGCACCCCGGTCGGAAGCATGATCGCGGACCGTCTTGCGGTGTCGCTGCCGCTGGCGCTGCTGGCGCTGCTGCTGGCCGTGGTGCTGGCCTTTCCAATCGGCATGTTCGCCGCCGCCCGCCATGGCCGCGCGGCCGATACGGCGGTCATGGCCGGCACGCAGATCGGCGTGTCGCTGCCGAATTTCTGGTTCGCCATGCTGCTGGTCCTGCTGTTTGCGGTGAACCTGCAATGGCTGCCCGCCGGAGGCTTTCCCGGCTGGACCATGCCGCTGGCGGCGCTGAAATCCTTGATCCTGCCCGCGATCGCGCTGGCGCTGCCGCAGGCGGCGATACTTGCCCGCGTGCTGCGATCCTCGCTGATCGAGACTTTGGGGCAGGATTACATCCGCACCGCCCGCGCCAAGGGGCTAAGCCGGGCGCAGGCGCTGCGGCGCCACGCGCTGCGCAATGCGCTGATCCCGGTGCTGACCATCATGGGCATGCAGTTCTCGTTCCTGCTGGCGGGGGCGATCATCATCGAGAACGTGTTTTACCTGCCGGGACTTGGCCGGATGATCTTTCAGGCCATCACCCAGCGCGACCTGATCGTGGTGCAAAGCGCCGTGCTGGTGCTGGTGGCGGCGGTGATCCTTGTGACATTCCTTGTCGATCTGGCCTATGCCGCCGTCGACCCTAGGCTGCGGCAGCCATGAAGGTATCCTTGCTGATCGGAGGAGTGCTGGCCGGGCTGGTTCTGCTGGCCGCAGCCATCGGGCTGGTCTGGACGCCGTTCGACGTGACGCAGCTTGCCATCGGCGAAAGGCTGCAACCGCCCTCGGCCACGCATTGGCTGGGCACGGATCATCTGGGCCGCGATATGCTGTCGATGGTGATGGTGGGGGCGCGCATCTCGATTGCGGTGGCGCTGGTCGCGGTGGGGATCGGCATGGGCGTCGGCGTGCCGCTGGGCCTGACCGCCGCCGCATGGCCGAACAGCCTGCTGGACGACATCATCATGCGCGGCAATGACGTGATCTTCGCCTTTCCCAGTCTGGTCATCGCCATTCTGATCACCGCCGCCTTCGGGCCATCGGCGGTGAATGCCATCATCGCCATCGGCATCTTCAACATCCCGGTCTTTGCCCGGGTGACGCGGGGCGCGGCCCTGCCGATCTGGGTGCAGGACTATACCCGCGCCGCGCGGATCGCGGGCAAGGGGCGCGCGCTGATCAGCCTGCACCATGTGCTGCCCAATATCGCCAATCTGCTGATCGTGCAGGCCACCATCCAGTTCAGCCTTGGCATTCTGGCCGAGGCCGGGCTGTCCTATGTCGGCCTGGGCGCGCAGCCTCCGCTGCCAAGCTGGGGCCGGATGCTGGCCGAGGCGCAGACCATGATCGGCATCGCCCCGCATGTCGCCATCGTGCCCGGACTGGTCATCGTGCTGACGGTGCTGGGGCTGAACCTGCTGGGCGACGGGCTGCGCGACAGCCTTGATCCCAGATTGCGCGGTGCCCGATGATCCGCCTGTCCGGACTTGATGTCCATCTGGGCCAGACCGCCCTGCTGAAGAACGTGACGCTGGATCTGCCGCCGGGGCAGATCACCGCGCTGGTGGGGGAAAGCGGGTCAGGCAAGTCGCTGACGGCGCTGGCCGCCATCGGGCTGCTGCCCGCAGGCATGCAGGCCACGGGTCAGGTCATGCTGGACGGCCGCAACCTGCTGGACCTGCCCGAGCCTGCGCTCTGCGCCATTCGCGGCAAGCGCATCGCCATGATCTTTCAGGAACCCATGTCGGCGCTGAACCCGCTGATGACCATCGGCGATCAGGTGGCCGAGCCGCTGGTCCTGCACGGGGCCATGGACCGGCAGGCCGCGCTTCAGGTCGCCCGCGAACGGCTGGACCGCGTTGGCCTGCCTGCGCCGCGCTTTCCGCTGACGCTTTATCCGCATGAACTGTCGGGCGGGCAGCGGCAGCGCGTGGCCATCGCGCTGGCCATCGTGCAGCGCCCCGACCTGCTGATCGCGGACGAACCCACGACGGCGCTGGACGTGATGACGCAAAAGCAGATCCTTGATCTGCTGGCCGGGCTGGTGCGCGATCACGATATGTCCCTGCTGCTGATTACCCATGATCTGGCGGTGGTCGCGGATCTGGCCGATCAGGTCGCGGTCATGCAGCGCGGCGCCGTGGTCGAAAGCGGCCCGACCAAGCAGATCGCCGAGGCGCCCCGCCATCCCTATACGCGCGACCTGATCGCTGCGGCGACCCGCCTGCCCCGGCTGGTGCTGCCGCCCGCGAATGCCCGCGTCCTGCTGGAGGTGCAGAACGTCATCCGCGACTATCGGCTGTCGAAGCCCGGCCCGCAGGGCCAGACGTTCCGCGCCGTCGATGATGTCAGCCTGACCATCCACGAACGCGAGGCGGTGGGGCTGGTCGGCGAATCCGGCTGCGGCAAATCCACCCTGACCCGCGCCATTCTGGGACTGGACCCGGTGCAAGGCGGGCGCATCCTGCTGTCGGGCAGCACCGTGGATGCCGGGCACCCCATCCCCAAGGCGCTGCGCGCGCGGATGCAGATGGTCTTTCAGGATCCCATCGGCAGCTTCGATCCGCGCTGGCGCGTGGAAAAGCTGGTGGCCGAGCCGTTTCACCTGACGGGCCGCCCCGCGGACTGGCGCGAACGCGTGGCCGAGGCGCTGTATGACGTGGGCATCGGCGGCGACGCGATGCAGCGCCATATCCACGAATTCTCGGGCGGGCAGCGGCAGCGCATCGCCCTTGCCCGCGCCATCATCATCCGCCCGGCGCTGATCGTGCTGGACGAAGCGGTCAGCGCGCTGGATGTGCGCGTCCGGGCGCAGGTGCTGGACCTGCTGGCACGGCTGCGGGTGCGCCACGGCCTGTCCTATCTGTTCGTCAGCCATGACCTGTCCGTGGTCCGGCAGGTGACGGACCGCGTGTTCATCATGCGGCAGGGCAAGATCGTCGAGCATGGCCCGACCGCCGATGTCATGAAGACGCCGCGCGAATCATATACACGGCAATTGCTGACTGCGACGCCGCGCCTTGGCCCCGCTCACATCTAGGTCAGCGGTCTTGCGGGGGCGGCGGTTTCAAACTAGCTGCTTCTGGCTTGAGCGAAGGGGCTCATGATGATGGAAGACATGACTGAATATAGCCCGACCCGGCCAAGGGAAAAAAATCTGGCCTCGGCCGCCGAAACGATGATTTCCGCCTCATTGCAGGCCCAAATCACGCTGATCGACCCTGCCAACGCCATGGTGATCCCGGCGATTGCCGAATCACCCATCCCGGTTCTGGCGCGGGAAAACCGTTCGCCGGACCGGCGGCAGATGCAAAAGGCCCCGCGCGCCAGCCGTTCCAAAGTGGCCTGAGCCGTCCCAAAACGGCGCATCGGCATTGGCGCGACAATCTGCCGCAGCGGATTGTAACAGTTTTTCAACACGATACGGGATGGCTGTCGCGGCACATTTTTCGCGACACAAAAAACAACAGGCCCCGCTTCGCCGCAGGGCCTGCTGCTCCTCCCCTGTCATGGCGGCCAAGCCTCCCCGAATGGCCGCCCAGGATTCGATGACGGCTTAGGCGCTGATCAGCTGTGCCTGCCGTACGATCACTTGTGCCTGACGGATGGACGCGATGTCAACCAGTCTGCCATTGTACACAGTAGCCCCGGCGCCGGATTTCTGCGCCTCCTCCATCGCGGCAAGGATCTCGCGCGCTTCGGTCACGGCCTTTTCGCTGGGCGAGAACACCTCGTTCGACAGCGCCACCTGCTTGGGGTGAATGGCCCATTTTCCGACCATGCCCAGCGTGGCCGAGCGGCGGGCCTGCGCGCGGAAGCCTTCGTCATCGCTGAAATCGCCGAACGGGCCATCGACGGGCAGAACGCCATGGGTGCGGCAGGCGGCGACGATGGCGGCCTGTGCCCAGTGCCATGGATCGGACCAGTGCCGCGCGCCCTGATGCAGCATGTAGTAATCTTCCTGCGTGCCGCCGATGCCGGTCGTGGCCATGCCCATGCTGGCGGCGAAATCCGCAGCGCCCAGCGACATCGCCTGCAGACGCGGGCTTGAGGCGGCGATTTCCTCGACATGGGCGATGCCGGCGGCGCTTTCGATGATGACCTCAAGGCTGATGCGCTTCTTGCGGCCCTTGGCGGCCTCGACCGCCGTCACCAGCGCGTCGACGGCATAGACATCGGCGGCATTGCCGACCTTTGGGATCATGATCTGGTCCAGCCGCTCGCCCGCCTGCTCCAGCAGGTCGATCACATCGCGATACCAGAAGGGCGTGTCCAGCCCGTTGATCCTGACCGACAGCGTCTTGTTGCCCCAGTCGATATCGCCGATCGCCTGAATGATGTTCTGCCGCGCCTGCGGCTTGTCATCGGGCGACACCGAATCCTCAAGATCCAGATTGATGACATCCGCCGCCGACCCCGCCATCTTCTCGAAGATCGCCGGGCGCGAGCCGGGGCCGAAAAGCTGGCAGCGGTTCAGGCGGGCGGGGGCAGGCGGTTGCAGACGGAAGGACATGCGCAGAACCTTTCGGCAATGATGTTTCATCTGGATTGCAAAAACTGTTAGATAGTTGCCGCAGGCGCAGCAAGGCTTTTTGCACCGCAACATCCGCAGCTTGACCCTTCGTCGCTTTAGGCGCAGGACCGAACCGCCACCCAATGACACAAGGAAAACAGGATGACCCGCACCGTCTATCTGAATGGCGATTATCTGGCCGAGGCCGACGCCAAGGTCTCGATCTTCGACCGGGGGTTCATCATGGCCGATGGCGTCTATGAGGTCACCAGCGTTCTGGACGGCAAGATCCTGGAATTCAAAGGCCATCTTGCGCGCCTTGCCCGGTCTTTGAAGGAACTGGGCATCGGCAATCCGCTGTCCGACGATGAATGGCTGGCGATCCACCGCAAGCTGGTCGAGCTGAACAAGATCGACGAAGGCGTCATCTATCTGCAGGTCACGCGCGGCAATGCCGGCGACCGCGATTTCGTCTATCCGCCCGAAGACACGCCGCAGACCGTGGTGCTGTTCACGCAGGCCAAGCCCGGCCTTGCCGACAATCCCGTGGCCAAGACCGGCATCCGCGTCATCTCTGTGCCGGACCTGCGCTGGTCGCGCCGCGACATCAAGACGGTGCAACTGCTTTACCCCTCGATGGCCAAGATGGAGGCCAAGGCGCGCGGCGTCGACGATGCCTGGCTGGTCGAGGACGGCTTCGTGACCGAGGGCACGTCGAACAACGTCTATATCGTCAAGGACGGCACGATCATCACCCGCCAGCTGTCCACCGACATTCTGCACGGCATCACCCGCGCCTCGCTGCTGCGCTATGCCGCCGAGGCGCAGATGCAGATCGTCGAACGCCCCTTTACCATCGAAGAAGCGCAGGCCGCGGATGAGGCGTTCTTCACCTCGGCCTCGGCCTTTGTGCTGCCGGTCGTGGAAATCGACGGCGTGACGCTGGCCGATGGCAAGGTCGGTCCGGTCGCGACCCGCCTGCGCGAGCTGTATATTCAGGAATCGATGAAATCGGCCCTGTAAGCCTAAGGACGTGCAAAGGGCGCGCCACATCTGCGGCGCGCCCTTTTTCATGCCCTGTTGGCCGGATCAGCGGCCCATGGCCTCGCGGATCACATTGATCGAGCCGACACCCGCAACCTCGGTATCGCGCAGGATGGCCATGACCTGACCGTTCAGCACGACATGAACGTCGCCCTGATCCTGCACCAGATCGACCTCCTCGGGGCCATCATAGCCATCGGCCAGCGTGATGTTCAGCCGGTCCGACGCGTCATAGGCAATGTCGGTCGGGCCGCCCGCATCGCTGCGCAGCACGATCAGATCCGCGCCGTCGCCCGCATCCACAAGGTCATAGGCCCCGGCATGGATGGTGTCATCGCCGCTGCCGCCCATCAGCGTGTCCTGCGCATCGGGGGTCGAGGCATCCGGCGACAGGATCAGGTCATCATCATCGCCGCCGTCGATATAGACGGTGCCGCCGTGATCCTCGATCCGGTCGTCGCCGTCGCCGGCTTCGATGTGATGGTTGCCCAGATTGGTGATGATGGTGTCTTCGCCGCTGCCGCCAAAGATCGTGTCATTGCCTTCGTCGGCGCCCAGATCCAGCCCGCCGTAAAGATCGTCGCCCGCGCCCAGATAGATCTCATCGTCGCCGTCGCCCGCGGCGGCGGTCACGGTGTCGTCGCCAAAGCCCGCACCGACCAGATCGTCACCCGCGCCGGGGTTGATCAGATCGTCGCCGCCCTTGGCCAGAATGCCGTCATCGCCAGCCGTGCCGTTCAGCACGTTGTCCTCGTCATCGCCTTCGATCACGGTATCGGGGTTCAGACGCGGATCGTCGCCATCGCCTTCGGGCGGATGCGCGTCATCATTGCCGGATACGAGCGAGCCGATACCGGCAATGCCCAGCACCCCCAGCAGCAGGAAAATGGTTTGGTTCATCCGCGCCTCCAAGGAATTTTCGCGCAGAATAGACCGGGGCCAGCGGCCCCGGCAACCTGTGAAACCTAGTGACCCAGAATCTGGCTGAGGAACAGCTTGGTGCGTTCGGATTTCGGGTTGTTGAAGAACTCGGTCGGCGTGTTCTGTTCGACGATCTGGCCTTGGTCCATGAAGATCACGCGGTGCGCCACGGCCTGCGCAAAGCCCATCTCATGGGTGACGCACAGCATGGTCATGCCGTCCTCGGCCAGTTCGATCATCGTATCCAGAACCTCCTTGATCATTTCGGGATCAAGCGCCGAGGTCGGTTCGTCAAACAGCATGATGCGCGGACGCATGCACAGCGACCGCGCGATCGCCACGCGCTGCTGCTGGCCGCCCGACAACTGGCCGGGATATTTATGCGCCTGATCCGGGATCTTGACCTTGGTCAGGAAATGCATGGCCGTTTCCTCGGCCTGTTTCTTGGGGATCTTGCGCACCCAGATCGGCGCCAGCGTGCAGTTTTCCAGAATCGTCAGATGCGGGAACAGGTTGAAGTGCTGAAACACCATGCCGACTTCCGAGCGCACCTTGTCGATGTTCTTCAGATCGTTGGTCAATTCGGTGCCATCGACGACGATGCGCCCGGCCTGATGTTCCTCAAGGCGGTTGATGCAGCGGATCAGCGTCGATTTCCCGGACCCCGAAGGACCGGCGATGACGATGCGTTCCCCGCGCGACACGTTCAGGTCGATGTCGCGCAGGACGTGGAACGTGCCATACCATTTGTTCAGCTTGCTGATCTCGATGGCGGTTTCGCCCAGTTGGACTTGTGCTTGTGCCATGGGATGTTCCTTAGCGATGGTCACGCTTCAGCCGGCGTTCCAGATACATGGAGTAACGCGACATGCCGAAGCAGAGCAGGAAGAAGATCGAGCCGACGAAGATATAGGGCTCCCAATAGGCGCCTTTCCATTCAAAGCTCGCGCGGATGGTGTCGGCCATGGCCTTCAGCGGATCGAACAGGCCCACGAACACGACCAGCGTGGTGTCCTTGAGCATGCCGATGAAGGTCGAGACGATGCCGGGAATACTGATCTTCAGCGCCTGCGGCAGCACGATCAGCCGCTGCGCCTTCCAGTAATCCAGCCCCAGCGCGTCCGCGGCCTCATACTGACCTTTGGGCAAGGCTGCCAGCCCCCCACGGATCACCTCGGCCATATAGGCGGCGCTGAACAGCGTCACCATGATGATGACCCGCAGGATGATGTCGAAATTCGTGCCCGGCGGCAGGAAATAGTTCAGCAGCAGCGAGGCCACGAACAGCAGCGTGATCAGCGGCACGCCCCGGATGAATTCGATGAACATGACCGCAAGGGTCTTGACCAGCGGCAGATCGGACCGGCGCGCCAGTGCCAGAACGACGCCCAGAGGCAGCGACATGGCAATGCCCGACACACCGATGGTGATGGACAGCACGAAGCCGCCGAACTGATCCGATGACACCGGCCGCAGCCGCAAGGGCATGACCTGCGCCAGGGCGGCAGCAACATGCTTGTCCAGAACCAGCCACCAGATCGCCGCCGCGACGACACCGGCGGCAAAGGCCAGCATCCCGTAACGCGACAGGGCTTTCCAGACCAGAAACCCGATCACGAAGCCCGCCATCGCCACGACCGGCGACCACAGCGATCCGCCCCAAAGCAGCCAGACCGCAAGGAACGGATAGATCAGCGTGGCGATGATGGCGCGCTCGGGGCGCAACTCGATCAGCAGGGCCCATGCCAGCATCAGGACCGCGATGGCCAGCAGCACCCCCAGATCCGCGCCCAGCATCTGCGAGAACACGAAAGTCAGGAAGGTGGCGACCGCCATGACGATCCAGCGCGCCTTGCGGCTGTCGGAAAACAGCAGCGGGGCCAGCGCCATGAACAGCGCGCCGAAGGCCAGAATGGGACGCCAGTACAGATCGGACGGGTAGAAGCCAAAGATGAACTGATTCCAGCGGTGCTTGATCAGCGCGAAACAGGCCCCGCTGGCATCCGGGCCATAGCTGGCCGTGACGATCTGGCGGCATTCCGCGATGCTGTTGGCGTTCCAGACCGAATGCGCCAGAAACGGCCAGACGGTGTGAAACACCAGATACAGGATGCCCAGCCCCAGCAGGGTCAGCGCGATGTTCAGCGGCCCCGAGAACAGGTTCTCGCGCAGCCATTTCACCGCACCCTTTTCGCCCAGCGGCGGGGGTTGCTGCGGCACCATCGTGTCGCGGACATAGGCGACGGTTTGTGCGTGGGTCTCGCTCATCTCAGCGCTCCCTCAGCTTGACGCGGGAATTGAAGACGTTCATCCCGCCCGAGATCAGCAGGCTCAGCACCAGATAGATCCCCATCATCAGCACCATGCATTCCATCTCGCGCCCGGTCTGGTTCAGCGTCGTGCCGCCCAGCGTGCCGCGCAGATCCATGTAGCCCACGGCAATCGCCAGCGAACTGTTCTTGGTCAGGTTCAGATATTGCGAGATCAGCGGCGGAATGATGACCCGCAGCGCCTGCGGTAGCACGACCAGCGACATGGTGCGGCGCGGACGCAGACCCAGCGCGAAAGCGGCCTCGGACTGGCCGCGGCTGACGGCAAGGATGCCCGCGCGCACGATTTCGGCAATGAACGCCCCGGTATAAAGCGACAGCGCCAGCCACAGCACGACAAAGGCGTTGTCCAGATTGATGCCTTGCGTGAAGTTGAAGCCGCGCAGGACCGGCGGGATCAGATGCAGCCCGAACCACCATGTCAGCACCAGCACGGGGACGGCATAGAAAGCCAGCGATTTCCACCAGGTCGTCGGGCGCTGGCCGGTGCGTTCCTGCACCCCCTTGGCCCAGCGGCGCAGCATGCGATGCGCAAAGATCGCCGCCGCGATGACCACGGCATAGGCGATGAAGGCCCAGCTCAGCCCTTCGCGACCCAACGCGATGGTGCCGGGGGGGTTGGTCATGCCAAGCGTCGGGATCGCGGTATAGCGGTTCGTCGGCGCGATCATGTCGAACATCAGCATGGACGCGGCCGGATTGTCGCCGCGATAGGCGTTCGGCGGCGGCATGACCTCGGTAAAGATCGCAAGGATCACAAGGATCCACAGCAGCAGGGGGATATTGCGGAAGATCTCGACATAGACGGTCATCAGCCGCGCGATCAGCCAGTTCGAGGACAGGCGCAGCACGCCCACCACGACACCCACGACCGTTGCCGCGATACAGCCCAGCACCGCGACCTGCAGCGTGTTCAGCAGGCCCACGATGGTCGCGCGCAGATGCGTGTCGTCGGAATTATAGGGGATCAGCTGCTGCGGAATGTCATAGCCCGCGCGCCGCCACAGGAATTCAAAGCTGAACGTCTTGCCCATGATGGCAAGGTTGCGCAGCGTGTTGTCGATCAGCCAGCTTGCGGCAAGCATGACAAGGATGAACACCACCGCCTGAATCGTCAGAGACCGGTATCGCTTGTCATAAATCAACATGGACAGGCGGAAGGGCTGTTTGGCCGCGCCTGTTGAAAATTCTACCATAGATTACCCCCTGTTGTCCGGATCGCAGGTCTGTTGCCCGCTTGATTGGCTCCGGCAAATAGTCAGACGGGCGGGGCCACCAAGCCCCGCCCGTCACATTACCCCTTAGCGGAAGGGCATCGCATACATCAGACCGCCTTGGGTCCATTGCGCGTTCAGGCCACGCGCCAGACCGATCGGGGTCTGCTCGCCGATGGTGGCGGCGAAGATCTCGCCATAGTTGCCACCTGCCTTGATGGCGTTCTTGGCCCATGCGGCGTCAAGACCGATCATCCCGCCCAGATTGTCGGTCGTGCCCAGCAGACGCTGCACTTCCGGATTGGTCGAGGATTTCGACAGTTCCTCGATATTGGCCGAGGTGACGCCGTATTCTTCGGCCGCGATCAGCGCGTAAAGCGTCCAGCGCGTGATGTCGCCCCAGTTGTTGTCGCCATGGCGCACGGCCGGCCCAAGCGGCTCTTTCGAGATGATCTCGGGCAGGATGATGTGGTTTTCCGGATCGGCGAAGCTGGCGCGCGTCGCGGCCAGACCCGAGGCGTCGGTGGTATATGCGTCGCAAGCGCCCGCCATATACTGCTGCTCGCCCTCGGCGTTGCTGTCGATGTTGACCGGCTGATAGGTCATGTTGTTGGCCTTGAAGTAATCGGCCAGGTTCAGCTCGGTCGTGGTGCCGGTCTGGATGCAGATCGTCGCGCCGTCCAGTTCCTTGGCCGACGAAACGCCCAGATCCTTGCGGACCATGAAGCCCTGACCGTCGAAATAGTTCACACCGACGAAATCAAGCTTCAGGTCGGTGTCGCGCTGGAACGTCCAAGTCGAGTTGCGGGCCAGAAGGTCCACTTCGCCCGAGGACAGCGCGGTGAACCGCGTCTGGCCGGTGGTCGGCACATATTTGACCTTGGTCGCGTCGCCCAGCACGGCAGCCGCGACCGCCTTGCAAAAGGCCACGTCGAAGCCGGTCCAGTTGCCATTCGCATCAGGCGCCGCAAAGCCGATCAGGCCGGTATTCACACCGCAGTTCAGCACGCCGCGGGCTTTGACCTCTTTCAGCGTGTCGCCTTCAGCGGCCATTGCACCCGTTGCCGCAAGGGCGAACGCGGTGACCGAGCCGAAGAGTGCAGATTTCTTCATGGGAATCCTCTCTGTTGATCTTCCGACCCGAGACAGCGGGCCGTCCGAAGCCGGGGACCATAGGGCCTGCCCGGCTGAGCCACGGGAACAGTTCGGCTGCCCCATAAGCGGCATTGTGCCGATGAGAGGTCACGCGTCAAGGCGTAAGCAGAAGGGCTTATGCGACCCGGCTGAGTTTCCAGAACCGCTCGGCATTTTGCAGGGCGATCAGGCGACCTGCGGCAGCCTCATCGGCATCTTCGTCACGGCCCCAGCTTTCCGCCTGATATTCTTCGTCAATTCGTGCCAGGGCATGGGCGGTTTCGGCATCCAGCCGCCCGTGAATCACCGCCAATCCGATCACCAGTGAGCCGGGAAGCGTCACCAGATCATGCAGCGCGGTCAGACCGAAAGGATCAAGACCCAGAACCTCTGCCCGCAAATTCAGCAAGGCCGAGTCGTCCTGAGGCACGGGAATGACGCCATGGGTGATCCGCAGCGGCGCCTGCAACCGGGTCGCGGCCCAGTCGATCAGCGGATCCCAGCCCTCGGCCTGTCGTTGCGCCAGCGTCTCGGGGGCTTCGGCGCGATAGGACAGCAGATCGGTCGCGCCATATTCGGCCAGCATCAGCGCCACGTCCTGAAACTGCGGCGTGACCTTTTCGATGGCGGAATTCGCCGCGCGGGTCAGCGGCATGGTGTTGGGGTCGATGACATCGGCCTGCGCCTGCCATTCCCCGGCAATCGCCGCAGCCAAAGCTTCGGTCGGCAGCAGCAGCGGCTGCTTGCCCGGCGTGCGCAAGGGGCGGTCGTCCAGCGCCACCTCATAGCCGCCCGCGACCTCGCGCGGGGTGGCCGCCTTCCAGAAACGGCGGGCTTTCCATTCGCTCATGCCATCTGCTCCGTCATGATCCAGTCCAGCAACGCGCCGGTCAGGGCCGGATAATCCATCGCCACCAGCGCCGCGCCCGCGCCGTGCAGCGCTGGCGTCGGGTGGTATCCCCAATCGACGCCAAAGCCCGTCATGCCCGCGGCCCGCGCCATGTCGATATCAAAGGTCGTATCGCCGATCATCACCGCCCGCGCAGCGGGGATTCCGGTTTCGGCAAGTGCCGTCTGCAACATCGCCGGATGCGGCTTCGAGGGATGGCCGTCCGCCGATTGCCGCGTCACGAACCGATCCGACAGGCCATGCGCCTGCAAGATGGCCAGCAGGCCGCGCATCGGCTTGCCGGTCGCGATGCCCAGCACCACGTCCTTTTGCGCCGCCAGCGCATCCAGACAGTCCAGCGCGCCGGGATAAAGCGGCGGCACCTGCCCCGCCGCGCGTGAGGTCACGAAGGCATCGCGATAGCCCTGCACCACCCGGTCGTGCAGCACCGGATCCGCATGGGGCAGCAAGGTCGCGACCGCGACGGGCAGCGACAGCCCGACGATCGACAGGATTTCCTGTGGCGACATTTCCGGCAGCCCGGCATCGCGCAGGCCCAGATTCATCGCCTCGACGATCTCATGCTGGCTGTTGACCAGCGTGCCGTCGATGTCGAACAGGACCAGCTTCATTCCGCATCCTCGAACGGGTCTTCCGGCACGTCGTTTTCATGCCAGCCCAGCGTCTGCCACGTCCGGCCCATATGATCGGGCAAGGGCGCGGTCACGGTGATCAGCTTCTTGGTGATCGGATGTTCAAAGCGGATCATCCGGGCGTGCAGATGCAGCTTCTTGCTGATCTCTCCGCCCAGTTGTGCGCCCCAGCCATCGCCAAGGTTTTCCTGACCCGAGCCGCCATATTTCCCGTCCCCGACGATGGGATGCCCCATTTCGGACATATGCGCGCGCAGCTGATGCGTGCGGCCGGTGACCGGAACCATCGCCACCCAGGACACGCGCCCGCCCAGACCCGACAGCACGGCGTAATCGGTATGCGCGCGCTTGGCGCCTTCGGTCGTGGCGACATCCTTGGGCAGTACGGCGACCATCTTTTCGCCCTCGCCCATGCGGCCGCGTCCCGGTGCCTTGACCAGACCGTATTTGATCGAGCCCATGCGCGGATGCGGCACACCCGCAACGGCGGCCCAATAGATCTTGCGGGTCAGACGGTGGCGGAACGCCTCGGACAGCGCGCGGGCGATCCGGTCGGTGCGCGCCAGCAGCAGCACGCCCGAAGTGTCCTTGTCCAGACGATGCACCAGCTTGGGCTTGTCCTTATAGCCGAACATCAGCGCCTCGGTCAGCCCGTCCACATGCCGGTCGCCCTGCCCGCTGCCGCCCTGCGACGGCAGGCCCGGCGGCTTGTTCAGCGCAATGATATGTTCGTCGCGCCACAAGACGCAGTTCTGGATCATCTCGGCATCCGATTGCGTCACGCGGCTGCGCGGTTTCGGGGCTGGCGCCTCGCCCTGCGGCAGGGGCGGGATGCGGATTTCCTGCCCCGCCTCAAGCCGGGTATTGGCCTTCACCCGCCCGCCATCGACGCGCAATTGCCCGGTGCGGCACATCTTTTCCACCGCGCCCTGCGTCAGTTGCGGAAACCGCTTCTTCAGCCAGCGGTCGATGCGCTGATCGCCATCATCGACGCCGATTTGAATTGTCTGAACGCCGCTCATGCGAAGATCCCCCGGCCCAAGGCCAAACCGGCGAAGACCGCCGCAAGTGAAAACAGAACCGAGGCCAGCACATAGGCCACGGCAAGCCCGCCCGCGCCACGTTCCCACAGGGTCAGCGTGTCCAGCGAAAAGGCCGAAAAGGTGGTGAAGCCGCCCAGAAGCCCGGTCAGCAGCAGCGGCGCCAGATGCTGCCCGCCGCGCAGCGCCAGCAGGGATGCCAGCAGCCCCATGGCGAAACAACCGGCGATGTTTACCGCCAAAGTTCCCAAAGGAAAACCCGTGACCATCCGGGACGCCATGACATTGACGCCATAGCGCAGGCAGGATCCGACGGCCCCGCCGATGGCGACTTGCACAAGACTGTTCATGCCTTGCCCTCACGGCGCTTGGCGCGCAGGCTGGAAAACCATTCGACGCGCTTTTTCAGATCGCGTTCAAAGCCGCGCTCGACCGGCAGATACAGCACCGGGCGCTTCATGCCGTCGGGGAAATAGTTCTGGCCTGAAAAGCCGTCCTCGGCATCGTGATCGTAATTGTAGCCCGCGCCATAGCCCTGATCCTTCATCATCGCGGTCGGCGCGTTCAGGATATGCGCGGGCGGCATCTGGCTGCCCGATTGCTTGGCCAAGGCCCGCGCGCCTTTATAGGCGACATAGCCCGCATTCGATTTCGGCGCGAGCGCCAGATAGATCACCGCTTGCGCCAGCGCCAGTTCGCCCTCGGGGCTGCCCAGCCGTTCGTAAAGCGCCCATGCGTCAAGGCAATGCCGCTGGGCTGCGGGATCGGCCAGCCCGATATCCTCGACGGCCATGCGGGTCAGGCGGCGGGCCAGATAGCGCGGGTCCTCTCCGCCTTCCAGCATCCGGGCGAACCAATACAGCGCCGCATCCGGATCGCTGCCGCGCACCGATTTGTGCAGCGCCGAGATCAGGTTGTAATGTTCGTCGCCCGACTTGTCGTATTTCGCCGCCCGCCGCATCAGCCGCTGCGACAACTGGTCGGTCTCCAGCTTGCCCGAGACCTTCCATGCCAGCACCTGCTCGATCAGGTTCAGACAGGCGCGGCCATCGCCATCGGCCATTTCCAGCAACCGGTCGCGCGCCTGAGGCGTCAGTGGCAGGGCGCGGCCGGTTTCCTGTTCGGCCCGCTGCGCCAGACGTTCCAGATCGGACAGATCCAGCCGCTTCAGCACGATGACCTGCGCACGCGACATCAGGGCGGCATTCAGCTCGAAGCTGGGGTTTTCGGTGGTGGCGCCGACAAGGACGATGGTGCCGTCCTCCATATGCGGCAGAAAGCTGTCCTGCTGCGCCTTGTTGAAGCGGTGGATCTCATCGACGAACAGAAGCGTGCCCCGGCCCTGCTGGCGGCGCAGGCGCGCGGCATCGAACACCTTGCGCAGTTCCGGCACGCCGGAAAAGATCGCCGAGATCTGCACGAAGGCCAGATCGGTTTCCTGCGCCAGCAGCCGGGCGATGGTGGTCTTGCCGACGCCGGGCGGCCCCCACAGGATCAGCGACGACAGGCTGTGCGCAGCCAGCATCGCGCCCAGCGGCCCGTCGGGGCCAAGGACGTTTTCCTGCCCGACGACATCGGCCAGCCGTGCGGGCCGAATGCGGTCGGCCAGCGGGCGCGCGGCCTCGCGCGCGGGGGCGCCGTCAGCGGGCGCGGTATCGAAAAGATCAGCCATGCGGGCGGTATGTTACGCCGCCCGCATCTGCGGGAAAAGACCCCGCGGCGTCAGTGCATCTTGGTCGTCAGATTGATCGACACGCATTGGAAATAGCCGTCGTCGATCCAGACGACCGGACCCATGGCCTGCGCATCCAGACCGCAGGGCGACAACCAGCGCGGCCAGGTCGAGGCGACCAGACAGACCAGACGCGTGGCGCCAAGCGCGCGCGCGGAATTGGTCATCTCCTGAACAAGGTTCAGGTGAACGCGGCGACGCTCGCGCTGCGGGATCGTGTGATCGACGAACAGGCGGCTGGCCTCCCAGACGCCGTTTTCGACGGGCGCATCTGCGTCCAGCAGGTTCTGCGGGATCGAACCGCCCAGCAGGTCAAGCTGCGCATCGCGGATCATGTAGGAATACATGCCGCATTTCGCAGTGGTCGGCGTAAGACGGACGCCGGCAAGAACATGGCCCCGCTCGTGGATCGCGACCCAGCGGCTCATCGGGGTATCGTATTGATCGAACTCCATGTCATCCGTCTGGGGCAGGTCCCAGCGCTTCTGGATGATGAAGCTTTGCTTCCGCGCGCGGAAGATATTTGCGAACAGTTCGCCATGGTTGTGGATATTGGCGAACGAGAGTGTGGTGGTCTGCATTGGTAGTCTCCTGGGGTGTGGTGGGTGGTGGCCCCCAGGGTCGAACCGCACACAGGCGGACCGTTTACTCTACAGCAAGCGGTAGTCCTTGGCCCTTTGCAGCGCCTCGGCCGTGGTGCGCGCCATGAGACGTTCGCGCGCCGAGATGAGACGTGCCTTGAATGCGCTCTCCGTTATACCAAGTTTGGCAGCCGCTGCTGCATGACGATCGCCCTCTGCGATGCACCTAAGGGCCTCTTGTTGAGCCTTTGTCAGGCTCTCCGGCGGTTCGGTTATGTCGTGAAGCCGCCGAAGGGTGGTGGAGATCGTTTCGATCTCATCATCCGTGAATTCGCGTTTGTCATGCGCAAAGGCCGCGATGGTGCGCGACTTGATGGGGCCATGCGCGACCGCCAGCCCGAAATTCAGCCCGTGATCGGCTGCGTCCTGCAGAATCGAAAACGGATCGGGAATGGGCAGCACACTCCACCGGCAGGCACCGGTGGTCGAAAAGCCCCAGGCGATGGTCGGATCGCGAAGCGCATAGGCGCGTTCGGAATACCGCTGCGACCATTCCTTGTTATAGGTCTGGAACTGCATCAGGGGGGCAGCAAAACGGATGTGCAGGCCGATGAAGTAACCGGCCGGCGCAAGCTTCTTGAGCTTGGCGAGTGCTGCGTTGATTTCCGCGCGAGACGACATGACTATTTGGACAGATTGTGATTTCTACAACTTAAGCCATACATGGCACAGCCCTAACTGTATTCAAGCGTAACTGGTTTTGCGAGCGGTGTTTTTCAGCCTCGCAACCGGCGGCATATGCGTGCCCCTTGCCGCGCACATCCCGCGAGCATTGCGGTTTGCAGGCCGGATCCGCAAAATCACATGCAAATCCAGCGATCTGACGCGCATTTATCGCCGTCAGGACGGAAATCAGCGGTGGTTGTCTATCACGCAAATGTTCGCCTTTATGTTGCAAAAAAGCCCGCAACCAATCACGGCTGCGGGCTTAGAATAGAGGCATAAACCTAAGAAAGGATTAAACTTCTCAGGCTTCTTCAGCTTCCGATTCGGCTTCCAGACGGGCGCGGTCGGATGCGCCTTTTGCGCTGGTGTCGCGGTCGACCAGCTCGATGATCGCCATCGGCGCCATGTCGCCATAGCGAAAACCGGCTTTCAGGATGCGGACGTAACCGCCCTGACGGTCCTTGTAGCGCGCGCCCAGAACTTCAAACAGCTTGGCGACGTGCTGGTCCTGTTTCAGTTGCGCATCGGCCTGACGACGGGCGTGCAGGTCGCCGCGTTTGGCCAGCGTGATCAGCTTTTCGACGATCGGACGCAGTTCCTTGGCTTTCGGCAAGGTGGTCTTGATCTGCTCGTGCTCGATCAGCGAGCCGGCCATGTTGGCGAACAGCGCCTTGCGGTGTTCGTGGGTGCGGTTCAGACGGCGATAGCCGCGGGCGTGACGCATGATAATCTCCTATTTACGTCTTTTGCTTTGTCCGGCGACCCTGCGTGGGGGCCGCTCTCCTTGGGGCAGGATTGCCCAGTAAGACGGGGGCGGTTGGCCCGCCCCCGTAAAAATCAGAACTGGTCGTCGAAACGCTTGGCCAGATCTTCGATGTTTTCCGGCGGCCAGTCCACGACATCCATGCCGAGGTGCAGGCCCATGCCCGAAAGCACTTCCTTGATTTCGTTCAGCGACTTGCGGCCAAAGTTCGGGGTGCGCAGCATCTCGGCTTCAGTCTTCTGGATCAGATCGCCGATATAGACGATATTGTCGTTCTTCAGGCAGTTTGCCGAACGCACCGACAGCTCCAGCTCGTCGACTTTCTTCAGCAGACGCGGGTCGAATTCCAGACCGTCTTCGGCATCCGAACGGGTCGCGGTTTCCGGCTCGTCGAAGTTCACAAAGACCGACAGCTGGTCCTGAACGATGCGCGCGGCATAGGCCACAGCGTCTTCCGGGGTCAGCGAACCGTCGGTTTCGACCTTCATCGTCAGCTTGTCATAGTCCAGAACCTGACCTTCGCGGGTCGGCTGGACCTCATAGCTGACGCGCTTGACCGGCGAGAAGATGGCGTCGATCGGGATCAGGCCGATGGGCGCATCTTCCGGACGGTTCTTGTCGGCGGCGACATAGCCCTTGCCATTGGCAACGGTCAGTTCGACGTGGAATTCCGCACCGTCATCCAGGTGGCAGATCACATGGTCGCGGTTCAGGATGGTGATTCCAGCGGTTTCCTGGATGTCACCGGCCTTGACCTCGCCCGGACCTTTCGCCGAAAGCGTCAGACGCTTGGGGGCGTCCACGTCCATTTTCAGCGTCACGCCCTTCAGGTTCAGGACGATATCGGTCACGTCCTCACGAACGCCCGGCACCGAGGAAAACTCGTGCAGCACGTTGTCGATCTGAACCGAGGTGATCGCAGCGCCTTGCAGCGAGGACAGCAGCACGCGGCGCAGGGCATTGCCCAGCGTCAGGCCGAAGCCACGCTCCAGCGGCTCGGCGACGACGGTCGCCACGCGCGAGGAATCCGCGCCAGGCTTGATTTCAAGCTGCGTCGGCTTGATCAGCTCAGCCCAATTCTTGTGGATCATGCGTTTTCCTCCATTCCTGTTTCCCGTCCATGACCTTTGACCGGAAACGCCCGAGGTTAAATGCGAAAATCGCGCCCGCGCGGAACACCCACGCGGAACGCGACAAGAACGACCTTGATCAGACGCGGCGGCGTTTCGGCGGGCGGCAGCCGTTATGCGCGATCGGGGTCACGTCACGGATCGCCGTGATGTTGAAACCGACGGCAGCCAGCGCGCGCAGAGCCGATTCACGGCCCGAACCGGGGCCTTGAACTTCGACTTCCAGCGTGCGGACGCCATGTTCCTGCGCTTTTTTGCCCGCGTCTTCAGCGGCCATCTGAGCGGCATAGGGGGTCGATTTCCGCGAACCCTTGAAGCCCATCGTGCCAGCCGACGACCACGAGATCGCATTGCCCTGCACGTCCGAGATCAGGATCTTGGTGTTGTTGAACGACGAGTTCACATGAGCAACGCCGGTGGCGATGTTCTTGCGCTCTTTGCGTTTGATACGAGTCTTATCGCGTGCCATTACCTCAGCCCCCTCTTACTTCTTCTTGCCGGCGATGGGTTTCGCCGGGCCCTTGCGGGTGCGGGCGTTGGTGTGGGTGCGCTGACCGCGGACCGGCAGGCCACGACGGTGACGCAGACCACGATACGAGCCCAGATCCATCATCCGCTTGATGTTCATCTGGGTTTCGCGACGCAGGTCGCCTTCGACGGTATAGGTCGCGTCGATATATTCGCGGATCTTCAGAACTTCGGCATCCGACAGTTCATTGACGCGGCGGGTCGGCTCGATGCCGACAGCAGCGATGATCTCATCGGCGAATTTCGAGCCGATGCCGTGGATATAGGTCAGTGCGATCGGGACGCGCTTCCCGGTCGGAATGTTGACGCCAGCAATACGAGCCACGCGTTTTCCTTTTCTTCGTTGCGATTCCGTAGCACCGGAACCTTTTTTCACAACCAAAGACCCGAAAGCTGTGCCTCCGGGCCTTCAAGCGGCCACCTGCGGACAGGTGATTCTCGAATGAGATGCTGCGAATTAAGGGATTCGCAAGCCCTCGTCAAGCCTTGGCTGACTGGCGGGTCAGGCTTCGACCGCCAGCTTGTCAAGGATCGCGGCGATCTGGCCACCGACCACATCCATCGCCGCCATGCCGTCGACCTGTTTCAGATCGCCCTTGGCATAGTAATAGCCCAGCAGCGGCGCGGTCTTCTTGTAATATTCGCGCAGACGGTCGGCAAAGACTTCGGGCGTGTCGTCGCGACGGACCGGCTCACCGGCGGCTTTCGACTCTTCGGCGCGCTTGACGATCCGGGCCACCAGCGCCTCATCATCGACCTTCAGCTCGATCGCGGCATCCAGCGTCATCCCCGAGGCTTTCAGCAGCTCGCCAAGCGCATCGGCCTGCGGCAGCGTCCGCGGAAAACCGTCGAAGATGAAGCCCTTGCCGCCTTGCGCCAGCTTTTCGCGGATCAGGCCAATGACGATCTCATCCGTCACCAGTTCCCCGCGATCCATGACTTCGGCCACGCGCTTGCCCATCTCGGTGCCCGAGCTGCGCGCTTCGCGCAGCATGTCACCGGTCGAAAGCTGGACAAGGCCGCGGTTTTCGATCAGGCGGCGTGCCTGCGTGCCTTTGCCAGCCCCCGGAGGCCCCAGCAGAATGATATTGATCGCCATAACTTCCCTCATTTGCCCCGCGGGGCTTGCCCCCAAGTTAGCGGCGGGCAGGTGCCTTGCGAGGCTTCGCAGCCCCAGTCTTGCTACGCTTGCCCCGCAGCTGCGATTTCTCGATCAGACCTTCATATTGATGCGCAAGCAAGTGGCTTTGCACCTGATTGATCGTATCCATCACGACACTGACCACGATCAGAACGGAAGTCCCACCAAAGTAGAATGGGATCGAAAGCTGATGGCGGATCACTTCGGGCAGCAGACAGACAGCGGCCAGATAGGCCGAGCCGATGACCAGAACGCGGCTGACCACATAGGTCAGATAGTCCTCGGTCCGCTTGCCGGGGCGAATGCCCGGAATGAACCCGCCCTGATTTTTCAGGTTCTCGGCCACGTCCTCGGTCTTGAAGCTGACGTTGAAGGTATAGAAATACGCGAAGAACACGATCATCGCCGCGAAGAACAGCAGATACAGCGGCTGGCCGGGGCCGAAATAGGCCAGAATCGTCGACATCACCGGACCGGTCTGGTTGCCCGAGAAGGTCGAGATCGTCACCGGCAGCAGCAGCAGCGAGGACGAGAAGATCGCCGGGATCACGCCTGCGGGGTTGACCTTGATCGGCAGGTGCGACGATTGCCCGTCATAGACCTTCATGCCCACCTGACGGCGCGGATACTGGATGTGGATCTTGCGCAGCGCCCGCTCCATGAACACCACGAAGGCGATCACGGCGACGATCATCAGGATCACGCCCAGAATGACCGGCGTCGACACGGCGCCCGAACGGCCCTGAGCCAGAAACTGCGCCAGATGGCCCGGAATCTCGGCGACGATGCCGACGAAGATGATCAGCGAGATGCCGTTGCCGATGCCGCGGGCGGTGATCTGCTCACCCAGCCACATCAGGAACATCGTGCCGCCGACCAGCGTGACCACCACGGACAGGCGGAAGAACATGCCCGGCTCATGCGCAAGATTGCCATGCTCAAGGCTGACGGCCAGACCCCATGCTTGGAACAGCGCCAGCGCGACCGTGCCATAGCGGGTGTATTGGTTGATCTTTTTGCGGCCCGCCTCGCCTTCTTTCTTCAGCTGTTCCAGCGAAGGCACCATCGAGGCCAGAAGCTGCACGATGATCGAGGCCGAGATATAGGGCATGATCCCCAGCGCAAACACGCCCATGCGCCCCAGCGCGCCGCCGGTGAACATCGACAGGATGCCCCCAAGGCCGGCCGCCTGTTGCTCCATGAAGTTGCGCAGCGCGGCGCCGTCGATGCCCGGCACCGGGATATAGGTGCCAAGACGATAGATGATGAGAAGGCCAAGGGTGAACCAGATCCGCTGACGCAGCTCGGTCGCCTTGCCGAGCGCGCCCCAGGAAAGGTTCGCGGCCATCTGTTCTGCGGCTGACGCCATAACATGCCCCTTCATGGCAGCGCCGCCGGATCGTTTCCCGATCCCGCGGCGCCTGGAAAACTTGACTGCTATCTATGAGGCGCGCACGCCCCCTTCAACAGCTTATTCGGCCGCCGCTTCTTCTTTGGCCGGACGGGTCACGGTGACCTTGCCGCCAGCTTTCTCGATGGCCTCGATGGCCGATTTGGACGCACCGGCAACGGTGATGTTCAGCGCGGCTTTCAGTTCGCCCTTGGCCAGAACGCGCACGCCATCCAGCTTGCGACGGGTCACACCGGCAGCAACCAGCGCATCCTCGGTCACGTCAGCCTTGGCATCCAGCTTGCCCGCGTCGATGAACGCCTGGATCTGGCCCAGGTTCACGACGGCGAAGTCCAGACGGTTCGGCTTGCTGAAGCCACGCTTCGGCAGGCGGCGATACAGCGGCATCTGACCGCCTTCATAGCCGTTCAGCGCAACGCCCGAACGCGAGGTCTGGCCCTTGATACCACGGCCAGCGGTCTTGCCTTTGCCCGAGCCGGGGCCGCGTGCGACGCGTTTCTTGGCGCGCGACGCGCCGTCATTGTCGCGGATCTCATGCAGTTTCATTTCGCTTCTCCTATCGGCCGGAAACGTCCCATGAAGCGAAGGGGACGAACGCGGCATTTCTTGGTTTTTGAGTCGGGGCCGGATGGCCACCGGCGGTGTTTAGCGAGGGACAGCTTCCCGGTCAAGCCGGGCGTCATCGCCGCTCAAGCACATGTTCCGCAATACTGCGTGCGATCTTGCGAATATCGACGCGGCCGGTGAATTCAAAACGGACCTTGCCGACGCCGGAAAAGAACAGCTCAAGCTCGGCATCCAGATCAAACGTCCCGGCGGTCTCGACGGAAAAGACCTGAATGGCGCGATAGGGCATCGAGGTGAAATCCTTCTTCTTGCCGGTCAGCCCCTGCACATTGACCGCGATCACCCGCTTGCTGGTGAAAACGACCCCATCGCGCATCGACTTGAAACTGGCAAGGATCGTGTCATCCGGCAGCAGAATGTCGGCTGCGACATCCGAACGCGGGAACACGCCTGCCGCGAATATTTGTCAATAAATATCAGCATTCTAGGACATTCCAGCGATCAGAATTCCAGCCAGCTTCCCAGCTTGACCGCCACCTCGCCCGAGCCGGACAGCGGCGCAATCACGCCCAGTTCCAGCTTTGCAGGCCCCCACAGATCGCGGACGCCAGAGATGGCAAGCTTGCTGGAAAATCCGGTATCGTCGCGATCCTCAAGCTGCAGCTGGTTGATCAGCATCAGGCTGTCGGTCGCGTGCCAGCCGAAGGTCAGTTCGGATTTGGCAACCGTCTCGGGGGTGATATAGGCCAGAAAGCTGGCATCAGCCGCCGCAAGCTCCTGCGTTTCGGCCTGATCCTTGGTCGCGCCCGCCACCTTGATGCGCAGTTCGGCGGCAAGCCAGCCGCCGCCCGGCAGACGCCGCAGCCATGGGATCGTGTCCAGACCGCGACCCCATGCCGCACCCATCTGGGCCAGCGGCAGGTATTCGTGCTTGCGGTCCAGCATGCCGATGCCGGTGGAAATCGTCCAGCGGTTCGGCCCCTGCCCCCGGTCCAGCGCGCGCTGCCACCACAGCGTCACGCTGCTTTCATCGGCATTGCTGCGGCCCAGCTCGAACCCCAGCGTGCTGCGCGGCGACAGGCCATATTCGCCGTAAAGACTGACATAGCTGTTGCCGTCGCGGTCCCGCTCACCTGAAAAGGACAGGAACACGCCATCCTCGGCGCGGGGCCACGGTCCGGCCATGGCAGCGGAACCCGCCACCAGAAACACCGTCAAAATCTGCAAAAGCCGCACCAGCACGTCATCTTCCTTCGCCGCGAATACCGCGACAGGCTAGAACGTCGTGGTTAGCGAAAGGTTAACGCCAGACGAAAAAAGCCCCGAGGCGAAGCTCGGGGCGTTTTCCAGTTCACAGAGGGGCTGAGATCAGCCGCGCTCTTCGACGATGACCGCCAGATGCGGGATCGAGTTGACCATACCGCGGACAGCCGGGGTATCTTCCAGCTCGCGCGTGCGGTTCATCTTGTTCAGGCCCAGACCTTTCAGCGTCGCGCGCTGGCTGGCGGGGCGGCGGATCGGCGAGCCGATCTGCTTCACAACGATGGTTTTTGCCATGATGATCGCTCCTTACGCTTCGACGGCTTCAACAGCCGGCTTGTCGTTCGAGGGCAGGATCTCGGCCACTTTCTTGCCACGACGCTGGGCGACGTTGCGGGGCGAGGCTTCCTTTTTCAGGCCGTCGATGGTGGCGCGGATCATGTTGTAGGGGTTCTGCGAACCTTGCGATTTCGCAACAACGTCCTGAACGCCCAGCATCTCGAACACGGCGCGCATCGGACCACCGGCGATGATCCCGGTCCCCGGAACGGCGGTCCGCATGATCACTTTACCGGCGCCGTGACGGCCTTCGATGTCGTGGTGCAGCGTGCGGCCGTCGCGCAGCGGAACGCGAACCAGCGAACGTTTCGCCTGTTCGGTTGCCTTGCGGATCGCCTCGGGCACTTCTTTCGCCTTGCCCTTGCCGAAGCCGACGCGGCCCCGCTGATCGCCGACAACGACCAAAGCAGCAAAGCCGAAGCGCTTACCACCCTTGACGGTTTTCGACACACGGTTGATCGCGACCAGACGGTCGGCGAATTCCGGGGTTTCTTCGCGCTCTTCGCGGCGACCCCGGCGGTTTTCACGTTCTGCCATAAGGCATCCCTTCATAGGTTGGCGCAAAGCGCCTGTTGGTTCAATCCAGGTGGGCGCGCCCAAAGGCACGCCCCCGGATCATCGGGACGGCGAAACCGCCGCCCACAGGATCAGAACTTCAGACCGCCTTCGCGGGCTGCGTCTGCCAAGGCCTTGATCTTGCCGTGGAACAGGAAACCACCACGATCGAAGATCACCTCTTCGACGCCGGCTTTCTTCGCACGCTCTGCAATCGCAGCGCCGATCTTGGCCGCAGCTTCCAGGTTGTTCTTGCCAACAACGCCCAGATCTTTTTCCAGCGACGAGGCAGCGGCCAAAGTGACCCCCTTCGCGTCGTCGATCAGCTGGACGCTGATGTTCTTGGAAGAACGGTGAACGGACAGACGCGGACGACCGTCCGTGATTGCCCGCAGTTTGTTCCGCACGCGCAGGCGGCGCTTCAGGAACAGCTCTCTTTTCGTCAGTGCCATTTACGCGCCCCTTACTTCTTCTTGCCTTCCTTGCGGAAGACGACCTCACCCTTGTAGCGGATGCCTTTGCCCTTGTAGGGCTCGGGCTGACGCCACTCACGGATGTTTGCCGCGACCTGACCGACCAGTTGCTGGTCGATGCCTTCGATCACGATCTCGGTCTGCTTCGGCGAGGTGATGGTCACGCCATCAGGCGTTTCAAAGTTCACGTCGTGCGAATAGCCCAGTGCCAGCTTCAGGGTCTTGCCCTGCATCGAGGCGCGGTAACCCACACCTTGAATTTCCAGCTCTTTCTTGAAGCCGGTGCTGACGCCGACGGTCAGGTTCTCGACCATCGAGCGGGTCATGCCCCACTGCTGACGGGCACGCTTGGAAAGGCCACGCGGGGTGACTTTCACGGCGCCGTCTTCCAGCGACAGGGTCACATCATCGGTCGCGGTGAAGCTGCGGGTGCCTTTCGGACCCTTCACTTCGATCGTCTGACCTTTGATGTCTGCGGTCACGCCTTGCGGGAGGGCGACCGGTTTTTTACCAATCCGAGACATCTCTGCCCTCCTTAGAACACGGTGCAGAGCACTTCGCCGCCAACGTTGGCATTGCGTGCTGCTGCGTCCGACATGACACCTTTCGGCGTCGAGACGATGGAAACGCCCAGGCCATTGCGGACCGACGGGATTTCCTTCACCGAGGCATAGACCCGGCGACCGGGTTTGGACACACGCGCGAGTTCGCGGATGACCGGAGTGCCTTCATAGTATTTCAGGCTGATTTCAATCTCGGCATGGCCGGACTCGGTGGTCACGTTCTCATAGCCGCGGATGTAGCCTTCAGCTTTCAGCACGTCCAGAACCCAAGCGCGCAGCTTGGAGGCCGGGGTGCGGACGGTCGATTTGCCGCGCATCTGAGCATTGCGGATGCGGGTCAGCATATCGCCGAGCGGATCGTTCATCGACATAGTGCCCCCTTACCAGCTCGATTTGACCATGCCGGGGATCTGACCGAACGAGCCAAGCTCGCGCAGCATGATCCGCGACAGTTTCAGTTTACGGTAATACGCATGCGGACGGCCGGTCAGTTGGCACCGGTTGTGCAGACGCGTAGCCGAGGAATTGCGCGGCAGTTCGGCCAGCTTCAGCGAAGCCTTGAAACGCTCTTCCATCGGGCGGGACTGGTCGTGGATGACTTCGTTCAGAGCGGCACGTTTTGCCGCGTATTTCTGAACCAGTTTCTCGCGCTTCTTCTCGCGCTCGACCATGGATTTCTTAGCCATATCTTCTTCCCTCCGCGATCAGCTGTTGAACGGCATGTTGAAATGCTTCAACAGCGACTTCGCTTCCGCGTCGGTCGGCGCGGTGGTGCAGATGATGATGTCCATCCCCAGAACTTCGTCGACCTTGTCGAAGTTGATTTCCGGGAAAACGATGTGTTCTTTCAGGCCCATGGCATAGTTGCCACGACCATCGAACGACGTGCCTTTCACGCCGCGGAAGTCGCGGACGCGGGGCAGTGCGATACCGATCAGACGGTCCAGGAATTCATACATCCGGTCGCCGCGCAGCGTCACTTTCGCACCCAGCGGCATTTCTTCACGGACGCGGAAGCCGGCGATCGACTTTTTCGCGTGGGTGATGACAGCCTTCTGACCGGCGATCAGCGACAGCTCTTCAGCGCCCTGCTTGACCTTCTTGGTGTCCTTGACAGCTTCACCGATGCCCATGTTCAGGACGATCTTGTCCAGACGGGGGATCTGCATGTCGTTCTTGTAGCCGAACTCTTCTTTCAGCGCAGCGCGGATGGTGTCGCGATACTGCGCTTTCAGACGCGGCGTATAGGTGGCTTGGTCCAGCATCAGATCACGTCTCCCGTGGTCTTGGCGAAGCGGACTTTCTTGCCGTCTTCCTCGCGGAAGCCGACGCGGGTCGCTTTGCCGTTCGCGTCCATCAGCGACAGGTTCGACAGGTCGATCGGCATGGCTTTCGCCACGCGGCCGCCCTGGCTGTTCTGCGACTGACGGGTGTGACGGATGGCGATGTTGACGCCGTCAACAACGGCCTTGTTCTCTTTCGGGAACACAGCCGAGATCTCGCCCTGCTTGCCCTTGTCCTTACCGGCAAGGACGACGACCTTGTCGCCTTTTTTCAGCTTGGCAGCCATCACAGCACCTCCGGCGCAAGCGAGATGATCTTCATGAAGTTCTTGGCGCGAAGTTCACGAACCACCGGCCCGAAGATACGCGTGCCAACCGGCTCACCCTGGTTGTTCAGGATGACGGCGGCGTTGCGGTCAAAACGGATCGAGGTGCCGTCTTCACGGTTCACTTCTTTTGCGGTCCGAACGACGACGGCCTTGCGGACGTCACCTTTCTTCACGCGGCCCCGAGGAATGGCTTCCTTGACGGAGACGACGATGATGTCGCCCACCGACGCATAGCGACGGTGCGAACCACCCAGGACCTTGATGCACTGAACCCGGCGGGCGCCGGAGTTGTCAGCAACATCCAGATTGGTCTGCATCTGGATCATAGGGTTACTCCCGACCTTTGGGGACCGGACTTACCGGCCCCAGGGTTTCGATTAGACTGCAGCGTCGACCAGAACGGTCCAACGCTTGGTTTTCGAGATCGGCGCGCATTCGACGATGCGAACGGTGTCACCGACCTTGAACTGGTTTTCCGCGTCATGGGCGCGGTATTTCTTGGACGACCGCACGGTCTTGTGCAGCAGCGGGTGCTTGAAGCGACGCTCGACCAGAACGGTGACGGTCTGTTCGTTCTTGTCGCTGACGACCTTGCCTTGCAGGATGCGTTTGGGCATGGACCGGGCTCCTTAGTTCGACGCAGCGGCAGCAGCCGCTTTCTGGTTCAGAATCGTTTTCACGCGGGCAACGTCACGTTTGACAGCGCGCATACGAGCGGTCGATTCCAGTTGGCCGGTCGCCTGCTGGAAACGCAGGTTGAAGGCTTCTTTCTTCAGCGAAAGCAGCTGTTCTTTCAGCTGATCCGGCGTCTTGTCTTTCAGTTCTTGCGCTTTCATGCGCCTCTTCCTTTCAACATCACCGGAGGGCCCCTGCATCGCAAGGCCACCCTGATTCCGGTGGAGTTTCATGATGAAGGCTTGCCCATACAGGCCAGACACCGTTTTGGCAAGGACTTTCACGTTTGGCGTGAAAGTCACGCTTGGCATGACATTACGAAAAACGCCCCGCCAGTTTCCCGGCGGGGCGCTTGTCGCAAGGATCGGGGTCGCCCCCTGCCCTTACCAGTCTTCGCGTGCCACGATGCGCGACAGCACCGGCAGCTTGTTCGCACCCAGACGCAGGGCTTCACGCGCGATTTCTTCGGACACGCCGTCGATCTCGAACATGATGCGGCCGGGGTGGACGCGGGCAGCCCAGTAATCCACCGAGCCCTTACCTTTACCCATCCGCACTTCGGTCGGCTTCGAGGACACCGGCAGGTCCGGGAAAATCCGGATCCAGACGCGGCCCTGACGCTTCATGTGGCGGGTGATCGCGCGGCGGGCCGCTTCGATCTGACGGGCGGTGACACGCTCGGGCTCGGTCGCTTTCAGCGCGAACGAGCCGAAGTTCAGGGCGAAACCGCCCTTGGCTTCGCCGTGGATACGGCCCTTGTGCTGTTTGCGGAACTTGGTCCGTTTCGGTTGCAGCATTGTCGTTTCTCCTTAGCGCGCGTCGCGGTCGCGATCGCGGCGCGGACCACGCGGAGCCGGGCCGTCTTGCGCCTCATTGGCGCGACGGTCGCGGGCTTGCGGGTCATGCTCCATGATCTCGCCTTTGAAGATCCAGGTCTTCACACCGATGATCCCATAGGGGGTCGTGGCTTCCGACAGCGCATAGTCGATGTCGGCGCGCAGGGTGTGCAGCGGCACACGGCCTTCGCGATACCATTCGGTGCGCGCGATCTCGGCGCCGCCAAGACGGCCCGAAACGTTCACCCGGATGCCCAGTGCGCCCATGCGCATGGCGTTCTGAACCGCACGCTTCATGGCGCGACGGAACGAAACGCGGCGCTCAAGCTGCTGCGCGATCGACTCGGCCACCAGCTGGGCGTCCAGCTCGGGCTTGCGGACCTCGACGATGTTGAGGTGCAGTTCCGACGCGGTGAAGTTCGTCAGCTTCTTGCGCAGGGTTTCGATATCGGCGCCTTTTTTGCCGATGATGACACCCGGACGCGCGGCATAGATCGTGACGCGGCACTTCTTGTGCGGACGTTCGATGATGACGCGGCTGATGCCCGCTTGCTTGGCTTCGGTATGAACGAAGTCACGGATTTTCAGGTCTTCCAGCAACAGGTTGCCGTAATCCTTGTCATCCGCATACCAGCGGCTGTCCCAGGTGCGGTTGACCTGAAGACGCATCCCGATGGGGTTTACCTTCTGACCCATTACGCGCGCTCCCCTGCTTCGACGGCCTCGACCTGACGAACCTTGATGGTGATTTCCGAAAACGGCTTCATGATCTTGCCGTAACGGCCACGGGCGCGCGGGCGACCGCGTTTCATGACCAGGTTCTTGCCGACCCACGCTTCGGCGACGATCAGGCTATCGACGTCCAGATTGTGGTTGTTTTCAGCATTGGCGATAGCCGACTGAAGGCATTTCTTCACGTCACCAGCGATACGCTTGTGCGAGAAGGTCAGGTCGGCCAAAGCCTTGTCGACCTTCTTGCCGCGGATCAGTTGCGCGACCAGATTCAGTTTCTGCGGCGAGGTGCGCAGCATCTTGGTCTTGGCGAACGCTTCGTTCTCCGCCACGCGGCGCGGATTCTGTTCCTTACCCATGACGATTACTTCCTTTTCGCTTTCTTGTCGGCGGCGTGACCGTAATAGGTCCGCGTCGGCGAGTATTCACCAAACTTCTGGCCGATCATCTCCTCGGTCACGGCGACCGGGATGTGCTTCTGACCGTTGTAGACGCCAAACGTCAGGCCGACAAACTGCGGCAGGATCGTCGAGCGGCGCGACCAGATCTTGATGACATCCGACTTGCCGGATTCGCGGGCTTTCTCGGCTTTGCGAAGCACGTATGCGTCGACAAAGGGGCCCTTCCAAACAGAACGTGCCATGGATTAACGCCCCTTCTTCGCATTGCGCGACCGCAAGATGTACTTGTCAGTCGACTTGTTATTGCGGGTCTTGTTGCCCTTGGTGCCTTTGCCCCAGGGCGTGACCGGGTGACGACCACCAGAGGTGCGGCCTTCACCACCACCATGCGGGTGGTCGATCGGGTTCATGGCAACACCGCGGACGCTCGGGCGGATGCCCTTGTGGCGGTTGCGGCCTGCTTTACCCAGGTTCTGGTTCGAGTGGTCCGAGTTCGACACGGCACCGATGGTCGCCATGCATTCCTGACGAACCATGCGCAGCTCGCCCGAGGACAGGCGGATCTGGGCATAGCCACCATCACGGCCGACGAACTGGGCATAGGTGCCAGCCGAACGGGCGATCTGGCCGCCTTTGCCGGGCTTCAGCTCGACGTTGTGGACGATCGTGCCGATCGGCATGCCCGAGAAGGGCATCGCGTTACCGGGTTTCACGTCGACCTTGGCGCCAGCGATCACCTTGTCGCCAACAGCCAGACGCTGCGGGGCCAGGATATAGGCCTGCTCGCCGTCTTCGTATTTGATCAGCGCGATGAAGGCGGTGCGGTTGGGATCGTATTCGATCCGCTCGACGGTCGCCGAAACATCGAACTTCGTGCGTTTGAAGTCCACGATGCGATAAAGACGCTTCGCCCCGCCGCCTTGGCGGCGCATCGTGATCCGTCCGGTGTTGTTCCGGCCGCCTTTTTTGGTCAAACCCTCGGTGAGGGATTTGACCGGGCGCCCTTTCCAAAGCTCCGAACGGTCGATCAGAACCAGCCCACGCTGGCCAGGCGTCGTCGGTTTATACGACTTGAGTGCCATGCTTTCTGTCTTCCGTTGCTTTGGACCGTTGCTGGTCCGTTTCAGTCAAATGCGGCCCCGGTGACGGGGCCGCAGATTCAGGTTCCGGGATCAGAGACCCGTGGACACGTCGATGCTGTTGCCAGCTTCCAGCGTCACATAGGCTTTCTTCACGTCCGAACGGACGCCGGGGCGGCCCTTGAAACGCTTGGTCTTGCCTTTGGTGATCGTGGTGTTGACCGCTTTCACCTTGACGTTGAACAGAGCCTCGACCGCTTCTTTGATCGCGGGCTTGTTCGAGTCCTTGGCCACCTGGAAAACATAGGCGTTGGCGTCAGACACCAGCGTCGCTTTCTCGGTGATCAGCGGCTTGACGATCACGTCGTAATGTTCAGGCTTCGTGGTCATTTCAGACGAGCCTCCAGAGCTTCGACACCGGCGCGCGTCAGCACGAGCGTGTCGCGACGCAGGATGTCATAGACGTTTGCACCGATGGAGGGCAGCACATCGATGCCTTCCAGGTTGCGGGCGGCGCGGGCGAAGTTTTCGTTCACTTCGGCACCGTCGATCACCAGAACGCGCTTCCAGCCGTTTTCCTTGACCGCTTTCGCAACGGCCGAGGTCTTGACTTCACCGATGTTCAGGCTGTCCACGATGACCAGCTCGCCAGCGGCATATTTTGCCGACAGGGCGTGCTTCAGACCAAGCGCGCGGACTTTCTTCGGCAGATCGAAGGCGTGCGAACGCGGGGTCGGGCCTTTGTAGACACCACCGTGACGGAAGGTCGGCGCCTTGCGGGAACCGTGACGTGCGCCGCCGGTGCCTTTCTGGCGATAGATCTTCTTGGTCGAGTAGCTGACATCCGACTTGCCCAGGACCGAGTGCGTGCCCTGCTGAGCACGCGCACGCTGCCAGCGCACCACGCGGTGCAGCAGGTCGGCACGGGGCTCCAGACCGAAGATGTCATCGCTCAGATCGATGTCACCAGCTTTGCCGGCATCGAGCGAGATCACATCAAGTTTCATTGCTTGTCTCCTTCGGGCGCAGCGTCGTCAGCCTTGTCGGCAGCGATCGAAGCCTCGGCCTCGGCCAGAGCAGCCTCTTGCGCGGCGGCTTCGGCTTCAGCAGCGGCCTTGCGGGCGGCTTCTTCCTCGGCAGCGGCGGCAGCGGCGGCTTCTTCGGCCAGACGTGCGGCTTCCTTGGCTTTCGAACGGGTCGCAGCCGGATAGATCACGGTGTCGGCCAGCGGCTTCTTCACCGCGTCCTTGATCGTGACCCAGCCACCTTTCGAGCCCGGAACCGAGCCCTTGACCATGATCAGGCCACGGTCGGCATCGGTGCGAACCACTTGCAGGTTCTGGGTGGTGACGCGAACGGCACCAAGATGGCCAGCCATCTTCTTGCCCTTGAACACCTTGCCCGGATCCTGACACTGGCCGGTCGAACCGTGCGAACGGTGCGAGATCGACACACCGTGCGAGGCGCGCAGACCACCAAAGTTGTGACGCTTCATCGCACCGGCAAAGCCTTTACCGATCGAGGTGCCGGCGATGTCGACGAACTGACCTGCAAAGTAATGGTCGGCGATGATTTCCTCACCGACTTCCACCAGGTTTTCTTCGGCAACGCGGAATTCCGCGATCTTGCGCTTGGGCGCGACATTCGCTTTCGCGAAATGGCCACGCAGCGCAGCGGTCGTGCGCTTTGCTTTCGCTTCGCCCGCACCCAGCTGAACGGCGACATAGCCGTCACGCTCGGTGGTGCGTTGCGCGATGACCTGCACGTTATCGACGTGCAGAACGGTGACGGGAACTTGACGCCCGTCTTCCAGGAACAGCCGGGTCATGCCCAGCTTCTTGGCGATAACACCAGTCCGCAGCATAGTCAGCCTCCTCAGACCTTGATCTCGACATCCACGCCAGCGGCGAGGTCGAGCTTCATCAGCGCGTCCACGGTCTGGGGGGTCGGGTCAACGATATCGAGCAGGCGCTTGTGCGTGCGGATTTCCCACTGGTCACGCGACTTCTTGTCGATGTGCGGACCGCGCAGAACGGTGAATTTCTCGATCTTGTTCGGCAGCGGGATCGGACCACGGACCTGAGCGCCGGTGCGCTTGGCGGTGTTCACGATCTCCTGCGTGCTGGCATCCAGAACGCGATAGTCGAACGCTTTCAGCCGGATGCGGATATTCTGGCTTTGCATAGACATCCCTCTTGCGGGGAGTTCCAGTTGAGAGGCTGACCGCGCACCACGCGAAGCCAGCGTCGAACCGTATAAAATAAGTGCAGGCCGCCCCTATAGTTGGCGGCCCGGCAGAGTGCAACCGATTCTTGACAGAACGGCAGCGATGGGGGCTTTTGCCCTAGGTGCGGGGGTAAGTCAAGCCTTCCGAGGCGCCCAAATCCAGCCCTCTGACCGCGGCGCCTCAGGAACCGGATGTTCAAGTAAGCTGCCATTCATAGCGTAAATGCGCGCAACCGCCGCACAGACCCAGGCATCTGCAATGTCAGGTTTCGCTCGTGCGATATCACGGGACTCAACAAAACGTTCAGGGGCCCGCTTGCGGCATAAAGCTGGATAGGTTTCCAGGGCAAAGCTTCCGTCAGCAGCCTCCCAGACACCAATACCTGCGTCATTTTCAAAGACACAAGCTATAAGGTGCATCGCTTTGGTCGCTTGGCTTCCGATCATATCCTTTACTGCCGACAACGGCGTGTGTCCTTCCAGACTGAGGCGTCGTTCTGTGAACCTGTAAAGATAAGGATTTTCGACTGATCTTTGACCAAGGTTGACCGCGACACGACGGCTCTGCAGCCTCAGGAACGCTTCCGGAAAAGCGAGAGGCGCATCTATGGCAAGCACGATTGGGCAATCGCCAGATATGTTTTCGACTTTGCATTTCGAGAATACAGCTTGCTTGAATTCGTTGATATTGTACGAAGCAAGAACGACACGCGCCAGATTACCGCGCCAAGGTATTCCTTGAACGACACCGCGCCGGTCCAAAACGATCAAAGCGTCGCGACTTGTGGAATTCTTATCGCAGTTCCAGCCGCCAACATCCCAGCCAACAAATAACATTGTGCCCCGGCGATTTATTGCCCCGTCTCAGTTCCAAATACTCGTGTCAGAGGCAACCCCTCGCCCTCTCTTCACCCGGGCCTTCTTGCCCCTGCCTCCCCAGCGCCCTCCAACACCAACCACCCGCAGGCCTCCACCTCACCCCTCTGCCTCCGCCCCCCAGCTTCTCTGTTCCCCCAATACTCCCGCCGGAGGCACCCGCCCGCGCCAGCCGCGCGCCCCTCTCCCGTCTCGCGCCACCCCACCGCCGGCCCCCACCGCACGAAACCAAAAAGGCCGCCCCGATCCGGGACGGCCTTTCCAGTCTCACAAGCCACGGGCTCTCGCCCGCGCCGCATCACGTGATGATCTGCGACACACCAAAGCAGGGGCGTCTCGGGATCATCTGCGCAAGCGATGCTTACTTGATGATCTTCGACACGACGCCTGCACCAACGGTGCGGCCGCCTTCGCGGATGGCGAAGCGCAGCTTTTCTTCCATCGCGATCGGGGCGATCAGCTCGACCTCGAACTTCAGGTTGTCGCCCGGCATCACCATTTCCGTGCCCTCGGGCAGCTTCACCGTGCCGGTCACGTCCGTCGTGCGGAAGTAGAATTGCGGACGGTAGTTCGCAAAGAACGGCGTGTGGCGGCCGCCCTCTTCCTTGGTCAGGATATAGGCCTCGGCTTCAAAGGTCGTGTGCGGCGTCACCGATTTCGGCTTCACCAGAACCTGACCACGCTCGACGCCGTCACGGTCGATGCCGCGCAGCAGAACGCCGACATTGTCGCCAGCCTCACCGCGATCCAGCAGTTTGCGGAACATTTCCACGCCCGTGCAGGTCGTCTTCTTGGTGTCGCGGATGCCCACGATTTCCAGTTCGTCGCCGACGTTCACAGCGCCGCGCTCGATCCGGCCGGTCACAACCGTGCCGCGGCCCGAGATCGAGAACACGTCTTCGATCGGCAGCAGGAACGGCTGGTCCACGGCGCGCTCGGGCGTCGGGATGTATTCGTCGACAGCCGCGATCAGCGCGCGGATCGAGTTCTCGCCGATCTCGGGATCGCGGCTTTCCATCGCGGCCAGCGCCGAGCCCTTGATGATCGGAATGTCATCGCCGGGATAGTCATAGCTGGACAGCAGCTCGCGCACTTCCATCTCGACCAGTTCCAGCAGCTCTTCGTCATCCACCTGGTCGACCTTGTTCAGGTAGACGACCATGTAGGGAATGCCGACCTGACGGCCCAGCAGGATGTGCTCGCGCGTTTGCGGCATCGGGCCGTCAGCCGCGTTCACCACCAGGATCGCGCCGTCCATCTGCGCAGCACCCGTGATCATGTTCTTCACATAGTCGGCGTGGCCGGGGCAGTCGACGTGGGCGTAGTGACGGGTTTCCGACTCGTATTCCACATGCGCGGTCGAGATCGTGATGCCGCGCGCACGCTCTTCCGGCGCACCGTCGATCTGGTCATAGGCCCGGAATTCACCGAAATACTTCGTGATCGCAGCCGTCAGCGTCGTCTTGCCGTGGTCAACGTGACCAATGGTCCCGATGTTGACGTGCGGCTTGTTACGTTCAAACTTTGCCTTTGCCATAGCAGGGCTCCTTGAATGCTTGTTATTTCATGAGGAGAAGGCGGGGCCGTAACCCCGCCATCCCGATCAGGCGTATTTCTTCTGGATTTCGTCCGAGATGTTCTGCGGCACGGCCTCGTAGTGGTCGAACAGCATGGTGAACACGGCACGGCCCGACGACATCGAACGCAGGTTGTTGATGTAGCCGAACATGTTGGCCAGCGGGACGAAAGCGTCGATGACGTTCGCGTTGCCGCGGCTGTCCTGACCACGGACCATGCCACGACGGCTGGTCAGGTCGCCGATGATCGAACCGGTATATTCTTCCGGCGTCACGACTTCGACCTTCATGATCGGTTCCAGCAGTTTCGCACCGGCCTTGCGCAGACCTTCACGCATCCCGGCACGCGCCGCGATTTCAAAGGCCAGCACCGAGGAGTCGACATCGTGGAACGCGCCATCGGTCAGCGCGACCTTGAAGTCGATCACCGGGAAGCCTGCCAGCGGGCCCGAGTCCATGACGGACTTGATGCCTTTTTCGACGCCGGGGATATATTCCTTCGGCACCGCGCCGCCCACGATCTTCGATTCGAACGAATAGCCTTCGCCCGGCTCGGTCGGGGTGATCTGCAGCTTCACGCGCGCGAACTGGCCGGTACCACCGGTCTGTTTCTTGTGCGTGTAGTCGATTTCTGCCGGCTGCGAGATGGTCTCGCGATAGGCCACCTGCGGCGCACCGATATTCGCCTCGACCTTGAACTCGCGCTTCATGCGATCCACGAGAATGTCGAGGTGAAGTTCGCCCATGCCCTTCATGATGGTCTGACCCGATTCCAGATCGGTCTCGACGCGGAAGGACGGGTCTTCGGCAGACAGGCGCTGAAGGGCAAGGCCCATCTTTTCCTGGTCGGCCTTCGACTTGGGTTCCACGGCGATTTCGATCACCGGCTCGGGGAAGGTCATGGTTTCCAGAACCACCGGCTTGTTCGGGTCACAAACCGTGTCACCCGTGGTGGTGTCTTTCAGACCTGCGAGCGCGATGATGTCGCCTGCGAAGGCTTCCTCGATTTCCTCGCGGTTGATCGAGTGCATCATCATCATCCGGCCGACGCGCTCACGCTTGCCTTTGGTCGCGTTCAGCATCTGGTCGCCCTTTTTCAGGACGCCGGAATAGATCCGCGTGAAGGTCAGCGAGCCCACGAAGGGGTCGTTCATGATCTTGAACGCCAGACCCGAGAAGGGCTGCGCGTCATCGGCGGTGCGCTCGATATTGCGCTCTTCGGTCTCGTCACCCGGAGCGAAGCCCATATAGGCGGGCACGTCCAGCGGCGAGGGCAGGAAGTCGATGACCGAGTTCAGCAGGGGCTGAACGCCCTTGTTCTTGAACGCCGAGCCAGCGGTGACCGGGAAGAACGACATCGACAGGCAGCCCTTGCGGATCAGACCGCGCAGGGTGTCTTCGTCGGGCTCGTTGCCTTCCAGATAGGCTTCCATGGCCGTGTCGTCCATCTCGACGGCCAGCTCGATCATGTTGGCGCGCCATTCGTCGGCCAGATCCTGCAGCTCTTCGCGGATCGGTTGACGGACCCAGCTTGCGCCAAGGTCTTCGCCTTTATAGACCCACTCTTCCATCTTGATCAGGTCGACAATGCCTTCCAGCTTGTCTTCTGCGCCGATCGGCAGAGCGATCGGGCACGGGGTGCCGCCGGTGCGGTCCTTGATCATCTTCACGCAGTTGAAGAAGTCGGCGCCGATCTTGTCCATCTTGTTGACGAACACGATCCGCGGAACCTTGTAACGGTCGGCCTGGCGCCACACGGTCTCGGTCTGCGGCTCGACGCCTGCGTTGGCGTCAAGAAGGCAGATCGCCCCGTCAAGCACCGCCAGCGAGCGTTCGACTTCGATGGTGAAGTCGACGTGGCCGGGGGTGTCGATGATGTTGAAGCGATACTTCGTATCCGAGGTGCCTTCGGTGGTCGGATCTTCCTGACGCTGCCAGAAAGTGGTCGTCGCAGCCGAGGTAATGGTGATGCCCCGCTCCTGCTCCTGCTCCATCCAGTCCATCGTGGCGGCGCCGTCATGGACTTCGCCGATTTTGTGCGACTTGCCGGTGTAGTACAGAATGCGTTCCGTAGTCGTGGTCTTGCCCGCGTCGATATGGGCCATGATCCCGAAGTTACGGTAACGCTGGAGCGGATATTCCCGTGCCATGATGCTTTTCCTTACCAGCGGTAGTGGCTGAATGCCTTGTTGGCGTCGGCCATTTTATGGGTGTCTTCACGCTTCTTGACGGCAGTGCCGCGGCCGTTGACGGCATCGGCCAGCTCGCCTGCAAGGCGTTCTTCCATCGTGTGTTCGTTGCGCTTTTTCGACGCATCGATCAGCCAGCGGATCGCCAGCGCTTCGCGGCGGGTCGGACGGACCTCGACCGGAACCTGATAGGTCGCACCACCGACGCGACGCGAACGCACTTCAACCGAAGGCTTCACGTTATCAAGGGCTTCGTGGAAGACCTCGATCGGCTCGCGCTTCAGTTTGCTCTGAACGCGGTCAAGCGCCGAGTAAACGATACGCTCTGCGACCGACTTCTTGCCGTCGATCATCAGGTTGTTCATGAATTTGGTCAGCACGCGATCGCCAAATTTGGCGTCGGGCAGGACTTCGCGCTTTTCAGCGGCGTGACGACGAGACATTTCCTGATCTCCTTACTTCGGACGCTTCGCGCCGTATTTCGAACGGCGTTGACGACGGTCTTTGACGCCCTGGGTATCCAGCACACCGCGCAGGATGTGGTAACGGACACCCGGAAGGTCTTTCACACGACCGCCACGGATCAGCACGACGCTGTGTTCCTGCAGGTTGTGCTTTTCGCCCGGGATATAGGAAATGACCTCGAAGCCATTCGTCAGGCGCACCTTGGCGACCTTACGCATAGCCGAGTTCGGCTTCTTCGGCGTGGTGGTATAGACACGCGTGCACACGCCGCGCTTTTGCGGGCATGATTGAAGGTGCTGCGATTTCGAGCGCTGCACCTTGGGCTGCCGCGGTTTGCGGATCAGCTGTTGGATCGTCGGCATTCGGTTCCCCGTCTTGCTTTCGTCAATACTCGCAACCGGCTGGTTGCGCTGCTTCTCGACAGCACTTCACGCCCATCGTGAAATGCCAGAACCCATCCTGTCCCTCTCGGGGAGGATGGGCTTTTTCCAGAGGATCGAAGCTGTTTCCAGCCCGGATCGTGACCAATGAGGTTCTGGGCACCGGGCAGAGTCATCCCGGGTCTGCGGGCGTATATGGGGAATCGCCCCCTGAGTCAACAGCCCCTGCCCCGGCTAGACGCCCCAGCGCGGCCTGTCCGCCCCCGGCAGGGCAAAGTCGCGCGCGGCCTGTTGCAGCGTCGGCAGATCGATCATGAAGCGCTCGGCCAGCATCTGTCGCCAGTCGGTATCGCCCGCCTCCAGCGCATAGCCCGCACCGATGGCACCGGAATCGTTGTCGTGGTTCAGGAACCGCACATACATGGATTTTCCCGGCAGCATCACCCCCGGCATCGACTGCGCCAGCTTCCAATGCGGGTAATGCATCACCGAGCGTCCGGCATCGGGCGGCAGATAGATCGTCAGCCCCGCGACGGCGTTATAGATCATCCGCGGCTCGACCGAGATGCCGCGTTCGGTGGCCTTCATCACCAGCCCGCGCGAATAGTCGCAGGACAGGCGGCGCTTCTTGCGCCACAAGGGCAGCATGGCTGCGAAATCGCGCCGCGCATCGTGGATATAGTCCACCGACACCGCATCGTCGTCATCCTGCCGGAAATGCCCGATGACATCCGCATCCGGCTGGATATGCGGCTGGATCGCGGCCAGACAGGCCTCCAGATGCGCCTCCATCGGCGGGATCAGCGCAAGTTTGAACTGCGGCGCGATCTCGGTCAGCTCGCGCAGATGCGACAGATAGGGTTCGGGCAGGTCCGGGCCGGTCATCAGCACCAGCGTGAAATCGGGATCGGTCTGCGCCAGCAGCGCGGGCAGCGTCACATGCTCGAACCAGAACCAGCGCCGCGCCAGCCGCTGCGGGTCGTAAAGAAAGGCGCGGCGGTCCTGAAGGCTGTCATGCAGCACCTGAAAGCCGCGCCCGCCCAGATAAGAAAAGCGGCAAAGCCCCAGCATCTGCACCCGCATCACATCCGTCCCATCAATCGCCGTTCCCGCAGGATCGAATAAAGCCCCGCCCCGACCACCAGCGCCGAACCGATCCAGGTCCAAAGGTCCGGCCATTCGCCGAACACCGCCAGCCCCAGGATGACCGCCCAGATCAGCGAGGTGTAGCGGAAGGGGGCGACGAAGGAAATCTCTCCGACCCGCATCGTCGCCACCGCGCTGACATAGGCGATGGTCAGCAGCACCGCCGCCAGCGCCAGCAATGCGATGTCGCGCCATGATGGCAGGTGCCAGTCCTCGCCCAGCCCCAAAGCGGCGCCGGACAGCGTGACCGTCAGCGCGGCATAGAACGCGATGGTGGACGACCCGACCTGTGCCGTAAAGAACCGCGTGGCGATGTCGCGCACCACGATCAGCGCCATCGAGGCCAGCGCCACAACCGCCCAGCCGTCAAAGCCGCCCGTACCGGGACGCAGCACGATCAGCACGCCCAGAAAGCCCATGCCGATAGCGGTCAGCCGCAGCCAGCCCAGCGGTTCGTGAAAGATCAGCGCCGCCGCCAAGGTGACGGCCAAGGGCAGCGCCTGCATGATCGCGGTCAGCTCGGCCAGTTCAATCCGGCGCAGCGCGACCAGATAAAGCAGCGTCGACAGGACCTCGGCGACGCAGCGCAGGACCAGCCACGGCGCGTCCGGGCGCGGCACGCTCAGCCGGATCCGCCCCTGCTGGGCCAGCGTCACCGCCAGCATCAGGGCCATGACGATGCCGCCCCGGATCACCACGGCCTGCGACAGCGGCATGTGCTGGGTGACGGCCTTGACGACCACATCATTGCAGATCAGCGCCGCCGCGCTCAGCGTCATCAGCAGCGCGCCGCGGATATTGTCGGTGGCCGCGGCGGCGCGGATCACCGGCTCGGACCGTGGGCGGCCCCGACGTGAGGGGGAAAGAAAAGGCGTGCGCATCCGGACCCTGCAGAGTTTTCCCAATGCCTAGAAAAGCCGCTGCGCGAAAGCCAGCCTTGTCTGCAGCCGTCCCCCGCCCGCGCGACACATGCCCGGCAAGCTGCGCTGAAAATGCAACCCGGCCCATGGCAAAGGAAAAGGCCCGGCGCATGGCCGGGCCTTTCCAATCTTGATCTGCAGGCGATCAGGCCTGATCGGGCGCGGCTTCCGGCGCAACCAAAGCCGCAGCGGCTTCGGCCTCGGCGCGGCGCGCCTCGATGACCTCGTTGTCGCGGTCGGTCGCGATGCGCTTGACGCGCGAGGTGGCGCCCCCCGTGCCCGCCGGGATCAGACGGCCCACGATGACGTTTTCCTTCAGACCGACCAGCTTGTCGCGCTTGCCCTGAACGGCGGCTTCGGTCAGCACGCGGGTCGTTTCCTGGAACGATGCGGCCGAGATGAAGCTGCGGGTCTGCAGCGATGCCTTGGTGATGCCCAAAAGCACCGGCTCGCCCACGGCCGGACGGCCGCCCTTGGCTTCGATCTTGGCGTTCTCTTCCACGAACTCGTCGCGATCGACGTTTTCGCCTTTCAGAAGCGTGGTGTCGCCGCTGTCGAGGATCTCGATCTTTTGCAGCATCTGGCGAACGATCACCTCGATGTGCTTGTCGTTGATCTTCACGCCCTGCAGCCGGTAGACGTCCTGCACCTCGTCGATCAGGTAATCGGCCAAAGCCTCGATCCCCATGATGCGCAGGATGTCATGCGGCGCCGGGTTGCCGTCCATGATGTAGTCACCCTTCTGCACGAAGTCGCCTTCCTGCACCGGGATGTGCTTGCCTTTCGGCACCATGTATTCGACGGCTTGCAGCGTGTCGTCGGCAGGCTCGATCGCGATGCGGCGCTTGTTCTTGTAGTCCTTGCCAAAGCGCACATAGCCATCCAGCTCGGCGATGATCGCGTGATCTTTCGGGCGACGGGCCTCGAACAGTTCCGCCACGCGGGGCAGACCCCCGGTGATGTCCTTGGTCTTGGCACCTTCGCGCGGGATCCGCGCCACAACGTCACCGGCCTTGATCTCCTGCCCTTCTTCGACGGACAGAACGGCGTCCACCGACATCGGATAGGTCACAGGGTTGCCCTGATCGTTGCGCACCGGCTCGCCATCGGCATCGACGATGATGATCTCGGGCTTCAGCTCGTTGCCTTTCGGGGCCGAGCGCCAGTCCGTCACGATCTTCTGCGTCATGCCGGTCGCGTCGTCGGTCTCATCGCGGACAGAGATGCCCGAGATCAGGTCGACATATTTCGCGACACCCGCCTTTTCGGCGATGATCGGCAGGGTATAGGGGTCCCATTCGAACATCTTCTGACCGCGTGCGACGGCATCGCCTTCGCGCACGAACAGTTTCGAGCCGTAGAACAGCTTGTGGCTGGCCAGAACCTCGCCCGCAGCGCCCTTGATGTGCAGCTGCATGTTGCGGTTCATGACGATCAGCTCGCCCGAGGCGTTTTCCAGCGTGCTTTCGTTTTCATACGAAACCGTGCCTTCCTGCGCCGCCGCGATGAACGACTGCTGGCCACCCTGCGCGATGCCGCCGATGTGGAAGGTCCGCATCGTCAGCTGCGTGCCGGGTTCACCGATCGACTGGGCGGCGATGATGCCGACTGCTTCGCCGATATTGACCAGCGTGCCGCGTGCAAGATCGCGACCATAGCACAGCGCACAGATGCCGTCCTCGGCCTCACAGGTCAGACCCGAGCGGATGCGGACGGTCTGGACGCCGGCCTGTTCGATCTCATCGGCCTTGCGTTCGTCGATGATCTCGTTCTTGCGCACGATCACCACGTCTTCGCCGGGAACCAGCACGTCCTCGGCCGCGACACGGCCCAGAACACGCTCGCTCAGCGGGCTGACGACTTCACCGTCGTTGACCGCCGCCGAAGCGGTGATCGCACGGTCGGTGCCGCAGTCATGTTCGCGGATGATGCAGTCCTGCGCCACGTCCACCAGACGACGGGTCAGATAACCCGAGTTCGCCGTCTTCAGTGCCGTGTCCGACAGACCCTTCCGCGCGCCGTGGGTCGAGTTGAAGTATTCAAGAACGGTCAGACCTTCCTTGAAGTTCGAGATGATCGGCGTCTCGATGATCTCGCCGTTCGGCTTGGCCATCAGCCCGCGCATCCCGCCCAGCTGCTTCATCTGGCTGACCGAACCCCGGGCGCCCGAGTGCGCCATCATATAGACCGAGTTCGGCTCCATTTCGGCACCGGCCTCGTTCTTCTTCACCGCCGAGATGGTTTTCATCATGGCATCGGTGACCTTGTCGTTACATTTCGACCAGGCATCGACGACCTTGTTGTACTTCTCGCCCTGAGTGATCAGACCGTCCAGATATTGCTGCTCGAAGGACTTCACCTGATCCTGAGTTTCCTCGACCAGCGTCCATTTCGTCGGCGGCACGACCATGTCGTCCTTGCCGAACGAGATGCCGGCGCGGAACGCCTCGCGGAAGCCCAGACCCATGATCTGGTCGCAGAAGATGACCGACTCTTTCTGACCGCAATAGCGATAGACGGTGTCGATGACGTTCTGGATGTCTTTCTTCCGCAGCAGGCGGTTGACCAGCTCGAACGGCGCTTTCGCATTCTTCGGCAGCAGCGCGCCCAGACGGATCCGGCCCGGCGTGGTGTCGAAGCGGGTCATCACCTCATTGCCGTTCTCGTCGATCTGCGGCAGGCGGGCCTTGATGCGGGCATGCAGATGCACCTCGCCGGCGGCCAGAGCGTGCTCGACCTCTTCGAGGTTCGCGAAAGCCATGCCCTCGCCCTTCATGCCTTCGCGGTCCATGGTCGTGTAATACAGACCCAGAACCATGTCCTGCGACGGAACGATGATCGGCGCGCCGTTGGCGGGCGACAGCACGTTGTTCGTCGACATCATCAGGACGCGCGCTTCCAGCTGGGCCTCAAGGCTCAGCGGGACGTGCACGGCCATCTGGTCACCGTCGAAGTCGGCGTTGAAGGCCGAGCAGACCAGAGGGTGCAGCTGGATCGCCTTGCCTTCGATCAGGATCGGCTCGAACGCCTGAATGCCCAGACGGTGCAGCGTCGGCGCACGGTTCAGCAGAACCGGATGCTCGCGGATCACCTCATCGAGAATATCCCAGACCTCGGGACGCTCTTTCTCGACCAGCTTTTTCGCCTGCTTGACGGTCGAGGACAGGCCCTTCGCCTCAAGCCGCGAATAGATGAACGGCTTGAACAGCTCCAAGGCCATCTTCTTGGGCAGACCGCATTGATGCAGCTTCAGTTCCGGCCCGGTCACGATGACCGAACGGCCCGAGAAGTCGACCCGTTTCCCCAGAAGGTTCTGACGGAAACGACCCTGCTTGCCTTTCAGCATGTCGGACAGCGATTTCAGCGGGCGCTTGTTGTTGCCCGTGATGACGCGGCCGCGACGGCCATTGTCAAACAGCGCATCGACCGATTCCTGCAGCATCCGCTTTTCGTTGCGCACGATGATGTCGGGTGCGCGCAGTTCGATCAGCCGCTTCAGACGGTTGTTGCGGTTGATGACGCGACGATACAGGTCGTTCAGATCCGAGGTCGCGAAACGGCCACCATCCAGCGGCACCAGCGGACGCAGTTCCGGCGGAATGACCGGGATGACGGTCAGCACCATCCATTCGGGGCGGTTGCCCGATTCCAGGAAGGATTCGACGATCTTCAGGCGCTTGATGATCTTTTTCGGCTTCAGTTCGCCCGTCGCCTCTTTCAGCTCCTCACGGAGTTGTTCGGCGGTGGCGGCCAGATCGATATTGGCCAGCATTTCGCGGATCGCCTCAGCGCCAATATTGGCGGTGAAGGCGTCGGCGCCATACTGGTCCTGCGCGTCCATGAACTCTTCTTCGGTCATCAGCTGACCATAGGTCAGGTCGGTCAGGCCGGGTTCGATGACGACATAGTTTTCAAAGTACAGGATGCGTTCCAGATCGCGCAGCGTCATGTCCAGCATCAGGCCGATGCGCGACGGCAGCGACTTGAGGAACCAGATATGGGCCACGGGCGCGGCCAGTTCGATATGGCCCATGCGCTCGCGGCGGACCTTTTGCAGGGTCACTTCCACGCCGCATTTTTCGCAGACCAGACCGCGATATTTCATGCGCTTGTATTTGCCGCACAGGCATTCGTAATCCTTGATCGGGCCAAAGATCCGCGCGCAGAACAGACCGTCACGTTCCGGCTTGAACGTGCGGTAGTTGATGGTTTCGGGTTTCTTCACCTCGCCGAACGACCACGCGAGGATTTCCTCGGGCGATGCCAGCGAGATCTTGATCTCGTCGAACTGCCGCGGCTGGGCCAGCGGGTTCAAAGGATTGTGGGCAAGTTCCTGGTTCATTTTCAATTCCTAAATGAGTGGCGCGTGGGGGGAAGTGGGGGCCTCAGGCCCTCACTCCTCATCCTCCGCATCCAGGAGTTCCATATTGAGGCCCAGACCCCGGACCTCCTTGACCAGCACGTTGAACGATTCCGGCACGCCGGCCTCGAAGTTGTCTTCGCCCTTGACGATCGATTCATAGACCTTGGTGCGGCCTGCCACGTCGTCCGACTTGACCGTCAGCATCTCTTGCAGGGTATAGGCGGCGCCATAGGCTTCCAGAGCCCAGACCTCCATCTCACCCAGACGCTGACCACCGAACTGCGCCTTACCGCCCAGCGGCTGCTGCGTGACAAGGCTGTAAGGCCCGGTCGAACGCGCGTGCATCTTGTCGTCGACAAGGTGGTGCAGCTTCAGGAAGTATTTGACGCCGACGGTGACCGGACGCGCGAAGGGTTCGCCCGTGCGGCCGTCGAAGACGATGGACTGACCCGACTCGTTGAAACCGGCACGCTTCAGCGCGTTGTTGATATCGGCCTCTTTCGCACCATCGAAGACCGGGGTTGCGATCGGGACGCCCGTGCGGACGGCCTTGGCGCTTTCCACCAGATCCTCATCGGCCATGTCGGCGAAGGTCATGCTATAGGTTTCGTCCCCATAGCCGTTCTTCATCGCATCGCGCACCGTCGTCATATCGCCATTGCGGCGATATTCGTCCAGCGCCTCGTCGATCTTGATGCCAAGACCGCGGCTGGCCCAACCCATGTGGACTTCCAGAATCTGACCGACGTTCATGCGCGAGGGCACGCCCAGCGGGTTCAGCACCAGATCGACCGGCGTGCCATCGGCAAGGAACGGCATGTCCTCGATCGGAACGACCTTGGACACCACGCCCTTGTTGCCGTGACGACCGGCCATCTTGTCACCCGCCTGCAGCTTGCGCTTCACGGCGACAAAGACCTTGACCATCTTCATCACGCCCGGAGGCAGATCGTCGCCCTGACGGACCTTTTCGACCTTGTCGTCGAACCGGTTGTCCAGCGCGCGCTTCAGGCTGTCGAATTGCTGGTTCAGCGCCTCGACTTCCTTGGCGGTGTCTTCCTCGGCCACGGCAAGCTGCCACCACTGGCCACGCGACAGCTGGCTCAGCAGATCGTCATCGACGGACACGCCCGCCTTGATGCCTTTCGGCCCCTTGACGACTTCCTTGCCGGTGATCAGCGATTTCAGACGCGCATAGATGTTGCGCTCGAGGATCGCCAGCTCGTCGTCCCGGTCGCGGGCCAGACGTTCGACTTCCTCACGCTCGATCTGCAGCGCACGTTCGTCCTTGTCGACGCCGTGACGGTTGAAGACGCGCACTTCGACGATGGTGCCATAAGCCCCCGGCGGCAGACGCAGCGAGGTGTCGCGCACGTCAGATGCCTTTTCGCCGAAAATGGCGCGCAGCAGCTTTTCTTCGGGCGTCATCGGCGATTCACCTTTCGGGGTGATCTTGCCGACCAGAATGTCGCCCGGGCCCACTTCGGCACCGATATAGACGATGCCCGCCTCGTCAAGGTTGCGCAGGGCTTCCTCACCGACGTTCGGGATGTCGCGGGTGATTTCCTCAGGCCCCAGCTTGGTATCGCGGGCCGCGACTTCGTATTCGTCGATATGGATCGAGGTATACACGTCGTCGCGGTGGATGCGTTCGCTGACGAGGATCGAGTCCTCGTAGTTGTAGCCATTCCACGGCATGAAGGCCACGACCACGTTCCGGCCGATGGCCAGTTCGCCCTGATCGGTCGACGGACCATCCGCCACGACCTGACCGCGCACCACCCGGTCGCCCACCTTCACCAGCGGACGCTGGTTGATGGTCGAGGACTGGTTCGAGCGCTTGAACTTGCGCAGACGATAGATGTCAACGCCAGCGTCGCCGCCCTCCAGATCCTCGGTTGCCCGGATCACGATCCGCTGCGCGTCGACCTGGTCGATGATGCCGCCGCGACGCGCCATGATGGCGGCCCCGGAATCGCGCGCAACCGTCGCTTCCATGCCGGTGCCCACGAACGGAGCTTCGGCGCGCAGCAGCGGCACGGCCTGACGTTGCATGTTCGCACCCATCAGAGCGCGGTTGGCGTCGTCGTTTTCAAGGAACGGGATCAGGGCCGCAGCGACCGAGACCAGCTGTTTCGGCGACACGTCGATCAGATCGACCGCATCCACCGGGTTCAGCATGAAGTCGCCCGCCTGACGGGTCGAGATCAGCTCGTCCACGAACTTGCCGCCCTCGTCCAGCGTCGCGTTCGCCTGCGCGATGGTGTGACGCATTTCCTCGGTGGCCGACAGATAGACCACGTCATCCGTCACGGCGCCTTCGATGACCTTGCGATAGGGGGTCTCGATGAAGCCATATTTGTTGACGCGGGCAAAGGTCGCCAGCGAGTTGATCAGACCGATGTTCTGACCTTCCGGCGTCTCGATCGGGCACATCCGGCCGTAATGGGTCGGGTGAACGTCGCGCACCTCGAAGCCCGCACGCTCGCGGGTCAGACCGCCCGGCCCCAGTGCCGACAGACGACGCTTGTGCGTGACTTCCGACAGCGGGTTGGTCTGGTCCATGAACTGCGACAGCTGCGACGAGCCGAAGAATTCGCGCACGGCGGCAGCGGCAGGTTTCGCGTTGATCAGATCCTGCGGCATCACGGTGTCGATCTCGACGCCGGACATGCGTTCACGGATCGCGCGCTCCATGCGCAGCAGACCGATGCGATACTGGTTCTCCATCAGCTCGCCGACCGAGCGGACACGGCGGTTGCCGAGGTGGTCGATGTCGTCGATCTCGCCCTTGCCGTCGCGCAGTTCCACCAGCCCGCGGATACAGGCGATGATGTCGGCATGACGCAGCGTGCGCTGGGTGTCCGGCGCATCAAGGTTCAGACGCATGTTCATCTTGACCCGGCCAACGGCGGACAGGTCATAACGCTCGCTGTCGAAAAACAGGCTGCCGAACAGTGCCGAGGCAGCCTCGACGGTCGGCGGCTCGCCCGGACGCATCACGCGGTAGATGTCCATGAGCGCGCCTTCGCGGTTCATGTTCTTGTCTGCCGCCATGGTGTTGCGGATATAGGGACCGACATTGACGTGGTCGATATCCAGAACCGGGATGTCCTCGATGCCGTTGTCCAGCAGCACCTTCAGCAGACCGCCCGAGATTTCGCCATCGCGGTCGTATTCGACGGTGATCTCATCGCCGGCTTCGGCATAGATCAGGCCAGTCTGCTCGTTGATGATGTCTTTCGCAACGAAGCGGCCGATGATCTTGTCAAAGGGCATCAGCAGGCTGATGTCGCCCTTGTCGGCCAGTTGCTTGACCAGACGCGGGGTGACTTTTTCACCTGCCTTGGTGATGACTTCGCCGGTTTCGGCATTCACCAGATCATAGGTCGGGCGGGTGCCGCGCACACGCTCGGGGAAGAACTTGGTGATCCAGCCCGCGTCCTGGCCCTTGCCTGCGCGCCGCAGCTTGTAATCAACGGTATCGTAGAACGCATCCATGATGCCTTCCTGATCCATGCCAAGCGCGTAAAGCAGCGTCGTCACCGGCAGTTTGCGGCGGCGGTCGATGCGCGCGAACACCAGATCCTTGGCGTCGAATTCAAAGTCCAGCCAGCTGCCGCGATAGGGGATGATGCGGCAGGCGAACAGCAGTTTGCCCGAGGAATGCGTCTTGCCGCGGTCGTGATCGAAGAACACGCCCGGCGAACGGTGCATCTGCGACACGACGACGCGCTCGGTGCCGTTCACGATGAACGTGCCGTTCTGCGTCATCAGGGGCATGTCGCCCATGTAGACGTCTTGTTCCTTGATGTCCTTGACCGACTTTGCCCCCGTGGTCTCATCGACATCAAACACGATCAGACGCAGCGTCACCTTCAGCGGCGCGGCATAGGTCATGTCGCGGGCCTGGCATTCGTCGACGTCGTATTTCGGACGCTCCAACTCGTATTTCACGAATTCCAGCGTGGCGGTCTCGTTGAAGTCCTTGATCGGGAACACCGACTGGAACACGCCCTGGATGCCTTCGCCGTCCTGGTGCTGCTCTGCCTCGCCCGAGCGCAGGAACAGGTCATAGGAGGACTTCTGAACCTCGATCAGGTTCGGCATCTCCAGAACTTCGCGGATATTGCCATAGTAACGCCGGATGCGTTTCTGGCCGACATAAGCTTGCGCCATAGAGGGTCTAACCTTTCGTCTTTCGCTTGCAACCGGTCGTCGGGGGCCCGACCGGCACAAGGCGGCGAATAAGGGGTGGGGTCCCATTCGTGCCGCGCGTCCCACCGCGCAACTCCCGAACCCCGAACATGCCCTGAAGGAAGGTTTGCCGCGAAACCGCCCTTCAAGACAGGTTCGGCAGGGACCGAGAAACCTCGGACCCTGCCCATTTCTTCAGAAGCTCAATCGGCCAGCATCGGCCAACCGGATTACTTCAGCTCGACTTTGGCGCCAGCTGCTTCCAGCTTCTTCTTCATTTCTTCGGCGTCGGCTTTCGACACGCCTTCTTTGACCTTGCCGCCAGCTTCGACCAGGTCTTTGGCTTCTTTCAGGCCCAGACCGGTGATGCCGCGAACTTCTTTGATCACGTTGATCTTGTTCGCGCCGGCGTCGGTCAGAACGACGTCGAATTCGGTTTTCTCTTCGACGGCTTCAGCTGCACCAGCAGCCGGGCCAGCCATCATGACGGCGCCACCGGCAGCCGGCTCGATGCCGTATTCGTCTTTCAGGATGGTTTTCAGCTCCTGAGCTTCCAGCAGCGTCAGGTTCACGATTTCTTCGGCGAGTTTTTTCAGATCAGCCATTTTTCCGTTCTTTCCATTAAATGTTCCAACGACGAGGTTTCAACCCCACGAGGGAATCTGATTGCCTCAAGCGGCCTCACGCTCTTCCAGAGTCGTGAGGATGCTCGCGATGTTGCTGGCAGGTGCGCCGATCGCGCCTGCGATGTTGGAAGCAGGTGCACCGATGCAGCCGACGATCGAAGCGATAAGCTCTTCACGCGACGGCATTTGTGCGACGGCTTTCACACCGGCAGGATCAAGCGCCGTGTCACCCATTGCACCGCCCAGGATCACGAACTTGTCGTTCCCCTTGGCGTACTTGTCCGCGACCTTGGCAGCAGCCACAGGATCCTCGGAGAAGGCGAGCACGGTCATACCCGTCAGGTAGTCGGCGATGCTTGCGCAAGGCTTACCTTCCAGGGCGATCTTGGCGAGCCTGTTCTTGGCAACGCGAACGGACCCACCAGCTTCGCGCATCTGCGCGCGCAGGTCCTGCATCTGGGCAACCGTCATTCCCTCGTAGTGGGCAACCACCACGACGCCAGAGGCTTCAAAGATTTGGCCGAGTTCATCGACCAACTGCTCTTTTTGCGCTCTATCCACGGTTTCACTCCAAGTGTGGGGGTTTCCCCCCGGCTCAACTTTCCAGCCGCCCGAACAGCGACCGGAACGGGTCCGTGACAGTCCCAAGATCCCCCGAAAGCAAGCCTCCGGAAAATGGTCTTGATCCCATCTCAGGAAGGAAATTAAGCGGGTTTCCCCGCACCCTCCGTCTCGGACAGGACGGGGCATCGCTGCCCCGCCATCCGCCAGATTGCTCTGGCGAAACAGGTGCCGCTTACTGCGCGGCGGCCGAAGAAACATCCAGCGACACGCCCGGACCCATGGTCGAACTGATCGAGACTTTCTTCACATAGGTGCCTTTGGCGCCCGAGGGCTTGGCGCGGTTGACCGCATCCACAAACGCGCGGATGTTTTCAGCCAGCTTCGCCGCATCGAACGAGGCTTTGCCGACGCCGGCGTGCACGACGCCCGCTTTTTCGGCTTTGAACTGGACTTCACCGCCCTTGGCAGCTTCGACGGCCGATTTCACGTCCATCGTCACCGTGCCGACCTTGGGGTTCGGCATCAGGTTGCGCGGGCCCAGGATCTTGCCCAGACGGCCGACCAGCGGCATCATGTCCGGGGTGGCGATGCAGCGATCGAATTCGATCTTGCCCGACTGGATGGTCTCCAGCAGGTCTTCCGCACCGACGATCTCGGCACCGGCGGCTTTCGCTTCGTCAGCCTTGGGGCCACGGGCGAAAACGGCGACGCGGACGTGCTTGCCCGTGCCGTTCGGCAGGGTGACGACGCCACGGACCATCTGGTCGGCGTGACGCGGGTCGACGCCCAGATTCATCGCGATTTCGACGGTTTCGTCGAATTTCGCCTTGGTGTTGGCCTTGACCAGCGCGACCGCGTCTTCGACGGTCAGGTTGGCTTTGCCGTCAAAGGCGGCGCGGGCGGCGGCTTTGTTCTTGGAAACTTTTGCCATGACTTAGCCTTTCACCTCGATGCCGATCGAACGGGCCGAGCCGAGGATGATTTGCATCGCGGCTTCCACGTCGTTCGCGGACAGGTCTTTCATCTTGGCTTCGGCGATTTCGCGAACCTGTTTCGCGGTCACGGTGCCAGCGACCACACGGCCGGGCTTGTCCGAACCCTTGGCGCGGTTACGCTTGCCAACGGGCTTCAGGCCAGCCGCTTTCTTCAGCAGGAACGAAGCCGGCGAGGTCTTCGTCTCGAACGTGAAGGATTTGTCGGCGTAATAGGTGATCACGACCGGAACGGGCGAACCCGGTTCCATTTCCTGCGTCTTGGCGTTGAACGCCTTGCAGAATTCCATGATGTTGATGCCGCGCTGACCCAGTGCGGGACCAACCGGCGGGGACGGGTTTGCTTGACCCGCCTTGATTTGCAGCTTCAGGCTGCCGACGACTTTCTTGGCCATGTGGCCCTCTCCTTATCATCACGCCCCGGATGGGGCCGACTTAGCGGTGCGGCACGGCCCTTGGGCCCCGCCTCCCGCGAACGATCACGCGGTTTTGGAAACCTGCGTGAATTCCAGTTCGACCGGCGTGGGCCGGCCAAAGATCGAAACGGTAACCTTGATGCGGTTGGACACCTCATCGACCTCTTCGACCATCCCCGAGAAGCCCTCGAAGGGCCCGTCGGTCACATTCACTTTTTCGCCCACGTCGAACCGGATCAGGTTGCGCGGCGCGACCTCTGCCCCGCCCTCACCCGAGCGGTTCAGAATGGCATTCACTTCGTCGTCGCGCATCGGCATCGGCTTGCCCTGCGCGCCAAGGAACCCGGTCACCCGATTGATCGAGTTCACCAGGTGATAGGTCCGGTCCGACAGCTCCATGCGCACCAGCACATAGCCGGGCATGAACCGCCGCTCGGACGTGACCTTCTTGCCGCGACGGATCTCGATCACCTCTTCGGTGGGAACCAGAACCTCGTCGATCTGCTCCTCAAGACCCTTCTCGACGACCGCCTGACGAATCGCTTCGGCGACCTTCTTTTCAAAGTTCGACAGGACGCTGACCGAATACCAACGCTTAGCCATGCTTCGATCGACCCCTGTTCCTTCAGCCCGACTTGCATCAGGCACTTGAATTCGCTTTCCGCCCACCGATACGCCCGCATTCTGGGCAACCGGCCAAATTGAAATCGGCGCGCACGACCGAATCGTTGCACGCCGCGTCATGGGCAGGTCGGGCGGAAATAGCGCCACCTGCCCCCTATTGCAAGACCTTTAACCGACCAGATTAAGGATTTGCGACAACCCCGTCTTGATCAGCAGATCGACAAGGAAGAAGAAAATCGAGGCCAGGGTCGCCATGATGAAGACCATGATCGTGGTCGTGATCACTTCGCGACGCGTGGGCCAGGTGATCTTGCCGATCTCGGCGCGCACCTGCGAAATGAACTGGACGGGGTTGGCCATGATGTTCCCTTTGGTCTTGCAGCGCGTCAGATAGACGGCATGGCCCGGTTTTTCAAGCGCCGATTCCGCCGATGCGGTTCAGGGCAGCAGAAACTGGACCTTGGGCAGCAGGCGGATCGCCTCGATATCGGCCGCATAGGCGCTGGCGGATCGCGCGTGCACAGCCTCGTCCAGCAGCCGCAGCCGCGTATGGCCCGCCGATCGGGGAAAGCGGTTGCGCGCGCGTCGGACCAGAACGCGCAGGTCGATTTCGCTGTCGGACATGGCGCGGCGCAGAAACCAGTCATAGCCCTGCTGCGTCAGGCTTTCATTCGAGGGCGGCGGCTCTGGCACCAGTTCCGCCGTTCCCTCGGGCAGCAGCCGCGCCAGCAGACGGGGCCGCAGCACCGCGTAATCCTCATAGCGCCAGATCAGCAGATGCTGCACCTGATCCAATGCCGCCAGCCGCGCCACCAGCTCTGCCCAGAATGACCGCGCCGGATCCCGCCCCGCCAGATAGGGCCTCATCTCGATCTCATTGCCCATGTTCAGTTGCAGCGCAAAGGCCGAGGTGTGGAATTCTGCCGGATCGCGCAGCGCCAGAAAGACCGTGGCAGGGCCGCCCCCCAACAAGTCGATAACGCGGGCCAGACGCGGCGCGGCATCGGGATAGATCTGCCCCTTGCGCGAAAACATGTTCTGGCGATGCGTGCCGCCCAGAATATTCTCTTCGGACAGCAGCAGATCCGGGCAATCGCCGCGCATCCGGTCCAGCTCCTGCATACAGGCCGCCTCGGTCGTGCTGCCCGGTTCATGCGACAGGACATTGCTCAGCCGCACCGGCTCGGACCGCAGCAACGAGGGGTCGATGAAGGCCAGCCCATGTCCGCGCAATTCGTCGCGCACCAGCCGCAAGGAATATTGCAGATGCGTCGATGCGGTCTTGTGCGCACCAAGATGAATGTTCAGCACCGCGGCCTCAGTCCCTTATTTTTATTATAATTCTATGCGTTATGCCAAATTTTGCGCGCTGGGGTTAGGCCGATCTTCAGACCTTGCGGACAATGTCGGCTTGTCTGTGAACTGACCTAAGGGAAACCAACGTGCTTAAGAAAAAATCGCTCCTCGCCGGTATGGTAATTCTGTCGCTTGCGGCCTGTGCTGACAAGTCCGACAAGATCGCGGCAAGCTATGTCTCGCCGACGATCTATCAGGGCATGACCTGCCAGCAACTGGCGACCGAGGCGCAAAGCGTCGTCAACCGCGCGCAGGAAGCCTCGCACGCGCAGGACAAGAAGGCCAGCAACGATGCGGTCGCCACCGGCGTGGGCGTGGTGCTGTTCTGGCCTGCGCTGTTCTTCATCAAGGGCGACGGCGCACAGGCGGCCGAGGTGGCGCGTCTGAAAGGCGAAATCACCGCCATCCAGCAGGCCAGCAACATGAAGAACTGCAATATCCAGATCAAATGATGACAAATGACAAAGCCCGAAGCGATGCTTCGGGCTTTCGTCGAAACGGCTGGCAGGAGTTGGGGGACTCGAACCCACGACCCTCGGTTTTGGAGACCGATGCTCTACCAACTGAGCTAAACTCCTAAGCCGTGTCGCTGATTACGCGAGCCGGGGCGCATGTTCAAGAGGAAACGCGCAGGCCCTAGACGCTTTCCAGAAAGCCGCCTGACTGCCGTGCCCACAGGCCGGCATAGATGCCGCCTTGCGCCAGCAGCGCCTCGTGACTGCCCTGTTCGACGATGCGGCCCTGTTCCATCACGACCAGCCGGTCCATCCGGGCAATCGTCGACAGCCGATGCGCAATGGCGATCACCGTCTTGCCCTGCATCAGCATTTCCAGTTGGCTTTGAATCGCCGCCTCGACCTCGCTGTCCAGGGCGCTTGTGGCCTCGTCCAGCACAAGGATCGGCGCGTCCTTCAGCAGCACCCGCGCAATCGCGATGCGCTGACGCTGCCCGCCTGAAAGCTTGACCCCGCGTTCGCCGACATGCGCCTGATAACCGCGCCGCCCCGACGAATCGGACAGGCCGGGAATGAACTGCCCCGCCTCGGCCAGTTCGGCGGCCTGCTGGATCAGCGCATCGCCCGCATCGGGTCGCCCATAGGCGATGTTATCGCGAATGGACCTATGCAGCAGCGAGGTGTCCTGCGTCACAACCCCGATGGCCGCGCGCAGGCTTTCCTGCGTCACCCCGGATATGTCCTGCCCGTCGATCAGGATGCGCCCCGATTCCAGATCGTGAAACCGCAGCATCAGATTGACCAGCGTGGACTTCCCCGCGCCTGACCGGCCGACCAGTCCGATGCGTTCGCCCGGCGCAATCGACAGGCTCAGATCGTCCAGCACGGCGGTGGGCCGACCCTCGGGGCTCTCGCCATAGCGGAAGGTGACATTCTGGAACTCAACCGCGCCTTTCGGCACCGCCAGCGCCTTGGCGGCAGGCGCATCCACCACCATGCGCGGCAGCGACAGCGATCCGATGCCGTCGCGCACCGTGCCGATGTTTTCAAACAGCCCGGCGAATTCCCACATGATCCAATGCGACATGTTGCCCAGCCGCAGCGCCAGCGGAATGGCAATGGCGACCGCCCCCACCTCGACGCGGCCACCGATCCACAGCCACAGGCCCAAGGCCGTTACCGCAAAGACCAGCCCGGAATTCAGCGTGGACAGCATGATGTTCTGGACCGAGGCCAGACGCATCTGCCCATGCACCGTGCCCAGAAACCCGTCCATGCTTTCGCGCACATATGCCTCTTCGCGCGAGGAATGCGAGAAAAGCTTCACCGTGGTGATGTTGGTATAGCTGTCGACGACGCGGCCGGTCATGACGGCGCGGGCATCGGCCTGCGCCTCGCTGATGCGGCCTATGCGCGGGATCAGCCACCACAGCAGCAGCCCATAGCCCAGCCCCCAGCCGACAAACGGCAGCGCCAGCCAGCCATCGGTCGAGGCGGCAAGGATCAGCGCGCCGATGAAATAGACGCCGACATAGACCAGCACATCCATGAACTTCATCGCCACTTCGCGCACGGCCAGCGCGGTCTGCATCAGCTTGGTGGCGATGCGCCCGGCGAATTCGTCCTGAAAATAGCTCATCGACTGGCGCAGCAGATAGCGATGCGCCTGCCAGCGGATGCGCTGCGGCAGATTGCCCATCAGCGTCTGATGCATCAGCAGCGAAAACGCGATCTGCAAGGCGGGCAGCGCGATCATCAGGATCGCCCCCATCAGCAGCAGACGCGTGCCCTCGGTCGCCCAGAAGGCGGCGCGGTCCGCCCCCGCCAGCCGGTCGACCAGCGATCCCAGATAGCCGAACAGGATGACTTCGCAGATGGCGATCAGCGCCGAACAGGCCGCCATCGACAGCATGTATCCCCACGCCCCGCGCGTGAAATGCAGCATGAAGCTGACAAAGCCGCCGGGCGGCATCTTGGGCGCCTCGGAGGGATAGGGATCCAGCCGCTTTTCAAACCATGCAAACATGGCAAACCTCGTTCCTTCGGGCCGCGTCAGGCGGCCAGTTCCTCAAGCGCGGCGATGTCGCCCTGCGCCAAAGCTGCGGTGGCGCGCGCGATGCGCCCCTGCGGCCAGTCCCACCATGCCAGCCGCAACAGCCGCGCGATGGTGGCATCGTCAAAGCGCATTCTGATGACACGCGCCGGATTGCCCGCGACGACGGCGTAATCGGGAACCTGCCCGCCCACGACCGCGCCTGCGCCAATGATGACGCCGCAGCCGATGCGGGCACCGGGCAGCACCCGTGCGCCATCGCCGATCCAGACATCATGGCCGATCACCGTGTCGGGCAGCCCGCTGATCTGGTCGATGTAATCGCCCACCCGCGCGTGATCGAAGATCGCGAACGGATAGGTGCTGATCCCCGCCATCGGATGATTGGCCGAGGCGGTGATGATCCTCACCCCATCCGCGATCTGACAGAACCGCCCGATCCGCAGCATCTCGGGCGCTCCGGCATAGGTATAGGGCGCCAGCCGGGCCGCCCAGTCCTCGACCGGGTCGAAACTGCTGGCATAGGTGAAATCGCCCACCCGGATATTCGGATGGTCGATGACGCGGTTCAGATGGACCAGGCCCCGGTTCGGGGTGCCATCGGGAAAATGCATGGGATGAGGCTGGGCCGCATCAAGGAAACTGGCAGTCATGGGGTCGTCCTTTTCAAATCCGTCCGCTGAGGGGGTCAGATGTGAAACAGGTCCATGACACGATACTCCTTGGTTGCGGCTGGAAATCTAGTATGGAACGGCGCGAAAATCAAGTCACAGATGCCGCGTTTCGCGGGCCGGGTTCTGCCAGTTGTCATGCGCGCCATCGGCATAAAAGATCGGGGCGGTGACCAGATCCGCCTCGGGCACGTCCAGCGCATTGATGCAGACCATGACGAAGCGCCCGCCCATTTCGGGAATGTCGCCCTCGGTCCACAGCCGCGTGCCGCAGTGGGCGCAGAAATTGTGGTGCATGTTCATGCCATCGTCCTGCGCGCGGGGCGTCTGGGCGACGTGCTCGGCACCGGACATCAGCCGGAACCCGTCCGGGTCGGGCAGACGCATCTCCCAATAGCGCATCTTGCGGCAGAAGCGGCAATTGCAGCGCATCGTGCCATCCGCCAGATCGCCATCGGCCTGAAACCGCACCGCGCCGCAAAAACAGCTTCCGTCATAGGTCATGATCTTATCCTTTGTGATCCCCGGCCATCATGCCACCCCCCTGCTGACAGAAGCTGTCAGCTCAGCCGGGCGCTGAAAAACGCCTGCGTGCGCGCCCAGGCCAGTGTCGCCGCCTCTTCGTCATAACGCGGCGTGGTGTCGTTGTGGAAACCATGCTGCGTGCCGGGATAGATAAAGCCCTGATAGTCCTTGCCGTTCTGTTTCAGCGCGGATTCATAGGCGGGCCAGCCTGCATTGATGCGTTCGTCATGTTCGGCATAATGGATCAGCAGCGGCGCGCGGATCTGCGCCACGTCCCTGTCCTGCGGCTGCCGGCCATAGAACGGGACCGAGGCCGACAGATCCGGATAGGCCACCGCCAGCGCATTGCACACGCCCCCGCCATAGCAGAACCCCACCGCGCCGACCTTGCCGGTGCTGCGGTCATGGTCGCGCAGGAACTCATAGCCCGCGAAGAAATCCTCCATCAGCCTGGCGGGGTCCAGACTTGCCTGCATCTCGCGGCCCTGTTCGTCCGTGCCGGGATAGCCGCCCAGCGAGCTCAGCCCATCCGGGCCAAAGGCCAGATAGCCCGCCTTGCCCAACCGCCGCACCACATCGGCGATATAGGGGTTCAGGCCCCGGTTCTCATGCACCACCAGCACAGCGGGCAGCTTGCCCGTGGCGTCCACAGGCCGCGCCATCAGCCCCGAGATGCGGCCATGCCCTTCGGGACTGTCATAGCTGGCGGTCTCGACCGTGATCGCGGGGTCGTCGGGCGGCACCTGCTGGGCCAGCGCATAATTCGGCTTCAGCGCCTCGAAGATCGCGGCGGCGGTCATGCCCAGCGTGGCGAATTGCGCGGCCTGAGCCAGAAAATCGCGTTTGCTGATCCGGCCATGCACATAGCCGTCAAAGATCTCAAGGATGCGCGGATCGAAATCCGATGCTTTCTTGCGTTCGCTCACCGGCCTGCCCCCTGTTGCTGCACGGTGCAGGCTAACACGGTTTCAGATATTCGCGGCGGGGTTTTCCGCGCGGCCCACAGGCCCGGGCCGTCAAAGATAACGGCCCCCGCGCTGCAAAACCTCGATCTGGTAGCCATCCGGATCGGCGATAAAGAAGAAACGCGCGATCACCTCGCCCCCCGGCGCGAAATCGACCAGCTTGCGCGGCGCAAGACCCTCGGCCTCCAGCCGGGCATGCAGCGCATCCACGTCATCCACGGAAAAGGCGACATGGCCATAGCCATCGCCCAGATCATAGGGCTCGGTCCGGTCCTTGTTCACCGTCAATTCAAGTTCGGTCGGGCTTTCGCCGTTCGACAGATAGATCAGAGTGAAACTTTCGAAATCCAGCCGCTCGGCAACCTTCAGGCCAAAGACCCGATCATAGAAGGCGACCGATTTCGCCTCGTCCAGCACGCGGATCATGGAATGGATATATTTCGCCACGAAAGGCCTCCGTCTTGGGTTCTGTAACCCAGACTAGGGCGGCATCGCGCAAGGCGGTAGTGGCCAGCATAGGACAGGCGCATAATCTGCGGCAATCCAATGCGCCGCGGTATCCTTGCCCAGACGGATCACGCCGCCGCAGCGCAGAAGCGGGATGAACTTGCGCGCCTCGTGCCGCTCGTCTCCCGGCGTGAAGCTTGGAAATACCACGGGTCACCCCTCCGCGAAAGACGCCCTCATCATCCCAAACACGACAGCCCCGCGCCTGAAAACACGTCATCTCGCGGCACGCCCATAACCGCCACCCAAGCGATACCGCACCCCAAAGATCCCGCCTTTTTGCCCAAGACACGCCCGACGCGACAACCAACGATGCCCCCACCTTCTCTGTTCCCCCAAATACTCCCGCCGGAGGCACCCGCCCGCGCCAGCCGCGCGCCCCTCTCCCGTCTCGCGCCACCCCAGCGCCGGCCCCCACCGCACCAAACCAAAAAGGCCGCCCCGATCCGGGACGGCCTTTCCAGTCTCACAAGCCACGGGCTCTCACCCGCGCCGCATCACGTGATGATCTGCGACACACCAAAGCAGGGGCGTCTCGGGATCATCTGCGCAAGCGATGCTTACTTGATGATCTTCGACACGACGCCTGCACCAACGGTGCGGCCGCCTTCGCGGATGGCGAAGCGCAGCTTTTCTTCCATCGCGATCGGGGCGATCAGCTCGACCTCGAACTTCAGGTTGTCGCCCGGCATCACCATTTCCGTGCCCTCGGGCAGCTTCACCGTGCCGGTCACGTCCGTCGTGCGGAAGTAGAATTGCGGACGGTAGTTCGCAAAGAACGGCGTGTGGCGGCCGCCCTCTTCCTTGGTCAGGATATAGGCCTCGGCTTCAAAGGTCGTGTGCGGCGTCACCGATTTCGGCTTCACCAGAACCTGACCACGCTCGACGCCGTCACGGTCGATGCCGCGCAGCAGAACGCCGACATTGTCGCCAGCCTCACCGCGATCCAGCAGTTTGCGGAACATTTCCACGCCCGTGCAGGTCGTCTTCTTGGTGTCGCGGATGCCCACGATTTCCAGTTCGTCGCCGACGTTCACAGCGCCGCGCTCGATCCGGCCGGTCACAACCGTGCCGCGGCCCGAGATCGAGAACACGTCTTCGATCGGCAGCAGGAACGGCTGGTCCACGGCGCGCTCGGGCGTCGGGATGTATTCGTCGACAGCCGCGATCAGCGCGCGGATCGAGTTCTCGCCGATCTCGGGATCGCGGCTTTCCATCGCGGCCAGCGCCGAGCCCTTGATGATCGGAATGTCATCGCCGGGATAGTCATAGCTGGACAGCAGCTCGCGCACTTCCATCTCGACCAGTTCCAGCAGCTCTTCGTCATCCACCTGGTCGACCTTGTTCAGGTAGACGACCATGTAGGGAATGCCGACCTGACGGCCCAGCAGGATGTGCTCGCGCGTTTGCGGCATCGGGCCGTCAGCCGCGTTCACCACCAGGATCGCGCCGTCCATCTGCGCAGCACCCGTGATCATGTTCTTCACATAGTCGGCGTGGCCGGGGCAGTCGACGTGGGCGTAGTGACGGGTTTCCGACTCGTATTCCACATGCGCGGTCGAGATCGTGATGCCGCGCGCACGCTCTTCCGGCGCACCGTCGATCTGGTCATAGGCCCGGAATTCACCGAAATACTTCGTGATCGCAGCCGTCAGCGTCGTCTTGCCGTGGTCAACGTGACCAATGGTCCCGATGTTGACGTGCGGCTTGTTACGTTCAAACTTTGCCTTTGCCATCATGGCCTCCTATCGGGGGGCCACCCGCGCGACAGCCCCGTCGTGATACATCCGCCGCGACTTATAAGTGCGCAGGGGAAAAATCAAGGGCAGCAAACATCGCTGGCGAAGCTGCGGGGCAAGTGCCACAGTTCGGGAACCCGGCCCCGCCGGTGCTGTTGTAGCTATTGCCACTGGCCTGCCACGCGCAGGCCACTATTCCATGTCGGAGGATAAGATGAGCCTTATGAAATCTTTCGCCCGCGTCGCGGCCGGTATCATGCTGGCCAAAGGGGTTGGCGCCATGATGAAAAATGCACAAGGCGGCGCCACGGCAGGGCGGCGGCCCTCGGGCGGTATCCTTGACGATCTGCTGAAAAACAACACCGCAGGCCAAACTGGCACGCAGGCCGGAACCGGCGGCGGGCTTGGCGGCATGCTGGGTCAGGTGCTGGGCGGCCGCACCGGATCGGGATCGTCCTATGGCGGGGCGCATTCGCCTGCGGGCCGCGCCTCGGGCGGTCTGGGCGGAATTCTGGACCAGTTGACCGCATCCTCGGGGCGGTCGGGATCGCAGGCCGGCACAGGTGGCGGGCTGGGCAGCATTCTGGCAGGCGGCGCTGCGGCGGGCGGACTGGGCGGCTTGCTGGGCGGCCTTCTGGGCGGCGGGCAGGCGCAGGCGGACACCGCCGATGCCAAACCGGCCACCCCCGCGACCGGCGGACTGGCCCAGCGGGGCGCGCAGGCCAAGAACGACGCAAGTTTCGGCGAGCTGTTCAACGACGCGCTGGCCAATAACGACGAGCCCGCGACCCAGCCCACCGCCGAACAGAACGCGCTGGCCGGCCTGATGCTGAAAGCCATGATCCAGGCCGCGAAATCCGATGGCGAGATCGACGAGAACGAGCGCGCACATCTGATGAAGGAATTCGGCGAACTGGACGAAGAGGAAAAGCAGTTCATCCGCGAACAGATGGCTGCCCCGGTCGATGCCGCTGCGCTGGCCCGCGAAACGCCCGAAGGTTACGGCCCGCAGGTCTATCTGATGTCGCTGATGGCCATCGAATTCGACAACCGCAAGGAAGCCGAATACCTGCACGCGCTGGCGACCGAGCTGAAACTGGACAAGGCCACCGTCAACGGCATCCACGATCAGGTCGGCGCGACCAACCTTTACGCCTGATCGAACAGGCCAAGCTGGCGCGGGGCGGGTTCCGCCCCCGCCGTCTCCAGCGCCGACAGCGTGATCCCCAGCAGGCGCACGCCATGCGGATCGGCAAAGACCGGCCCCAGCAGATCGCAGGCAATCGTCAGGATCTGCTCGCGGCTTTCCACCGGCGCAGACAGCGATCTTGCCCGCGTGATCTGCCGGAAATCCCCGTATTTCACCTTCAGCGTCACGGTGCGGCCCGTCGTGTCGTTGCGCAGCGCGTGCCGCCACACCTTGTCGGCCAAAGGTTCCAGTTCGGCCCGGGCCGCCGCGATGTCGCGCAGATCCTCGAAAAAGGTATTCTCGGCGCCGATGGATTTGCGAATGCGGTCGGGGCGCACCTCGCGGTTGTCGATGCCGCGGGCGATGTTCCAGTAATAGATGCCGGATTTGCCGAAGCGCGCGGACAGAAACTCAAGGCTCTGCTGCGCCAGATCGGCGCCGGTGCGGATGCCATGCGCCTCCATCCGCGCCGCCGTCGCCGGGCCGATGCCGTGAAACCGGCCGATGGGCAGCGATTGCACGAAGTCCGGCCCCGCCTCGGGCGGAATGACGAACAGCCCATCCGGCTTGCGCTGATCCGAGGCGAGCTTGGCCAGAAACTTGTTATAGCTGACCCCGGCCGAGGCCGTCAGCCGCGTTGCCTCGCGGATCCGAAGGCGGATCTCCTGCGCGATGCGTGTGGCCGTGCGGCCCCCCAGATGGTCGGTCAGGTCCAGATAGGCCTCGTCCAGCGACAAGGGTTCGATCAGCGGAGTATAATCGGCAAAGATCGCGCGGATCTGCTGGCTGACGGCGCGATAGACCTCGAAGCGGGGCTTCACGAAGATCAGGTCCGGACACAGCCGCCGCGCCCGCATGGACGGCATGGCCGAGCGCACGCCAAAGGGCCGCGCCTCATAGCTGGCCGCCGCAACCACGCCGCGCTGCCCGCCGCCCACGGCCACCGGCTTGCCGCGCAGTTCCGGATTGTCGCGCTGTTCGACGCTGGCATAAAACGCATCCATATCCACATGCACGATGCGGCGGATGCGCGGGCCGGCGTCGTCCGGCGTCATGGCAGGATGCGGGCATCCCCCGCCGTCAGCCCCTCGACCATGCGGTCGAAGCGCATATGCGCAATGGCCCGCCCGCCCGATTGGGTGAACAGCACGCCCGCCTCGCGCCCGTCGGGCAAAAGGATCGGCGTGCCGACCGGGGCCGCGCCTTCGATCCCGACCGTGACAAGGCCCTTTTTCAACTCGGTCTTGTGCTTCATCCGGGCGGTGACTTCCTGCCCGACATAGCAGCCCTTGCGGAAATCGACGCCATGCAGCCGCTCGAACCCGGCCTCAAGGATGAAGGTCTCATTCGGTATCAGTTCGATCAGGCTTTCGGGGATGCAATGCGCGACCCGGATGGCGTCCCAGTCGCTGCCGTCATCACCCTGCCCGCCATAAAGCCGCCAGCCCAAGGCCTCGTGCCGGGGATCGGCAATGCCCGCATCCGGCATGTCGCCGATGCCGCGCGCCACAGACAGATCCACCGCCTCGATCGCGACCTTGGAGCGCAGCTTGTACATCGACAACCGCCGCATCAGGTCAGGCGCCAGCCGCGCATCCACATCGATCAGCAGCCGCCCGCCTTCCGGGATCACCAGAAAATCCGCCAGATATTTCCCCTGCGGCGTCAGCAGCGCGGCCCATGCGGGCAATTCGCCCACCTTGTTCGTCACCAGACCTTGCAGGAATTCGACCCGATCCTCGCCCGAGATCGCCAGAATCTGCCGCATCACTTGTCTCCGAATTGCAGTTTGACCAATGCGGCATAGGCACCGCCTTGTTGCATCAGTTGGTCATGGCTGCCTTCCTCGACAACCCGGCCCGCCTCGATCACCACGATCTTGTCGGCCTGCCGCACGGTGGACAGCCTGTGAGCGATGACCAGCGTGGTGCGGCCCACCGACAGCTCGTCCAGCGCCTGCTGCACCAGCCGTTCGCTTTGCGCATCCAGCGCGCTTGTCGCCTCGTCCAGCAGCAGGACCGGCGCATTGCGCAGGATCGCCCGCGCGATGGCGACGCGCTGCCGCTGGCCGCCCGACAAGGCCGACCCGCGCGGCCCGGCCGAGCTTTCCAGCCCCGCAGGCAGGTTATCCGCGAAATCCGCGACATGCGCCGCGATGGTCGCCTGCCGCAGCCGGGCCTCGTCCTCGGGGTGGCCCAGCAGGATATTCTCGCGCAGGGTTTCGTCAAACAGCGCGGCATCCTGACTGACGGTGGAATACTGATCGCGCAGGACCGCCAGATCATAGTCGCGCAAGGCCACGCCGCCCAGCGTGATCGCGCCGCCTTCGGGATCGACCAGACGCGTCAGCAGGTTGAAGACCGTGGACTTGCCCGCGCCCGAAGGACCGACCAGCGCGGTGGTCTGCCCCGCCTCGGCGGTAAAACTCAGCCCGTTCAGCACCGGATGCCCGTCATAGGACATCCGCACATCCTGCAGCCGGATCGTCGTATCCGGCGGCAGTTCGGTGCGCGGCCCCGAGGTGATCGCCGGGCGCATGTCCAGAATGGCATAGATCCGTTCAAGACTGGCCGCCGCGATCTGCCATGTCCCGGTCAGACTGCCCAGACGGCGCAGCGGCTGGAAAGCCAGCGCCATGGCGGTAAAGAACGACATGAAATCGCCCACCGTGCGTTCGCCCGACATCACCTCGGCCCCGCCCAACAACAGAACGCCCATGAAGCCCAGCCCGGTCACCACATCGACCAGCGCCGGAACGGTCGCGCCGATGGCCGACATCTTGATCTGGCCCACGCGGATATGTTCGACGATCTGGCCAAAGCGGCTGGCCTGATAATCCTCCATCCGGTTCAGCTTGACGGCATTGATGCCGTGCAAAACCTCATCCAGCCGGGTGGCGCGCTGGCTGGCGCTGACGCGGTTCTGCCGCATCTTGCGCCGGATATAGCGCTGCACCAGCACGGTGGGCAGGATCAGCAGCGGCGCACCGATCAGCGCGGCCAGCGTCCATTCGGGATCCACCGCGATGGCCACGCCGAACAGCGACACCAGCGACACCATGTCCCGCCCCGCGCCCGAGATGAAGGTCGACCACACGCCCTGCACCGCGATGGTGTCGCCCTGCACCCGCTCGATCATCGCGCCGGGGGGGTTCTTCTGGAAGAAATCGCCGTCCAGCGTCATGATGTGGCGCAGCATGTCGGTCTGCATGGTCGTCGACACCGCCAGCGACACCGAGGTCATCAGGCTGCGATTGATGACAAAGGTCGCCGCCCGCATCAGGAACAGCCCGAAGATCACGCCGCCGACCCACCAGATCGCCCCGGCATCGCCGCCGACGAACACCCGGTCGAACAGCGGCTTCAGCATCCAGCTCAGCAGACCCAGCGTCGAGCCCTCAAGGATCAGGAAGAACAGCGCCAGCAGGATGCGGCCCGTATAGGGATGCAGATAATCCCGCCACATCCGCGAAAACAGATTGGCCGTGATCTGCAACTTGTCCGCCATCTGCCTTCTCCGCATCACGTTTCGCCAAGGGATAAGCGCAGCAGGGTGTCAGGGCAACCCGCGCCGGGCGTTGACGCCAGCGGCCCGTGGCCCTACCGATATGCGGTTAGCAGAACAAGGCTTTCCGACATGAGCTTCGCACAGGGCCGCCCCGTCATCGCCATCCCCGGCCCTTCGCCCGTCCCGGACCGCGTGCTGCGCGCGATGCACCGGCCCGCGCCCGACATCTACGGCGCCGATCTGGCGGCCGAGAACCTGCGCATGATCGCGCAGCTGAAACGGCTGGCGGGAACTTCGGCGCATTGCGCGCCCTATATCGGCAATGGTCATGCCGGATGGGAGGCCGCGAACGTCAACCTCTTCAACCGGGGCGACCGGGCGCTGGTGCTGACCTCGGGCCATTTCGGCCGCGGCTGGGCCGCCTCGGCCCGTCCCTTGGGCATTCAAATCGAGGAACTGGATTTCGGCACCCTGCCCCCCGATCCGCAGCGCCTTGCCGACCGGCTGGCACAGGACCCGGACGGCAGCATCACCGCGGTTCTGGTCTGTCAGGTCGATACCGCCAGCTCGGCCCGTGCCGACATCCCGGCCCTGCGCGCGGCGATGGGCGATCACCCGGCGCTCTTTGCCGTCGACGCCATCGCCTCGCTGGGATGCGAGCCGATGTTCATGGATGACTGGGGCATCGACCTGCTGGTCTCGGCCAGCCAGAAGGGGCTGATGGTGCCGCCGGGACTGGCGCTTCTGTGGTTCTCGGACCGGGTCCGGGCGCGCGGGCGCAGCGACCTGACCACGCCCTATTGGGACTGGCATCCGCGGATGCAGGCCGACCAGCTGTGGCAATTCTGGGGCGGCACGCCGCCCGTCCAGCACATCTTCGGCATGAATGAGGCGCTGCACCTGCTGATGGACGAAGAGACCCTGCCCGTCGCATGGAACCGGCACGAGGTTCTGGCCCGCGCGACATGGGCGGCACTCGAGACATGGGGTCAGGGCGGCACGGGCATCGCGCCGATGGTCGCGGATCCGGCGGGACGCGCGCGCTCGGTCACGGCAGTCGCCATGCCACGCGCCACCGAACTCAGGCGCTGGACGCAAGAGATCGCGGGCGTCACGCTGGGCGTGGGCCTTGGCGCGCCCGATCCGGATGCCGCGCTGCGCATCGCCCATATGGGCCATGCCAATGCGCATCAGCTTCTTGGCACATTGGCGGTGATCGAATCCGGCATGCAGGCGCTTGGCATCCCGCACGCCCCCGGCGGCACCGCAGCAGCGGCAAAACTGATTGCCGACGCCGCCTGACCCGCAAACCGCCAAGGACCGGGACAATCGCCCCGGTCTTCTTCGTTCTTCAAATACTCATGCAATGCCCGCCACCTGCACCACATCACGCAGCGGCGTGCGGCAGGATCCACACCCCGTCGCTTGGCACGACATTGACCCGCAGCGCACAGCCATAGGCACGGGACAGGATGGCATCGGTCAGCACCTCGGGCGGGCGGCCTTCGGCGGCGACCCGACCCTTCTGCATCAGCACCACACGGTCGGCATAAAGCGCGGTCAGGTTCAGATCATGCATCACCGCGATCACGCCGCCGCCGCGCCGCGCATAGCTTTGCGCCAGCCGCATCACGGTCAACTGATGGGCGATGTCCAGACTGCTGACCGGCTCATCCAGCAGCAGCCAGCGCGGGCCGTCCGGGCCGACCGGCTCCCAGACCTGCGCCAGCACGCGGGCCAGTTGCACGCGCTGCTGTTCGCCCCCCGACAGTTCCTGATACAGCCGCCCGGCAAATCCCGGCAGATCCACCGCCGCAAGCGCCGACAGGATCAGCGCATCGGCACGTTCGCCCCGCGCCTCCAGCCCGATGCGCACGACCTCGGTGACGGTGAAGGGAAAGGACAGCGCGGCGATCTGCGGCAGCACGCCCCGGCGTCGCGCCAGCACCTCGGGCGGCAGGGCGGCAATGTCGAGGCCATTCAGCGTCACGCGGCCCTGACAGCGCAACTCCCCGGTCAGCGCCCGCATCAGCGTGGTCTTGCCCGAGCCGTTCGGCCCGACGATCACCGTCAGCTCGCCCGGATGCGCGCTGGCCGATACGCCCTGCAGGACATGGCTGACGCCCAGCCGGACATGGATATCCTGTGCGACAAGGCTCATAGATCCAGCACTCCGCGATTGCGCAGCAGGATCCACAGAAAGAACGGCCCGCCAAAGATCGCGGTGACGATGCCGATGGGCAGTTCCGCCGGCGCGATGACCGTGCGGCTGACCATATCGGCCACCAGCAGCATCACCGCCCCCAGCAGCGCCGAATTGACCAGCAGCCAGCGGTGATCGGGCCCGATGGCCAGCCGCAGCAGATGCGGCACGACGATGCCGACAAAGCCGATGCCGCCCGACACCGCGACCGCAGCGCCGGTTGCGGCGGCGACCGTCAGAATGGCGCGGTTCTTGACGCGCTGAACGCGGATGCCGACATGACCCGCCGCGGCCTCGCCCAGCGCCAGCGCGTTCAGCCCGCGCGCCAGCATCGGCGAACAGGCCAGCGCAAGCGCCATGATCGGAGCCGCCGCCAGCAGCTTGGGCCAGTTCGCCCCGGCCAATGAGCCAAGACCCCAGAAGGTCAGGTCGCGCAATTGCGCGTCATTGGCCCGCAGGATCACCACCCCCGCCACCGCCGACATGATCGCGGCCAGCGCGATCCCCGCCAGCAGCATCGTCGCAACCGAGGTGCGCCCGCGCCGCGTGGCGATGCGATACAGAACCAGCGTGGTCGTCCAGCCGCCGAAGAACGCGGCAAAGGGCACCAGATACCAGCCAAAGACCCCGGCCAGCGCCGCAGGCAGCGCGCCGCCCAGCACGATGGCAAGGATCGCGCCCAGACCCGCACCGGCGCTGACGCCGACCAGTCCCGGATCCGCCAGCGGATTGCGAAACAGCCCCTGCATCACCGCGCCCGATACCGCCAGCGACGCGCCGACGAAAACCCCCATCAGCACGCGCGGCAGACGGATATCCAGCAGCACCACCCGGTCCTGCACCGCCAGTTCGCGCCCCGCCAGCAGATCACCGACCGCGCGCGGCAATGACGTCCCCGAGGCGCCCCAGCCCAGCGACACCACCGCCACCACCACCAGCAGCCCGGCCAGCAGAACCGCCAGCCGCCGCGCGTGGTGGCTGCGATCGCCCTGCAACGGCAGATCCGGGCTGATCGCCACCATCAGGGGCCTCCATAGACCAGCTCATGCAGCTCCAGCGCCGCCTCGCCGGTGCGCGGGCCAAAGCCCAGAAGCTTCAGCCCGTCCATCATCACCACCGCACCGTCGCGCCCGGCGGGGGTCTGGGCCAGCGCGGGCAGCGCCAGCGCCGCCTCCTTGGCCGCCCCGTGGCTGTTGCCGCCATTGGCATTGGCGTCGGCCTGCGCATCGCCGCGCTGCATCATCAGGATCACATCGGGCGCGGCGGCAATGATCGCCTCATCGGTCAGCGGCTTGTAGCCCTCGATCCCCGAGATCGCGTTCTGCGCGCCCGCCAGCCGGATGATCCCGTCGGCCGAGGTATCGCTGCCCGCCGTCATCACCCGCCCGCCTTGCAGCGACAGCACGAACATCACCTTTTTCGGCGTGCCGACCGCCTTGGCGCGGGTTTCGGCATCGGCCAGTTCGCCCGCCAGCCTGTCATGCAGCGCGCGGCCCTTGTCGGCGACGCCCAAAGCCTCGGCCACCTCGTCGACCTTGCGCAGCACGCCTGCGCTATCATAGCCCTCATCGACGGTGACATAGGGCACGCCCGCCGATTTCAGGACCGAGACCGCCTCGGGCGGGCCCGCGCCATCCTCGGCAAGAATCAGATCGGGCGATACCGACAGCACGCCTTCGGGCGACAGCGCCCGCATGTAACCGACATCGGTCAGGCTTGCCGCCTCGGGTGGCCAGCTTGAGGTCTGGTCCCGCCCGACCAGCCGGTCCTGTTCCCCCAGCGCGTAGACGATTTCCGTGACCGAGCCGCCAATGGACAGCACACGCTGCGCATCGGGATGGCTTTCGGCCGCAGCGCCCGCCGCCGGGGCCGCGATCAGCGCGGCAAGGACCAGCGCCCTCATTCTGCGGCCTCGGCCAGCGCGGGAAGGTTCGCGACCAGCCCGGCCCATTGCTCGGCATCGCCGCCCTTTTCCGGACGCAGCCCGAAACATTGAAAGATCAGCGCGCCGTCGGCATCGAACGCCTCGACCGAGATGGCGGGGCCGCGCTTCGTGGGCTTTTCGACGGCCCAGACCTCGGCGGTGTGATCGCCGCGCAGATGCAGGTTGAAGCGGGGATCCATCACGTTCAGCCAAGGCCCCATCGGGTGCAGCACCTCGAACCGGCCGGAATGGATCTCGATGCAGCCCTGATTGCCGACGAACATCATCACGCCCACGGCATCGGCGTTCACCCGCTCAAGCAGCGCGGGCACGGCATCGACCGACAAGGGCCGCACGAACGGCGCGCCGATGATGCGATAGGCGCCAAGGCGGTTCATCTTCAGCCGCCGGATCAGGATGTTGAACTGATGCGTATCGGTCATTTCGGACCATTCGCGGCGCAGGGCATCCAGACGCTCGGGCGCGGCTTTCGCGCCTTCGACCGGCTCGCGCGCGGTGAATTCGGCCTGGTCGGTCTGATCCTCGACCGCCAGATCGCGGCGCAGCGCGTCCCATGCGGCAAGGTCCGATGCGTCGCGCAGATGCACCTTGTGGATCGCATCGCCCGCCGCGTCAAAGACCTGAACCGAGCGCCGGTCCCCCTTCTCGACCGCAAAGGCATGCACCCAATGGCGCGGGAACATGCGCAGGTCGATCTCGGCATCGGTGGTCATCGAGGCGTGTTCGCCATCGTGGAAATCGTTATAGACCCCCACCTTCTCGATCACGCAGGACCGGTTCCGGGTCAGGGCCATCACCTCGCCCAGACGCTGCACGGCGGGGATCAGATCGCCCGGCAGCGCCTTGATGCGGGTGACGCCATGCCCGACATGCGCGGCGACCAGCGCAGCCTCGGGGACGCCCAGTCGGTCGGCCAGATCAAAGGGACGGCCGGTATCTTCGGCCTGAAGGCGGCGCAGGTCTGCGGGGGAACGCTGTGTCATGGTCGGGGCCTTGCTGTTCTGCGGAATACCTCTGGCACGCGGGCTGGGCATTGAATCATGATTGACAGATTTAGTCAGAATAATTAACGCAGCGCAAGATGCGAGCCCCCAAGCCAGCTGATGCCAATGACAACGCTTCGGGGACACATGCCACGCCATTCGCTGACCGCCGTGCTGCTTGCCGGCTCGACCTGCCTGACAGGCTTCGCCCTTCCTGCCGCCGCCCAACAGGCGCAATCCTATGTGCTGGACCCGCTGGTGCTGCGCGCCGGGACGCCCAAGGTCGCCTCGGAAGTGCCGCAATCGGTGTCGGTCGTCGGCAGTCAGGATCTGGACGACATCGCCCCCATCCATATCGGCGAGGTGCTGGCGACGGTTCCCGGCGTGGCGGGCGTCGGCTCGGGCAGCTTCTTCGGGCAGGGCTTCAACATCCGCGGCTTCGGCGCGGCCAGCAATGCCGCATCCGAGGCAGGCATCGTCCAGCTGATCGACGGCGAGAAGAAATATTACGAATCCTATCGTCAGGGCGCGCTGTTCGTCGAACCCGACTTCCTGCGTCAGGTCGAGGTGCTGCGCGGTCCGGGATCCTCCACGCTGTATGGCTCGGGGGCGCTGGGGGGCGTCATCGCGATGGAAACGATCGAGCCGGGCGACCTGATCCCCGACGGCAAGACCTTCGGCGGCAAGGCCAAGCTGGGCTATGCCTCGAACCCCGAAACCATCCTTGGCAGCGTGGCGATGGGCTGGCGTCCGGCAGATGATTTCGAGGCGCTGGCGGCATTCGCGTGGCGCAAGCTGGGCGACAGTCAGGATGCCGATGGCAATACCATCGTGCGCTCGAACTCGAAGACGCCGAACCTGCTTCTGAAGGCGAAAAAGACCTTTGGCGACCAGTATGTCGCGTTTTCCTATCAGCACCTTGAGGCGAAGGGGACGGATCAGGACTTCAACCAGCTGGAAGGCGGGCAAAAGGATCTGTTCTATCCGGGCTTTTCCTGGGGCGTGGGCGACATCACCACGCGCGATCAGACCGCGCGGCTGATCTGGGGCTGGAACCCGGAAGACAACCGCTATGTCGATCTGACCGCCACTCTGTCCTATTCCAACACCATGAAGGACGTGCGGCAGGGCGACGATCCGGCCGAACCGATCATGGACAGCCTGCTGGGCCGCCGCGACTATCGCCTGTGGAAGCTGAAGGTCGCCAATACCGCCGATCTGTCGGGCACCGGCTATGACCATCACCTGACCGCCGGGGTCGAGGTCTGGAAGCAGGACCGGTCGTCGCGGGTGCCGTCATCGTCGCATCCCGAAGGCTATACCCGCGCGTGGTCGGCCTATGCGCTGTCCGAGGTGACCTTTGGCAATCTGACCGTGAACAGCGGCTTGCGCTATGAACGCCAGCGCGCCGAGCCGAAGGATTCGGTCAGCTTCGATGCGCAGGACCGCGACTTCGAGGCCGTCGAGCCGCAGGTCGCCGCGATCTATCGCCTGAACGAGCAATGGTCGGTCTTTGGTTCGGTCGCCTTCGTGAACCGCATCCCGTCGGTGGATGAACTTTACGACGGCTCGATGGTGACGGCGCCCAATCCGAACCTGAAGGACGAAAAGGGCAAGAACCTTGAAATCGGCACCTCGTATCGCGGCACCTCGCTGCTGGCCGATGGCGATGAGGCGGTGCTCAAGCTGACGCTGTTCCGCAACCATATCGACGACATGATCGCCCGCTCGGGCGACGGGCCGATGGCCTATTACACCAATATCGACAAAGCCTATCTGCGCGGCGGCGAGATCGAGGCCAGCTATGCCGTCGGCCGCTGGGATCTGGGCGCGGCGGTCTCGGTCGTCGAGGGCAAGGATCAGGACGGCACCGATCTGAATTCGCTGCCCAATGACCGCCTGACGCTGTCGGCGGTCTATGAGGCAACGGACGCATGGCGCATCGGCGCGCGCAGCACGCTGGCTGCGGGCCGCGACAAGCCCGATGGCGATCATCGCGGCGGCTATGGCGTCCACGACATCTTCGCCACCTATGCGCCCCAGCAGGGCCAGTTGGCGGGGGTCGAATTCCACATGGGTGTCGATAACGTCACCGACCGCGACTACACGCCCGCAAGCTGGGTCAGCGGACCGGCTCCGGGCCGGAATTTCAAGCTCTCGGTCTCGCGCAGCTTCTAGGGGTTGCGAGGGATTCACCTGCCCGCCCGTGTCACAGACCGGGCGGGCCTTTTTCTTCCGGCGATTGCGGCCCCGCGCCGCAATCGCCATTTTGACTTGATGACAGGAGGCCCAGATGCGCGTCACCGAACTGCCCGAATACCAGTCCGAAGCCATGCTGCCCGCCACCGACTTCGCCGTGGTGGACCAGATGCTGCGCCATGAGGCGGACGAACACGGGCTGGACCTGCACGAAGGCCATGGCCGCTCGACATGGTGCGAAACCCAGATGGGCGAATTCGGCGCCAAGAAGCGCGGCGACGACGTGCTGATCTTTGCCCGCGCGCATCGGGCCGAGTGGCTGTTTTCGCTGCAGGAAACCATCGTCTATCATCTGGCCGAGATCCTGCCGGACAAGGCCCGCGCCATGCGCTGGTCGTCCTTGGCCGATGCGGGCAAGATCCCGCCCTATTTCAGCTTTGCCCGCGTCGGACAGGCGCAGCGCATCGCGCAGGATTTCATCCGCCTGCGCCTGCACGCACCCAACCTTGCGCGGCTGGCGACCGAGGATTCGATCCATTTCCGTCTGGTTCTGCCCCCCGAGGGCGATTCCACGCCCGAATGGCCGCGCATTGCCGAAAATGGCCAGACCGTCTGGCCCTCGGGGGCGAAGGCGCTGCACCGCCCGGCCTATACCGTGCGCCATATCGACCTTGAGGCGGGCTGGCTGGATACCGACATCTTTGTCCATGACGGCGGGCGCGTGACGGAATGGGCGCGCGCCAATCCCGAAGGTCGCCGGATCGGCCTGTCCGGTCCGGGCGGCGGCGGCATTCCCGCAGCCGCGCAGCTGATTCTGGCAGGCGATGAAACCGCCTATCCCGCCCTTGCCCGGATGATGCAGCTTCGGCCCGATGCGACGGGGCAGGTCTATCTGCTGGGAACGCGCGACGATTATCCGCTGCCGCCGCATGCCGGGCTGCAGGTGATTCACCTGCCCAAGGACGAGGCGCAGCTTGGCCGGATCCTTGCCGAAAAGCCCCCCACAGCCGAGACTTACCTGTGGATGGCGTCGGAAAAGACGAAAATCACCGCCTTGCGCAAGCTGATCCTCAACGAATTGGGGCATGACAAGGCGCGCACTCATCTTGCGGGCTATTGGACGGCCTGACGCGTCCAATAATGCCCCTGCTATAGTTGACAATTTTACCCCGACGTTCGATACCCGGCGCGTAAACCCGCAGCCAGGCGGTGGTCGAGCCCTTTTCCGGCCCCGTGCAAGCCCGAGGCGGACAGACACATGTCGAAGACACGAAGGACCACCATGAGCCACATGTCGCTGCCGCGCCTCCGCGCGGGGACCGCCCTTACGCTTGCCTGCCTGATGCTTGCCGCGCCTGCCCTTGCGCAAGAAACCCAGCCGCAGACGCAGACGGAAATCCCGGCTCCGGCAGCGCCTGCGACCCCTGCTCAGGATCCCGCGACGACCCCGGCAGCGCCCACCCCCGCAGCGCCCGAGGCGATCACGCCCGCCGAGCCTGCGCCCGCCCAGCCTGCGCCCGCCGAGCCTGCGACCCCTGCACCCGCGACGCCCGAAGCTGCGACGCCCGCACCCGCTGCCGATCCCGCACCCGCCGCTGAACCCGCAGCAACCGCCCCGGCAGATCCCGCAGCCGCCCCTGCCGCGACGGATGCCCCCGCTGCCACCACACCTGACGCGCCCGCCGTCAGCCTGCCCGCGACGGCAGCGCCCGAAACCGCGACGCCTGAAACCGCAACATCCGAAACCTCTGCGCCCGGAACCCCGGAGCCCGAGCCCAGCATGCTGCAGAACATCCTTGCGCCTCTTGCACCGCAGGAACGCGACCCGAACCTGCCGCATGACCTGTCGCCCATGGGCATGTTCTGGGCCGCCGACTGGGTGGTCAAGGGCGTGATGCTGGGGCTGATCTTTGCCTCGATCGTGACATGGACCGTGCTGGTCGCCAAACTGCTGGAGCTGGGCAATGCACAGCGCCGCGTCGCCAATGGCATCCGCCGCATCGAAAACGCGGGCAGCCTGCCTGCCGCCCTGTCCTCGATCGGCAATCGCCGCGATCCCGTGTCGCGCATGATCCGCACCGCCGCCAGCGAATACGACCGCTCGGCCCCGGCGCTGGCCGTGGCAGGCGACAGCGGCCTGAAAGAGCGCGTCGACAGCCATCTGGACCGGATCGAGGCCAGCGCCAGCCGCACCATGGGTCGCGGGACCGGCGTTCTGGCCACCATCGGCTCGACCGCGCCTTTCGTGGGTCTGTTCGGCACGGTCTGGGGCATCATGAACAGCTTCATCGGCATTTCCGAAAGCCAGACCACGAACCTTGCCGTCGTGGCCCCCGGCATCGCCGAGGCGCTGCTGGCCACCGCCATCGGTCTGGTCGCGGCCATTCCCGCCGTCGTCATCTATAACGTCTTTGCCCGCGCCATCACCGGCTACAGGCTGCGCCTTGCCAATGCCTCGGCCGGGGTGCGCCGTCTTGTCAGCCGCGATCTGGACTTTCGCGGCACCCGTTCGGAGGTCTGATCCATGGCCGGAGGTATCCGCGAGGGCGGCGGCGACGACCTGCCCGAAAACCACGAAATCAACGTCACGCCCTTTATCGACGTGATGCTGGTGCTGCTGATCATCTTCATGGTGGCGGCACCGCTGGCAACGGTGGACGTGAATGTGGATCTGCCGGTCTCGAACGCGGTGCCGGCGCAGCGTCCCGATCAGCCGGTCTATATCACCGTCAAGCCCGACCTGACGCTGGCGCTTGGCAATGACGACATCGCGCCGGGGGCGCTGGCGGCGACGCTGGCGCAGGCCACCAACAACGACCGCGAACAGCGCATCTTCCTGCGCGCCGACAAGGCCGTGACCTATGGCGACCTGATGGGCGTGATGAACACCCTGCGCGAGACGGGCTATCTGAAGATCGCGCTGGTCGGTCTGGAAGCGGCATCGAATGGCGGCATCGCGCCGACCGTGGGCACGCAGCCCGCAACGGCGCCTGCTGCCCCCGCCGCAGCCCCCGCCCCCGCCACGCCTGCCACAGGAGCACCCGCACCATGAGCGAAGGCCGGTTCAACGTCATGCGCGACAGCGCGCTTTGGGGATCGGCCGCCGTGCTGGTCCTGACCGCCCATCTGGGCGGCGCGCTGTGGATCCTGCACCGGGCCGAGGCGGCGACGCCGCCGGGCATCCCCGATCCGGTCTTCGTCGAACTGGCCCCGATGCCGGAAGCTGCGGCGCCTCCGACCGAAGAGGAAATTCCGGAACTGGAAGAAACCGAGCCAGAGCCCCAGCCGGAACCCGAACCGGAACCCGAGCCCGAGCCCGAACCCACGCCGGATTTCGCCATGGCCGAGCCCCTGCCCGAGCTTGAGCCAATGCCGGACATGAATTCGCTGTTCCCGCCGCCGCCCGACGCGGTGGTGCTGCAAAAATCGGTGCGCCCGCAGCAGCGCCCGGAACGTCCCAAGGAACCGGAACCCGAGGTGGCGCAGCGCGAACCCGAACCCAAGCGCGAAGAACGCCGCGAACGCGCGCCGGAACGTCAGGAATCCCAACAGGCCCGCACGCAGGTCCGCGCGCCGCAGGCCAACCGCTCGGCGGCCCCGCAGGCCGATGCCGGGGCCGCGTCCCCGCGTCAGATCGCAAGCTGGCAGTCGCGCGTGCAGTCGGCTGTGGCGCGCCATATGGGCCGCACGCGGCTGAACGGGCGGGGCGACAGCATCCGCGTCACGGTGGTGTTCACGATCACGCCCAGCGGCGCGGTATCGGGCGCCCGGCTGGCCGGATCGACCGGCGATCCGCGCATGGATGCGGCGATCAGCCGTCAGGCCGCGCGCCTGCCCAAGATGCCCGCGCCACCGACCGGGCAATCGACCTCGATGACGCTGCCGGTGCTGATCAACGGCTGATCGGCTGCACCCCCAGCACGGGCGCAAGGCCACGGATCACCCCGGCCAGCGCCCGCGCATCCGTGCCCGCCTCGGCCTTGGCCCGCCAGACCACCGCCAGATCGCGCGACGGCGCAGGCGCGGCAAAGGGCACGATCCGCAGGCGTCCGTCGCGGTTTTCCTCGGGCAGCGCCAGTTCCGGGATCAGCGTCATCCCCATGCCACTGGCGACCATCCGCATCAGCGTGGCCATCGAGGCCGCTTCAAGGTTCAGCTTGCGCCGGGCGCTGCGCAAGCCGCAGACCTCCAGCGCCTGATCGCGCAGACAATGCCCTTCGGCCAGCAGCAGCAGACGTTCGACCGCAAGGCTTTCGGGACGCGCGGGGCCGGACAGATATGTCGTGTCATCGCCGGACATGGCGATCAGAAAGGCATCGCGCAGCACGGGTTCGGCCTCGATCCCCGCCATGCCGGTGGGCAGGGCCATCAGCCCGGCATCGAAGCGATGCGCGGCGACGCCCGCCAGCAGATCGTCGGTCACGACCTCATGCAGTTCCAGATCCAGCGCCGGATGCGCCTCGCGCAGCGCAGGCACCAGATGCGGGATCAGATAAGGCGCGACGGTCGGGATGATCGCCAGCCGCAGCCGCCCCGACAAGGGTTCGCGCCCGGCGCGGGCCATGGCCTCCAGCCGCTGCGCATTGTCCATCAGTTCCTGCGCGGCGGGCAGCAGGCGTTCGCCCAAGGCGGTCAGCCGCACCGGACCGCTGCCCGCGCCGCGTTCAAACAGCGCGCCCCCCAGCCGGCCTTCAAGCTGGGCGATCTGGCTGGACAGGCCGGGTTGCGAGACATGGCTGGCCTCGGCGGCGCGGCCAAAGTTGCGCAGCCGGGCGACGGCAAGGAAATAGGCGATCTGGCGCAGGGTGAAGCTCATAACCCATGGTTATCAACTTCGCCCGCCATGAAAAGCGGATTACGGCAAAAGCGCGGCGGTCTGGCGCATCATATCGTGCCAGACGCCATAGCTGGCGGTGCGGTATTCGGCGTTGTCGACGTAATCGCGCATCCGGGCAAGGATCAGGCCGTCGGACTTGGGTTCAACCCGCAGATCGCGGTCAAGGCCGGGATCACGCGCCACGACCACCAGCCCCGGCTGCCGGCGACTGGCCTGAGCCAAAGCCTGTTGCAGCCGACGCAACTCGGTCAGCGGCGGCAGCGGCTGATCCTTGTAGAACTTGTAGACAAAGATCCGGTTGCCATTGCGCAGCCTGCGGCGGAACTTGTCATAAAGATGCGCGAACTTGCCCGCGTCATCGGCATAAAGCGCATCCGGATCGCGGTCCTGCGGCAGGCTTTCCCAGCCCGCAGCGCCCTCGCGAAAGCGGAAGGCGCAGTGAAACCCCAGCCCGGTGCCGCGGTCGCGCACCATGTCCGGGGCGGCGGGCTCAAGGTTCTCGCGCAGATAGATGCGTTCGGGCGGATGGCGCACAAGGTCGATCAGCGCCGGAAAGGGCGTCACCGCCCATCGCAAAAGCTGGCTGTCTTCGTTGCCGCATTTGCGCAGGGCAAAGCCGAATTCGCAATTCTCGCCCAGACTTTCAAACCGGCGCGAGATCTGCTTCAGCGCGGGATCGTCAACGGGAACCATCCCCTGCCGGTCCACGGGGCGCTTGCGCGCTTTATCCACGCCGTGCCACCAGCAGCTTGTCGATGCGGCGGCCGTCCAGATCGACGACTTCGATGCGCCAGCCATGCCATTCGACGACATCGCCCACCTGCGGGATCGCGCCCGCCAGATCCAGCACCAGCCCGGCCACGGTGGAAAAGTCGCGGTCCTCGTCCAGCGACACGCCCAGCCGGTCGGCGAATTCGTCGGCAGGCATCCAGCCCGCCACCAGCATCGAGCCGTCATCGCGTTCGACCAGCTTCGGTTCGTCGTCGTCAAGGCCCGAGAATTCGCCGGTGATCGCCTCAAGCACATCCATCGGCGTCACCACGCCCTCGAAATGGCCGTATTCGTCATAGACCAGCAGCATCTGCCCCGGCGAGGCGCGCAGGCGCGTGATGACCTCGGGGGCGTCCAGCGTTTCGGGGATGATCGGCGCGGTCTTCATCAGCGCGCGCAGATCGAAGCTCGCGGCATCGACCGCGATCAGATCGGCGCTGGCGACCACGCCCACCATGTTGTTTTCCTCGCCATCGCTGACCGGCAGGCGGGTGCGGTGGCCTTCCTGAAACTTCTGCGCGACCATGGCATAGCTGTCGGACAGATCCACCGCGATGATGTCGCGGCGCGGCGTCATCAGCCCGCGCGCGCTGCGGTCGGCGATGCGCATGACGCCCGCGATCATCTCGGTCTCGGCGCGGTGCATGACGCCCGCCGTCTCGGCCTCGGCGATGACCAGCCGGATCTCCTCATCCGAGATGCCGCGATTGTCGCTGCCGGTCTGGCCCAGAAGCGACAGCACCAGCTTGCCCGACCGATCCAGCAGCCAGACCAGCGGCGCGGCAATGCGCGAGATGGTGCGCATCAGCGGCGCCACCCGCGCAGCCATCGTTTCCGGCGCGCGCAGGGCGATCTGCTTGGGCACAAGCTCGCCAAAGATCAGCGACATATAGGTGATGGCCACGACCACGCCCCCCATGCCCAAGGGCTGCGCCATGGTGGCGGGCACGCCCCAGCCGGGCAGCGCATCGGCCAGACGCTGGCCCAGCGTCGCGCCGGAAAATGCGCCCGACAGCACGCCGACCAGCGTGATGCCGATCTGCACCGAACTGAGGAAGCGGCCCGGATCCTCGGCCAGCTTCAGCGCGGTTTCGGCGCCGTGGCTGCCTCGCTCGGCCAGCACTTTCAGCCGGGCCGGACGGGCCGAGACGATGGCCAACTCGGACATGGCCAACAGGCCATTGATCAGAGTCAGAAGGATCACGATCAGGATTTCAAGCCACATGGAGGGGGTTCAGGTCCGATTGGGGTTTGCGCGTCGCATCAGTCGAACACGCGTGCGAAAAGGAAGAAGACGCCCTTGATCAGGGCATAGACGACACCGGCGACGATGAACAGCGACCCGATGCCAAGGGCAAAGCCGATGCCGACCCACAACCCGTCACGCTCCAGCAGGCCCAGCATCATCAGGCTGATGGCCAGCGCGGGCAGCATGTTGCCCAAGGGCACGGGCAGCAGGATGATGATCGACAGCAGAAAGCAGAAGCTGCCGACGATGCGTTCGGCGTTCCAGCTGACCAAAGCGGGCAGACGCGGGCGCAGCAGCTTTTCCAGACGCGCCAGCAGCGGGGCGATGCGCTGGACCATCGCGGCGAAATCGCTGCGCGCAAAGCTGCGCCCGGCAATGACCGGCGGCAACCACGGCCTGCGGCCCAGCATCAGTTGAAAGGTCAGATAGACCATGGGCAGGCCCAGAATCGCCGAAAGCCCCGGCGGGCCGGGGACGACATTCGGGGCGGCAAAGATCAGGATCAGCGCGGCCAGCGCCTGCCCCGGCATCAGCAGCAGCAGATCGGCAATGGCGATCCTGTCGCGCGAGGGGTCATCGGCAAGCTGTCTGAGGCGACGCGACAGGCGCGTCCGCGCTTGACGGCGGGGTCTGCCGGGCTCCGGCTGGGGTTCATCCCCGATGGGGATGACGGGGTCGACCTTGCCCGGCTCGCATCGTCGCGGTGGCTCGGGCTTGTCGGAACTGTCGTCGATCATCAGCGGTCGGCGGCTTTTTCCGGTTTCCATATGGGCCGCATACTAACAGCCCCGCGCAGAAGGACAACCATTCTTGACGGATGACCTTGCGGATCGCGGCTTTCCCGCCACCCTGCGGCGGGGCTGCCCGGCGAGGGACAAGGCATTGCCGGGCGCCCATGCCATCCGCCCATGCCATCAATCGCGGCTGAAAATCCCCGGTGCCATGCGCGGTGCGGCGGCCAGAAACTGCGGCGATGCCTTGACATGGCCGCCAAGGGCCGCTGCCGCGTGCCAAGGCCAGCGCGGATCATAAAGCACGGTGCGGGCAAGGGCGATCATGTCGGCCTCACCCGTGGCCACGATCGCCTCGGCCTGCTGCGGCTCGGTGATCAGCCCGACCGTGACCACCGGCATCGCCACCGCCTGCTTGATCGCGCGGGCCAGAGGCACCTGATAGCTGGGCCCGACGGGGATCTGCTGATGGCGGTCCAGCCCGCCGCTGGAGACGTGGATGGCATCGCAGCCCAGCCCCTCAAGCGCGCGGGCAAAGGCGATGTTGCCCTCGACATCCCAGCCGCCCTCGGCCCAGTCGGTGCCAGAGACGCGGATGGTCAGCGGATAGCCCGCAGGCAAGGCGGCCCGGACGGCGGCGAAGACCTCAAGCGGGAAGCGCATGCGGTTTTCCAGACTGCCGCCATAGTCGTCGCGGCGGGTGTTCGACAAGGGCGACAGGAACTGGTGCAGCAGATAGCCATGCGCGGCGTGCAACTGGATCGCGTCGATGCCCAACCGCACCGCACGTTCTGCCGAGGCGACAAAGGCGTCGCGCACCCGGTCCATGCCCGCACGGTCCAGCGCCACCGGCGCATTGTCCCCTTCGGCAAAAGGCAGGTCCGAGGCCGAGACCGTCTGCCAGCCGTTCTGCGCATCGGGCGGGATCTGCTTGCCGCCCTGCCACGGTTTCTGGCACGAGGCCTTGCGCCCGGCATGGGCAAGCTGGATCGCGATCGGCATGTCGGACCATGCGCGCAGGGCCTTCAGGACGCGCGCCATCGCGGCCTCGGTCGCGTCGTCATAAAGCCCGACATCGCCATAGGTGATGCGGCCCAGCGGTTCGACCGCCGTGGCCTCGATGGTCAGGATCGCCGCGCCCGATTGCGACAGCGCCCCCAGATGCATCAGATGCCAGTCGGTCATCTGCCCGTCTTCGGCGGAATACTGGCACATGGGTGCGATGACGATGCGGTTGGCAAGGGTCGCGCCGCCGATCTGGATCGGCTGGAAAAGCTTGGGTTGGGACATCTGGTCCTCCGGCTGTGTGGGTTAACAGGTAGGGGACAAAACGCGGGCTGCAAGCCTGCAAGGCGGCTTCTGCGACGGAATGACGGCCCTGCCGCGCCGGTTCTTCACTTTTCGCCAGCCTTCGCCTAATAGGGCAGCCAATCCCATAAAGGAAAAGCCATGGCCAGCGCCAATCTCAACATCATGATCAAGGCCGCGCGCAAGGCGGGCCGCAGCCTCGTCAAGGACTTCCGCGAGGTGGAAAACCTTCAGGTCTCGGTCAAGGGCGCAGGCGATTTCGTCAGCCGCGCCGACCGCGAGGCCGAACGCATCATCAAGGAAGACCTGCGCGGCGCCCGCCCGAACTATGGCTGGATCGGCGAGGAAACCGGCGCGGAAGCGGGCGAAGACCCCACCCGCCGCTGGATCGTCGACCCGCTGGACGGCACGACCAACTTCCTGCACGGCCTGCCGCATTGGGCCGTCAGCATCGCGCTGGAGCACAAGGGCGAAATCGTCGCCGCCGTGGTCTATGACGCGGCCAAGGACGAAATGTTCACCGCCGAAAAGGGCGATGGCGCGTTTCTGAACGACCGCCGCATCCGGGTTTCGGGGCGCAGGCAGATGATCGAATCGATCTTTGCGACCGGCGTGCCCTTTGCAGGCCGTGGCACGCTGCCCGCCACCATCCGCGACCTGTCGCGCCTGATGCCGGTGACGGCGGGCGTGCGGCGCTGGGGCGCTGCGGCGCTGGATCTGGCCTATGTCGCCTGCGGCCGCTTCGACGGCTATTGGGAACGCGGCATCCATTCATGGGACGTGGCGGCGGGCATCCTGCTGGTCAAGGAAGCCGGCGGCTTCGTCGAGCCGATCCGCTCCGAGGAAAGCGTCATCGAATCCGGCAATATCGTTGCCTCCAACGCACAGCTATTCGAGGGCTTCGCCGAAATCATCCGCAGCCGCGATTAAGCGCGGTTGACGTTTCGGCTGGCCGGGCGCATGGCTTCCATACCAAGCGCAGGCCAGCCATGACCCAGACCGACCAGACCGGGGCATTGCCCCAACCCGCGATCCAGCAGCCTGCGGTTCCCCCGACTGACGCGCGCGGCCCCGATCAGGTCGGCCGCGCCACGCTGATGATCTGCACCGCCGCCTTCATCTTCGCGGCGCAGGACGGCATCTCGCGGCATCTGGGGGCCACCTATTCGCCGATCTTCATCACCATGGTGCGGTATTGGTTCTTCACGCTGTTCGTCATGGCCATCGTCATGCGCCAGCCGGGCGGGCTGCGCGCGGCCACCCGCAGCAAGCGGCCATGGACGCAGGTGGCGCGTGGCATCATCCTTGCGCTGGAGATCGTCGTCACCATCGAGGCCTTCGTGCGGCTGGGCCTGATCAACACCCACGCGATCTTTGCCTGCTATCCGCTGATCATCTCGGTCCTGTCCGGGCCGATCCTTGGCGAAAAGGTGGGCTGGCGGCGCTGGGTGGCGGTCGGCGTGGGCTTTTGCGGCATCCTGATCGTGCTGAAACCGGGCAGCGGGGTGTTTTCCTCGCAGGCGCTGCTGCCGTTCCTTGGGGCTGTGATGTTCGCGGTCTATGGGCTGATGACGCGGCTGGTGGCGCGGGACGATACGGCGATCGTCAGCTTCTTCTGGACCTCGGTCGTGGGCGCGATCACCATGACCATCATCGGCATCAACAGCTGGGAGCCCATCGCCAGAAGGGACATCCCGTGGCTGCTGGTTTTGTGCCTGTGCGCGGCCATCGCGCATTTCCTGCTGATCAAGGCCTATGAGCTGGCCGAGGCATCTGCGCTGCAACCCTTCAGCTATACCCAGCTGGTCTGGGTCAGCATCTTCGGTGTGGTGATCTTTGGCGAGACGCTGGCCCCGAACGTCGCCCTTGGCGGGCTGATCGTCGTGGGCGCGGGACTGTTCACCTGGTGGCGGTCGCGTCAGCGCGCGAAGCAGATCCAGGGCTGACCGCCGCCGGACTGACCACGGCAGGGCTGGGCACCGCGGGGTTGACCACCGCAGGGCTGACGACGACAGCGCCGGCCGCGCCCGTCGCTGCGGCGCTGGCTTCCTCGATCAACAAAGCCGGGCGGATGATCTCGGCCAGCACGCCGCCCGCGGCCATTGCGGCCAAGGCGCGCTGCGACATGGGCGGGCGCGGCGAAAAGGCCAGCCGGATCGGCGGTTGCGGCGGGATGGGCATCATGCCGCCCCCCGTCAGATCATAGGTCGGCACCAGCGGCGCGGGATGGCCCATGATGCGCGCGCGATAGATCGGCAGCGCCTCGGTCACGCGCATGACATAGTTGCGGGTTTCGTCAAAGGGGATCATCTCGACCCATTCGACCGGATCGGCGCCCCGGCGCAGATCGCCGAAATCGCCCAGCCAGCGCGCCGGACGCCCCGGCCCGGCATTATAGCCCGATGAGACCAGCGCAATCGACGGCCCGAACCTGTCACGCAGCCCCTGCAGATAGGCCGCGCCCAGCCGCGCGTTATAGGCGGGATCGCGGGTCATGCGGCGCTGCTCGAAAGGCTCGCCCAGCTTGCGGGCCATGGCGCGGCCGGTGTCGGGCATGACCTGCATCAGCCCCAGCGCCCCCACGGGCGAGGCGACGGTGTGGTTGAATTCGCTTTCGCGCCGGGCAATCGACATCACCAGTTCCGGCGGCAGGCCCAGCGGCTTCGTCTCAAGCCCGGTCAGCGGGAAATAGGCCGCCGGATAGACCACGCCCTTGGCCGCCGCCGCCTTGGCCAGCCGCAGGGCGTGCCACGGGCGGTGCACCTCCAGCATCAGGCGGGACATGCGGCCGATATCCTCGGGCGGGGCGGTTTCGGCCAGATGCAGAAAGAACCGCGCCGCCTGATCGGCATCGCCCGCCGCCAGCAGCCAGACGCCCGCCTGCCAGACCGGGTTCAGCCGCAGGTCGCTGCCGCGCCAGTCGGGCAGCGTGTCGATCCCGCGGCCCGGATGCGCCAGTTCGGGCTGCATGGTCTGGCCCAGATGCTCTGCCGCCAACTGGCCGTAATAGGCGGTCTGCCACCCCGCCGCCTGCCGATACTGCGCCAGCGCCTGATCGCTTTGCCCCGCCGCATCATAGCTGCGCGCCATCCAGTAATGCGCGCGTGAGCGGGAAATCGGGCTGACCGTCCGCGCTTCCAGCCGCGAAAAATGCTGCACCGCCCGGTCGGTCGCGCCCTGTTTCAACGCGGCGAACCCGGCCAGCCATTCCAGTTCAATGAAATCGTCGCTGCCCTCGGGGGTGAAATGGCCGGCCGCGAAGCGTTCCGCCAGCGGCCAGTCGCCCGCCCGCATCGACGCGCGGGAATAGTCGGCGCGCAGGCTGGCCCATGCTTCGGGATCGCGCAACGCCTCGGCGCTGGTGGATCGCTCCAGCATCAGATCGCGCGCCAGATCGCCCATCTTGGCGCGCACGCGCCAGCGGAAACGGTCCAGCGCCAGCCCGGCATCGGCGCGGTCCTGATCGGGCAGCGCAAGGATCAGCGCATCAACCCCGGCGGCCCCGCCTTGCGTCGCGATCCGCGCCTTGCCCAAAGCCTGCGCCGCAGGCGAGGCCAAGGGCAGCACCGCCTGCGCTGCCTCGGTCTGGCGCTGGTCCAGCATGGCGGCCAGCCTTGCGTCATGCAGACCGACAAGCTGTGGGCCATGCGCCGACACAAAGACCTGCGTTTCCGCAGCGGTCAGGGGATGGCTGGTCCAGAAACGGGCGATTTCCGCCTGCGCCTCCTCGGGGTCCAGCTTCGACAGCGCGGTGATCAGCGATTGCGCGCCGTTCAGCGTGTCGGGCTGCCGGTCCCCGAACCATGCGACGATCTGCCCGGGCGGCAGGTCGGGGTTCAACGTCGCATCGCCCCGGCGATACAGCAGCGCCATGCCGGGCCAGTCGCGATGCGCCAGCGCAAAGGCGGCGTAATCGGGGAAACTGCCCTGCCCCGCGCGCAGCCGCTGCCACTGGATCAGATCCTGCGCGATGGGGCCTGACTGCGCCGCCTGCGCCTGCGCGCCAACCCAGTCGCGCCGCGCGGACAGATCCAGCGCCCGGGCCAGCGCCCCGGCATCCTCGGCCATGGCCGGTTTCAGGCCAAAGGCCAGCAAAAGGGCCGTGACGGTCCCGAAAATCCTGTCGCGCAAAGGATACATCATGGCTTCATTTCTGCGGGGAAGCGGGCGCGCGCGCAACTCACATCCTTGGCAAGCGGGTCCTCGGCATGTAAGGGCGGGTCTGAACCCAACTTCAGGATACTGTCATGTTCAAAGGCTCTTTGCCCGCGCTGGTCACGCCATTCACCCCCAAAGGGGATGTGGACATCCCTGCGCTGAAGAAGCTGGTCGAGTGGCATATCGCAGAAGGCAGCCACGGCCTTGTGCCGGTCGGCACCACAGGCGAAAGCCCCACGCTCAGCCATGACGAACACCGTCAGGTCGTCGAGGAAGTCATCGCCACCGTCGCAGGCCGCGTGCCGGTCATCGCGGGCGCAGGCTCGAATTCCACGCATGAGGGCATCGGGCTGGTCCAGCACGCGCAGGCGGCGGGGGCGGATGCGGCGCTGGTCGTGACGCCCTATTACAACAAGCCGACGCAGGCCGGTCTGATCGCGCATTTCCGCGCGCTGCACGATGCCAGCGATCTGCCGATCATCATCTATAACATCCCCGGCCGCTCGGTCGTGGACATGTCGCCCGAAACCATGGGCGAGCTGGCAAAGCTGCCCCGCATCATCGGCGTCAAGGATGCGACCGGCAAGCTGGAGCGGGTCAGCCAGCAGCGCATCACCTGCGGCGCGGATTTCGTGCAGCTTTCGGGCGAGGACGCGACCGCGCTTGGCTTCAATGCGCATGGTGGCGTCGGCTGCATCTCGGTCACGGCCAATGTCGCGCCGCGCCTGTGCGCCCAGTTCCAGGAAGCCACGCTGGCGGGCGACTATGCCCGCGCGCTGGAATATCAGGATCTGCTGATGCCGCTGCATGTCGCGATCTTCCTTGAGCCGGGCGTGGCGGGGGCGAAATACGCGCTGTCGCGTCTGGGCCTGTGCGGCGAAGACGTGCGCCTGCCGCTGGTAGGGCTGACCGATGGCACCAAGCGCCAGATCGACGCGGCGCTGAGCCATGCCGGGCTGGTCTGAGGCCGGGCAGCACAGCACGGCACAAAAACCGAAAGCGCGGCCCCGGTGGCCGCGCTTTGTCATTATCGCTCGGCGAAGGTCGCCCAGTCCTTGTCCTTGGCGGGCGGCGGAATATCCTGCTTGCGCCATGTCAGGTGCATGTTCGCCTTGGCGATCAGGTTGCCGGTGACGGGCGCGGTCAGGAACAGAAAGATCGTGATCAGCAATTCGTGCCAGCTGACGCCCATCCCCTGCGAGGGAAACCAGATCAGCGACGCGATCAGCACCGAGCCCACGCCCAGCGTCGCGGCCTTGGTCGGCGCGTGCAGCCGCGTCATCGGATCGGGCAGCTTGATCAGCCCATAGGACCCGACAAGCCCGAAAAACCCGCCCAGCACCAGCAGGACCGCAACCAGAATTTCGCCAATCATCGCCATCATCCCCACCCCCTATTCGATGATATCGCCGCGCAGCACGAATTTCGCGTAAGCCACGGTCGAGATGAAGCCCAGCATGGCAAACAGCAGCGAGGCCTCGAAATAGATGCCGGTGCCCCGGTCGATGCCAAAGATCGTCAGCAGCGCGATGACATTGATGGTCAGCGTGTCCAGCGCCAGCACCCGGTCGCCCATGCCGGGCGCGCGCACGACGCGATACAGGCAGAACAGCATGGCCAGCCCGAAGCAGCCATAGGCAAAGGCAAGCGCATAAGCGATCATGCGAAGATCTCCTTCAGGCGGGCCTCATAGCGGGTCTTGATTTCATCCAGCACGGCGGCCGGATCGGGGGCGTGCAGGCAATGGATCAGCAAGGCGCGCCCGTCCTCGGAGATGTCGCAGGTCAGCGTGCCGGGGGTCAGGGTGATGGTGGCGGCCAGCGCGGTGATCGCCTCGGGCTGGCGCAGGTCCAGCGGGACGGTGACCCATGCGGGCTTCAGGTCGCTGCGCGGCGTGAACAGCACGATCCGCGCGACGGCGAAATTCGCCTTGACGATATCGGCCAGCACGATGGCCAGATAGCCGGGGATGCGGTGCGGTGCCTTGATGCGCGCGGTATTCGGCCAGTAAGGCGCGATCAGCCACGGCAGGGCCACGCCGATCATGATGGCAAAGACCAGCGATCCCACCGCCCAGCGGTTCACCAGCAGCATCCAGACCAGCGCCAGCGTCACCGACAGATAGGGATGGGGAAACAGGCGTCGCATCATTTCGTCCCCTCCTGACCTTGCAGCACCGCCGACAGATAGCCCGCCGGGTCGTGCAGTTGCGCCGCCGTCGCCTCGGCGAACTGCATCGCGGGTCCGGCAAAGACCGTCAGCGCCACCAGCCCGGCCAGCAGCGCCCAGACCGCCACGAAGGCCAGCGTCGGCGATGCGGCATCGCCCAGATCCTGGATCTGCTCATGCGTTTCCAGCTTGGTCGGGATGCGCGCCCAAAGCGGCGCGCCATTGGCGGGGATCACCGCCTTGACCGGCCCGGTCTCATAGGCCTTCCAGAAGACCAGCGAGCCTGCCCGGGCATAGCCGTAAATGGCGATCAGCGATGTCACCAGCACCGCGCCCCAGATCACCACCGCCCCCGGCGCGGCGCGGGTCGCGTCCAGCACCAGCAGCTTGCCGACAAAGCCCGACAGCGGCGGCATCCCGGCCATGGCGATGGTCGAGGCAAAGAACAGCGCCGCGATCATTGCATTGCCCGGCATGATCCCGTCGGCGCGCAGCCACAGGTCACCGCGCCGCGCGCCGATCATGTCCACGACCAGAAACAGCGCCGCACCCGCCAGCGTCGAATGCACCATGTAATACAGCGCCGCACTGGTGGCCTGCGGCGTGAACTGCGCCACCGCGATCATCAGCATCCCCACCGAGGCGATGGCCGCATAGGCCGCCATCCGCCCCAGATTGCGCGTGCCCATCACGCCCAGTTGCCCCAGCACCAGCGTGAACAGCGCGGCGGGCAGCAGCAGATCCATCACCACGCTTTCGATGACGGTATCCTGCGGAAAGACCAGCGTGAAAAAGCGGATGATCGCATAGACCCCCACCTTGGTCATGATGGCAAACAGCGCCGCCACCGGCCCCGGCGCATTGGCATAGGTCGAGGGCAGCCAGAAATGCAGCGGCACCAGCGAGGCCTTGATGGCAAAGACCAGCATCAGCATGACGGCGCCGGTGCGCAGCAGCGCGGTATCCCCCTCGGGCATCGCGGCCACCCGCGCGGCCATGTCGGCCATGTTCAGCGTGCCGGTGACCGAATACAGCACCCCAAGCGCCGCAAGGAACAGGATCGAGCCGGCAAGGTTGAAGGCGATGTATTGCACGCCCGCGCGCAGCCGCATCTCGCCGCCGCCATGGGTCATCAGGCCATAGCTGGCGATCAGCAGGATCTCGAAGAACACGAACAGGTTGAAGGCGTCCCCTGTCAGGAACGCGCCGCAGACGCCCATCAGCTGGAACTGCCACAGCGCGTGGAAGTGCCAGCCCTTGCGATCCCAGCCCGAGCCAAAGGCGTAAAGCTGCACCGCCAGCGCCATGACCGAGGTCAGCACCAGCATCAGCCCCGCCAGCCGGTCCAGCATCAGCACGATGCCGAAGGGCGCGGCCCAGTTGCCAAGGCGATAGACCAGCACATCGCCGGAACTGGCCAGCCATGCCAGATACAGCGACACGCCCAGCAGCAGCATGGTCCCGGCAATCGAAAACACGCGCTGCAACAGCAGGTCAGACCGCATCCACAGGATGATCAGCGCACCGATGACGGCGGGCAGGATGACCGGGGCGATGATGATATGGTTCATGCGCGGCCTCCTGCGTCGTCGTCGTCGTCAGATGCGGCTTCGTGCTTTTGCGGAAGCTCGCGGTCCGCGCGGGGCATGTCCACGCGGTCGTCTCCGCCCTCCAGAAAGGCGCCAAGCGCCATCATCACCGTCACCGCCGTCATGCCGAAGCTGATGACGATGGCCGTCAGCACCAGCGCCTGCGGCAGCGGATCGGTATAGCTGGTCACGCCGTCGCGCAGGATCGGCGGCTGATTGACCACCAGCCGCCCGGTCGAGAACAGGAACAGGTTGATCGCATAGCTCAGCATCGTCGTGCCCAGCACGACGGCAAAGCTGCGGCGGCGCAGGATCAGATAGATGCCTGCTGCGGTCATCATGCCGATGGCACTGGAAAGAAGCAGCTCCATCAGCGGTCTCCTGCGGTTGCGGTCTGGCTGGGATCGACATCCATCGGCTGGTCATTGACCGTGCCGCCCGCCGCGCGGGCAATGCGTGACAGCGAGTTCAACGCCAGCATCACCGCGCCCAGCACGCACAGGAACACGCCCAGATCAAAGCCCATGGCGGTGGCCAGCTCGAACTCTTCAAGCCCCGGCAGCTTCACATAGCCAAAGGCCGAGGTCAGGAACGGCAGCCCGTTGAACCATGCGCCGATGCCGGTGATCCCCGCCGCCATGACGCCCGCGCCGATCAGCGCGTGATAGGGAACGTGGTTGCGTTCCATCGCCCAGGCATAGCCCGAGGCCATGTATTGCGACACCAGCGCGATCGACACGACCAGACCGGCGACGAAGCCGCCGCCCGGCATGTTGTGGCCGCGCAGGAACATGTAGATGCCCACGACCAGCGACATCGGCAGGATCAGCCGCGTCACCACCACCAGCATCAGCGGGTGGCGCGCGCCCGCGCGGCGCATGTCATATTGCCAGCTCGCCAGCCGCTGCGCACTGGCCCCGGTCATCAGCGTTTCGGTCAGCGCAAAGATGGTCAGCGCCGCGATGCCCAGCACGGTGATTTCGCCAAAGGTGTCATAGCCACGGAAATCCACCAGAATGACGTTCACCACATTGTCGCCGCCGCCCAGCTTGTAGCTGTTGGCCAGCATGTATTCCGAGATCGGCGCGAAATCGAAGCCGCCGCGCATCACGACATAGGCCAGCGCCCCGAAGCCAAGCCCGACCAGCGCCGCCACGAAGGCATGAAAGCCGCGTCTGGTCTCGCTGGCTTCGACCCGCGTCTGCTTGGGCAGGAAGTTCAGCGCCAGCAGCAGCAGAACGACCGTCACCACCTCGACCGAGATCTGCGTCAGCGCCAGATCCGGCGCCGAGAGATACAGAAACGACCCCGAGACGATGACGCCGATGATGCCCACCAGCACCAGCGCCAGAAAGCGGTTGCGATGGAACCGGACCATGCAGCCCGTCGCGACCATCAGCAGCACCCAGCCCACGAACGGCACCGGCTCGACCGGCAGCATGTCGCGGCGCGGACCGGCATAGTTGCCGGTGGAAAACGCCCATGTGCTGCACAGCAGCACGGTCAGCGCAAAGCCGGTGAACGCCCGCGCCATCGAGCCGTTGGTGAAGCGGTCGGTGACAAAGCGCGCCGCCCGCACCGATCCCTGCGCTGCGCGGTCGAACATCCGCTTGGCATTCGGGCGCGGCAGCGCCAGCACCGCCGCCAGCAGCGGGCGATGCAGCGCCAGCAGCACGGCACCACCCAGCACCGCGATCACCGACAGGATCAGCGCCAGATTCACCCCGTGCCACAAGGCGAAATGCGGATGCGGCGCGGTGCCGGTGACGGCTGCGGCCGAGACCTCGACCAGCCAGCCAGCCATCAGATTGGGCATCAGCCCGATCAGCACCACCAGCACCACCAAGACGGCGGGCGGCAGCCACAGGCCGGGATTGGGGTCATGCGGATGCGCCGGATAGTCGTGGCGCTGGGGTCCCAGAAACACATGCCACACGAAGCGCAGCGAATAGCAGACCGACAGCAGCGCCCCCAGCGTCGCCAGCACGAAGATCAGGCTGCCATTGCCCGCCCATGTCGCCTGCGTGGCCTGATCCAGCATCATTTCCTTGGTCAGGAAGCCGTTCAGCGGCGGGATCCCGGCCATGGACAGCGCGGCGATGGTGCCGATGGCAAAGGTCACGGGCATCAGCCGCCGCAAGCCGCCCAGCCGCGCGATGGACCTTGTCCCGGCCTCATGATCGACGATGCCTGCGGTCATGAACAGCGCCGCCTTGAAGGTCGCGTGGTTGACGATATGAAACATCGCGGCGACCGCAGCACCTTCGGTGCCGAAGCCCAGCAGCATGGTGATCAGACCCAGATGCGAGACGGTCGAAAACGCCAGCAGCGATTTCAGATCGTCGCGGAAAATGGCGATCCACGCGCCCAGCACCATCGTGACCAGCCCCGTGGTCGCAACGATATAGAACCATTCCGGCGTGCCGGACAGCACCGGCCACAGCCGCGCCATCAGGAAGATCCCCGCCTTCACCATGGTCGCCGAATGCAGATAGGCCGAGACCGGCGTCGGCGCGGCCATGGCATGAGGCAGCCAGAAATGGAACGGGAACTGCGCCGATTTGGTGAAGGCGCCGATCAGGATCAGCAGCAGCGCGGGCAGGTAAAGCGGGCTGGCCTTGATCGCATCGCCCGCCGCCAGAATGTCGCCGATCTGATAGCTTCCGGCGATATTGCCAAGGATCAGCATCCCCCCGATCATCGCCAGACCGCCCATCCCGGTCACGGTCAGCGCCATGCGCGCGCCCTGCCGCCCTTCGGGCAGGTGCTTCCAAAAGCCGATCAGCAGGAAGGACGACAACGAGGTCAGCTCCCAGAAGATCAGCAGAAGCAGGATATTGTCCGACAGCACGATCCCCATCATCGCGCCCTGAAACAGCATCAGATAGGTATAGAACACGCCCACAGGCTCGCGCCGGCCCAGATAGAAGCGGGCATAGCCGATGATCAGAAGTCCGATCCCAAGGATCAGGATGCCGAACAGCAGGCCCAGCCCGTCGATGCGGAAGCTGGCATTCAGCCCAAGCTGGGGCAGCCACTGGAAGCTGGCGGTAATCACCTCGCCCGCCATCACGGCGGGAATGTGCAGGCAAAGCCCCAACAGGGCGATGGCGGTCGCGGTCGCGCAGCATGTCGCCGCAACATCGCGTCCCGAGCGGATCAACAGGGCCGGAAGCAAGGCTCCGATGAACGGTAGGGCGGCAATGAGTGCTGGCGACATGTCCCCTCCTTCTTGTCGCCCCCTATGTCCTTGACCGGGCGACCGGATGTCAACCCGAAGTCGCACAAGTCTCTGGCCGATGTTCCCTTTTCGTGCTAATCATTGCCGAAAAATTGGGGCAGGCATGAAGATCATCGGGATCGACCCGGGACTGCGCAACATGGGCTGGGGCATCGTCGTGACCGACGGTCCGCGCCTGCGGCATGTGGCAAATGGCATCATTCACTCGGCCGGGGACGAACTTGGCCCGCGCCTTGCCACGCTGTATCGCGGCCTGTGCGCCGTGATCGCCGAACACCGCCCCGAGGCGGCGGCTGTCGAACAGACCTTTGTCAACAAGGACGCGGTCGGCACGCTGAAACTGGGGCAGGCGCGCGGCATCGCGCTGCTGTCGGCTGCCGAAGCGGGGCTGCCCATCGGCGAATATGCCCCGAATGCCGTCAAGAAAACCGTGGTCGGCGTCGGCCATGCCGCCAAGGAACAGGTGCAGCACATGGTGCGCTTTCTGCTGCCGGGGGCCGAGTTTCGCGGCGCGGATGCTGCGGATGCGCTGGCCATCGCCATCTGCCACGCCCATCACCTGCAAGGCCGTTCATTGAAAATTAAGGCTCAAGCGTGAAGGTGCGGGCATGATCGGACGTATCGCAGGCATCATTCTGCACCGGGCACAGGACCATGTGCTGATCGACGTGCGCGGCGTGGGCTATATCGTCCACGTCAGCGAACGCACCGCCGCCGGGCTGCCCCCCGTGGGTCAGGCGACGGCGCTTTATACCGAATTGCTGGTGCGCGAAGACCTGTTGCAGTTGTTCGGCTTTCCCACGCTTCTGGAAAAGGAATGGCACCGGCTGCTGACCTCGGTTCAGGGGGTGGGCGCGAAGGTCGCGCAGGCAATTCTGGGAACGCTTGGCCCGGACGGGCTGTCGCGGGCGCTGGCGCTTGGCGACTGGTCGGCCCTGCGCAAGGCGCCGGGCGTCGGCCCGAAACTGGCGCAGCGCATCGCGATGGAGCTGAAGGACAAGGCCCCCGCCGTCATGGCGCTGGGGGGCGCGCTGACCGTCGATCCGGGCCCGCTGCCCAGCCCTGACGCAGAGGTGATCGACGCGCCCACGACCCGAAAACCTGCCACTGCCGCACCCAGCGCCGCCGCTGCCACGGCAGATGCGCTGTCTGCCTTGGGTAATCTGGGCTATGCTCCGTCCGAGGCCGCAAGCGCCGTCGCTCAGGCCGCCAGCGCGGAACCCGGGGCGGCAACCGCGGCTTTGATCCGCGCAGCCCTGCGGCTGTTGGCCCCAAAGGAGTAACGATTGATGACCGGAAACATGCGCACCTTCATCCTGATGGCTGCCCTGACCGCTTTGGTCATGGGGATGGGCGGGCTGATCGGGGGCACAAGCGGCGCGATCATCGCGCTGGTCGTGGCTGGCGCGGGCAATATCTGGGCGTGGTGGAACAGCGACAAGGCCATGCTGCGCCAGCAGGGCGCGCATGAGGTGACGCGCGCGCAGGCGCCGGAACTGGTGGATATGGTCGCCGCGCTGGCGCAGCGCGCGAACCTGCCCATGCCCAAGGTCTATGTGCTGGAAACCGAACAACCCAACGCTTTCGCCACCGGGCGCGACCCGGAAAACGCCGCCGTCGCGGTGACGCAGGGCATCATGCGCGTGCTGTCGCGCGACGAACTGGCGGGCGTCATTGCGCATGAGCTGGCCCATATCAAGCATCGCGACACGCTGATCATGACGGTGACGGCGACCATGGCGGGGGCCATCGCCATGCTGGGCAACATGATGATGTTTTCCGCGATGTTCGGCGGGCGGGACAATCGCGGCGGCGCGCTGGCCTCGATCCTTGCGATGGTCTTTGCGCCCATCGCGGCGGGTCTGGTGCAGATGGCGATCTCGCGGTCGCGCGAATACGAGGCTGACCGGATCGGCGCGGAAATCTGCGGCAAGCCCATGGCGCTTGCGGGCGCGCTGGCCAAGATCTCGCGCGCGGCGGGTCAGGTGGTGAACATCCCGGCCGAGCGCAATCCGGCGGCGGCCTCGATGTATATCGTCAACCCGCTGCACGCCATGCGCATGGACCGGCTGTTTGCCACCCACCCCGCGACCGAGGATCGCATCGCCCGGCTGCAAGCCATGGCGGGCGGCGCGCAACGCACCGCGCCCTGGGGCTGAGGCATGATCCAGCCCGACCCGATGCTGCGCCCCGATCCGCAGGACGGCGATACCGAGGACCGCGCCCTGCGTCCGCAGATGCTGGCCGATTTCGTCGGTCAGGCCGAGGCGCGCGCCAATCTGCGGGTCTTCATCGAAAGCGCCCGGATGCGCGGCAAGGCGATGGATCACACGCTGTTCCATGGCCCTCCGGGTCTGGGCAAGACGACGCTGGCGCAGATCATGGCGCGCGAACTGGGCGTGAACTTCAAGATGACCTCGGGGCCGGTGCTGGCGCGCGCGGGCGATCTTGCGGCGATCCTGACCAATCTGGAAGCCCGCGACGTGCTGTTCATCGACGAGATCCACCGCATGAACCCGGCGGTCGAGGAAGTGCTTTACCCGGCGATGGAGGATTTCGAGCTGGATCTGGTGATCGGCGAAGGCCCCGCCGCGCGCACCGTCCGGATCGAATTGCAGCCCTTCACGCTGGTCGGCGCCACGACGCGGCTGGGGCTTCTGACCACGCCGCTGCGCGACCGCTTTGGCATTCCGACGCGGCTGCAATTCTATACCATCGACGAGCTGGACCTGATCGTGTCGCGCGGGGCGCGGCTGATGGGCATTCCCAGCGAAGCCGAGGGCACGCGCGAGATCGCCAAACGCGCGCGCGGCACGCCCCGCATCGCCGGTCGCCTGCTGCGTCGGGTCATCGACTTTGCGCTGGTCGAAGGCGATGGCCGCCTGACCCGCGCCATTGCCGACAGCGCGCTGACCCGGCTGGGCGTCGATCATATCGGGCTGGACAGCGCCGACCGGCGCTATCTGACGCTGATGGCCGAACATTACGGCGGCGGCCCGGTGGGTGTGGAAACGCTGTCCGCCGCCCTGTCGGAAAGCCGCGACGCGATCGAGGAAGTGATCGAGCCGTTCCTGATGCAGCAGGGGCTGGTGGCGCGCACGCCGCGCGGCCGGATGCTGGCGCGGCTGGGCTGGCGTCATCTGGGGCTGGACGCGCCAAAAACCCCGCAAGAAAGCCTGTTCGACGACTAAGGCCGTTCAGAACTGCCGTGATGTCGGCCTAGCCCTTGGCGGCCAGCACGCGGTCTTCCTGCGCGATGAAATGCTCCATCATCGCCCGCCATAGCGATTCTGCCAGATCGGCATCGAAGCCCGCCTCGGTCGCAAGACGGCGGGCGTTCAGCGCCACCTCCTCGACCCGGCTGTCGATGCGGGCGGGCAGACCTTCGCGCAGCTTGATCCGCGCCGCCTCATCGATCAGGGCCGAGCGTTCGGCCAGAAGGGCGATCAGCCGCGCATCCATCGCATCGATGCGGGCGCGCAGATCATGCATGGCGGAATCGGGCGAAAGTTCGGGATATCGGGTCATGACAGCGGTTTAAGGCCGATCCGCAGACATGGCAACGGGCGGATAGTTGCCGTTATGCCGCATCCTATCGGCAATTTTCCGCCTAACATGGAACCTCATGGCGGGAATCGTCGTTTTCCTGTCATCTGAAGCGGATGAGAGCCGCTCCGTTCTCGAAAGGGGTAAGGAAGATGAAAGCAGCAAGTTTCGTGATCAATGTCGGTTTTGGCCTTGGCCTGGCGCTTGGTGCGGTGGCCTTGCTGGTGTTCTGAACCAAGGCCCCGGCCGAATGAAAAAGCCCCCGGTCCTGCGACCGGGGGCTTTGTCGTTTCGATGCGCCAGATCGGTGCGCCAGACCTCAGCCTTGCGGCTGGGGTGCGGCATCCGCCGGCGCGGCATTGGTGCCCGCGCGCGGGATCGAGGTCACCGACGGGATGGACGAGCCCGGCGTGGAATCGTCCCCGCCCAGCGGTTCATTGCGGATGACCTTGCCGATATCCTCGCCGGTCAGCGTTTCGTATTCCAGCAGGCCCTTGGCCAGACGCTCGAATTCCTCGGTCTTTTCGGTCAGGATGCGATAGGCGTCCTGATAGCCCTGTTCGATCAGGTCGCGCACTTCCTGTTCGATCAGCTCCTTGGTCGCCGCCGAAACCGAGAAGCCGCCGGTATTGCCCGAATAGCCCTCATGCGCTTCGGCATAGTCGATATTGCCGACCTTGTCCGACATGCCCCAGCGCATCACCATGGCGCGCGCTAATTGGCTGGCCTGCTGGATGTCGCCGGCAGGACCATTCGAGACGCCCTCTTCGCCGTATTTGATGATCTCGGCCGCCTTGCCCGCCATGGTCATGGTCAGCTTCTGCTTGGCCTCATCCTTGTGGAAATTCAGGCGGTCCATTTCCGGCAGGCTGACGACCATGCCCAAAGCGCCGCCGCGCGGGATGATGGTCGCCTTGTAGACCGGATCGCATTTCGGCAGCGACAGCCCGACGATGGCGTGCCCCGCCTCGTGATAGGCGGTCTTTTCCTTCTGCTCGGGGGTCAGGACCATACTGCGGCGCTCGACGCCCAGCATGACCTTGTCCTTGGCATTCTCGAAATCTTCCATGGTGACGAAGCGACGGCCCAGACGGGCGGCGGTCAGCGCCGCTTCGTTGACAAGGTTCATCAGATCCGCGCCCGAAAAACCGGGCGTGCCGCGTGCGATGATGCGCAGATCGACATCCGGGCCAACCGGAACCTTGCGCGAATGCACGGTCAGGATCTTTTCGCGGCCCTTGATGTCGGGATTCGGCACATAGATCTGGCGGTCAAAGCGGCCGGGGCGCAGCAGCGCCGGGTCCAGCACGTCCTTGCGGTTGGTGGCGGCGATGATGATGACGCCTTCATTGGCGTCAAAGCCGTCCATCTCGACCAGCAACTGGTTCAGGGTCTGTTCGCGTTCGTCATTGCCGCCGCCGATGCCGACACCGCGCGCGCGGCCCACGGCGTCGATCTCGTCGATAAAGACGATGCAGGGCGCGGATTTCTTGGCCTGCTCGAACATGTCGCGGACGCGCGAGGCACCGACGCCGACGAACATTTCCACGAAATCCGAACCCGAGATGGTGAAGAACGGCACGCCCGCCTCACCGGCGATGGCGCGGGCCAGAAGGGTTTTACCCGTGCCGGGCGGGCCGACCAGCAGCGCGCCTTTCGGGATCTTGCCGCCCAGACGGCTGAATTTCTGCGGGTTGCGCAGGAATTCGACGATCTCCTCAAGCTCTTCCTTGGCCTCGTCGATGCCGGCCACGTCGTCAAAGGTCACGCGGCCATGCTTTTCGGTCAGCAGTTTCGCGCGCGACTTGCCAAAGCCCATGGCCCCGCCTTTGCCGCCGCCCTGCATCCGGTTCATGAAGAAGATCCAGACGCCGATCAGCAGGATGAAGGGCAGCCAGACGCCCAGAAGCGACATGAAGCCCGATTGCTGCTGACGCTCGACCCGGACATCGACGCCCTTGGCGACCAGCATTCCGGCAATATCCTCGCCCATCGGGCGGACGGTCGAATATTTCTGGCCGTCCTTCGTGGTGATGCCGACATTTTCGCCGTCGATCGTGACGGCACCCACCTGTTCCTTATCCACCCGCTGGATGAAGTCGGAATAGCTGATCTGGCGGTTGTTCATCTGCGACGAGCCGTCGCTGAACAGGTTGAACAGCGCCAAAATCATCAGGAACAGCACCACCCAGAAGGCGATATTACGCGCGTTGCCCAAACGGGGGTCCTCCAAGGGTAGACACAGTTTGATCTGAAAATAGGGATTCCGGCGCGAGGTTCAATGAGTATACAGCATGGCGCGGAACTCATTCAGCCCCCGCAGCGGGGTTGCGGTGATGCGGGGATGCGATTTCAGCACCGGAGCGGCCCTGATTTCGCCCCCAAGACGGATGGCCGGGGTCGATGCGGCCTCATCACGCGTAAGCCCGCTATCGCGCCAGTTCCAGTCGGGCAGCGCGTCATGGCCCAAGGCCGAAACGCTTTCGCCCTCTGCCAAGCCGCTGATGATCCAGCGATTGTCCCATGGATCCGCCGAGGGGCTGCGACACGCGGCCGCAGGTTCGCGCAGCAGGCGCAAACGGTCGCCGTGAACGTCGATGATCGTGCCCTCCAGCGTGATGCGCCCGGCCGAGCCTGCGGCCGACAGCGCGCGCAGCACGGCTTCGCGGCGGGGCGGATAGTCCGCGCCCGAGACGAAACGCAGCCCTGCGACCAACAGGCGGCGGCGAATCTCCAGCGGGGCGCGGCGAAAGGGCGTCATGGGCAGGATCAGCGAACCTAGCCGCGCCTCGGCCCCTTCGGCCACCTGCGCGGCGTAATCCTGCAAGGCGTCGCGCGCCATGGCCACGTTGGCCGCCGTCTGTGCCAGCTGCGTAGGCGGCAGGTCCAGCGCCGCCAGCGCCTTGCGGATGCGAACGCGTTCGTAATCGCTGTTCTCGTTCGAGGGATCGTCGATCCAGCCGATGCCGCGTTGCGTCAGCCAGCCGCGCAGATCCTTGCGCCCGGTCTGCAGCATGGGGCGCAGCCACAGCATGCCATGCGCCTGCCGCGCCTCGGCCATGCCGGACAGACCGTCCACGCCCGCCCCGCGCGCCAGTCGCATCAGCAGCGTTTCGGCCTGATCGTCCAGCGTATGACCCAGCAGCACGGCCGACAGATCGTGGCGATGCGCCCAGTCCGACAAAAGCCGCAGCCGGGCCTCGCGCGCCTGCGCCATCAGATTGCCGCCGGTCTGGTCGCGCTGCCACGGCAGGATCTCATGCGGGATGCCCAGCCCCGCGGCCTCGGCCCCGGCCTGCCGCGCCTCATGGGCCGATTCGGGGCGCAGGCCGTGATCGACGGTCGCGGCGATCAATGTGCGGCCCTGCACCCAGCGCCGGGTCAGATGCATCAGCGCGGTGGAATCGCCGCCGCCCGACAGCGCAATGCCAAGGCGCGGCAGATCGCCCGCAAGGCGGTCCAGCGTCGCGTGAATGGTCAGGGAAAGCCGATCCGCAGCCGGATCATTGGCCATCGGCCAGATCCGCCGCCGCTTCCGGATCGCTCATCGCGGGATCCAGCGCCGGGTCCATGGCCGGGTCGATGCCAGGCGGCAGCCCATCGACCGCGCCGCTGTCGACGGCATGGCATTGCGCCTGCGTCACGCGCTTTTCGGCCTCGACCGCTTGCGGGCTGTCCGGAAAACGCGCCAGAATTTCCTGAAGGTAATAGCAGCCCTCGGACGGGCCGCCCTTGGCCGACATGGCCCGCGACAGCCCCAGCAGGGCATCGGCGGCCTGCGCGCCGTTCGGATTGGCCGCAAAGCTTTCCAGCCAGGCGATGCCCGCGCCGGACAGATCGCCGGCCGAATCCAGCGCCGCGCCACGCAGGAACAGCGCCTCGGCGGTCAGTGGGCCGCCCGCATGGGTTTCGGCAACGGCCGCGAAGAGGTCCGCAGCACGACGAAAGTCACCTTGACCGAGCACCTCCCGGGCCCGGTCGAAATCGGCCTTTTCCGCAGCGGTCGCGGCCCCGGTCGCAGGGGTGGTGCCAAGGTTGCCACGCTGATCCGAGGACGGCATCGGCGAGGACGCGCCGCTTTGTTCGCCCAGCGTCGGCGTCGTCAGGCTGCCAAGATCGCAGCCCTCTTCCATCTCGCACAGGCGGAATTCGATATCGCCGATGCGGGTGGTGCCGTCTTTCACGATCCGGTCGATGCGGTTCTGCAACTGTTCGGTCTGTCCGGTCAGTTGCGCCAGCCGCGCCTCCATGGCGTTCATGCGGTCGATGGCACTGTCGCCACCGGCCTGCGCATAGCCCGCCTGACCCGACGCGGCCAACTGGCTGCGCAGGAATTGCAGGTCCGAGGTCAACTGGTTCAGCTCGGACCGGATATCGCCCAGCGTCTGGGCGTCCTGCGCGGCTGCGGGCAGCGCCGACAGCGCCACCCCCGCCGCCAGCACCAGCCCTTTCAGACCAAGGCTGCGCATCACATGCCCGCCCCGGGGCTGACCACCGTGACCGCGCGGCGGTTCTTCATGAAGCATTCCTCGGTCGAGCAGACCGCAAGCGGGCGTTCCTTGCCATAGCTGACCGTGCGCAGACGCCCGGCCTGCACCCCTTGCGAGATCAGGTATTCCTGCACCGAATTCGCCCGACGCGCGCCCAAAGCAAGGTTGTATTCCCGCGTGCCCTGTTCATCGGCATGACCCTGAATGACGGCGGACATCGCCTGATGCTGGTTCAGCCAGCCCGCCTGATTGGCCAGCGTGGTGCGCGCTTCCGGCGTCAGGGTCGACTGGTCCAGCTGGAACAGCACCGTATCCCCGGCGGTCGCCTTGAACTCCTCGGGCGAGCCGGGCAGCGTGCCTGCGCCGACGCCACCCGCCCCTGCGCCGTTCATGTTGGCATAAGGGTCGTTCACCAGCGGCCCGCCCTGCGATGCAGGACGCGAGCAGGCGGCGATGGTCAGCAGCGCACCGATCGCGGCAAGTTTGACGATAGTCTTCATATTCTGTCCAATTCCCGCGAATTACGGCAGCAACGGGCCCCAATCGGGGTCCGAGGCTGCGCCATTAAACTGCACAGGGCGCATGTTGCGCCCGGTGATATCCACCGAATGCAGACGCGGGGCACCATCGCCGCCGGGCGTCACGCGGGTGAACATCACGACACGCCCATTGGGGGCCCAGGACGGGCCCTCGTCAAGGAACGATTCTGTCAGCATTTTTTCTTCCGAACCATCGGTGCGCATGACGCCGATGTGGAACTTGCCGCCCACCTGACGGGTAAAGGCGATCATGTCGCCGCGCGGCGACCAGACCGGCGTGCCGTAACGGCCGTCGCCAAAGCTGATGCGGCGCGGCTCTCCGCCATTCGCGCCCATGATGTAAAGCTGCGGCGAACCCGAGCGGTCGCTCTCGAAGACGATCTGCTGGCCGTCCGGGCTGTAGCTGGGCGAGGTCTCGATCGAGGGCGCATTGGTCAGCGCGCGCTGCGCGCCTGACCGGGCATCCATCTGATAGATGTCGGTATTGCCGTTCTTTTCCAGCGAATAGACGATCCAGCGCCCATCCGGCGAAAACCGGGGCGAAAAGCTCATGGTGCCTTGCTGGCCTGCGCTCAGCTGGCGCTGCGCCAGCGTGTTCACATCCATCATCACCGCCTGCGGAAAGCCGGTGGCATAGCTGGTGTAAAGGATGCGCGAGCCGTCCGGCGAAAAGCGCGGCTTCAGCACCAGCGCCGAATTGTCGGTCAGGTATTTCACGTTCGCGCCGTCGTAATCCATGATCCCGATGCGCTTCATCCGCGCATCCTTGGGACCGGTTTCCTGCACGAAGGTCACGCGGCTGTCGAAATAGGGGCTTTCGCCGGTCAGGCGGGCATAGACCTGATCCGCCGCCTTATGCGCCGCGCGCCGCCAGTTGCCGGTGCCTGCGTCGAACTGCATCCCGTCGCCCAGAGGCTGACCCGAAAACACGTCGAACAGCCGGAACTTCACCACGACCTTGCCGCCCTGCACGCTGACCGCGCCGGTGATCAGCGCCTGCGCGTTGATCGCCTTCCAGTCCTCATAGCTGACCGGCGCATCGAAGCTGGCCGGGCGCGAGATATGCGCGCTGGCAGGGATTTCACGAAACAGTCCCGTGCCGGTCAGATCGGCGGCGATCAGTTGCTGGACCTGCCCCAGATATTGCCCGGCCCCGCCTTCGTCCTGAAAGGCGGCGATGGCAAAGGGCATCGGCTCGATGACGCCATCGGTGATTTCGATCCGCAGCGGGCCGTCCTGCGCCAGTACCGGCGCGGCCATGCCCAGACCCGCAAGGGCCATCACGGAAGTCAGCAAAAGTCTACGCAACATGAATCGCCCTCGTCAGGTCTGGTTGCAGGTTATCGGGTCGCGCCGCGGGATGCCATGGCACTACTTCACGGTCGCATTTCCGCTGGGGTTGAAGTCGATGATGACATCTTTCCAGCGGTTGTATTTCTCGGCTGGCAGCTTGTAGCCGCCATTGCGCGCCGCGCACATCAAAATCGCGCGCCGTGCCGCCTCATAGGCCTGTTTTGCCGCAGCATCCGACCCGCCCTTGTGGCCGATCATCTTCAGCCCGCTGGGCTGGCCATCCTGCGACAGCGAAAAGCCCACAGACACCGTGGTGCGCGAAGCTTCGGTCGACAGCGACCCCCGGTTCCAGCACGCCTCGACCGCGACGCGGAAGCCGTCCTTTTCGCCTTGGCTTAGCGGCGGGCCACTGGCGGCGGCACCGCCTCCTCCGGATCCGCCCGCGCCTGCCTTTTCCTTGTCGGCAGCGGCCTGCGCGGCTTTTTTCTTCGCGGCTTCGGCGGCCTTGCGTTCGGCGGCCTCTTCCTTGGCCTTGGCAGCGGCGGCGGCTTCGGCGGCCTCTTTGCGTTCGGCGGCGCGTTTTTCCTCGGCGGCCCTCTTGGCGGCGGCGGCTTCTTCGGCGGCCTTTGCCTCGGCGGCCTTCTTCTCGGCTGCGGCAGCGGCGGCGGCCTTGTCGGCGGCGGCTTTCCGTTCGGCCGCCCGCTTCTCGGCGGCAGCTTTTTCGGCGGCGGCCTTTTCCTCGGCGGCTTTTTCTGCGGCGGCTTCGCGCTCGGCGGCTTCCTCGGCCTCGGCAGCGGCGGCCTGACGGCGCGCACGGTCACGCGCCTCGGCGGCCTCGCGCGCGGTTTCGGCTTCGGCACGTTCGGCGGCTTCGCGGCGTTCCTCGCGGGCGCGCTGTTCGGCGGCCCGCCGTGCGGCAGCGGCCTCGGCGCGTTCGCTGGCGGCCTGCTCGGCGGCGGCTTCCTCGGCCTGACGCGCAAGGGTCAGCTCACGCTGACGCGCGGCCTCGGCGGCGGCGGCACGGGCGCGGGCGGCGTCGGCCAGCCCTTCGGGACGCCCGGTGGGACGCGCCGAATCGACCGGCGCCAGTGCCGAGCGCTGCGGCACGGGCGCGGGCGCACGCGCCGGATCGGGCCGCGAGGCGCTGGCCGGGACCGTCGGACGATCGGCGGTCACGGGCTGGTCGGGCTGCGGGGCCAGGGTTGCCACATCGACGGGCGGCGGGCGGTCCTGCACATCGGACAGATCCGGCTGCGCCTCGGGCCGGGCCGAGGGCCGGGTCAGCGACGCGGCATTCATGTCCGGCGCGGGCGGGCTTTGCGCCTCGGGCGCGCCGCTGGCATCTTCATCCGCCGGAGCCTGCGGTTGCGCGGGCGTCGTCTCGGACACATCCGACACCGGCGCCTGACCTTCGGCCGCGGCGGCCAGCGCCTGAAACTCGGCCTCGGTCATGGTCGAGACCTCGGACATGCGCACGGCTTCGACCGGCACGGGGCGTAAGAACCCGCCCACGACGGCAAAGCCCAGCAGCCCGGCATGGGCCGCGCCAGATATCCAGTAGCCAAGGCGGTCGGCCCGCTCCATCGCGTCAGCCTTCCGACAGCGCGGCGTCCATGCGGGGACCACCCGCATCGGTCACCAGCACGATATTGCTGAAGCCTGCCGCATTCAGCGCGCCCATCACTTCCATGATCCGCGCATAGGGGATCGAGCCATCGGCGCGCAGATAGATCTTGTCGCTCTGGCGTTCGGCAGCCACGGCGCGCAGGCGCGTGACCAGCTCATCCTCGGGCACTTCGCTGTTCATCACCATGATCGGACCTTCCGGCGTCACCGACACGGCCAGCGGCTCTTCGGTCTCGGACGGAACGGACTGCGCGGCGGTCCTTGGCAGCTCCAGCGGCACGCCAACTGTCAGCAGCGGCGCCGACACCATGAAGATGATCAACAGCACCAGCATCACGTCCACGAAGGGCGTGACGTTGATTTCGGCCATGGGCTGGGACTTTTTGCGCCCCCTGCCGCCCCGACCGGCCTTTTTCACGACCCCGCTACCCATTTATTCGTCGTCCAGTTGACGCGACAGGATGGTCGAAAACTCATCGGCAAAGCTTTCGTAATTGCCGACCAGCCGGTCGGAATCGCCCGAAAGCTTGTTGTACAGGATGACTGCCGGGATAGCCGCCAACAGACCCAGCGCGGTGGCCACCAGCGCCTCGGCAATGCCCGGTGCCACGACCGCCAATGAGGTGTTTTGCGAAATCGCGATATCCTCGAAGGCGATCTTGATGCCCCAGACCGTGCCGAACAGCCCGATGAAGGGCGCGGTCGACCCGACGGTCGCCAGAAACGACAACCCGCTGTTCAGCCGGTCGCTTTCGCGGTTGATCGCGACATTCATCGCCCGGTCGATGCGCGAGGTCGCCCCCGCAATCAGCCCGCCATCATCGCGGTGGCTGCGCCGCCATTCGGTCATGCCCGCCGAAAAGATCCGCTCCGAGGCGCCCTTGGGATTGTCGCCGATGCGGTCGAACAGATCATCCAGCGGCTGGCCCGACCAGAAGGCGCGGTCAAAGCGGTTCGCCTCGGCCTTGGCGGCACGGAAGGTGATGATCTTCTGGATGATGATCGCCCAGCCCCAGAACGAGGCCGCCAGCAGGATCACCATGACGATCTGGACGGTCAGCGATGCGCGCACGAACAGCGCCAGAACTGAAAAATCGACCGGCTGCCCGGCACCCGCAAGTTGTTCCATCGAAAAAGGCCTGTGCTATGGCCGCTGGACTGCGGCTTCTGCTTCGCCGATTAGCAGAATGACGCGCAGGGACAAAGCCATCCGCGTGTCAATTCTGCGTCAGATGCAACCTGGTGACGCCGGGGCCATGCGCTGGATCAGCTCGGCAGGCAGGCGCACGGGCCGACCGCGCGCCGACATGCAGACCAGCGTCACCACCAAGGAAAACAGCACCCGCCCCTCGCGCAGCACTTTCTGGCACATGGTGATGCGGGCCTGCCCGATCTCGTGCAGGCGCGATTCGATCTGCAAAAGATCGTCGAACTGCGCCGGAGCCAGATAATCCGCCTCGATCCGGCGCACGACAAAGACCACGCCCGCATCGCGCTTCATCGCCAGCTGATCGACGCCCAGATCGCGCAGCCATTCGCTGCGGGCGCGTTCGGTGAATTTCAGATAATTCGCGTAATAGACGATCCCGGCCAGATCGGTATCCTCGTAATAGACGCGAATGGGAAACCGATGCATCACACAGCCCCCGCCGCCATACGCGCCGAAAGCCGCAGCGCGTGCGAGGGGTCGGTGCCTACGACCGGCATCACCGGATCATAGGCCGCGCGGATCAGCGCCGCCAGCTCGGCCGAAGGCGGCACATCCTGCGCGAATGTCAGCATGGCCCGCATGACCAGCCCTTCGGCCAGATGCGCGGGATGGGCATCCGCCAGCACGCCGCCCATATTGACGAATGTCATGCAGGCGCGGATGCCGCCATCGGCGTCAAACCGAAAGATGCGATACTGGCTTGCACCATGACCGGCCAGACGCGCGGGCAGATCGGGCTGCCCGGTCAGTTCGGCCAGATCCGGCACGCTGGCCAACTCGTCCCAGTCGCGCAGGAAAAAGCTCATCATGTTCGCGCCCATCTCGGGATCGGTCTCGGCGATGGGATGACGGGCATGGGCCAGGGCCGCGCGGGTCACGTCGCGAAAGATATCCAGCGTCTCATCGGCCAGCCCAAAGATCACCGGGGCGACAGGCCGCCCCCAGCGCGCGCACAGATACCGGCCGTCACGGGTGAAAAGCTGGGCGATCCGGTCCGGCTCCAAAGCGTTTCTCCGTTTTCCAAATACTCTCGGGGGTGAATTGCGGCAAAGCCGCAAGAGGGGGCAGACAGCCCCCTAATGCGTGGATGCCGAAAGCTCAACCGACGATGGTGGCCTCGGTCGCGGCGCGCAGCTCGTCCTCGGTAACGCCATGGGCGGTCTCGACGATCTTCAGCCCGCCCGGCACCACATCCAGCACGCCCAGATTGGTGACGATGCGATTGACGACCGACTGGCCGGTCAAAGGCAGCGTGCAGGATTTCAGCACCTTGGATTCACCGGCCTTGTTGGTGTGGTCCATGACCACCACCACACGCTTGACGCCCGCAACCAGATCCATCGCGCCGCCCATGCCCTTGACCAGCTTGCCGGGGATCATCCAGTTCGCCAGATCGCCGTTTTCGGCAACCTCCATCGCGCCAAGGATCGCCATGGCGATCTTGCCGCCACGGATCATGGCAAAGCTTTCCGAGCTGTCAAAGAACGAGGTCTGCGGCAGCGCCGTCACGGTCTGCTTGCCGGCATTGATCAGATCGGCATCCTCCTCGCCCTCGATGGGAAAGGGGCCGATCCCCAACATGCCGTTTTCCGATTGCAGCGTGACCTCGATGCCCTCGGGGATATAGTTGGCCACCAGCGTCGGAATGCCGATGCCCAGATTCACATACCAGCCGTCCTGCAATTCCTGCGCGGCGCGCGCCGCCATCTGGTTGCGGTCCCAGCCCTTGATCTGATCGGCCATCACACGGCCTCCTTCTTGCGCGTGGTGCGCTGTTCGATGCGCTTTTCATGCGCGCCCTGCACCAGACGGTGGACATAGATGCCCGGCAGATGGATGGCATCGGGATCAAGGCTGCCCGTGGGCACGATCTCCTCGACCTCGCAGACACAGATCCGGCCGCATTTCGCCGCAGGCACGTTGAAATTGCGCGCCGTCTTGCGAAAGATCACATTGCCGGATTCGTCGGCCTTCCAGCCCTTGACGATGGCGATATCGGCGACGATGCCGCGCTCAAGGATATAGGTCTCGCCGTCGAAATCCTTATGCTCCTTGCCCTCGGCGATCACCGTGCCGACGCCGGTCTTGGTGTAGAATCCCGGAATGCCCGCACCGCCCGCGCGCATCCGTTCGGCCAAGGTGCCCTGAGGATTGAATTCCAGTTCCAGCTCGCCCGCCAGATATTGCCGCATGAATTCGGCGTTTTCACCGACATAGCTGCTGATCATCTTGCGGATCTGGCGGCTGTCCAGCAGGACGCCCAGACCGAAATGATCGACACCGGCATTGTTGCTAGCCACGGTCAGATCCTTGACGCCGGACTTGCGGATCGCCTCGATGGCCAGTTCCGGAATGCCGCACAGACCAAAGCCACCGGCTGCAATCAGCAACCCATCCTGCAACACATCGGCAAGCGCGGCATCCGCGCTCGGGTAAAGTTTCTTCATTCGATCCTCCGGACTTCCTCAAGGATTTTGTGCAGGTGCGGCGAAGCCCTGTCAATCAGAACCCAACCGTGGCCGCATCCGGCCTGCGCGGGTCCGAGGCCCCCAGCAGCGCACCGCTTTGCCCGTCGCGCATGATCGATTGGGTCGAGCCCATCGTGGGCTGTTCGCGGATGACATGCCCCTTGGCGGCCAGCAACCGCAGGGTATCGACGCTGATGCCCTCTTCGATGCGCAACTCGTCGGGCAGCCACTGGTGATGGATGCGCGGCGCGGTCGAGGCCTCGGCCACATTCATGCCATGGTCGATCATGTTCATGACCACCTGCAGCACCGTGGTGATGATCCGCGCACCGCCGGGCGAACCCGTCGCCAGCCAGACCTTGCCGTCCTTCAAGACCAGCGTCGGCGTCATCGAAGACAGCGGCCGCTTGCCCGCCGCCACCGCATTCGCCTCGCCGCCGATCAGCCCGAAGGCGTTGGGCACGCCGGGCTTGGCCGAGAAATCGTCCATCTCATTGTTCATCAGCACGCCCGTGCCCTCGGCGACCAGACCCGAGCCATAGTCCAGATTGATCGTATAAGTGTTGGAAACCGCGTTGCCGTCCTTGTCGATGATCGAGAAATGCGTGGTCTGATCGGATTCGTAAGGCCCCGGATCGCCCGGCCCGATCATGTCCGAGGGCATGGCAAACCCGCTTTGGATCTTTGCGCGCAGACTGGCGGCATAATCCTTGCTGGTCAGCGCCGCGACCGGCACATCGACAAAATCCGGATCGCCCAGATATTCAGACCGGTCGGCATAGGCCAGCTTCATCGCCTCGGCCATCAGATGGATGGTCTCGGCGCTGTTATGGCCCAAAGCCCCGATCGGATAGCCCTCCAGAATGTTCAGGATCTGGATCAGATGCACCCCGCCCGAGGATGGCGGCGGCATCGACACGATGTCATAGCCGCGATAGCTGCCCCGCACCGGATCGCGCAGCACCGGCTTGTAGGCAGCCAGATCCTCGACCGTCATCGGACCGCCGGCAGCCTGCACGGCCCTGGCGATGCCTTCGGCGACGGGGCCCTTGTAAAACCCGTCCGGACCCTGCTCGGCCACCGCCCGCAGCGTCCGGGCCAGATCGGCCTGTACCAGCACCTCGCCCGGCTGCCAGCCACTGCCGTCGGGCTTGAAGAAGATGGCCGCGCTGGCCGGATGAGCCGAAAGCTCCTCGCGCGAGGCCTCGATGCTGTCGGCAAGCTCCGGCGTGACGGTGATGCCCTCGCTGGCCAGACGGATCGCGGGGGCGATGACCTCGGCCCAATCCATGCTGCCATGACGTTCCAGCGCCATGCGCATCCCGGCCACCGTCCCCGGCACACCCGAAGCCGCACCGCTGCGCAAGGACTTCTCGCTGTCGGCCTCGCCTTGGGCATTCAGGAACATGTCCCGGGATGCACCGGCAGGCGCCATCTCGCGATAATCAATGGCCTGCGTCTGACCGCTTGCGGCGTCATGAACCAGCATGAAACCGCCCCCACCGATATTGCCGGCCCGCGGCAAGGTCACCGCCAAAGCGAACGCCACCGCGACGCCAGCATCGACAGCATTGCCACCCCGCGCCAGAATATCGCGCCCGACCCCGGCGGCGACACGCTCTTGCGCCGACACCATGCCGTTCTGCGCCCAGACCGGATGGATGCGATCCATATTGGAAAAGAACGCGGCCGCATCCTGCGCCCCAGCCTGTCCGGCCAGCGCGATGCCGATACCGATAGTGAATACCCCAGAAAACCGCAGGACTGACATGCCGATACCTCCGCTTGGACCAGCTTAGCCTAGCAGGCTGTCCGCCAAGGTCAAAACGCGCGAGTTGGGAAACGCTGCGCGGGTGGCGATGTCGTCAAATGGGTATTTGAAAAACAAGGAAGCCTGATAGCTCTCCTTGTTTTCCAAATACCCAAAATGAACATCCGGGCCGGGAGTTACGCCGGAGGTTTGGCGGGTTTCTTGGCAGGCGCCTTTTTTGCCGGTGCCTTTTTCGCAGCAGGCTTTTTCTCCGCAGCTTTTGCTGCGGATTTCTTCGCAGCGGGCTTTTTCGCTTTGCCGGCTTTTTCGGTGATCAGTTCAAGCGCACGTTCCAGCGTGACCGCACCCGGTTCCAGATCGCGTGGCAGGGTCGCATTGACCTTGCCCCATCTGACATAGGGTCCGTAACGCCCGTTCAGCACCTGCACCGGGCCACCATCGGGATGTTCGCCCAGTTCGGCCAGCGGCGCGGCGGGGGCCGCCCTGCCGCGGGTGGGCTTGCTGGCCAGCACCTCGACCGCGCGGTTCATGCCGATGCTGAAGACCTCATCGACATCCGGCAGGTTTGCGTATTTCGCGCCATGCTTCACATAGGGGCCGTATCGCCCGATCCCCGCCTCAACGACGACGCCATCTTCGGGATGCGGCCCGATCTCTCGCGGCAGCGCAAGCAGCGCCAGCGCCTTTTCCAGATCGACCGAGGCCAGTTCCCACCCCTTGGGCACCGAGGCACGCGGCGGCTTTGGCACATCCGCCGTGGCCTCTCCGCGCTGGACATAGGGGCCGAAGCGGCCATTCTTCAGGCTGATCTCATCGCCATTATCCACGCCCAGCACGCTGTCGCCCACCGCCTCGGCATCGGGGTTGCCCAAGGGACGGGTGAAACGGCATTCGGGATAATTCGTGCAGCCGACGAAGGCCCCGCCGGAGCGGGCGGTTTTCAGATGCAGCCGGCCCTTGTGGCACAGCGGGCATTCGCGGGGATCGCTGCCATCGGCGCGCGGCGGGTAAAGCGCCGGGGCCAGCGCCTCGTCGATCGCCTCAAGCACCTCGGTGATGCGCAGCTCGCTGGTGCCTTCCAGCGCCGCGGTGAAGTCTTTCCAGAACCGGCGCAGCACCTCGCGATAGGCCCGCTCGCCCGAGGAAATATCGTCCAGCTCGCCCTCAAGGCTCGAGGTGAAGTCATAGCTGACATAGCGCGGGAAATATTTCAGCAGAAAGATCGTGACCAGCCGCCCCTTGTCTTCTGGGATCAGGCGCGACTGTTCCTTGCGGACATAATCGCGGTCCTGAATGGTCGTCACGATGCTGGCATAGGTCGAGGGGCGCCCGATTCCCAATTCTTCCATGCGCTTGACCAGCGTGGCCTCGGTATAGCGCGGCGGCGCCTGCGTGAAGTGCTGCTCGGGGGTGACGCCACGCTTGGATGCGGCCTCGCCCTGCTCGATCAGGGGCAGACGGCGACCGTCCTCGTCCTCCTCATCGTCGCGGCCCTGATCATAGACCTTCAGGAAACCGTCGAACTGCATGACCTGACCATTGGCGCGCAGACCGACATCGCCGTCGGCGCTGGCGATCTCGACCGTGGTGCGCTCCATGCGCGCCGATTCCATCTGGCTGGCGATGGTGCGCTTCCAGATCAGATCATACAGCGCCTTCTGGTCCTTGTCGGTGACCGACAGCTTGTCGGGCGACAGCATCATGTCGGTCGGGCGGATACATTCATGCGCTTCCTGCGCGTTCTTGGCCTTGTTCTTGTACATGCGCGGCGATTTCGGCAGATATTCCTCGCCAAAGCGCTTCTTGATGGCATCGCGCGCGGCCATCACGGCCTCGGGCGCCATGTCGATGCCGTCGGTCCGCATATAGGTGATATAGCCCGCCTCATACAGCCGCTGGGCCGAGCCCATGCAGGCGCGCGCGCCCAGACCCAGCTTGCGGCTGGCCTCTTGCTGCAGGGTCGAGGTCATGAAGGGCGGCCATGGGTTCCGGCTTGCGGGCTTTGCCGTGACGCTCGCCACCTTCAGATCGCGCGACGCAATGGCAGACACTGCCAGCATCGCATCCTTTTCCGTCGCCAGATCGAAGCGCTCCAGCTTCTTGCCGCCAAAGACGGTCAGGGTCGCGTCATACTGATCGCCGCGCGGCGTCGCGAGCTTCGCATGAACCGACCAGTATTCGCGCGCCTTGAACGCCTCGATCTCCATCTCGCGGTCGACGATCACCCGCAGCGCGACCGACTGCACCCGACCCGCCGATTTCGCCCCCGGCAGCTTGCGCCACAACACGGGCGACAGGTTGAACCCCACCAGATAATCCAGCGCCCGACGCGCCAGATAGGCATCGACCAGCGGCTGGTCGATCTGGCGCGGATTTGCCATCGCCTCGGTCACGGCCGTCTTGGTGATCGCGTTGAAGGTGACGCGGCTGACCTCGGCACCCTTCTTCAGGGCCGGAGCCAAGGCCTCCAGCAGATGCCAGGAAATCGCCTCACCCTCGCGATCGGGGTCGGTCGCAAGGATCAGGTTCGGATCGGATGCCAGCGCATCCTTGATCGCCTTGACGTGCTTTTTCGACTCCGACGCGACTTCCCATTTCATGGCGAAATCCGCATCCGGGTCGACGCTGCCATCCTTCGGCGGCAGATCACGGACATGCCCGAAACTGGCCAGAACCGTATAGTCGTCGCCCAGATATTTGTTGATCGTCTTGGCCTTGGCAGGAGATTCGACGACGACGACAGGCATGAAAATTCCTTCAGATGATTCGGCCCGAGAAAATGGGCATCCCTCAACGAACTGTCAACGCTGCCCTTCTTCGTTCTGAAAATACTCCACGGGGGTCCGGGGGTGTGAAACCCCCGGTCGCGGCATCAGACACCGTCGCCGACGAACGCTTTTTCGACCACGAACTGCTTGGGATCGCTGTTTGCGCCCTCTTCCAGACCAAAGCCTTCCAGCACCGCCTTCACATCCGTGTTAAAGGCCAGACTGCCGCAGATCATCGCACGATCCGTGGCGACATCCATCGGCGGCAGGCTCAGATCGGCAAACACCTTGCCCGAGGTCATGTTATCGGTGATCCGGCCCATCAGCGGCGATTCTTCGCGGGTGGTGGTGGGATAATACAGCAGCCGCTCGGCGAAGCTTTCGCCATAGATCTCGCCCAGCAGCGGATCGTGGCGCAGGTTCTCGACCAGTTCGCGACCATAGGTCAGCTCTTCGGCGGTGCGGCAGGTATGCATCATGATCACCTGCTCATAGCGCTCGTAAAGCTCGGGGTCGCGCATCAGCGAGGCGAAGGGCGCAAGGCCGGTGCCGGTGGCCAGAAACCACATGCGCTTGCCGGGCAGCAGCGCGTCCAGCACCAGCGTGCCGACGGGTTTGGGGCGCAGGATGATCTCATCGCCCGGCTGGATTTTTTGCAGCTTCGAGGTCAGCGGCCCGTCCGGCACCTTGATCGAATAGAATTCCAACTCCTCGTCCCAGTTGGGCGAGGCGATGGAATAGGCGCGCAGGATCGGTTTGCCGTTATCGCCGGGCAGGCCGATCATCACGAACTCGCCCGACCGGAACCGCAGCGATGCAGGCCGCGTCACGCGGAACGAAAACAGCGTATCCGACCAATGCTTGACCGAGGTGACGGTCTGGGCATCGGGCATGGTCTTTGCGGGTTTGGCGGCAGTATCGGCCACGGGCACGTCCAGGGTCATATGATAAATCCCGGTCTTTCTAGGTCACAAAGGCGCTGGGGAAAACCCCGGCATCATCCGGCAAGGCGCGAACGGTGGTCCCATTCCTGCCAGTCGGCACGATAAAGCCACTGATCCTGTGGCTGGCGGGCGGCTAGTGCGGCCGAGATGCGGACTTCGTCAAAGCCCACCCGACGCGCCATGGCGTATTGATCGGCGATCAGGCTGCCCACGGCACGCAGGCGACCCGAGAATCCCTTCTCGCGCAAAAGCCGGGCCAGCGTAAAGCCCCGCCCGTCGCTGAAGGCGGGAAAATCCACGGCGATCAGCGGCTGGTCCAGATGGTCGGCCAGCGTCGCGGGGTCGGTATCGGGGGCCAGAACGATGGGCTCGGCCCCGTCATCGGGGTGAAAGCCGTCGTCGCGGACGATGAAGAAATCGCTCATGAACCTGCTCCTGCGCGGACCATCTTGCCGCCGATGAAATGGATGCCGCATTCGGTCTTGGACTGGCCGCGCCAGCGGCCCGCCCGGGGATCCTCGCCCGGCTTGATGGGCGAGGTGCAGGGCGCACAGCCGATCGAGGCATAGCCCTTGGCGACCAGAGGGTGACGCGGCAGATTGTTTTCCGCCATATATTCCTGCACATCCTCGCGCCGCCAATGCGCCAGCGGGTTGATGCGCAGACGCGAGGGCGCCTCGGATTCGAAGAATTGCAACTCCTGCCGCTCGCCGCCCTGAAAGCGCTTGCGCCCGGTGATCCACGCGTCGAATTTCGACAACTCGCGCTCCAGCGGGATCGTCTTGCGGAAATCGCAGCAGGCATCGGTGCTGAACTGATGCAGCGTGCCGTCCGGGTCGTTCAGCGCCACTTCGCGTTCCGTGGCGCGGATCACCCGCACATCGGTCAGGCCCAGCTTCTGCGTGACCTCAAGCTGATAATCCAGCGTCTCCTGAAACAGCATCATGGTGTCGATGAACAGAACCGGCGTGCCCGGCGCCACGACCGAGACCATGTGCAAAAGCACCACCGATTCCGAGCCGAAGGACGACACCAGCGTCGTCGATCCCAGATCGGGATCCTTCAGGGCGCGGCGCAGCACCTCGGTCGCGGCATGATGCTTATAGCGATCATTCAGCCGCGCAGCGCGCGCATCCAGCGTGTCATCAAGCATGGGCCGGATACAGCGCCGCCTTGAACGGAGCCATCCCCACGCGGCGGTAAGCGTCGATGAAACGCTCTTCTTCGGACTCGCGCACCTCAAGATAGGTGTTGATGATGCGGTCCACGGCCGCCACGACATCCTCGGCCCCGAAACCCGCGCCGGGCTTCTGGCCCACGGCGGGAATGTCGTAGCCGTCGCCGCCCAGCGTGATCTGGTAGTTTTCGACCCCGGCGCGATCCAGCCCCAGAATGCCGATATGGCCCAGATGGTGATGACCGCAGGCATTGATGCAGCCCGAGATGCGGATGTCGATCTTGCCGATCTCGCTTTCGATGTCGCGGGCCCGGAAATGCGCGGCGATTTCTTCGGCAATCGGGATCGAGCGCGCGGTGGCCAGCGCGCAGTAATCCATGCCGGGGCAAGCCACGATGTCCGAAATCAACCCGGCATTGGCGGTGGCCAGCCCCGCGGCTTTCAGGTCCTGATACAGCGCGAACAGGTCCGATTTGTGGACATGCGGCATGACCACGTTCTGATCGTGGCTGATGCGCAGATCATGATGGCCGTAACGCTCGGCCAGATCGGCCAGCAGGTCCATCTGTTCGGCCGAGGCATCGCCCGGCGTCTGGCCCGGTGCCTTGAAGCTGATCTTGACGCTGGCATAGCCGGGCGCCTTGTGGGGCATGAAATTGGTGTCGGTCCAGCTGCGGAAAGCCGGGTTCGCAGCGCGCTGCGCCTCATAGTCGCCGTCGTCCGCATTGCGGAAATCGGGGGCGGCGAACATGGCTTTCAGCGCGGCCAGATAATCCTGATCGACGCCCGAGAAGACTTCGCGGCGGTTCAGGAACTCGGCCTCGATTTCCTCGCGCATCACGTCAAGGCCGCGCTCGGCGACGGTGATCTTGATGCGGGCCTTGTATTTGTTGTCGCGACGGCCCGAGAGGTTATAGACCGCGATGATCGCCTCGATATAGGGCAGCAGGTCGGCTTCGGGCAGGAATTCCCGCACCACCTGACCGATCATGGGCGTGCGGCCAAGGCCGCCGCCGATCCAGACCTGATAGCCGATTTCGCCCTTGTCGTTGCGCTTGAGGCGCAGGCCGATGTCATGGGCGGCAATCACTGCGCGGTCCTTTTCGGACCCCGTGATGGCGATTTTGAACTTGCGCGGCAGGAACTGGTATTCCGCATGATCGGTGGACCATTGCCGGATAAGTTCGCCATAGGGGCGCGGATCGGCGACCTCATCGGCCGCAGCGCCGGCATAGGCGTCGGTCGTGACGTTGCGGATGGTGTTGCCCGAGGTCTGGATGGCATGCAGCCCGACTTCGGCCAGCGCATCCAGCATGTCCGGGATATCGACCAGCGTCGGCCAGTTATACTGGATGTTCTGACGCGTGGTCCAATGGCCATACCCCTTGTCCCATTTGCGCGCGAGCAAAGCCAGCGTGCGCATCTGGTCGGGGCTGATCGTGCCATAGGGAATGGCCACGCGCAGCATATAGGCGTGAAGTTGCAGATAGACGCCGTTCATCAGCCGCAGCGGTTTGAATTCGGCCTCGGTCAGCGAGCCGTCAAGGCGGCGCTGCACCTGCTGGCGGAACTGGGCCGAACGGTGGCGCAGGTATTCGTTATGTTGCGGGCGGGCGTCAAACATTGCTGGCCTCGATTTCGGATCCGAATTCGGCTTGCTTGCCATGGAAGTAGTTGGAGGGGCCGCGACGGCGGAACGCCTCGCGGAAATGGGTGGGTTCGGGGCGGCCATCTGCACCGCGCTTGGCCTCGGCCAGATAGGGATCGACGACGATGCCCGCCTGCGACATGGCGTCGAGCATCGCCAGATCGGCAATCGCCTCATCCTCGAAGAGCTCGGCCTCGCGCGGGTCGGCGGTCCATGCGCCGTCACGCATCCACACGCAATGGCCCATTCGCAGATCATTCGCAGTGATGACGCCGGGTCTTGCAGCGGTGGGGGTGAAGGTCTTGGACATCGCCTTTTGCCTTTCGGTTTGGGTTCTCTCTATATAGAAAATTGTCCTGCATATTGACGAGTGGGGCAGAAAAATAAGAAACAGGTTCCGCAGTTAGCGCGTGGAAAAAGGAACAGGTTTCGCGATGAGCGATGACAGACAAACACCGGCCCGGTTGGACGAGACAGATCGCAAAATCCTTTCCCTGCTGCAGGACGACGCCACGCTGTCGCTGGACGATATCGCTGCCCGTGTGGGGGCGTCGAAGACCCCGGTCTGGAACCGGATTCGTAAATTGCGCGAGGCAGGCGTGATCCGGGGTCAGGTGGCGCTGCTGGATCCCGATGCGCTGGGGCTGGACGCCTGTTTCTTCGTGCTGATCCGCACCAGCGAACATGACCCCGACTGGGCCAAGCGCTTTCTGGCCGCCGTGCGTGCCCGTCCCGAGGTGATCGAGGCGCACAGGCTGGCGGGCGACATCGATTACATCCTGAAGGTGCGGGTGCGGAATGCGCGCGCCTATGACCGGTTCTATCAGGCGCTGATTTCAGAGGTGAAGATCCACAACGTCACCGCGCTTCTGTCCATGGAAGAGCTGAAGGCGACCACCGCGCTGCCGCTGAGCTGACCGCGCCGGGTGGCGCGGCCGCATGAGTATTTGAAGAACGAAGAAACCTCAGGCGTCGCGCGAGGCGTCTTGCGCGCGCTGCAAGGCTGTCGGCAGTGCCTCGGCAAAGGCGTCGAGGTCGCGCGCGGGTCCGCAGGAGATACGGATGCAGCGGTCCATCGGGGCGACGGCGGGCATCCGGGCGAAAATGCCCAGCACCGCCAGTTCCGCCAGCAGGCGGCGGGCAAAGGCGCCATCCGCGCCGCAATCCACCGCGACGAAATTGGTGGCGGATGGCAGGGCGGTCATGCCATTCGCGCGGGCAATATCCGCGATTCGGTCCCGCGACGCCGCGACCTGACGGCGGGTTTCGGTCAGCCATTCGTGATCCTGCAGTGCCGCCAGCGCGCCGATCTGCGCCATGCGGTTCATGCCGAAATGGTTCCGGATGCGGTCGAAACCCGCGATGAGTTCCGAAGGGCCGATGGCATAGCCCACCCTTGCGCCCGCCATGCCATAGGCCTTGGAGAAGGTGCGGAAGCGGATCACCCGGTCATCCTGCGGGTCGATCTGGGGAATGGCCTCATCCGGGGCGAATTCGGCATAGGCCTCGTCCAGCACCAGAAGCGAGCCCTGCGGCATCTGGTCCAGCATCGCCGTGATGCGCGGGGCCGGATGCCAGCTTCCCATCGGGTTGTCGGGATTGGCCAGATAGACCAGCCGCGCGAAGTTTTCGCGGGCGGCGGCGACCAGCGCCTCGGGGTCTTCGGCATCGTCGCGATAGGGCACCTTGTGCAAGAGCCCGCCAAAGCCTGCGACGTGATAGTTGAAGGTCGGATAGGCGCCGTCCGAGGTGACCACGGTTTCGCCGGGCGCCAGCGTCAGGCGCACCAGAAGGCCCAGCAGACCGTCGATGCCTTCGCCGATCATGATGTTGTCCGGCGCGACGCCGTGATGCGCGGCCAGCGCGTGGCGCAGGTCATGGCTGTCGGGATCGGCGTATTTCCAGATCTCGGGCGCGGCGCGCATCATGGCCTCGACCGCGTGAGGCGACGGGCCGAAGCCGTTTTCATTGGCGCCCAGCCGGGCCACGAAGGGGGTGCCGCGCTGGCGTTCAAGCGCCTCGGGGCCGGTAAAGGGCACGGTCGCGGGCAATGTGGCGGGGATCGGGGCGAAGCGTAATCTGGTCATGGCGCCTAGCAGAAGCGCAAATCCGGCTGGGGTGCAAGTGGGGTGGAGCGCCCGTTGACGCGGCAGCCAAGCGCCGCGATCCAAGGGGCTGCGTGGCGTGGGCGCATCGGGCAATTGATCGTGAGGCTGGCCTCAGCGCTTGAAAGCAATGGCTTTTCTTTGCAAGCTTTCAGGCGGCACGGAATTCAGGTGGGCCGCTGCGCCCATGACCGTAAAGCTGCGACATCTTCCGCGTCGAAACAGATCAGACAGGAGACCTAGCATGAGCGCCGATCCCCCCAAGACATTCAATGTCGAGAATGACGCCACCGCAGGCTATTGGTCCAACCGACCGGCCAACACCTTGCCCTTGCCCGATATGATGGGCGCCTATATGCGCAACCGCCCCTATCCCGGCAATCAGGTCGAGGGGCGCAAGGCGTGGATCATCGGCAGCGGCATCGCCGGTCTGGCGGCGGCCTTCTACCTGATCCGCGACGGCGGCATGAAGGGATCCGACATCACCATTCTGGACGCGCTGGATGTGACCGGCGGGTCGCTGGACGGGGCCGGAAACCCCGAGGACGGCTATATCATCCGCGGCGGGCGCGAGATGAATTTCAACTACGACAATCTGTGGGACATGTTTCAGGATGTGCAGGCACTGGAACTGCCCAAGGGCTACAGCGTGCTGGACGAATACCGGCTGGTCAACGACACCGACCCGAACTGGTCCAAGGCCCGACTGATGCACAATCAGGGCGAGATCAAGGATTTCTCGACCTTCGGCCTCAGCAAATCGCAGCAATGGGAACTGATCCGGCTGCTGTTGAAGCGCAAGGAGGATCTGGATGACCTGACCATCGAGGATTACTTCAGCGAAGGTTTCCTGCAGTCTAATTTCTGGTTCCTGTGGCGGTCGATGTTCGCCTTTGAAAACTGGCAGAGCCTGCTGGAAATGAAGCTGTACATGCACCGCTTTCTGGATTCCATCGACGGGTTCGCGGACATGTCCTGCCTTGTGTTTCCGAAATACAATCAGCACGACACCTTCGTGAAGCCCTTGGTCCAGCATCTGAAGACGCTGGGCGTTCAGGTGCAGTTCGCAACCCGCGTTCATGATCTGGAGATCTTGGACGATGCCGGCAGCCGCACGGTGACGGGCCTTCTGGCCAAGGTGGACGGGCGCGAGGAGCGCATTGCCGTCGATCCCAAGGATGTGGTCTTTGCGCTGACCGGATCAATGACCGAGGGCACGGCTTACGGCGATATGGACCACGCGCCGGTGCTGGAGCGAGGCCGTTCAGAGCCCGGTCCGGACAGCGACTGGGCGCTGTGGCAGAACCTGGCCGCGAAATCGCCGGTCTTTGGCAAGCCGCAGAAATTCTATGGCGATGTCGACAAGTCGATGTGGGAATCGGCCACGCTGACCTGCACGGCCTCGCCGCTGGTCGAGCGCCTGAAAGAGCTGTCGGTCAACGACCCGTTTTCCGGCAAGACGGTGACCGGCGGCATCATCACCTTCACCGACTCGAACTGGGTCATGAGCGTGACCTGCAACCGCCAGCCGCATTTTCCCGACCAGCCCGGCGATGTGCTGGTCCTGTGGGTCTATGCGCTGCTGATGGACAAGGACGGCAACAAGGTCGCCAAGCCCATGCCCGCCTGCACCGGCCGCGAGATCCTTGAGGAGCTTTGCCATCATCTGGGCATCGCGGATGTCGAGGCGGTCGTGGCCAAGACCAAGGTGCGGCTGGCGCTGATGCCCTATATCACCTCGATGTTCATGCCGCGCGCCAAGGGCGACCGCCCGCATGTCGTCCCCGAGGGCTGCACCAATCTGGCGCTGATGGGCCAGTTCGTCGAGACGGCCAATGACATCGTGTTCACCATGGACAGCTCGATCCGCACGGCTCGGATCGGCGTCTATACGCTGCTGGGGCTGCACAAGCAGGTGCCCGATATCAGCCCGGTGCAATATGATATCCGCACGCTGATCAAGGCGGCCCGCACGATCAACAGCAACCAGCCCTTTCCCGGCGAGCGGCTGCTGCACCGGCTGCTGGGCAAGACCTATTACGCCCATATCCTGCCACCCATGCCCGACGCGACCCAGACCACCCGCGAAGCCGCCGAGACCGAGCTGAAGTCGCTGCTGGGGGCCGGGGGCAGTGCCTTGGCCGGGGTGGCCGCATGGCTGCAAAAGACCCGCGATGAGATGAAGGCGCGCTCGCGGAAATAGCCGGGTGGCGCGAGGATGCCCATTGGTGGGCGGGCTGCGACAATGCCGCTGCGCGCCCGCATCAGGTTCAGGTGATGACGCGAAGGCCCGCGGGCCTTCGCGACTGCCCCCTTACGCTGCGGCCTGATCGGCCCCGTCCGCAGCACCAGCGGCGATCTGCGGCAGATAGGCGGCTGGCGTCAGGCCGGCGGCTTGCAGGAAGCCGACATAGCGGGCGCATTTCGCCGCCCGGTGGCGGTCGTAAGCAGCCCCGTCGAACTTGACCAATTGCTTGATCCGCGCCCGCGTCAGGGGCTGGGTCAGGTCGTCGGCGCGCAGATAGGGGACGCCGGTTTCGCGGCACATCTCTTCGGTCCGGGTGTCGATGGTCACGGTGCAGGCCATGCGCTCGGCCTGAATCGCCAGCTGCGCGCCATGGAAACGCGGCCCGATCAGCAGGTCATAGCGGCGCAATTCATCCATCCATGCCGCCACATCATAGAATGAGCGGGCATAGTTCAGCGCCCATGTCTTGAACTGCTCGCGGCTGTAATGCGGGACGGTATGCTGGTGGATCCGGTCCAGCACCTCCGGTTCGATCTCGTCGAACAACCCGCGCGATATCTTGATCATATTGCCCATGGACTGAACGATGTAGATGCCGGGAAACTGCGGATCCATCATCAACGAGATCAGCTGCTGCTCAATTTCGCGCGTATTCCGCCAGCTTTCGTGGCCACCTGCGACTGCAATGCGCTGGGGCAGCGGATTGGCGTTCCAGTTCTTTTCAATCTGCATCCCAAGATCGGGACGCGGGTTGATGAAATGCGACGGGCAGCCATTGGCCATGGTTTCCGCGCCGGTCAACTTGGCGATCTGTTCCGAGGTATAAGGGCCACGAGTATAGATGTTCTGGATGCCGTGACGGCGACCGTTCTCGATCAGCACGTCCAGCCATGCGCGGGTGCCTTCGGTCAGTTCGACATCTGCACCGAATTCCTTGGCCTGAGCCCCCAGACCAATGGCGACGATCGGCTTTTCGACCGCAGCCAGATTATTGGCCAGTCCGCCAAGGTCGGTATGCTTGCCAAGCTGATTTGCGCAGGGAATGACCACGAAATCCGCCTGGTTGAAGACTTCGGGACGCGTGTGCCACGGATGGAACGAGATATCGCCCTGGATCTGCGTCTTCACCGCATGAACAAAGGCCAAGTTGCCGTTGTTATGGCCGATATTGCGATAAAGCGTCTCGAAGCTTGAATTTGAATAAAGACCGCAGTCCTTGCTTTCCCAGAGAAGAGCGATTTTCATGGTTTTCCTTACTTTTCTATAATTTTCAGGTTCATGCATGTGATGGTCGAGACTGATCGGGGGCGCTCAAGCGCGCTTGCGCCGGCCGATATGCGGTTTCTCCTGCTGCTCTGTGAAAGCGATCGCGCAAGCCTCGGCCCATTCGGTTGCGAAGCCCGACAGGTCCAGCGGGGCGCTGATGCGGGACTTGTGATCGGCCAGTGCCTGCGGATCGCCATGGACCGACAAGATGGCGCTGGCCAGCGCGGCGGGATCGGCCACGCGGAACTGCACGCCCCAGCCTTCGGTCTTTTCGGCCATCCCTCCGATATCCGAGGCGATCATCGGCGTGCCTGCCGCCCGTGCCTCTTGAATGACCACGGGTGAGTTTTCCCACCACACCGACGGGATGATGATCCAGCCATAGCCGCGCATGATGGTGACGCAATCCTGCGGGCGATAGCGGCCGCGGAAATGCACGCAGGCGGGGATTTCAAGATCGGGCCACATCCGGGCGAAGCTGTCGCGGTCGACGCCGTGGATCTCGATGCTCAGGGGGATGGCGGGCGCGTCGTCTTGTGCCTCGATCAGGGCTGCGGCGCGGATCAGCACGTCAAGGCCCTTGGTCGGCGTGGCCTGCCCGAAGAAGGCGAAGCGGCCGGATTTGGCCAGAAGCTGCGCCTCGGTTTCCGGGGCCAAGGTCTGCGGATGGTCAAGGCCGTTTTCGATCACCGCGATACGGCCCGCGGCGATGCCCCAGTCCTCGAAGCGCAGGCGCAGAAATTCGCTGGGCGACAGCAGGTGGTCGAACAGCGCCAGCATGTCCAGCATCCGCGTCTTGCGCAGCACGAAGTCGATGGGCGGACGCGCCACGCAGGCCGCGCAGGCCACCTCGGTCGAGGCATAGCACAGCTCGCCCGAGCGTTTGACCATCTGGCCGTGATTGGCGCAGATCGCCGTCAGCTCATGCAGGGTGCAGATGAACTTTGCCTGCGGAAGTGCCGCGCGCAGGCGACGGATGGTGCCCGCGCCGATGTTCCAGAAATGGTGGAAATGATAGATGTCGCCCTGCAAGGCCAGCAGAAACTCAAAGATCCAGTCCTCATCCTGAACCTGTGCATGTTCCATGGTGAAACTGTCCATGCCACGTCCGCGCAGGCAGAAATCGCGCGGGCCGAAGCTGATGATCTGCTGGCTGGCCCCGAAGAATTTCGCGCTGTCCTCGGGGCCGATGGTCGAGCCGACGAAATACACATCCTGACCCAGCGCCAGCAGATGCTCGAACTGGCGATAGGCCGCGACCTCGCCACCGCCATAGCGCAGGTTGGGATGGGAATGCGAAACGATGACGGTGCGGCTCATGCGGCGTCCTTTCGGATCAGACGCCGGCTTTCGGCATCATGGGCGTGCCAGTCCGTGCCTTGGGTCAGGCTTTGGCTGTGCGGACCGGATTTGCCTTCGAAATAGCGGAAGATGTCGGCGCGGCTGAGTTCTGCGCGATCCTGCGCCATCAGGCGTTCGGCAAGGATGCGGATGCGGGCCTCTTGCGTCAGGAAGCAGTCGGGGATCTGCGCAAGATGGCCGAAAAAGGCGGCAGCTTCGATGGACAGGGCAAAGGGCAGCAGGTCACGGGCAAAGCGGTCGGCGCTGGCCTTCGCATCGGGCATCACCGCGCCGATCGGGTCCAGCAGCATCAGGCGCGGCTTCGTGGGGCTTGCCGCGAAAAGCTGTGCCGCGTTGAACTGAAACAGCGTCCCCGAGCGGGCAAAGACCACGCGCGCGGGCAACCGGCCCGGCTGCGGAATATCCAGCGAGACGCCTTCCAGCCGCAAATCGCCCGGGATTTCCCGCCGGGCCCCGTCGATGCCGTTCTGCAGGGCGGGCGTCAGGCAGGGACGCAGCAGATGCAGGCGCAGGCTTGCGGGAATATGCGGGCCAATCCGGCGCAGAACGTCGCGCAGATCGTGATCGGCAAGGTCATGGTCAAGGATCAGCAGCGTATCCGTGCCGGGGTCGGTGAAGGTGTCGGGGGCCTCAAGCGGCTGCGGATCGGGCAAAGACGCGGGCAGCAGCGCGCGGCGCAGGCGGTCGCGGTCGGCGGTGTTGTCCATGCCAAGCGCGGCCGTGGCGACCTGCTGCGCCAGATCTGCGGCCCCGGTCGGATGAGCCGTGGCAAAGATGCCGGGCAGGACATATTCGCCCGGCACCATCAGCAGAACCCGGACCGGCCCCGTGGGCGCGGCAGGAAAACGCCAGCCGCCGCCATAGCCGTCGCGGCCCGTGAAGCGATAGCGCGGCGCATAGGGCGCCAGATCGGCGCGCGTCATCACGCCGGGAAACAGGTCGACGGGCACCACCATGTCATCGGCCAGGGCCAGCGCGCACAGCGCGTCGGGGGCGTGGCCTGCGGGCATATACCAACCGATCACCGCCCCCTGCCCGGTCGTGCTGGCATGACAGCGGTCAATGGCAAGGATGTGGTTTTCCGTTTCAGACCCGGCCGAGGGCGAAAGGCGCAGCCGGGCAGAGATATCCCGCCCGGTGCTGTCATCGGCAAGCACCAGATGGCGCGTGGCAATCAGGCGCAGCACGGCAAAGAACACCTCATCCACCCCGATCTGGATCAGACGCGCGGCATCCTCGGACAGGCGGGGGGTGCGGATTTCGATGAAATCCTGCCCCTCGGCAAGGTGAACGGTCGCGGAACCTGCGTCGAAGGTATCGCCAAGCGCGGCCAGATCGAACAGCGCAATGGCCCCCAAGGGCTCGGAACTGCGCAGATCGCGCCGGACATGCCGGGCGATCAGGACGGGCATCAGCACCTCGTCATCGACATGCAGCCGCAGATCGGGGCGCGCGCTGGTGGTCCAGCCCGCGACCGCCACAATCCGCGCATCGTCCATGAAACAGAAGTCGAGGTTCATCATCATGCCGCCTGATCCCTTGTATTGCCGAGGCTGTTGCTTGCTGCGCGCATGGCTGCGGCTCAGGCCAGCGTGACCGCAAGACGGTCAAGGATCATCCGGGGCGCGGGCTGACGCAGATGCACGATGACGCGCCGGCCCACGGTGTCATCCGAGGCTTCGGGCAGGTTCAGCATGCACACGGTCACGGCCCCCACGGTCATCTGACATTCGCGGTGACCGGCATCGCGGACCGAGCCGTCCTCCAGAAACTCGCGCAGGAACACATCCGCCACGACCGGGCGTTCGGCGCTGACCTGCATTTCCAGATAGCATTGCGTCATGGGGGCCTCGGCGGGCAGCGTGCCTTCCAGCGTCATCCAGTCAGCCCCCGTGCAACGCAGCTCTACACCGCTCGCGTTTTCCGCCATCAGGAATTCCGCGCGCGCGCTGGTCGGCAGGCAGACGCCCACATTCGGGGTGACATTGTTATAGCCCCCCGCCAGTCCAAGGCGCGGACGACCGACCAGACCGCTGCGGGCCTCGGCCACCATGTCCAGCCGCGTGGCCTGCAACGCTTCCAGAATATCCGCAGCCGCACGGAAATTGCGCATGGCAGCGTCGAAAATAGTCGTCATTTCATACTCCTATACATGTCCAGATCTTCCGCTCCCTCATCCAAGGCGGCGTTTGCGCCGCTCTCCCTTCTGTTCAGCCAGACCAGCAGAGGCTGGGTGGCCAAGGACCAGTCCCGCGCCATCCGGTCGGCATCGCGCGAGACCTGAGCCAGCAGGGCGCGATCGGCCTCAAGCGCAAGGATCTGTGTCACGAACGCAGCCTCGCAGCCCGCCTCGGGCAGGATGAAGCCGGTGGTGCCGTTCTGGATCGCCTCGTCCATGGCGCCCACATCGGTCGCGATGACGACGACGCCGCAGCGCTGCGCCTCAAGCACGGAAAGCGGCAGCCCTTCGTAATGCGACGGCAGCAGCATGATATCGGTGTTCAGAAGCAGGTCCGTCAGCGCCTCGGCACCGCGCACGGGGCCAAGCATCCGGGTGCCGCGCGGAAAGGTGAAATCCACCTGATGCGGATCGACGACAGAACCGCCTGCAATGGTCAGCTCGATCTGCGGCGCGGAAAGCGCAAGGCTGTGGAAGATGGCGGACAGCCGGTGGACGCCTTTCTGCGGGTCCAACCTGCCCATGAACAGCACGCGCAACGGCTGGCCGGGTTCGCGCGGGGGACGCGCTGCGATGCGTTCGCGCGCGCCATGCGGTAGCGGGTATCCCGGCGCGTTGACCACCGCCATCAGCTTTTCGCGCGGCGTGCCGTGGCTGTGCATCCAGCGGCGCAGCGCCTCGGAACAGGTCAGGATCAGGTCATAGGCGTATTCATAAGCCAGAGCCAGCTTGGGCGGCCCATAGTTGCGGCCATAGGTCGACCGTTCCAGCAGATGTTCATGGTCGATCATCATGACGCCAAGACGGCGCAGGTGGTCGGCAACCTTGTGCAATGCCCCCGAATGCGCGTTGACCACGACATCCATGCCCGAAAGCAAGCCGATCAGGTCGGCCTTTTCGTGCCAGTTGCCCCAACTGGGTTCCGCCGTGCCCAGAAACTCGGTCCCGGTCCAGTCCAGCGCGCTGGGATCGGACAGCCAGTTGACCGAGGCAAAGGCCTGCAGCGCCCAGCCATCCGGATGGATCGGGCGGTCCGAGGCCACGAACAAATGGCAGCGCCAGCCATGCTCCGCGAATTCGCGCGCCATCGAGGCCACGACCTTTTCGACCCCGCCGAAATCGAAGATCGGCACGACGAAACCGATATCGCGCCGCCCCGCCTGCTTCAGCAGCGGAAAGACCACGCCGCCATCCACGACGCTGCGCGGAATGCGGTTCGCGGTGGCGCGGTCGATGGCCCCGCCCTGTTCACGCCATTCCCAGCTTTGCGCCAGCGCCGAACGAAAGCGGCTGCGGCTGAGCGTCAGAACAAAGCTGCGCAGCAATTCGGGCGCGCTGGCGGTTCTGCTGCTGTCCAGCGGCGTCATCTGTTCAGGCGACAAAGACCAGCTGCTGATGTTGAACCCGGAGGGCGCGTGGTCAATCTGGCGCAGACGATCCTCGGGTTGGCCGGAGATCAGATCATGCAAGGCGCGCAGGTCGATGATGACGCCGTCCGCCATATGCGCCGGATTGCCACGATCATTGCAGATGCGATGCCCCTGGACCGAGCGGTCAAGGAAGAACAGATCGAAATCCGGGCGATGTTCGGCGCGGGTCCAGCGGCGTTCCGCCGTCCAGAAGAAATTGTGGATCAGCCGATGTTCGATCAGCCGGGCCGAGACACCTTCGCGCAGAAACACCAGATATTGCGGCGCGTGATTGGCAAAGGGTTCGGCCAGATGCGCCATGATCTGCCGCTCCAGCTCTTCCAGCGTCACATCGCGGGACTGCGCAGGATCGGTCATCAGGCGGGCGGTGGGGCCCGTGCCCTCGATCACCGCAAAGCGGGGGAAGCGCGCGGCCTCCAGCGCCAGCAGTTTGGGCGTATTGAACAGCCAGGCGTGCTTTTGCTTCAGATAGCGGCGCAGTTCGGCATCGGCATCGTGCGAATTGCTGAGCATGCTGGCCGGACGCTTGCGATAAAGCAGCAGCGGCTGGGCCGCCGAATGTCCCCGAAAGCCCGCCTTCGCCGCCGAAAGCCAGAAGTCCCAGTCCTCATAGCCGCGCTTCATGTTTTCGTCGAAGCGGATGCCCTGATCCAGAACGCGCCTGCGGATCAGGCTGCCCGCCTCGCAAAGGTTGATCTGGGCGTGAAACAGCAGGTCATAGCTGCGTTCGGTGATGTAATGCCCGTTCTGCCCGAAGAAATCGAAATCGGGATAAAACCAGTCGGCCTGCGGGTGGCGCTCCAGCAAAGCGCGCATTCTGCCGCCCGCGCCCTCGACCAGCATATTGTCGGCATCCAGCAGAAAGATCGCCTCAAGCCCCGGATCGGTCTGCACAGCCAGCTCGATGCCCCGGTTGCGCGCCGCGCTAAGGCCCGCGTTGCGGCAATGCAGCACGCGCATCCGGTCGCCCATCAGCGCCTGCCATGCCGCAAGGCTTTCCAGCGTCTCGGCATATTCGCAACCGTCGTTGACGGCGATCAGCCGCTGGACCGTGCCCGCCTCGATCTCGCGCTGAACCGAGGCGATGGCGTCGTCGATCAGCACCGGATGACCCTTGATCGGCACGATCACGGTTATGGCGCGGGCGAATTTGGCCCGGGGTTTCATCGGCGTCACCTTCGGGTCGGTCATGCCGCACGCCCCTGAATGTCGTCGCAGGAAATGCGAAAGCCGCGAAACAGGCCCCAGCTCAGATCGTTGGGCACATCGGTCGCCAGCGACACCGCCAAAAGCAGGTCCGCCCGGCCAAGGATCGGATCGACGGGGATGCAATGCGCCTGCGCCCAGCCCTGCGCGGGCAGACCCGACACCCACGGGCCGATGCGGCGCTGCCAGAAGCCGTCCTCATCGACCTTGCCATGCGGCGCGACGCCGATTGCGAAGTTCAGGCTGGGCGCGCGGGCATGTCCCACCGTCACCAGCGCCGAGATATGCGACAGCCCCGCCAGATCGACATCGCGGATCACCGCGCAAACCGGGCCGCTGCGCGACGGATGCACCAGAATGGCGTTCTCGTTTTCCCAAAGCGCCGTCGAGACGTGATCGGCTGCCGTCATCGGCAGCGAAAAGATCTCGGGTCTGGGCAGCGCCTGCGGGGTAACGAAGCGCGTGGTGGCAATGCTGACGGCACGGCTGCCCGACAAGGCAGGCGTACATGGCGGCAGGCGCACCCCGCCCAGCGACCGCCAGACCCGCAAAGCCAGCGTTTCTTCGGCAGCCGGACCGTTCGGGCCACTGACCTGAAAGCGCGGATCGGGAACCGGCAAGGCCAGCCCCAGCGCGATCCGCGTGTCGCCCTGAACTTCGATGCGCAGGCGTCCATTCCGCCCGATGCCCTCGACGGGGCTGGGCAGGGAAAACCGCAGCCAGCCGGTCTCAAACCCCAGTTCGGGTGCGACGACGTTCAGCGGATAGACGCGGTCCGCCGCATCGACCAGCGCCACCGAAAGATCGGCGATCACCGGCATGACGCGTTCGGGAAACCACAGATCGACCGCGCTCAGACCCACGGCGTCGATCGGCAGAAATTGCATGGCATGGTCTGGGGCCGCCAGTTCCAGCGCGCGCCCCGAGGGTTGCCATGCCAGCGCATTCGACACTTGCGGATTGCCCAGCCCGTAAAGCAGGTTTTCAATCTCGCGCAGGCGCGCTTTCGTGCCCAGACTTTCCGAGCGCAGCTGCGCCGCAGCCAGCCGCGCCTCGCCGATATCGCGCCGCGCTGTGCTCAGTTCGCCCAGCAAAAGCTGGATGATCGTCTGCGAAAAGGCTTTCGGCTCGTCAGGGTTGATTTCAAAAATATCGACCTTGGCAAACGGCCCCTTTGCCAAAGCCGCCTTGATCGATTTTTTTTCATCCAATGCGGCAACGGCACCAATGACGGCACCGTTGACCACGGGACCATCGGCGAATTTACGGGTGACGACATCAAAAAGCTTTATCTCGACACTTTCGGGCAGAAGGCGGCGGGCAATATCTTCCACGCGCGCATCGACGATGAGCGTTGACATATTCATTTCTCTACATATCAGGATAATGCCGGGCGAATTATCATAATCGCCCGCGTTTTATATTCTTGGACAAACCGCCAGATTGTTATTCGATAGCAATCCCTCGATAATCGCGCAGAGGAATGAAGCAATTGTTCCCTGAAGCCGAAAACCCCGCCTCGCGCAATGCCTTGCAGGCGTGCGAGCCGATATAGCCCGCGCCGCCTGTCACCAGAACCGTTGTCATTTACTCGGCAGCCTTGCGCATCGACATCACATCGGCCAGGTAATCGCCGAATTCGTCCTTCAGCTCATCGCGGGCCAGACCGAAGGCCACGGTCGCCTGCAGGAAGCCCGCCTTGGACCCGCAATCGAAGCGCTGGCCGCGGAAGCGCAGGCCGAACACGTCGCGCCCGGCCTCGATCTCATCGGCGATGGCGTCGGTCAGCTGGATTTCCCCGCCCGCGCCCTGCTTGAGCTTGTTCAGGTTCTCCATCACCGTCGGCGCCAGGATGTAGCGACCGATCACGGCAAGGTTCGAGGGCGGGTTTTCCTTGGGTTTTTCCACCATGCCACGGGCGCGGACGATGGCGCCCATATCCTCGGCCACGTCCAGAACGCCATAGGATTTCGTCTTTTCCGTCGGCACTTCCATGGTCGCGACCATGGTGCCGCCGGTTTCCTGATAGGCCTCGATCATCTGCTGAAGGCAGGGCGGCTCACCCATGATCACGTCATCGGTCAGCACCACGGCCACAGGCTCGTCCTGCAGCAGGCGACGCGCGCACCAGACCGCGTGGCCCAGACCCAGCGCCTTGTGCTGGCGCACATAGGCGATGGCGCCGCTGTCCATATTCGTCTCGCGCAGAATGTCCAGCAGGTCGTTTTTGCCGGATTTCTTCAGGCTGGATTCCAGTTCATGCGCGTGATCGAAATAATCCTCGAGCGCGCCTTTGCCCCGAGAGGTCACGAAGATGAACTCCTCGATCCCCGCTGCCCGCGCCTCATCGATGGCGTATTGGATCAACGGCCGGTCCACCAGCGTCATGATCTCTTTCGGGATGCTTTTCGTGGCGGGCAGAAAGCGCGTGCCAAGACCTGCTACAGGGAAAATGGCCTTCGTGACGGTGCGACTCATCGCGGGATATCTTTCTTTCAGATGGCACCTTGCGGCACCACGCGAGGGCGTCATGCCCAAGAAAAATGCTCATATCGTTAAAAGCAGCAGCGGGGGCTTGTCGCTGCGACAACAAAGGACCAAACACAGGAATGCCGTATGGCTGCCTTGGCTGATCATCCAGTAACTAAGTCGCATTAACCAAGCCGGGCGATGCAAGTCAATGCGGTTTCCAGCCTTATGGATTAAATAATAAATCTGATACAAAATAATCGTAACGCCCGGAAAATCGGGCCAAAAAACGGGCAGGTTTCATTGATACAGGCTCAGGTTTATTAGACTTAATTTACCCTGACTGATCGGCGTCTCATAGAAGAAAATTCTCTGATGGCTAGCTTGGCCCGGCTCCAACTGGCGGGGATGACGCACTGCTCCAGCGCCGGGGATGACGCGTCAGCCCCGACATCCCCTGCCCGTTTCTAACCGCCTGGGCCAAGATCAAGCCATGTGCCGGACGGCAACCCGCGCCGCTGCAGCAGATGCGTGAGCCGGATCTGCACATAGCGCGCATGTTCCAGCAGCAGCGTGGACAGCCGCGCCCGGTCCTTGTCGGCAACGGTTGTCAGGATATCGACATGCTGGCCCAGATTCAGGCGGAACTGTTCATCCTGATGCGCAAGCTCGGGCAGTTCGTTCTGATAGGTATAGTTCAGGACGCGGGCGACATGGCGGTGGATCTTCAGCGCGAAGGTTTCGATGAAGGCGTTGTCCAGCGTCGCGTAAAGCCGCATGTGAAAGGCGATGTTGATATGGGTGATGCGCAGGAAATCGCGGGCCGTCACCGCCTCGACATAGCTGTCCTGAATGGCGTGCAGATCGTCCAGCAGGCCGGGGTGATCCAGCGCAAGGCGATGGCCCAGCATCGCCTCGCAGAACTGATGCGCCTCGATCAGCTGGGCGAAATCGCCAAACCCCAGCGGGGCGACGAAGGCGCCTTCGCGGTTCGGGCGCAGCTCGACGAAGCCCTCGGCCGACAGCCGGTTCATCGCTTCGCGCGCGGGGGTGCGGCCGAGATTGAAGCGGTCGGTCAGCAGCCGTTCGTCGATCCGGCTGCCGGGTTCCAGCGTCAGATCCATGATCCGGTCGCGCAGCAGCGCCACCGCCGCCTCGACCTGAGAGATCTGCGCGGACTCCATCAGCCAGCCCGTCCCCAAGCGGCGGTGTCGCCTGCGCAGGCGCGCAGGCCCGCGTCAGGACGGGCGGCAGCAAAGCCGGCGGGACAGGGCGGATCGCCCGGACAGGCCCAAGGGTCAGGCGGGTTCGACATGGCGCAAGGCGCCTTTCACTGCGGGTTGCGGCAAGGTGATCTCGATACCGCCAAGCGGGGTCAGCACCGCGCTGGCGCCGGGCGGCACCAAGGTCGTTGCATCAGGATCGGTCACGATGCAAGGCCCTTCGGCCTGCCGCAGCGCCGTGCGCGGGATCACCGGCGCGTCCAGCCAGCCATGATCGCCGAACCATGCCCGCTGGGTCGTCGCATGGCCTTCGGTCGGCAGGCGGCGGCGGGACAGGTCAAGCTGGCCCACCGGGATGGCATAGGCGACCTCGATGGCGGTGAAGCGGACCGGCTCGCCCTCGGGGGCGGTGAATTTGAACACCCGGTCATGTTCGGCGACAAAGGCCGCGCGGACGGCATCGGCGTTTAGCGTGTCGGGCGCACCCAGCACCACCTGCAGATCCGAGGACTGGCCGGCATAGCGCATCCGCGCGGTGACGCTGACACGGCCCCCCGGCTGCGCGGCCTCGGCCTTGGCCAGTTCCGCCATATCGGCCAGCATGGTCTGGGCTTCGGCCACAGTCTGCGGGCTGACCGTCGCGCGGAAGCTGCGGGATTTGTGGATCTCGACCTCGGCGCAAAGCAGGCCAAGCGCCGAAAACACCCCCGGAGCCGGCGGCACGATCACCTTGGGGCAACCCAGCGTCTGGGCGATGCCCGCCGCGAATAACGGGCCATTGCCGCCAAAGGCAAAGACCGCGAAATCGCGGGGATCCTGCCCGCGTTCGGTCGTCACGGCGCGGATCGCCTGAATCATCGTGACGCAGGACAGGGTAAAGACCCCATGCACGGCCTTTTCCACCGGCAGGCCGATGGGATCGGCCAGCTGCTGTTTGGCGACCTTGACCGCCGCATCGCGCGACAGCACCATCTCGCCGCCCGCGATCGAGTTCTCGTTCAGATAGCCCAGCGTCAGGTTGCAATCGGTGACGGTCAGTTCCGTGCCGCCGCGCCCATAGCAGGCCGGGCCGGGGTTCGAGCCTGCCGAGCGCGGGCCGACCTGCGGCACGCCCGCCGCATCCAGCGCGATGATCGAGCCGCCGCCCGCGCCGACCTCGGCCAGATCGATGGCGGGAACGCGCAGGGTGAAGCCGCCGCCCGACAGCAGGCGCTCGACCTGCAGGACGTGGCCGCCGACCTGAAATTCGGTGGCCTTGCCGGGCGTGCCGTTTTCCACCAGCGCGGCCTTGGCGGTGGTGCCGCCGATATCCAGCGTGATGACGGTGGGCGAACCGGTCTGCGTGCCGATGATCGAGGCGCCGACAACCCCCGCCGCCGGACCGCTTTCGATGATGTGGATCGGCTGTTCGGCGGCAACGCGGGCGGGGGTCAGGCCGCCATTCGACTGCATGAAGAACAGCGGCGCGGCAATCTTGCGCCCCTGCATCATCGCCAGCAGACGCGCGACATACTCCTTGATGACCGGCTGGACATAGGCGTTGATGACCGTGGTCGAGGTGCGGGGATATTCGCCCTCTTCGGGCAGCAGTTCATGGGACAGCGACAGATGCACCTCGGGCCAGATCTCGCGCAGGATCTGGGCCACGCGGATCTCATGCGCGGGGTTGGCATGGGCGTTGATCAGGCAGACCGCGACCGAGGTGATGCCTTCGGCGCGCAGCATCCGGACCGCATCGCGCACCGCGCTTTCGTCCAGCGGAGTCATCTCCGAGCCATCGGCAAGAATGCGGCCCTCGACCACGCGGCGATAGCGGCGGCGCACTAGCGCCTTGGGCTTTTCCCATGTCTGGTCATACAGGCGCGGCATCCGCAGATCCCGGATCTCCAGCACGTCGCGAAAGCCCTTGGTGGTGATAAGCCCGGTCCTGGCCCCCGACCGTTCCAGCAGCGTGTTCGAGCCCAGCGTCGTCGCGTGCAGCACCTGCCCGATTTCACCGGCGGTGATGCCGGTGCGCTCCAGCAGGCGGTCGATGCCTTCGCCGATCGCCACGGTATAGTCGTCATGCGTGGTCAGCGTCTTGAACGTGTGCAGATCGCCGGTCGCGTCTTGCAGGATGAAATCGGTGAAGGTGCCGCCGATGTCGATGGCAAGGCGGGCTTTGGTCACTTGGCTGGTCATTTCGTCGCCTCCTTGCGCAGTTCGTCGCGGCGGGTCGTGGTGGCGGCGGGATCGACGGCGCCGTCGGCCGTCAGGATCACGCCATAGATGTCGCGGGCGGTGGCGGTCGACACATAATCGTCCAGCCAGTCCTCGGCCACGGCGGCGGGGTCACGCTCCAGCGGGTCGCCATATCCGCCGCCCGAAGGCAGCGTATGGCTGAGGATGTCGCCCTTGCGCATGGTCATGGTGAATTTCGACGACAGCGGCGCGCCATTCATCAGCGACACGCCCGGCGCGCCGTCATGCCCGCCCGCAAGGCCGTAAGGGCGATGCGACTGACGGTCGGCGCGGACGGACAGCACGGCCTCGTCCTCGGTCAGCATGTAATCGCGGCGCATGGCGGTGCCGCCGCGATACTTGCCGGGACCGGCGCTGTCATCGGCGAATTCGTTGACGGTGATGACGATGGCGTTTTCGCCTTCGACGGTTTCGGTGGAATAGCTGGCCATGTTGGCGAACATGGTGGTGTTGCCCTCATGCCCGTCGGCCCAAGGCCGCGCGCCCCAGGCGGCGGAAAAGAAATCCACGAAGATGTAGGGCTTGCGGTCCGCCGTCCAGCCGCCGATCGAGACATTGGTATTGCCGCCATCGCCGCAGGCAAAGACCCGGCCCGGCGCCAGTTTCGCCATCGCACCGAAGGCGCAATCGGCCATGCGGAACCCGGTCAGGCCGCGCGCGGCACAGGCGGCGGGCATCACGGCATTGGCGATGGTGCCCGCAGGGGCGATGACCTCGACCGCGCGGAACACGCCGTCATTGTTGGGCGCGCCATCGGCCAGAACCGTCTTGACGGCGGTATAGGATGCCGCAGCGGTATAGGAAAACGTGTTGTTGATCGCACCCTTGACCTGCGGCGCGGTGCCGGTCCAGTCCACGACCAGCCGGTCGCCCGACTTGCGGACCGTGCAGACCAGCTTGATCGGCTGGCCCACGTCGATGCCATCATCGTCGATGTAATCGGTAAAGGTCACCTCGCCATCCGGCAGGCCCTTGATCGCCTCGCGCGTCAGGATTTCGGAATAATCCAGCAACCCGTCCACAAGCGCGACAAAGGTATCGCGGCCCCGCGACAGCGCCAGCGCCTGAATGCCCTGCTCGGCGATGCGGCAGGCGGCGATCTGGCCGCGCAGGTCGCCGTCAAAGCGTTCCGGCATCCGCACGTTCGAGCGCATCATCGCCATGAAGGTTTCATCGACCACCCCCTTGCGATGCAGTTTCAAGGGCGGGATGCGGATGCCTTCCTGATAGATCTCGGTGCTGTCCGAAGCGTTCGAGCCCGCGACCCGGCCGCCGACATCGGTGTGGTGGCAAACGGCGCAGGCCCATGCGACGATTTCGCCTTCGACGAAGACCGGCTTGAAGGTGAAGATATCGGGCAGGTGCATCCCGCCGGAATAGGGGTCGTTCATGACCAGAATGTCGCCCTCTTCGATCGGCTCCTTGATCGCGGCGATGGACGCCTTCAGCGCCACAGGGATCGAACACAGGTGGCCGGGCAGCGACAGGCCCTGCGCCGCCAGCCGCCCCTCGCGGTCGCAGATGGCGGTCGAGTAATCCATGATGTTCTTCAGCACGCCGGAATAGGCGGTGCGGAAAATCGTCAGCGCCATTTCATTGGCGACGCCGGTGATGGCGTGGCGAAACAGCTGAAAGGCGATGGGATCGGCGATCCCGCTGCTGGTGTCATGCGCGGGGGCGCGGGCGGCGGATGCGCTCATGGGGCGATCTCCTTTGGGGTCAGGGTCAGCCGTCCGGCCACGACAAGGGCCGAGAGGCCAAGCGAGGGCAGGACGGCGGCAAGGGTGGCGGTCATGCCCCCCAGATGCGGCGTCAGCAGGATCACCGACGCGAGATAGGCAAACAGGGCGGGTATCCCCAGCCGCGCCGATTGAAAGGTCGATTGCGCGTTGCGGCTGCCGGCGCGTTTCAGCCCCAGCGTGACAAAGGTCATCGCCATCGGCGCGGCGGCGATCCAGCCGCTGAAGACCGGACCGATCCGGCCTGACAGCGTGGACAGCACCAGCACCATGACCACCGCCTGCGCGGCCGGGATCAGCGCCCGGCGCTGCGTGGGCGAGATGACGCGGGCCGTGAAGGCCAGCCGGAACGGCAGGATCAGATGCGACAGGGCAAAGGCCGCGACGGCGACGATCAGGCAGGTCGTCAGGCTCCATGGTCCGGTCGCGGTGATGGCCGAAATCGCGGCCAGCCAGCCCGACAGGCTGACGGCCAGCAATGGCAGCGCAGGCAGTCGGTCGAACAGCCGTGCCGCCAGCATCATGAAGGTCAGCATCGCCGGAAAGGACATGCAGGCGCTGACGGCGGCACGCTGCACAAAGGCATCGCCTTGCGTCCCCGCCACCGCCAGCAGTCCGGCCGCCATGGTCAGCGGCAGGGCGATGATCCATGCGGCCAAGGGCGGCGGGGCATCCTCGACCGCCCGGATCATGATCCAGACCACCGCCCCGCAGCTGAGCGCCCGAACAAGGATGATCGCCGTCTCGGTCAATGCTGCATCCAGTTCGGCAGCATCAGCGCGATCTGCGGGAACAGCACGATCAGCACGATGGCCAGCAGCAGAGTGCCCAGAAATGGCAAGACGCCCCGCACCACATCGCTCAGCGATCCGCGCCCGCGCACGCCCTGCACCACGAAAAGGTTCACCCCGACCGGAGGCGTGATCATCGCGGTTTCGATCAGCAGGATGACAAGGATGCCGAACCAGACCGGATCATAGCCCAGCCCCACAAGGATCGGCGTGAAGATCGGCACGGTCGCGACCATCAGCGATAGGGTTTCCATGAACAGGCCCAGCACCAGATACAGAGCGATGATGACCAGCAGCGTGCCGGTGGCCCCAAGGTTCAGGTCGCTGAAGAAATTGGCGACACTGGTGGTCAGGCCGATATTGCCAAAGACGAAGTTCAGGAAATAGGCCGCCGTGGTGATGGCCATCAACATGCCCGTCGTGCGGATCGTGCCCGCAAAGGCCGCCCGCAGCATCGCCTTTGTCAGGCTGCGCCCCAGCGCCGCCACGAACAGCGCGCCCAGCACGCCAAGCGCCGCGGCCTCGGTCGGGGTGGCCCAGCCGGCATAGATAGATCCCACGACCAGCATGAAGATGAACAGCGGCGGGATCAGATGCGGCAACCCGCTCAGCCGCTCGCGCCAGCTGACCTCGATCCGACGCCCGCCCCATTCGGGACGCAGCTTGCAACTAAGCCAGACCGTGACCGAAAACAGCACCGCAAGCCCAAGACCCGGAATGATGCCCGCAAGATACAGCCCCGGGATCGAGGTATTGGTCATCGCCCCGTAAAGGATCAGGTTGATCGACGGCGGGATCAGGATGCCCAGCGTGCCAGAGGCGGCGATCGAGCCCAGAAACAGCGGCTCGTGATAGCCATGGCGCCGGATTTCCGGGATTGCCGTGGTGCCGACCGTGGCCGCCGTCGCGACCGAACTGCCCGAGGTCGCGGCAAACATCGTCGAGGTGGCGATATTGGCGTGCATCAGCCCGCCCGGCAGCCAGACCAGCCAGCCCGACAGCGCGCCATACATCCGCGACGCCACGCCCGAGCGCAAAAGGATCTCTCCCATCAGCACGAACAGCGGCACGGCGACCAGCACGGCGTCGTTCATCGACTGCCAGCCGATGGTGGCGACGCCGCGCGTGGCGGGGATAAAGGAATACATGCCCGACAGGATCACTCCGGTCAGCCCCATCACCACAGCGACCGGGACCGACAGCAGCAACAGCCCGAACAGCGAAATCAGCGTGGCGACGATCATGCGCGGCTCTCCCCTGCGGCGATTTCGTTCAGTTCCAGTTCCTCGGCCAGTTCGTCATCGGCGCTGCGCGCGCCGATCAGCGCCTGCGCGGTGGCGATGTCGCCCATGGCCAGCGCGATGGCGGCGCGCAGAAACAGCACGACCGCCGTGGCGACGAACAGCGCAAGCCCCGCCACCCAGAAGGCCTGAGGCACCCATTGCACCACGGCCAGCGGCGTGACGGATTTCGTGCCCATCGTCGCGCTGCGCATCAGCAATGCCGCGGCGAATTTCAGCAGCAGCCCGAAAAAGCCGATCATCGCCGCCAGCGCCACCAGATCCAGAACCGCCTGCCCCCAGCGCGGCAGCCGCGCCTGAAGCAGGTCGATGCGGATATGCCCGCGGTTCAGCAGCGTTTCGGTAAAGGCCACCGCCCCGATAAAGGCCAGCATATAGCCGCCCAGTTCATCCAGCCCGCCGAAGCTGTGGCCGGCGAAGCGGCGCATCAGCACCTCGACGCCAACCGCCAGACAAAAGCAGGTCAGAAGCCCGCCGCAGACCCAGACACCCCCCGCCGAGATCAGCCGCAGGCAGGCAAGCAGCCTGTCCAGACCGCGCATGATCATGGCAGCGGCGCCTGAATGCCGATGGCCTTGCCGACCGTGTCATTCCATTCCTGCGTGCATTCCGCGCCGCAGCGCTTGGCCCAGTTCGGCAGCACGGCGGATTGCACGATCTCGGCGCTTTTGGCGCGGTCGGCATCGGTCAGTTCCACCAGCTTGATCGAGGCGGGCAGACCCATCTTGCATTCGCCGCCCGTCGAACAGGCCAGCGCATCGGTGTCCTGTTCGATCTGCGCCTGCCATGCCTCGGCTTCCAGCTTGGCATATTGTTCGGTCAGCAGCGCCTGCACCTCGGGCGGCCAGCTGTCCCATGCGTCCTTGTTGGCGGCCCAGAACAGCGTCGACCAGCCGACATTCATCGGATAGATGGATTTCGTCACCTCGAACCAGCGCGCGGTATTGCCCGAGGACGTGCCGGTGACCGCGCAATCCGCGACACCGCGTTGCAGCGCCGGGATCACATCGACAAAGGGCATGGTGACGGTGGTGCCGCCAAGCGCGCCGACGAAATCGGACAGGGTAGCGTTGAAGACGCGGATCTTTTTGCCCGACAGATCGGCAAGGCCGTCGATCTCATCGCGGCACCAGAAGACCTGACTTGGCAGCGGCGCAAGACCCAGCAGATGGGTGTTGAACTTCTCCTCCAGCACCTTGGCCAGCACCGGGCGATAGGCGTCGGTGGCCTTTTTCGCATCGGCATTGGTCAGGGTGACGCCGGACAGATCCAGCGCCTCGAACCGGGGATCTTCGCCCGCCATATAGCTGATGTTCTGCACCGCCAGTTGCAGCGTGCCGTCCTGCAGCATCGACAGGACCTCGGGGCCCTTGATGCCCGCGATGTCATGCGGGACCGCCTCGATCGAGACCAGATCCCCCGCCGCTTCCTTGAAGGGGCCTTTGTAGAAGGCCTCCTCCATCTTCCACAGATACAGGTTCGAGGTATAGCCAAGCGCGCGGATTTGCACGTCTTCGGCCTGCGCGGCCGACACGGCAAGGCCGCCGCAAAGCGCCGATGCGAGCATCGGCCGGCTGAGTTTCGACAGAAACATTCGGGAAGATCCTCTCTGTTGGGGAGGCGGTCATTGCCGCGGGCTGCCATTCGGCGTGAAAGTATACGCAGAATATATGCAGCCCCGGATTCGGGTAAGGAAATCGGATCGCGCCATGAAAATTCATGGGCACGCATCTGAATCGCGCGGCATTCGGGCGGCCATGCACCTTTTTGGAGCAGTGATGCGACCGCGACAGGCGCGCGCTGCAAAACAGCCGCCGCCTGACAGTCCAGGTCACCCGGCAGGCGCGACCGCCGCCCGGGCCGGGCCGGATTGTCTGGGATTATTCCTTGTGCGCGGCCCGAGGCGCGGCACGCAGGCGGCTTTCGACCAGCAGCCCCTGTTCATCCAGAATGGGATGGGCGACCGAGACGGCATGGGCATTGATCCGTTTCAGATCGCGCAGGATGTCCAGATGCAACGACGAGGTTTCGCGGCTTTCGGTCTGACCCTCGCGCAGGCGGATCAGGTGACGCTGGGCGGATTGACGCTCCAGCTTGCGGATCTCGATCTTCAGCTCCATCAGCCGACGCGCCATGTCGTGATCGCGGGTCATGAAAACGGTCTGCGCCATGCGCAGCGCCTCTTGCGTGACCAGAAACAGGCGTTCCAGTTCCTGATAGCCTTCGTCCGAAAAGCGCAGGCCAAGGCCGATCTTCTTGCGCACTTCCGGGCCAAGGCCCTTGTCGATGATGTCGCCGATATGTTCCAGATTGATGACGTAATCCAGAATGTCGATGGCGCGGCGGCGGTCGTCCTCCGAGGCATCGCCGGTCAGCCGCGACAGGTAATTCTTCACCTCTTGCTGGCGGGTGTCGATCTGATCCTCGATCTCGGCCACCTCGGCAAGCGGGCTGGTATCGTCCCTGGCAAAGGCGGTGCGGGTCTGCGACAGCATGCGTTCCACCTTGTCGCCGATGGCCAGCACCTCGCGGCTGGCCCCGCTGAGCGCCAGAAGCGGGGCGTCCAGCACGGTGTCATCCAGCCAGTTGCGCCGGGCGGTGGTCACGGGCGGATCATCGGGCAGGATGCGTTCCACGACGGCGCCGATGGCACCGTTCAGCGGCCAGATCAGCGCGGCAAGTGCAAGGTTGAAGGCCAGATGCCCCTCGACCGCCAGCCCGGTCAGATGGGTGGGCAGACCGGCCAGCAGGGGCGCCAGCGTCGCGACCAGCGGCAGCGCAACCAGACAGCCGATGCCGCGCACCAGAAGGTTGCCGACCGCGACCCGCCGGGCGACCGCGCCCAATCCGGCGCTGGCCAGCACCGGCGACACCGCGCCGCCCAGATTGGCCCCCAGCACCAGCACCATGGTCAGTTCCGGCGGCAACGGGATCGACGCGATCAGCAGCACCGCCGCCAGCGAGGACGAACACACCACCGCAATCCCCGCCGCCATCAGCAGCGCCACGGGCCATGCATTGTCCAGCATCGGCAGGAACGCGGCCAGCAGGGGCGAATCCCGCATGGGCAGCGTCGCATGTTCCAGCAGCGCCAGCGACACCAGCATCAGCCCCACGCCGATCAGCGCACCGCCGATGCCAGCGGCCAGCACATTGCCCCGCTTGCGCAGCACATAGCCCAGCAGCATCAGCGCGGGCGCCACGGCCTCGATCTGGATCGACACCAGCACCGCCGTCAGCGCCGTGCCGACATTGGCGCCCAGCAGCACGATCTGCGCCATGCGCCCGCCGATCATCTGGCGGTCCACGAACGAGGCCGTCAGCAATGCCGTCGCGGTCGAGGATTGCAGCCCCAGCGTGGCCAGCAACCCCGAGCCGAAGGCGCGGGGCTGGCTGCGGGTGCCGAAGCCAAGGATCATCTTCAGCCGCAGCCCGAATGCCTCAAGCATCCCGTCCCGCACCAGCCCAAGGCCGAACAGCAGCAGCGCCACCGCGCCCGCCAGTTGCAGGATGACTGCGATTGAGTTCATACCGGTGCCTCGCTGCCTCGTCGTCGTTTCATGTTTTTGTTACAAAACTGTCGCACGACAGAGGGCTGCTGGCAAATGCTGCCCAGCGGAAAGCTGCGCCGCAAGACCCGAACCCGGCGGTTCTGCTGGTTATTCAGGCGTTTGCGGCGCTTCACGTTTTCCGGACAGCAGATCTGAAAGCCCGGTCAGGCCGTCAGTTCGCGGCGCAGCAATGCCGCACCCTCGCTGAGCGCCCTCAGCTTTGCGTTCGCCACCCGGCGCGACAGCGGCGCCATGCCGCAATTGGTGCAGGGATACAGCTTGTCGGCATCGACGAATTGCAGCGCCTTTCGCAGCAGGTCGGCCACTTCCTCGGGCGTCTCGATCACGTCGGTCGCCACGTCGATGGCCCCCACCATGACCTTCTTGCCGCGCAGCAACTCGATCAGGTCCATGGGCACACGCGCGTGCTGACATTCCAGCGACACCATGCCGATGCTGGATTTCTGCAGCTTGGGGAACACTTCCTCATATTGCCGCCATTCCGCGCCCAAGCTCTGTTTCCAGTCGGTGTTGGCCTTGATGCCATAGCCATAGCAGATATGGACCGCCGTTTCGCATTTCAGACCCTCGGCCGCCTTTTCCAGCGCCGCGATCCCCCAGTCATTCACCTCATCGAAGAAGACGTTGAAGGCGGGTTCGTCGAACTGGATGATATCGACGCCTGCGGCCTCCAGCTCTTTCGACTCTTGGTTCAGGATCCTGGCGAATTCCCAAGCCAGCTTTTCGCGGCTTTTGTAATGGCCGTCATACAGCGTGTCGATCATGGTCATCGGACCGGGCAGCGCCCATTTGATCGGGCGGTCGGTCTGGGCGCGCAGAAACCGGGCATCCTCGACGAAGACGGGTTTCGGGCGCGACACCGCCCCCACGACCGAGGGCACGCTGGCATCATAGCGGTCGCGGATGCGCACGGTTTCGCGTTTCTGGAAATCGACGCCTTCAAGATGCTCGATGAAGGTGGTGACGAAATGCTGGCGCGTCTGTTCGCCGTCGCTGACGATGTCGATACCGGCCTGCTGCTGATCGTGCAGCACCACGCGCAGCGCGTCCTGCTTGCCTTCGATCAGTTCCTCGCCCTGCAATTTCCAAGGCGACCACAGCGTTTCGGGCTGCGCAAGCCACAGCGGTTTGGGCAGGCTGCCTGCGGTCGAGGTGGGCAAAAGCATGTTCATCATGGCGTAACCTTTTATGTGTTCAGGATCAGGCGGCATATTGGGCGGACCAGCGGTCCAGAATGTCGCGATAGGGGGTGATGAAATGGTCCTGGGCGAATTTCCCCTGCTGGACCGCCAACCGGCCGCGCTCTTCGCGGTCATAGGTGATGCGCGTCGGTGAATAGTCCTGATGCGTCAGACTGGGCCGGTAGACCGCGCCCGCGGCAGAATTCGCGTTATAGATCTCGGGGCGATAGATCCGCTGGAACGTCTCCATCGTGGCGATCGTTCCGATCAGCTCCAAGGCCGAATAGTCGTTGGGCAGGTCACCCGAGGCATAGAAGGCCAAGGGGGCCACGCTGCCCTTGGGCATGAAATAGCGGACCCGCAGCCCCATTTTCTCAAAATAGCGATCGGTCGGGGAAAACGCGTCCTGCCGGTATTCCACCCCCAGCACCGGATGGCGGTTGTCGGTCCGCTGATAGGTCCGGCTGCTGGAGACGCTGAGGCAGATCACCGGCGGCTTGTGGAAATTCTCACGAAAAGCCGCCGAATTCAGGAAGCACTTGAACAGGTTTCCGTGCAGATCGCCAAAGCCCTCGGGCGCGGTGAACCCGCCCTGCCCTGCATTGTGCTGCGGCAGAACGATGCTGAAATCATAATCCCGCACATAGGATGAGAAGTTGTTTCCCACGATGCCCGCAATCCTGCTGCCGGTCTTGCGGTCCAGAACAGTCGGCTGCAAAATCTCGATCAGCGGAAAGGCCGCGTCGTCACCGATCCGCATTTCGGCCGAGATGATCTGCAACTCGACCGAATAGCGGTCGCCGGTCGGATTGTCCCAATCCGCCAAGGCGTTGAAGCGGTTGTCGATCATCGTGACCGCATTGCGCAGATTGTCCTGCCGCTGTTCGCCGCGGGCTAGATTGGCGAAATTCGTCGTGGCGCGGGTCTGGTCCGCAGGGCGATAGGTTTCGTCGAACCGAATGCGGCTGATGGAATAGACAAGGTCCTGGCTCATCCTGACATGCCTTCTGATCGGCCCGCACGCGCAGGCCGGAAAACCAAATGACTGCCCGCGACGGAGGTCGCGAAGCGGCGATGTCACCTTGCGGAAAAGGCCGCCCCCGACACGCCCACCGCGGCCGGAACAGGTGATCGATCACAGGCAGGTTTCCTGACTTGCGGGTCTGTGCCTTGTCCGGCCTTCCCGGCGCGCGATCCGCGCCAGTGGCATGTCAGACAGGCTCTCCGCCTACAGTTGCGGGGGCAGTTCCGGATTTGGCAGATGCCTGACCGGATTCCCTTTTACCCGAGGTTTCCCCCGGCACCTTGATCTGGGCGCAAAATCGGCTGGAACCGCCGTCATGTCAACGCGGCCCGGTCGTGGAAATTTTCATGTTGATTATGAGCGGCACGCGGGCAAAGCCGCCGGGTCGCAGCCGCATGACCGCTCAGGCGACCTGCCGGTCGGCACTCGTCGCCTGTTCAATGGCCCGCACCAGCAAGGAAGGCGAGCAGGGCTTTTCGCAGACCGTCGCGCCGGGATAGCGGTCCAGAAGCTGCCGTGGCGACGCATGGCCGGAATGAAAGATGATCGGGATGCCCCGCGCCTGCAATTCATCCGCGACCGGGAAGATCTCTCCGTCGCGCAGACGCACGTCAAGCACGGCGCAGGAAGGGGTGCTCTCCAGCAGGGCGGACTGCGCACGGGCAACGGTCGCATAGGGGCCATCGGCTTTCAGCCCGACCTCTTCGATCAGGTCCTGGATCTCCATGGCGACCAGAGGCTCATCCTCGACCAGAAATACGCTGTCATTCATCTGCAAACACATCGCCCGGTATGGTGAGGATCCGTTCGACCCGATCCCCTGTTATCGACTGCTCAAGCCGTGCACCGATCTGCTGGGCCGACATTTCGACCAGACGCGTGCCAAAGCCCGATGACCCTTTCGTGGTGCCAGTCTGTTCAAAGGTTTCCCGCCAGATAAGTTCCACACCCGAGGGAATCTTTTCCCAAGTGATGTCCAGCCGACCCGTCGCATTGCGAAACGCCCCGTATTTGGCCGCGTTCGTCGCCCATTCATGCAGCATCATCGACAAGGGCGACAGGTTCGACGGCGGCACCCGCACCACAGGGCCGTCGATCAGGATCATGGCGTGATCGTTATAGGGGGCGATCGTGGTGCGGATGATCTCGGACAGGTCTATGGCCTCATCGCGGCGGTCGGCGGTGGCCAGCGAATGCGTGCGGCCAAGCGCGGTGATGCGTTCGCGCATGGACAAGGCAAAGGCGCGCACGTCGGTCTGTGTCCGCGACGCGCCGATGATCATGCTGCCGATGATGGCGAACAGGTTTTTCACCCGGTGGTTCATCTCGCGCACCATCAGGTCGCGGGTTTCCGCGACGGCATATTCCGCCGTGATATCGACCGAAACCCCGACGATCCGGCCCGGATCGCTTTTGGGCACGGCGCGGCCAAGGCCCTTGACCCAGCGGACCGTGCCATCAGCGGTATGCACCCTGAAATTCGCCTCGAAATCCGCGCCGCTTTCGCCGGACAGCTTCAGCAGGCGCCGCACCTCGTTCCGGTCCTCCTCGACGATCACCCGCTCCAGCAGGTCGTCGATATGTTCCTCTTCGCTGCTGTTCAGCAGCGCCTGTTCGGCCTCGTCCAGCACGCAGCGGCCCGTGTCCACGAAATATTCCCAGACGCCGATCCCGGCCGCCTTCACCGCCAGATCGCGCCAGTCGCGGGCCGCTGCCAGATCACGCTCCATGTCCAGAATGTCGGTGATGTCGGTAAAGACCAGCGTGACCCCGTCCACCTCGCCGTTCTGCAGGCGATAGGGCAAGGTCCGCAGCGAGAAGGTGCGATCCTCGACGCGGCTATAGACACGGCGCTGTCGGGCATTGCCGCCTGCGGCCACGGCCTGACTGTCCGCCAGATATTCGGTCTCGGTCAGCCGGGTGCTTACATCGGCCAGAGGCCGCCCCTGATCCGTCGGCTGCAACGGGAAAATCGCCCGCGCGGCATTGGTATAGCTGCGCACGTTCAGCCCGCTGTCCAGCACCACGACCGCCAGATCGGTCGAGGCGAAGAAGTTGCGCAGATCCGAATTCGCGACCGTCAGCTGATCGACCTTGGTTTTCAATTCGTCGTTGACGGTGGCCAGTTCCTCATTCGTCGATTGAAGCTCTTCGTTCATCGACATCATTTCTTCGTTCGAGCTTTTCAGCTCTTCGTTCGCCGTCTCCAGTTCCTCGACCGCTGTGCGCAGGCGGTGGCGGGTCAGGCGAAGCTCGTCCTCCAGCGCATCCAGATTGTCGTCGGTCTGCTGGAATTCGGCCATGTCGTCGGTGCGTTCGGGGTGGAACACGCCGCTTTCGGTGATGACCAGCAGCGTGGTACCATCGCCCAGCGGGTCGCAGATGACGTTGACGGGCTGCGTGCCGAATTCGGTGGTCACCTGAATATCTCGCGCCACCGACCGCCGCCGCCCGTCCCGCGCCTGCCGCAGCAGCGGGCCGATGACGGCGCGAAGGCCAGGCCGGGCAAGGGTGATGGCGCTGAAGCCGCCGGTGCGGGTAACCGGAAAATCGAAATAGGGGCCCAGCCGGCCATAGGCGGCCAGAATGCCCGCATCGCCGTCCAGCACCATGCTGGCGGGGGCATAGCGTTCGATCATGCGCCGGATGGCGGGGCTGTCGCCTGTATCGGCCCCGCGCCGTTCGGGTTCGTCGCGCAAGGGGCGGCGCGGCTCGGTCGAGCGATAGTTTCCGGGCAGATCGATTTGATAGCGCGGCGCGCCCAGAGAGCGTTCAAACACCCGCGCCTGCTGGTCCACGGCCGGGAACAGCTGATCGAACCGACCGATGCTTTCGGACGGGCCCAGAAACAGGAAGCCGCCCGGCCGGATCGCATAGTGAAACAGCGGCAGCACCGCCTTTTGCAGCGCGTCGTCGAAATAGATCAGCAGATTGCGGCACGACACCAGATCGACCTTGGAAAACGGCGGATCCTTGACGACGCTATGGCTGGAAAACCGGATCGCGTCGCGGATGTCGGTGGTGATGGTGAAATGGTCGGGATGCGGGATCGTATAGCGTTCGCGCAGATCCTGCGGAATATCGACGATCGAGGACAGCGGATAACGCCCCTCGCGCGCGGTTTGCAGCATCTGTTCGTCGATATCGGTGGCAAAGATCTGGACGGCAAAGCTTTCCCTGCGCTGGCGCATCAGGTCCGCCAGCAGCATGGCGATGGAATAGGCTTCCTCGCCGCTGGAACATCCCGCGACCCAGATCCGCAGCTCCTGACCGGGTTCCCGCGCATCCAGCAGCGGGATCAGCGCCTTGGTCTTCAGCGCGTCGAACGCGGCGGGATCGCGAAAGAACCGCGTGACATTGATCAGCAGATCGCGAAACAGCGCATCGCATTCCCCGCGATCCGATTTCAGCCGCGACAGATAGGTCGGCCCGGTCCCGATGCCCAGAACATGCATGCGCCGTTCCACCCGCCGGACCAGCGTGCTGCGCTTATAGCCGGAAAAATCGTGGCCGATGGCGGTGCGCAGCGTGTTGCACAGCTCATCCACATGATCGGCAACCACCTTTGCCTCGGCGGGATCGGCCTGACCGCTGCGATTATAGAAGCGGTTGAGGCAGTCCATGATCTCGGCCGGAGGGCGCACATAATCCACAAGGCCCGTGCCCACGGCAGACAGGGGCATCCCGTCATATTTCGCGGTCTCGGGCGTTTGCGCCACGCAGACGCCGCCGTTTTCCTTGACCGCGCGCAGGCCCGTGGTGCCATCCGCGCCGGTGCCAGACAGGATGACACAGGCCGCCTTGCGCTGCTGATCCGCCGCAAGCGAGATGAAGAAATCGTCGATGGGACGCCGCATCCCGCGCGGCTGGGTGAAATCCGTCAGCTCCAGCCGGCCATCGGTGATGGCCAGACCGTGGCCGGGCGGGATGATGAACACCTTGTCAGCCTCGATCTGTTCGCCGCCTTCGGCTTGCAGCACGGTCAGTTCGGTATGACGGTCCAGCAACTGGGCCAGCATGCTTTCATGCGTCGGGTCCAGATGCTGCACGACGACAAAGCACATGCCCGTGGGCGTGCGGGCCGCCATCAGCATTTCGCGCAGGGCCTCAAGCCCGCCGGCAGAGGCGCCGATCCCCACCACCGTCGGCATGTCGGTCGCGTCAGGATATGCTGTGTCGGTTGCGGTCAGGTCATCCAAGATCGGGCGTCTCGGTCAGGGTGGACAGCAGAAGTTTCGCCTGCGCGATCATCGTGGCGCTGTTTGCGATGGTGATCAGCGATCCGTCAAGGATAGTTCCGGTTTCGGACATCAGCGGACGCAGACGGCCCAAGGTATGTTCAAGCGCGGCATCGTAATCGGCAAGAAGGTCGGCCCGCGTGCGGCTGATATCGAATTGCGAGGCAAAGAAGAACCGCACGCTGCCGTCGCGATTGCGCAGCTTCGACATGTACAGAAGGTTGACGAAGGGTGTGCCGTCCTTGCGGAAATTCACCAGATCCGTGCGCACATTCGCCTGCTCGGGCGTGTCGAAGAAGCTATGGATCTGTGCGCGGGCCTCGGCATTGTCGGCGTCGCGTTGCAGGAACCGGCAGTTGCGCCCCACGACCTCGGCATTGGCAAATCCGGTCAGGGCGCTGAATTTTTCATTCACCATCAGCAGCGGACAATCACCATCGGGCGAGGCTATCGCCAATGCGACATTCGAGGCGGCGCAAAACGTCTTGAGATCATCCGGCAAGTCTGAGGTCATCGGCTCCACGCGGGCTGGGTTCACGCAGTTATAAGGCTTTCCGCGGCGGCATACAGCCTGGATCGGATGCAGCCGGGCCCGGTCCGGGAACGCAAAAAGGGCCCCGCCAAGCAGGGCCCCTTCGTCTGTCCGGGATCAGATCTTGTCGCCCAGCTTGCTTTTGATGCTGCCGGACACGTCCTGTGCCGCACCCTTGGCTTTCTGGGCCTTGCCCTCGGCCTGAAGCTCGGTATTGCCGGTCGCCTTGCCGACGGCATCCTTGACGGTGCCCGCGGTTTTATTGGCTGCGGCTTTGGCTTTATCGGTGATCGCGCTCATTATCATGTGCCCTTTCGATGTCACTGCCACTCAAGCGTCATCAGGGGCGAATAGTTCCCGGATCGAGAAATGGTGAACGGCAGGATCGCTGTGTCCGGGCCTCAGTCTGTCCGTCACCGGATGCAACCGCGCGCGGCGACGGGGAATGTTTCGGGTGTGGCGCGTCCCTGACCAATGGCCAGAATCTGATCGACCATGTTTGTCACGACACAAGCATGGTTCGGGACGATCCGCACCCGGTCGCCGACCGCCAGACCGATGGGACCGGCGCTGACCAGACGGCCATGCTCTTCGGACAACTGGTCGATGGTGATGTCGTCGCGGCCCAGCACATGGCCATAGCCCGTCAACCCCAGCAGGTCCGAGGTCAGCGCCTTGGATCCCGCATCGATGATCGCCCGGTCGGGCGCGGGGACGGAAACCACAGTGGCGACCACGCTCAGCGCGCAATCCTCCCAGCCGCAGACACCGCGCGCGACCAGCGAGCGGTCGTTATAGACATAGGTGCCGGGGCGGTATTCCGTGGTCACCGGCGCTTCGGCCGCATGCATCATCGAGGGTGTGCCGCCCGACGTGATGACGGGCACGGCCAGACCGGACGCTTCGATCAGGTGCTTGGCTGCGGTCATGAAGGTTTCGACACCGGCTTCGCCCCCTGCCGGGGGATAGGTCATCAGCCCGCCGAAGGTCAGACCCGGCGCATCGGCGATGATTTGGGCCAGATCCGCTGCCGCTTGCGGCGAAGCAACTCCGCAGCGATGCGCGCCGGTGTCGCATTCGACCAGCACGGCCAGCGGCGCGGGCGCGTCGGCAAAAGCGCCTGACAGACCTTGCACCACCGCCTTGCTGTCGGCCACCACCGACAGCCGGACCTTTTGCGCCAGCGCGCGCAGACGGGTCAGCTTGGACGCACCCAGAATGTTATAGGTGATCAGCACATCGGTGATCTGGGGGCAGTCCGCGATCATCGCCTCGGCCTCCGAAACCTTTTGGCAGGTGATGCCGCAGGCCCCGGCCTCAAGCTGCATCCGGGCGATGGCGGGCAGCTTGTGCGTCTTGATATGCGGGCGGACCGCCAACCCATGCGCGCGTGCATAATCCTGAAATCGCTGAATGTTTCTTTGGGCGACATCCAGATCGACCAGCACTGCGGGCGTGTCGATGCTGTTCAGCAGGTCGTCGGTCATGCGCATTCAGCCTTTGGTTAGGAACAGGACGATGCCCAAAAAGCAGGCGATTTTCTAGGACGCATCAAAATTTTTCAACGTCGCGCTTGACAGAATATCACGCCGCGCGCTTTCTGTGTCAATCCAATAAAACAGACACATGTCCGATATAACGGACAGAAAGATTCACCGGTTCATCCAAGGGGAGCCATCATGACCATCTCGATCCGCGCCAGCCTGGCCGCACTTGCCGCAGCTTCGCTGCTTTCCACCCCTGCCCTTGCCGAAGGCAGCAAGCTTGACGAGGTTCTGGCCCGTGGCCACCTGATCGTCGGCACCGGCAGCACCAATGCGCCTTGGCACTTCAAAAGCGCCGACGACAAGCTGCAGGGCTTCGACGTGGACATGGGCCATATCATCGCCAAGGCCCTGTTCGGCGACCCCGAGAAGGTCGAATATGTCAACCAGTCCTCGGACGCGCGCATCCCGAACATCACCACCGACAAGGTGGACATCACCTGCCAGTTCATGACCGTGACCGGCGAACGCGCCCAGCAGGTCAACTTCACCATTCCCTATTACCGCGAAGGTGTCGGCCTGATGCTGAAGGCCGACGGCCAATATGCCGATTACGCGGCGTTGAAGTCCGCAGGATCGGGCGTGACCATCGCCGTGCTGCAAAACGTCTATGCCGAGGACATGGTTCATGCCGCTCTGCCCGAAGCGACGGTCGATCAATACGACTCGGTAGATCTGATCTATCAAGCGCTGGAATCGGGCCGGGCCGATGCGGTGGCGACCGACCAGTCGTCGCTGGCATGGTACATGACGCAAAATCCGGGCCGCTATAAGGACGCGGGCTATGGCTGGAACCCGCAGACCTATGCCTGCGCGGTCAAGCGCGGCGATGCCGACTGGCTGAACTTCGTCAACACCGCCCTGCACGAGGCGATGACCGGCGTCGAATTCGACTTCTATGCCAACTCGTTCAAAACTTGGTTCGGCAAAGAGCTGACCCCGCCGCAGATCGGCTTCCCGGTCGAATACAAGTGACCGCCGGGCGGGGCGGCCATCCCGCCCCGCCCTTTCCTGCCCGCCCTTTGCCCGAAAGCCCATCCGATGGACTACAATCTGAATTTCGCCGTGGTCTGGCGCAATTTCGACGCCTTGCTGGCCGGTCTGGGGCTAAGCTTGGGTCTGGCCGTGGTCTCGATCCTGATCGGCGCGGTCCTTGGCCTGATCACCGCCTTCGCGCTGATGGCCAAGCACCCGCTGGTCCGGCTGCCCGCGCGCGCCTATGTCACGGTGATCCGCAACCTGCCCATTCTGGTGCTGGTGCTGTTTGCCTATTTCGCGCTGCCACAGATGGGGCTGCGGCTGAGCAAGATCCATAGTTTCGTGCTGGTCCTGTCCTTGTATTCCGGCGCCTATCTGGCCGAAGTGTTCCGCGCCGGCCTGCTTTCGATCCCCAAAGGCTTGACCGAGGCGGGACTGGCCATCGGCCTGACCGGGATGCAGATCCGCAAAAGCATCATCGCGCCGCTGATGCTGCGCAATGTGCTGCCCTCGCTGTCCTCGACCGTCATTTCGCTGTTCAAAGACACCTCGCTGGCCGCCGCCATCGCGGTGCCCGAACTGACCTTCGCGGCGCGCAAGATCAATGTGGAAAGCTTCCGCGTGATCGAAACGTGGATCGTCACCTCGGGCCTTTATGTCGCGACCTGTTTCCTCATCGCCATCAGCCTGCGCCTGATCGAGCGTCGTCTGGCCCTGCCGAGGTAATCCGATGTCACATTCCTTTCTAGACCAGCTTTGGATCGCCCGCTTCGTCATTCTGCACGGGTTGGGGGTCACGGTCGCGATCTCGGCGCTGGCCATCGTCGCGGGCTCGGCGCTTGGCGTGCTTGTCGGGCTGGCGCTGGCCTATGGCCGCGCGCCGCTGCGCCTGCTGGTGCGGGCCTATACCGATATCATCCGTGGCACGCCCGTGTTGGTTCTGGTGCTGGGCAGCTATTACATCTCGGCCGGGGTCGGGGTGGATCTGTCGCCCTTCGCCTCGGGCGTGCTGGCGCTGGCGATCTTCTGTTCGTCGCATGTGGGGGAAATCCTGCGCGGTGCCTTGCAGGCCATCCCGCGCGGCCAGACCGAGGCCGCCAAAGCCGTCGGCCTGACCTTCGGGCAGACCTTCACATCGGTCCTTTGGCCTCAGGCCCTGCGGCAATGCCTGCCCGCCTGGGTCAATACCGCAGCCGAGATGGTCAAGGCCTCGACGCTTTTGTCCGTGATCGGCGTGACCGAGTTGCTGTTGCGCACACAGGAAGTCATCTCGCGCAATTTCATGAGCCTCCAGTTCTATTTTCTGGCCGGGGCGCTTTACTTCATCGTCAACTTCGCGATCGAGCGTCTGGGCAGATATGTCGAACGCAAGACCGCCCTGTCCGCCTGAGGAGATCCGCCATGGTCAGGACAATTCTGGAAATCGACAAGCTGCGAAAGACCTATGGCACGAACGAGGTGCTGAAGGGCGTCGACTGCGCCGTCCACGAAGGCGAGGTGATCTCGATAATCGGATCGTCCGGCTCGGGCAAGACCACCATGCTGCGCTGTATCAACATGCTTGAGGAATTCCAAGGCGGCAGCATCCGTTTGGACGGCGAGGAGATCGGCTATCACACCGAGGGCGCGACCCGCCGCCGGAAAAGCGAAAAGGACATTGCCCGCCAGCGCGCGCTGACCGGAATGGCGTTCCAGCAATTCAATCTGTTCCCGCATATGTCGGCGGCGGACAATGTCATGCTGGGCCTGGTCAAGGTCAAAAAGATGTCACGCCCCGAAGCCCGCGCCATCGCCGAGACATGGCTGGACCGCGTGGGACTGGCGGCACGACGCGACCATTTCCCCGGCCAGTTGTCGGGCGGCCAGCAACAACGTGTGGCCATCGCCCGCGCCATTGCCATGTCGCCCCGGCTGATGCTGTTTGACGAAGTGACGTCGGCCCTTGACCCCGAACTGGTGGGCGAGGTCTTGCAGGTGATCAAGGGGCTGGCTGCCGAAGGCATGACCATGCTGCTGGTCACCCACGAAATGCGCTTCGCCCACGATGTCTCGTCCCGCGTGATCTTCATGAATCAGGGCGTGATCTGCGAAGAAGGCAATCCGCGCGATATGTTTGCCCGGCCCCGCACCGAGCGGCTGGCCGAATTCCTGAAAAGCTCAAGCTTCAACTGAGACCAAGAAAGAAAGACAGACCATGACGATCACACGTTACGGAGCCGGGGAACGCGGTGCCGGCGGCCAGCCCCTGCCCTTTGCCCGCGCCACCGAAGCCGCAGGCTGGCTTTACGTCTCGGGGCAGGTGCCGATGGAAAAGGGCGAGATCGTGACCGGCGGCATCATCAGCGAAAGCCGCAAGGCCATCGAGAACATGATCGCCATCCTGAACGAGGCTGGTTATGATGTCGCTGATATCGTGCGCATCGGCGTCTGGCTGGACGACCCACGCGACTTCTGGAGCTTCAACGGCGTTTTCGCCGAATATTTTGGGGACAACCCGCCCGCCCGTGCTTGCGTCCAGTCCAGCATGATGGTCGATTGCCGGGTCGAGGTCGATTGCGTGGCCTATCGCGCCGACCGCGCCTGATCCCTGCGCCCGAGAAAAGAGAGAAACCGCATGACCGAACCAGCCCCCGAGACCGCGACGCGCCGGACGCGGGGTCTGGACCGCGCTTTCGAGATCTTGGAGTTCCTGAGGGTCAAACGCCAGCCGATGCGCCCCAACGAGATCGCATCGGCGATCGGTGCGCCGCGCTCATCGGTCTATGAGTTGGTCAACCTGCTGCTGGCGCATGGCATGCTGGATTATCATCAGGACGAAGGCCGGGTGTTTCTCGGCCGCAGGCTGTATTTCCTAGGCACGGCCTATGCCGAGCAGGTCGATCTGATGCGCGAATGCGACCGGATGCTGACCCGGCTGGCCGAGGAGACCCGCGAAACCGCGCAGATGTGCCTGCTGGAGGGGCGCAAATATACCGTCGCCATGATGCGCGAAGGCATCCGGCCATTCCGCATTTCGTCGAATGTCGGTGAATTGGTGTCCATTCCGTGGACCGCCTCGGGGCGGCTTCTGGTCTCGCATCTGTCGGATGCGCAGATCATCGACCTGATCCCGCCCGAGGATTTCACTCTGCCCGATGGCCGCCGTCTGGATCCGGCAGAGTTCATCGCTCAAGTCCGCGCGGCCGCGCGTGACGGCTATTTCACCTTCAACAGCGAAGTCGAGAACTTCACCCATTGCTTTGCCGTGCCGGTGCATCAGGCGGACGGCGCCTGCATTGCGACCTTGTGTCTGGTTGCCCCGCGCGAGGATGGCCTGCGCAACCGCTCAGCCTATCTGGACAGCCTGCTGGCGGCCGCTGGCGAGATTTCGGAAAAGCTGGGCTACCATCCGGACGAACGGCAAAGAGCCAGCCTGAGATAGCCTTGCCTTCGCAGGTAAGTACAACTGGCCGCGTTCGGCAGGATCGGAGCGGCTGGAAACATATCCTTCGGCGCAATCACTCCTCGTATCTGGCTGCGCAAGCGGCGGATCGGCGCTTGGCAAGCTATGAAGAACTGGGCTGTTGGCTCTGCCCACACGGCTGTGCTTGCGCGCCAGACCGGAATGAGATCGCGGCACGCGCGATCCCGGTCTGGCAGTGCCTCGCAAGCCCTGACGTCAGGTCGGCGTCACCCCACAAACAATCACACCGTCACGCCGCCACATGCACCTGCGGCTGGCGGCCGCCGTTCCAGACGCCGCCAAGCGCCCGCTCGATCTGCGCCGCCAGTTGCAGAAGCATCCCGTCCTTGCCCTGCGCGGCCTGAACATGCATCCCCAGCGGCAGCCCGTTTTCATGTGCCGCCATCGGCAACGAGATGCCGGGCGTGCCGCACAGATTGGTCAGCGGCGTATAGGCAAAGAAGCCCCAAAGATTGCCGAACCAGTCCAGCGCCGAGGGATTGTCGGTGATCGTCAGATATTCGGTCGTGCCGATCCTTGGCGTTTCGCGGGCAGTGGTCGGGGTCAGGATCACGTCCCAATCCTGATAGAACGCGCCGAAGGCCCGCGCCGTCGCGTTGAAATCAAGCTGCATATCCGCGCGCGAGGTATAGCTTGCATCCTTGCCCTGTTCCCAGATCCGGATATTCATCGGCTCGATCAGGTCGCTGGGCGGCGCGTCCAGACCGCGCATCCGCAACAGGCTGTTCACCGTCTGCGCGAAATTGGTGATATAGCAATGCGTCTGCGCGCCGTAGGCGCGGGCGAAATCCACTTGCGGAACCACCTCCTCGACATGATGGCCAAGGCTTTCAAGGAAGGCCGCGGTCTTCGCCAGCTCGGCCGCGATATGGGGCGTGGCCTTATAGGGGCCCCATTCATGCGAAAACGCGATACGCAGCGGCTTCGGGTCGCGCTGGATCAGGTGTGCGAAGGGCTCCTCGGGCGACCAGAACGGCATGAATTCGCCCGGCGCACCGCCCCGGCAGGCATCGACAAAGGTGGCGGTGTCGCGCACCGTGCGGCTGAGACAGCCCTGCGTCGACACAACCGAGGTGAAATCCGACCCATAGGGCGAAATCGAATAGGTCCCGCGTGAGGCTTTCAGCCCAATCGCACCGCAGCAGCCCGCCGGGATCCGGATCGAGCCGCCGCCGTCGCTGCCATGCAGAACCGGCAGCACGCCTGCCGCGACCGTCACCGCCGCACCTGCCGACGATCCGCAACTGGTATAATCGGGATCCCACGGGTTGCGCGTCACATACATCGCCGGGTTCTCGGCCGAGGAACAGCAGCCGAATTCCGGCGTCGTCGTGCGCCCGATGATGTTCAGCCCCGCCGCCTTGATCTTCGTCGTCAGAAAGCTGTCATAGGCCGGGCGGTTGCCCTGCATATAGAATGAGCCCTGCTCTTGCAGCCGCCCCGCGACGGTCGGGCCCAGATCCTTCATCAGAAACGGCACAGCGGCGAACGGCCCCGTCGGATCGGCGCCATTCACGGCGGGATCGGCCACGGCATCGTCAAAGACCTCGACCACGCCGGAAATCGCCGGATTGACCTTGGCGATCCCGGCCGCAGCCTGCGCCGCCAGTTCGGCAGCGGTCACCTCGCCCTTGCGGACCAAACCCGCCAGCGCCACCGCGTCATGGGCGATCCAGTCGTCCCAGCTCATCACCTGTGTCATGTCTTTCGTTCCTTGCCAGTTGTGCCCGACGCTAGAGATGCGCGTTAAACTGTCAACGCAGCGGGGAATTTTCGACCAGCTCCGCCCGTCGCCGCCCAATCCGCAGGCATCTGTTCCGGGCTTCGGGAATGTTCTGCCCAAACATTGACGACAATCGTCATTCGTCATTCACTAGGTCAAGACCAACCCTGGCCTTTCCCCGATCCCGACCAGACGGAGCCTGCGCGATGCCCCTGCCCGACCTGCCCTTCGATACGGATGCGATGCTTGCCGGGCTGCGGCCTTGGATCGAATGCGAAAGCCCGACCTATGATCCGGCGGCGCTGGCGCGGATGATGGATCTGGTGGCCTTTGACTGCGCGGCAGCGGGCGCCTCGGTCGAGATCATTCCGGGCAAGCCCGGCAGCGGGCCGTCGGTGCGGGCGCGGATGCCGCATCCCGATCAGGGCAAGCCCGGCATCATTGTGTCAGGCCATATGGATACGGTGCATCCGGTGGGAACGCTGGCCAAAAACCCGTTCCGCATCACCGAGGGTCGCGCCTATGGTCCCGGCATTCAGGACATGAAATCCGGCAATTACATCGCGCTTGAGGCGATGCGCCTGATCCAGCGGGCGGGCATCGTCACGCCGCTGCCCGTGACCTTCCTGTTCACCCCGGACGAAGAAATCGGATCGCCCTATACCCGTGGCCTGATCGAGGCCGAGGCGCTGGCAAACCGCTATTTCCTGTGTCCCGAACCAGCGGGCCAAGACAATGCGGTGACCACCGGGCGGTATGCCATCGCCCGCTTTGAAATCACCGCCTCGGGCAAGCCCAGCCATGCCGGATCTGACGTGAAGGGCGGCATTTCCGCCGTCCGCGAACTGGCGCATCGGATCATCGAGATCGAGGCGATGACCTCGGATGACTGCACATTCTCGGTGAATGACGTGACCTCGGGGCAATGGGTGAATTGCGTGCCCAGTTTCGCGCGGGCGCAGGTCCTGTCGATGGCCAAGGTGCAGGCCGATCTGGATCAGGGCGTGCAGCGGATGCTGGCGCTGGCCGGAACCCGCAATGGCGTGCAGTTCACCGTCGAAAAAACCGTCGTGCGCCCGGTCTGGGAAAACGAACAGCCCGAGACGATGGCGCTTTACCAGATCGCCAAGGACCTGTCTGCCGAACTGGGGATGGATCTGCCCTATCAGTCGCAGGGCGGCGGGTCGGATGCGAATTTCTCGGGGGCGCTGCGCGTGCCCTCGCTGTGTTCGCTGGGGGTTGCGGGGGCGGGTCTGCACACGCTGGACGAACATATCTTCATCGACAACCTGATCCCGCGCGCCCGCCTGCTGGCCGGGTTGTTCACCACGCTGACCGCATGACGACATCCCGCCGCCCGGACGCAGAACGGCAACACGCGCAGATCCCCGCATCGCCGCCCGCCGCCGTGGACATGGGATCGCTTTCGACCCCGTTCACCTCGGTCGCCGTGGAACAGGCGATGGCGATTGCGCGCGATCTGTATGGCGTCACCGGGAATTTCCGCCGCTTCGCCAGCGAACAGGATGACACGTTCCGCATCCTGTCGCCGGACGGTGCGGGCTATGTGCTGAAGATCGCCAATCCCGGCGAGCAGATGGCCGAGCTTGACCTGCAGGTCCGCGCGCTGCGCCATATCGCGGCCGCCGATCCGGAATTGCCGGTGCCGCGTGTGTTCGACACGCTGGACGGTCAGGCCTTGCCCCTGATCGCGGCAGGCCCCGGCGCGGGGCGAATCGTCAGGATGTACAGTTTTCTGGACGGGACGGTGCTGGACACCACCGCGACCCTGCCCGCCGAACTGCCGGAAATCGGCACGACGCTGGGCCGGTTGCGGCTGGCGCTGGCGGGGTTCGACCATCCCGCAGCCGACCGGGTTCTGGCCTGGGACATCCGCCAGCTGCCGCGCCTTGCCGGGCTGCTGACAGGGATTCAGGATCCCGCGCATCATCGCCTGCTGGAAGCCGCGCTGGCGCGCTATATGACCTATGCCCCGCGCGTCGAGGCGCTGCGTCGTCAGGTGCTGCACAATGACTTCAGCCGCTCGAACCTTGTCGTCGACCGCACCGCGCCGCCGCGCCTGTCGGGCATCATCGACTTTGGCGATGTGGTGAAAACGGCCGTGGCCATAGATGTGTCCACCGCGATGCTGAACTGGCTGCCGCGCGATCAGGCGACACAACCCCGCGACGATCTGCTGGATGACGCCAAGCGCATCCTGTCCGCCTATCTGCGGGTGGCGGATCTGACGGATGAAGAACGCGCGCTGCTGCCGCATCTGGTGATGGGCCGCGCCGTGACGCGCGGGCTGATCTCGCTGTGGCGGACCCGGACGTTTCCGAAAAACCGCACCTATATCCTGCGCAATACCGAACAGGGCTGGGCGCAGCTCGACTGGTTCCTGTCGCGCGATCCCGACGCCCTGTCCGAGACCTTCCTGACCTTCAAGGAGACGACCCGATGACCGCGCTTCCCACCCGTGGCAAGATGGTGAATTCGTTCAATGCCGACAGCATGGCCGCGCTGGACCCCGCCCGCCGCGCCGCGGTCGAGCGTCGCCAGCGCCTGCTTGGTCCCGCCTATCGGCTGTTCTACCAGAACCCGGTCGAACTGCGCGAAGGCCGGGGAACGCGGCTGTTCGACAGTCAGGGCCACGAATATCTGGACGCCTATAACAACGTCGTCTCGGTCGGCCATTGCCATCCGCATGTGGTGCAGGCGGTGCATCGACAGCTCAGCACGCTGTGCACCCATACCCGCTATATCCAGGAGGGCATTCTGGATTACGCGGAAACCATGCTGCCCAGCTATGGCGGGCGGATCGCGGCGGGCGGGCACATGATGTTCACCTGCACCGGGTCCGAGGCCAACGATCTGGCGCTGCGCATCGCCAAACATGCCACGGGCAAACGCGGCATCATCATCACCGAAGAAGCCTATCACGGCAATTCCGACCTGACCGCGGGCATCTCGGCTTCATTGGGCGAGGCCTCGCCCTTGGGCGAATGGGTCCGCACGGTGCCCGCGCCCGACAGCTATCTGGGCAATCCCGACGCGCTGGGTCAGAAGATGGCCGAGGATGTCACCCGGCAAGCCTGGCATCTGAAACGCAACGGCGACGGGTTGGCCGCGTTCATCGCCGACAGCCTGTTTTCGTCGGATGGCGTCTTTGCCACGCCGGGCGTGCTGAAGCCCGTGGCCGATGCGGTGCGCGCGGCGGGCGGGCTGTTTGTCGCCGATGAGGTGCAGTCGGGCTTTGGCCGTTCGGGCGATGAATTCTGGGGCTTTCAGCGTCACGGGATCGACCCGGATATCGTCTCGATGGGCAAGCCGATGGGCAATGGCTATCCGGTCGCGGGCATTGCCGTGGTGCCGGATGTGGTGGAACGCTTCGGCAGGGATACGCGCTATTTCAACACGTTCGGCGGCAATGGCGTGGCCATGGCTGCGGCCATGGCGACATTGCAGGTGGTGCGGGATGAAAACCTGCAAGCCAATGCCAAGGCGATGGGCGAAAAGATCCAGTCGGGCTTTCGCAGTCTGGCGGCGCGCTTTCCCGGCATCGGCGATGTGCGCGGCGCGGGGCTTTACATCGGGGTCGAGATGGTCGCCGACCGCGCCACCAAGGCGGCGGATGCCGATGCGGCGACCCGGATCGTCAACGGGCTGCGCGAAAAGCGCGTGCTGATCTCGGCCACAGGGCCACGGGCCAATGTGCTGAAGATCCGCCCGCCGCTGGTCTTTACCGATGCCGATGTGGATTGGCTGCTGCGCGCAAGCGCCGAGGTGATGGCCGAGGTCCTTGCCTGAATTCGCAGCCCCGCCGTTCAGATGGCGGGGCTTTTTTCTGCCCGCAGGCGCGACCGCCCGGCCACGACCAACCGACAGGAGACACCCGATGCCGCTTTCCCCCCAGCTTCGCGACAAGATCCTCGCCGCCGTTGATGCAGGCTTTGACGAACAGATCGCCTATACGCAGAAACTGGTCTCGTTCGCGTCGCAGCGCGGACAGGAATTCGCCATTCAGGACTTTATCCAGCGCGACTATGCCGCCCGTGGCCTGAAGATCGACCGCTTCGACATGGATGAGGCCGCGCTGACCGCGCATGAGGGCGGCGCGCCGTTTTCGCCGCAGCATTCGCGCGCGCCGATCGTTGTCGGCATCCATCACCCGAAACAGGAAACCGGCCGGTCGCTGATCCTTCAGCACCATCTGGACGTGGTTCCCATCGGTCCGCGTGACATGTGGCAGCACGATCCCTATGGCGGCCAGATCGACGGCGACTGGATGTATGGCCGCGGCGCGGGCGACATGAAGGCGGGGGCGGCGGCGAATGTCTTTGCGCTTCAGGCGCTGAAAGCCATCGGCCTGCAACCCGCAGCGACGGTCTATGTCCAGTCGGTGGTCGAGGAGGAATCGACCGGCAACGGCGCGCTGCAGACCTATCTGCGCGGCTACACCGCAGATGCCGCGCTGATCCCCGAGCCGATGGACGAAGAACTGACCCGCGCCAATGTCGGTGTGCTGTGGTTCACGGTCGAGGTGCGGGGCTTTCCGACCCATGTCCGCGAGATGGGCGCAGGCACCAACGCGATCGACGCGGCCCATCGCGTCATCGCCAGTCTGCGCGACATCGAAAACCGCTGGAATGCCGAAGCCGCCGCGCATCCCGAAACCGCAGGGGTCGACCATCCGATCAACATGAATATCGGCATGATCGAAGGCGGCGACTGGGGATCCTCGGTCCCGGCATGGTGCCGGTTTCAGGTCCGCATCTCGATCTATGCCGGGCAGAACGCGCAGGCGAAATATGCCGAGATCCGCGACCATATCGCGGGCTTTGCCCGTGGCGACCGCTTCCTGAACCAGAACCCGCCGGTGCTGACCCAGAACGGCTTCAACGCCGAAGGCTATGTGCTGGCGCCGGGCTCGGACGCCGAGGCGCTGCTGGGGCAGGCGCATGAAACCGCCTTCGGCACGCCGCTGAAAACCTCGTTTTCCGGGGCCTATCTGGATGCGCGGGTCTATGCGCTTTACAATCGAATCCCCGTTCTGAACTATGGCCCGAAATCCAGAGCCGGGCATGGCTTCGACGAAGCGGTCAGCCTGTCGTCGGTCCGCAAGGTGACGAAAGCCATGGCGCTGTTCATCGCAGACTGGTGCGGGACGGAGGCTGTCTAGGCGCAAATTCAGCGCCCCACGGACGGTCTGGGGCGATATTCATCAACCGCCTAAATATCGGCCAGACCGCACTTGTTTTAAGTATATGAATTTTAATGCATTTACCTCCAGCGCGTGCAGAAACCGCCGATTTTTCCCGTTTTCGGCGCTTTCTGCCGGGTTGGGCGTTGCCAGATAAAAACCCTGCCGCTTATCCTTGGATCAGATGATTGACGACAATCGTCCTTCCATTTTCACGCTGGTCCGAGGATCTGACGATGCTGCCCAGAAATCTGACTTCCGGCCTGTTCAAGGCCACGCTTCTTTCGCTGGCGCTTGGCACGTCTGCCCTGTCGGCGCAGGCGGAAACGGTGCTGACCGTGGTTCCGCACGCGCCGCTGCGGGTGGTCGATCCGCAGATCTCGACCGCGTATATCCTGCGCAATTACGGCTATATGGTCTATGACACGCTGCTGGCCCGCGACAGCAACGGCACCCCGCAGCCGCAGATGGCCAGCTGGACCGTGTCCGAGGATGGCAAGACCTATACCTTCACCCTGCGCGACGGGCTGAAATTCCACGACGGCAGCGATGTGACCTCGGCCGATGCTGTGGCCTCGCTGAAGCGTTGGGCCGAGGTCGACAAGACCGGGCAGGTGATGATGACCCTGCTGGCCGACATTATATGGACAGCATGCCGACGGTGGCGTTTTGCCCTATGCTGGCTGTCATAACCCGCAAAATCGCCGAGGCGCAGATGTTCAAACTGAGAAGCGCCGACAGTGGCGCGACCATTCTTGTGACAGA
>NZ_WMII01000019.1 GCF_009711265.1 Paracoccus shanxieyensis | reverse complement strand
AATACATCAACGGCTTCTATAACCCGCGCCGTCGGCACTCAGCATTGGGAGGCAAAAGCCCCTTGGCCTTTGAACGCCACGTGGCCTAAACGAGCACTCGGAGCGGCACAAATACGCGACAGGTCCACCCACTTGATCCGCATCGTCGAGGATTTGAAGGAACGTGGTGTCGCCTTCCGATCTCTCACGGAGGCGATCGACACCACGAATTCGCACGGCGCGTTTCTGTTCAACCTGTTCGGCTCGCTTGCAGAATACGAGAGAGTGCTGATCACCGAGCGGGTCAATGCCGGCCTGGCGGCGGCTCGCCGACGTGGCCGTAAGGGCGGGAGACCTCCAACGATCGATGCGGAAAAGGTCGAGCAGGTTCTAGCTGCTTTGGAAGCTGGCGCCAGCAAGGCGTCCGTGTGCCGGACGTTCAAGGTGGCGCGCTCGACCTTGATCGACACGTTGAAGCGGACTGGATGGACAGGCCCCGGCAAGACCGGCACGCCCGAAACCGTAGTTTGACGAGTGACCGTGGCTGATGGCGTTTCTCGATGAGCAATCGCGTGCCGTTTTATTCGAACCACCCGAAGCTTATGAAGATGCGCAAGCGCGCTATGCACTGACTTCCGAGGATATTGTCTTCGTCAAGGAGCATCGCCGGTCGCATAATCGGCTTGGCTTTGCGATCCAACTCGCACTGGTGCGTGATCTGGGCCGTCTGCTGCGAATAGGCGAAGTTCCACCTCAGGCGGTTGTCTCTGTTGTCGCCGACCAGCTGGGCATCGACCCTGCAGTGTTCGAGTTCTACGCCCAGCGCGACGAAACGCGCCGGGAACACGCGCGCGAGATCGTCTCTGCACTGGAGCTTCAGCCTGTCCGGACGAGTGACTATCGCGAGTTGATAACGGCGGCGGCACGCGAGGCGGCGGCCACTGAACAAGGTGCGCCGATCGCCAAGGCCGTGATCGAAGCCTTGAAGGAACGAAAGTTGCTCGTTCCTATGCCGGAGCTGCTGATCCGTCTGGCACTGGCCGGCCGGGCGGCGGCGCGTCGACAAGCCTATCGCGAATTGATCCGGGATCTGGAGCAGCCTTCGATCGAGGCGCTTGATCAGCTCCTCGCTGAGCGGGCCGGCGATCGGAGCCACCTTGGCTGGATTGCGGAAGCACCTGAAGGGGCGAAGCTGAAGAACCTCAAAGGCTTGATCGCCCGCCTCGAGGTATTGCGCTCAGCCGCCATTCCCGACGACCGTCGCAAGACGATCCATGCCAATCGCTACGGCATCATCGCCAGGGATGCACGCATTCTGCATGCCCGGGAGATACGACGCCTGACATCCGAACGTCGCTACGCCACGCTGGCCGCCTTCGTCATCGAGAGACAGGCGTCGATCACCGACCTGACGATCGACATGTTCTGCAAAATGATTGGGAGCAACCGCCGCAAGGCCGAGATCAGCCGCACGGAACGCCGGCTAAAAGAGGCCGAGGTTCTTGATGGGGTGGCGCTTGAGCATCTCAAGCTCGGCGAGGCGCTTCTGGCCGCTCGTGCGAGCAAAACCGATCTTGCATCGGCGATCGCAGCCTCCCTCGGCTGGGACGGATTGGTCGCCAGCATGGCGGCAGCCAGATCTGTCGTCCACCCTGATCGCAGTAACGAATTCGACGAGCTCATCAAGCGGCACAAATCGTTGCGCAAGCTGGGCAGACTGATGTTCCGCACGTTCTCGTTCCGGTCGTTTCGTGCTGATGATCCGATCCTTGTAGCAGTGGACCATCTGCGCGCGCTCTATGGCGGCCGGAAATTGCCGGCGCAGGTGCCGCTCGCCTTTCTGACCCGCAAATGGCGACGCTGCGTGCGCCCGAACAGTGCCGATATCGACCTGCGCGCCTGGGAAGTGGCGGTCCTCGTTCACCTGCGAGAGCGTCTGAGGGCCGGTGACATCTGGGTCGAAGGCAGCCGGGCATGGCGCAGTTTCGAGGATTATCTTCTGCCTCGGCCGATCTTCGAGCTGATGCGCGCCGAGGGGCGGCTCGGGCTCGCACTCCCCGACAGCTTTGCCGAATGGCGAGCAGAACGGACCGCCACGCTCGATGCGAAGCTGAAAGAGCTGGCAAAGGCGGCGGCTGCCAATGCTATTCCGGATGCAGCGATTTCCGACAAGGGCCTGTCGATCTCGCCGATCCGCGAGGAGGAGCGCGACAGCATCGTCGCGCTCAGCCGCCGACTATATGTTCTGGTGCCACGGATCAGGATCACCAGCCTGCTTGCCGAGGTGCAAAGCTGGACCAAATTCCTCGACAGCTTCACGCATTATCGTACCGGTGAGACGGCAAACGACGAGGCAGCGCTGATGGCAGCGATCCTTGCCGACGCCACCAATGCCGGAGCCGAACGTATGGCGGAAAGCTCACGCGGCGTCACGATCCACCAGATGATGCTGATGGTGGACAGGCATATGCGATCGGAAACCTACGCCACGGCGACCGCCGTGCTGGTCGATGCGCAGCAGGCCCATCCCTTTGCCGCGATCTGGGGTGACGGCCATATCTCCTCCTCGGACGGACAGTTCTTTCCGGCTGGCGGGCGTGGCGAAGCCAGCCTCGACTACAATGCAAAATACGGCAAGCGACCGGGGGCGTCGATCTATGGCTTCCTGTCCAACCGTTTTGCTTCCTTCTTCTCCCGCATGATCCAGGCATCCGAGGGCGAAGCCCCCTACGTTCTCGACGGCCTCCTTCACAACGAAAGCTCCGTCGAAATCTATGAGCACGCAACCGATACCGCTGGCGCCACCGAAACGACGTTCTCCATGTTCCACGCCTTTGGCTACAGGCTCATTCCCCGTATCCGCAATCTCGGCAATCGCAGGCTCTTTGTCATTGATCGCGATCCGGCTTACGAACCGCTCGACGCGCTGATCGCTGGAACCGTCAACATGGATGTCGTCGAGCACCACTGGGATGAGGTCTTGCGGCTGAAGGCTTCGATCGCTGCAGGTTTGGTGCCGCCTTCCGTCATCCTCAAGAAGCTGGCAGCGTCGCCGCGACAAAACCGGCTGAACCAGGCCCTGCGCGAAATGGGCCGGATAGAACGCTCGATCTTCATCTGCGACTGGCTGCTCGATACGAAACTGCGCCGCAGATCGCATGCGATCCTCAACAAGGGTGAAAGCCGTCATGCTCTCGCACGCGCCATCTTCCTCCACCAGCTCGGCGAATTGCGCAACCGCGTCGCCGAAACCATGGCTTACCGCGCGTCCGGTCTTAACCTCGTCGTCAACGCCATCATCCTGTGGAACACTGTCTATCTCAGCCGTGCTGTCGATTATATCAGCAGTCAGGGTATTATCATTCCGGACGAGCTGCTCTCCCAGGTCGCACCACTACCATGGGCGCATATCGCGCTCACCGGCGACTACCTCTGGAACGAAATTGACCGACCCCTCGAACGCTTCAGGCCAATCCGGGCTAACCGCTTCAATCCAAACAACTTCAAATTCCCTTAGCGTGTATTAATGTAGAAATGCCCACGGAGCCCCGAACTCGACGGACATGAGGGGCCAGCAGCCTGAGGTCCACTCGATTGTGCGGCCATTGCCGTCCTCGTTGCGGGCGTTCAGGTGAAACACCGGCGTTCCTGGCGTCAGTCGCAGGTTGTCAGCCTCGTCCGCCGACGAGAAGCCGCCGCTAATCCGGGTCTCGACCCTCCGGAAGGCGGCGATACCATGGGCGCGGAAGACATCCGTCACCGACTGGCGTTCGGCATAGAGCGCCTCAAAATCGGGAAACCGATCGGCGGGAAAGTGCTTGTCGTTCACATAGACCGGCTGGTCGCCGAGCAACCGCAGACGCCGTAGGTGGATGATGCCTGCGCCCTCGGCAATGCGCAACCGAGCTGCGAGTTCGGCAGTCGCCAGCTCGCGCCGCACAAAGCGTGTATCGGTGGTGATGGGTGCGCTGTGGGTCTCGATATTCTCACGGAACGGATGGCCATCGCGGACGGAGAAGATTGCCGGCGGGCTGCGCACGAAGATGCCAACACCCTTGCGCGCCGTCAGGTGCCCCTCGTTCTGCAACTGCTGCAGGGCCTGGCGCAGCGTGATGCGGGTGACGCCGAGGCTTGCTGCGAGATGCGTTTCTCCGGGCAACTGGCTGCCTGGCCTCAAGGTTCCGCCTTCGATCAGGCCAAGGATATGGTCGCGGATCTGCTGCCAGATCGGCATGTCGCTACGCGGGCCGAAGACCAGTCCGTCGAAGGCGGCGAGAGGGATTTCAGGCGTGTCGAGCATGATGGTTTCCGGTTCAGGCGGCAGCCGAGGCTATCGCGCGTTCGGTCTCTATCAGAGTCTGTGCCGAATAGACGAGCCGACCGCCGACGAAGGTTGCCATTACCTTCGGGTGGCGCATGTCCTTGGCATCCACGAGGATGAGGTCGGCGCGTTTTCCCTCTTCAAGCCGTCCCCGGTCTGACAGGCCGGCGGCGGCGGCGGCATTGGCCGACACGAGGTGCCAGACCTTGGCGAAGCCAGCATCGTCAGGGGATGCCAGCCGGAAGGCTGCATGCAGTGGGGACGGATAGTGGTAGTCGGAGGCGAGCACGCTGCAGAGCCCGTCGCGAACCGCTGTCGTTGCGTCGAGTGCGCCATTGTGGCTGCCACCGCGCACGACGTTGGGGGCGCCAAGAATGACATGTTCGCCGGCGGCGCGGGCTTCGGCAGCCGTCTCCAGCGTTAGCGGAAACTCCGAAGACACGGCCCCCAGTGCCCGGAAATGTCGGCGCTCTTCGGGAGACGCCTCGTCATGGGCGAGGAGTACGTTGCCGTTGTCGCGTGCTGCTGCCGCGAGCTTTTCGATGGCACCGGCCACATCTTTGCGCCGTGCCCAGACGTCGTCGAGTAGCGCCATGTAATCATTACGCGACAAGCCGGAGCGCTCGGCCATCTGGCCGATCTTGCGGGCGATCGCCCCCTTCAGCACCGAACCCGTCGTATGGTCGTTCAGGGCCACGAGCGGCTTCGGATCGAGCAACAGCCATTCGATCACCTGCGACAGCGCATCGAGCGCGAAGGTCTCCCAGCGCAGGTGCAGGCGGGTATCGCAGGCCAGATGCGGGCGTGCAGCGGCAAGTGCGGTGACGAAGTCGCCAGCGGCCTGCAGCGAACGAAGGCCGGGCTCCCAGGACACCGTTACGCCGTGAAAGGCTGTGGTGATGCCGTTGGTCACCAGTTGTCGGTCAGTGTCGCGCAGTGCCAAGCCGACGTCGAAGCGCACGCCCGGTCGCGGCATGATCTGCCGCTCGAAGCCGTCACCATGGATATCGACAATCCCCGGCAGGACGAGCAGGCCTGCGGCGTCGATCTCGCGCCCACCATTGCCCCTGTCCGACAGCATGCCGCCCTCGACGAAGAGGTCAGTGTGTTTGAGTCTCTCGGTGCCCAGAACGGTGCCGTTGCGGATGGTCCAGTTCATCGCGTCTCTCCGTTTTGTTTTTCGCCCTGGGGCCGGAAAACTGTCACGTGCCCGTCACGTCTGGTCGCTAGGGATAGTCGCAGAAGATGCTCCTGTCTATACAGCAAAGGAAGATATCATGATCCGCTCCCTTCTCGGAGCCTGTGCAATCTCTCTGGTCTCCCTCGCGCCGGCCGCGGCCGAGAGTGTCAAATTCGCCGTCACCGACATCGAGGGCATGGAAGCCCTGCAGCAGGAATTCGGCGGCTTTCAAAAAGCGCTTGAGCAGGCCTCCGGTCTGGAAATCGAGCTCTTTCCGGTCAGTTCGCGCACCTCTGCCGTCGAAGCTCTGAATTCCGGACAGGTCGACCTCGTCCTCACCGGCCCGGCCGAATACGTCGTCATAAAGGAACTTGCACAGCCGCAGATCGTCGTCGCCTGGCAGCGTCCGGACTACTTCGCCCAGATCGCCGTCTTGGCCAATGGTCCAATCCGCTCGATCGAGGATCTCAAGGGCAAGAAGGTATCCTTCAGCTCGGTCGGATCCACCTCCCAGCATCTCGGTCCGGCCCAGGCACTGTCTGATTTCGGCCTCAAATACAATGAAGACTACGAGCCTGTGATCCTCGCCAGCAACGTTGCCGCCGAAGCGCTGATCCGTGGCGACATCGCCGCCATCAGCCTAAATTTCGGCAACCTTGCCTCCGTCCGCGAAGCCTTCCCGGATGTCGCTTTTGCCGTGGTTGCCCGTGGCCGTGACCTGCCGAACGACATCCTAGTTGCCCGTAAGGACCTGGCCGAGGAAACCGTCGCAAAGATCCGTACGGCCTTCGTCGAAAAGGGCACAGACATCATGGCCGCCGTTCTCCAGGGCGAAGACAACCAGAAATTCAAGGGTGGCTTCTTCCTGACCGACGTCAAGGACAGCGACTACGACTACGTCCGCTCGATGTATCGGACGATTGGCGTCGATACGTTCAACGACTTCGTCAACTGAGCGGGCCCAACCCGATCCTGCCATCGGGCCGGCGCCACCAGCGCCGGCTCCACGCCATATCCGCAGAAAGAATACCGCGATGGACGTTATCAGCACGCAGGGCCTGAAGAAGGGTTATGCCAACGGAAAGCCGGTGTTTTCCGGTGTCGACATCCGCATCCGAAGCGGGGAGCGCGTGGCGCTGGTCGGCGCCAACGGTGTGGGCAAGTCGACACTGCTCAAGTGCCTGATCGGCCACACGCCGTTCTGCGATGGTGAGATCTCGACACTCGGCGAAGCCTTCCGCAGTGCGCCGAGCGGTCCGCAGCTCAAGCGCATGCGCCAGCAGATCGGCTTCGTCTTCCAGCACCACGGCCTCGTGCGTCGGCAGTCGGTGCTGACCAATGTCGTTCACGGCAAGCTTGGCCTTCCCGGCACCTGGCGCGCCTGGCACCAGGCGATCGCCGAACGCGAATGCCGGGAAGAGGCGATGGACGCGCTTGATCAGGTGAAGCTCTCCCACAAGGCGACCGCACGCGCCGACGAACTCTCCGGCGGTCAGGCGCAGCGCGTCGCGATCGCCCGCGCCTTGGTGCGCAAGCCCAGGCTGATGATCGCCGACGAGCCGGCTGCCAGCCTCGATCCGACGGCGGGTCGCGACGTGATGGCGCTGTTTTCTGATCTCGTCCGGGAACGGGGCATAACGCTGGTCTATACGACCCACGACATGGAGCATGCGCTGAGCTTTGCCGACCGGATCGTGGCGTTGAAGGCCGGCCACGTGCATTTCGACCTTCCGGTGGCCGAAGTCGACCGCAAACGCCTGGAGGGCGTGTTTCATGCGTGAGGTCGCACCCGCCCGTTTTTTCCGCGCCTCGCCGTTTGTTTTTGCCATCCTCGTCGCTCTTGGTGCGCTGCTCGTCGTCTCGGCCACGCAGGTGGCGCCAACGCCGAGCCAGCTTCTGAACGGTGCGCCACGGATGGCGAACCTGATTGAGCGCATGCTGCCGCCGAGCTTTGAACCCGGTTTTCTGATGCGCGTCACCTGGCGCACGATTGAGACGGTGCAGATCGCCTTCGTCGGCACCGTCATCGGCGTGCTGCTCAGTCTGCCGATCGCCTGGCTCGCTTCGCGCACGCTGTCGCCGATCGGGCCCTTCCGACACGTCTTCAAGGTAATGATCTCGCTCTTCCGCACCGTGCCGGACATGGTCTGGGCGCTGCTCTTCGTCGCCTCCATCGGGCTTGGCGCGGTGGCCGGCACCATGACCATCATCATCGACACGATCGGCTTCTGCGGTCGCTTCTTCGCCGAAGCGATCGAGGATGCTGACAAGGAGCCGCAGGAGGCTCTGTTCTCCGCCGGTGCGGGACGTTTTTCTGTGCTCTCCGGCGCCGTCGTGCCCGATATCATGCCGTCCTTGATCAACACTTCGCAGTTCGCGCTTGAAAAGGCGGTCCGCTCGTCGGTGGTGCTCGGCCTCGTAGGTGCCGGCGGCATCGGCCAGGAACTGAAAGTCGCCTTCGACCTTTTCCAGTACCGCAACGCCTCGACCATCATCCTCGTGATCTTCGTGATCGTTCTGGTGATGGAGCTTGCGACCGACCGGCTGCGGCAGAAGGCGCAATGAGGCGGCCGGCATGCACCTCATAAAGTGCCTTCAGATAATCTCACCAGTCCTTGAAGCATAACGCGAACGCTTTCGTTGGCAGAGTCGATGGGAGCGGACAGTCTTGTGTCGGCCCCGATCCGGTCACCACTAGGCTTGGAGCCAATGTCCGCTTGGTGCACAGGCGACGTGACGCCGCCACTGAGCATATGGTTCCGCTGCCTGAGGCGGCGAAGTCAGAAAAGCCGGCGAATGAGCTGGACGGAATTCGAGCCCTTGACCGCACGCTTCGAACTGCCAGTCCCACGTATAGCTCGAACTTGGGAGAAGGCCAGGAGGTGACGCGGTTTACTCTCGGGAAGAGCCGGGTGCGGGAAATCCGCCCGCTCGGATCTGTGAGGGAGAAGCTGAATGGCATAGCTACTCGACCATGAACAAGGCCTCGGCTTCCGTGGTTTGGGTCGATATGGTTGGCGCGAATGTGTCCCGGCGATATCTGTCGATGAAGGCATTGATCGAGAGTGTGCGGATGTCAGGAAGGCGGCCGCGCAGCGTGTCGTGGTGCCAGTCCCACCAAGCGATATCGAGCAGTGCTGCGGCCTGCTCCTCGTTGAAGCGTCGCTTGATTGCCCTTGCGGGAACACCACCGACGATTGTGTAAGGTTCGACATCCTTCGAGACGACCGCACCGGCGCCGATCACCGCGCCGGTGCCGATCGTCACGCCGGCAAGTACCGTGACGCCGTGGCCGATCCACACGTCGTGGCCGATGGTCACCCAGTGATCCTTGCGCCATTGGAAGAACTCGGTGTCGTCTTCGCCCAGCCCGTATTGTGCTGCACGGTAGGTGAAATGGTGCTGGCTCGCGCGCCAGGTGGCGTGGTTGCCCGGGTTAATGCGCGCACCTTCGGCAATCGAGCAGAACTTGCCGATGGTCGACCATACGACGTTGCCGCCCTTGACGATGTAGGAATAGTCACCGAACTGACTTTCCCGCATGCTGACATGGGCCTGGATCTCGGTCCATTTGCCGAGTTCGCAGCCGACGACCGTCGCCGTTTCATGGATGGTCGGAGCTTCCGACAGCATTTTCATTTCGCGTGTTCCCATTTGCCGATGAACCGCTCGCGGATTGCGCCGGAGAGGGCGTCGATGACATAGACCATGGCGATGATCAGGAAGATGATCGACCAAGCCTCGTCCCATCGATAGGCGCCGATGCGGTCGGAGAGGATGAAGCCGATGCCGCCGGCGCCGACAATGCCGAGAATGGTACCTGAGCGGACATTGGATTCGAAGTTGTAGAGGGTGATTGAAAGAAGCACCGGCCAGACCTGCGGCAGCATCCCGAAGCGGATGGCCTGGGAGCGAGACCCTCCGGAGGCAACAACGCCCTCGACGGGCTTCTTGGAGATGTTCTCGATCGCCTCGGCGTAGAGCTTGGCAAGAACACCGATTTCGCCCACCGCGATCGCGAGCACTCCGGGAAGCGGGCCGAGGCCGAAGGCGCGGATGAAGACGAGCGCCAGGATCAGCGTCTCGAAGGCGCGTATGATGTCAAAGCCTCGCCGAACGCCGAAGCGGAAGAAGGCGAACCGGTTGATGTTTTTGGCGCCGAGAAAGGAGAGCGGAAAGGCAACCACGGCGCCAAGCAGCGTCCCGAGAAAGGCCATGGCGAGCGTTTCGCCGAGGCCCGTCAGGATATCGCTTACCTGATCCCATTCCGTCCAGATATGGGGTGGGAACATGAAGGAGAGAACGCGCCCGAGGCGGCTAAGACCGTTGATGATGCGTTCTGGCGTGAAGCCGAAATCATAGAGGCACCAGGCAAACAGCGCGGTAAAGCCGAGCATCAAACCCCAGCGCTTCAGCCGCATCTCCATGGACGGACGGAAGGCGAGCGGCATGGACTGGCGCAGCGCCAAGATTTCCGCGCGGGTAACGGTTGTCATCAGTGGATCCTTTCCATGCCGATGATCCGGTGGCGCAGCTTTTCCGAGCCCCAGTCGATCACAAAGACTGTGACGAAGACGATGATGAAGAGCGCCGACAAATCGGTGTATTCCTGCAACGATACGGCAGTGCGAAGCTCCTGACCCAGGCCGCCGGCGCCGACATAGCCGATGATCGAGGACGAACGCACATTGATCTCGAAACGCAGCAGCGTGTAGCTGATGATGTTCGGCAGGATCTGCGGCACCGCGCCATAGCGTATCTGGTCAGCCCTGCTGCCGCCCGCCGATTTGACGCCCTCCAGCGGGCGCATGTCGATGTTCTCGTTCACTTCCGAATAGAGCTTGCCGAGCGCCCCGCAGGTATGGAGCGCGATCGCCAACACGCCCGCCATCGGGCCGACCCCGAAACAGAAGACGAAGATCAGCGCGAATACCAGTTCCGGCACCGTACGGGCAATTTCGAGATAGCGGCGCGACAGCCAGAGCATCCACCTGCTGGGTGAGAGGTTGCGCGCCGCCGGGAAGGACATGACGAAGCCGCCGGCCACCCCAAGGGCGGTCGCCATAAAGGCAATGAGCACGGTTTCGAGGAGGAGCCAGCCCCAGACCTTCCACCGCCAGAACCACGCGGCGAGGTCTGCACCAAGCGTTTCCGACGACAGCTGAGGAACGGTCTTGGCAAGGTATTCGCCGAGCCGTGGCAAGCCTGCGAGCAGGATCCAGCGTTCGGCTCTGCTGCCGTCAGACAGCGTGATCTGGCTGACTTTGAGGAGATTGGAGAAATCGGCTGTCACAACAAAGGCGATCAGCAGAGCCGCCGTCACGACGAGGAAGGTCAGCCGCCCGCGGGCGCGGTGGCGGGCATAGGCGCGTTCGAAATCCAGCACCGCCTGGGAAGGGGCTGCGGCAGGGGCGAAGGTCATGACGTTTCCCTGTAAAAAAGGGGCGATCCCTGTCGAGATCGCCCCGTCTGCGTTTCGCTCGGGATCAGCTCTTGCGCTGGGCCTTCAGCCAGGCGCGCATGTCGACGATCCACTGGTAGCGGTCATGGTCAACTTCGACGTAGCCCTTGGCCGTCGAGTTTTCGGCGCCGGTCATTTCCTTGAAGGCTGCCGGATCGGCTGTCGGCACGTTCTTCACGGCATCCTTCATGGCGCTGACCATTTCTGCCGGCAGGTTCCTGCGGGCGGTGAAGGGGCCGGACGTGATCTCGGGCGACTCCCAGATCCAGCAGACTTCGCCGGCCTTGATCATGCCCTTGGAGACCATGCGCTGGGGAATGCCGCTCTTCTCGTTGTTGATATAGGTGGCGGCTGCATCAAACTGGCCGTTGACGACGCCTTGAACGCCGGCCTCGTGGCTGCCGGAGAATGGCGTTGCCGAGAAATAGGTCGAGGGCTCGAAGCCCTGCTGCACGAGGTTTTAGTTCGGAACGGCATAGCCGCTGGTGGAATCCGGATCGGCAAAGGCCAACACCTTGCCCTTAAGGTCCTCGATCTTCTTATAGGGGCTGTCGCAGCGCACCGTAATGACCGAGAAATAGCCGGTAGAATCGTCTTCCTGAACCGCGGTCAGCAGTGGAACGACGCCGCCGTCGGTCTCGGTATAGGCGGCTGCATAGGCCGAGGAGCCGAGGAAGGCGAATTCGATCTGGTCAGCGGCGAGTGCCTGGACGACGCCGTCGTAGTTGCCAGCGGTGAAGAGCTCGACGTCGATGCCGAGGGTCTTTTCAAGATAGGCCTCAAAAGGCTTGTAACGAGCAACACGATCCTTCTCGTTCTCGCCGGACAAAACGCCGAAGCGAACGACCTTGTAGTCGGACTTCCAGTCGGCAGCGATGGTCGGCAGGGCAAAAAGCGTGAGGAGGGCTGTGGCGGCGATGAGACGCATTGGTATTCTCCCAGAGGTTGATCAGGCCGGAACCGCCGACCGGATGGAGGTCGAGGTGATGGATTCGTTGAACTCGGTGAGGCCGGAACTGCCGTAGATGTCGCGAACGACCTCGTCGGTGAGGTTGCGGGCGCTGCCGTCAAACATGACGAGGCCGGAGCGCATGGCGACGATGCGGTCACAATAGGCGCGCGCCGTGTCGAGCGTGTGCAGGTTGACGATAACGGTGATGCCGTCCTCGATGTTGATGGTGCGCAGCGCCTCCATGACGCGCATGGCGTTGCCGGGGTCGAGGCTGGCGATCGGTTCGTCGGCAAGCAGGATACGCGGCTCCTGCAGGAGTGCGCGGGCGATGGCAACGCGCTGTTGCTGACCGCCTGAAAGCGTGCCGGCGCGCTGCAGGGCCTGCGGGGCGAGATCGAGCCGGTCGAGCGCACGGATCGCCAATGCACGTTCGGCGTCGGAAAAGCGCATCGCCATGGAGCTCGCGAAACCATGCGAGGAGATGCGGCCGACCAGCACGTTGGTCAGCACGTCGAGCCGCTCGATCAGATTGAATTGCTGAAATATCATCGCGCATTCGCGACGCCACTGGCGCAGCGCTCGTCCGTTGAGCGACGTGATCTGGCGCTCGCCGAAATGGACGCTGCCGTCCGTCGGGTCGATCAGCCGGTTGATTAGGCGCAGAAGCGTGGACTTGCCGGCACCCGAGCGGCCAATGACGCCTACAAACTCTCCGGCGGCGATGTCGAGACTGACACCGTCGACGGCTCTGGTCGGGCCGAAGCTGCGGCCGAGATTGCGAAGGGAGAGCGTGTTCTTTTCCATGAAGCGATCATGGAGGTAACCGTCCGGTCTAACCGCTCTGCCGCGGTGTGAGAGTGCGGGATAGTGTCCACCATTGATAGTGGACACTGTGGTGATGACGTGGCGCGTCGGACGAAGCGGCTTTGGACGGATGAGGAGAAGCGGTCGATCTGCTTCCAGACGGCGGCGCCGGGGGTATCGGTCGCCCAGGTGGCGCGGCGCTACGCGGTGAATGCGAACTTGATCTTCAAGTGGCTGCGCGATCGCCGTTACGCGCCGGACCCCGCCTCGGCTCTTCCCCCGTCAGAGGAGGCGCGCTTTCTGCCTGTGGAGATTGTCGCGGAGACCAGGTCTGCCCGGGCAACACCTGCCGCCGACAACCACATCGAGATCGAATTGGCGGGCGGGCACCGGATGCGCATCAGCGGGAGCTATGATCCCGAGGCTCTGGCGCGGCTGATCCGGGGCGTGACGGCGTGATCCCGGTTCCGGCGAACACGCGGGTCTGGCTGGCGGCGGGCGCCACCGACATGCGCAAGGGGTTCACGGCACTGGCGGCGCAGGCCGAGGCGGTGCTGAAGCAGGACCCGTTCGCCGGGCATCTGTTCGTCTTCCGTGGCCGTCGGGGCGATCTGGTGAAGGTGATCTGGTGGGATGGCCAAGGCGCGTGCATGTTCATGAAGCGGCTGGAGAAGGGTCGGTTCGTCTGGCCCTCGGCCAAGGAGGGCAAGGTGGCTTTGTCGCCTGCGCAACTGTCGATGCTGCTGGAAGGCATCGACTGGCGGGCACCGGAACGGACGTGGCGGCCTCTGGCGGCGGGATAGTCCACGGCGCCTGCAATCAGTGATTCCCACAAGTAATACAGTGGGATAAACTTTCCGCATGCTCACCCAGGCCCTGACATTGCCGGAAGACCCCGAGGAGCTGCGCAGCTTCACCGCGCGGCTTCTGGCCGAGGTGAAGGCCCAGGCGATCCTGATCGAGAAGCTCCGGCATCAGCTGGCCGGGCACCGGGCGCACCGGTTTGGTGCGTCGTCCGAGACGGCGGAACAGTTGCAGCTGGCCCTTGAGACCAGCGAGATCGCCGCCGCCGCGATGACCGCGCGGATGAAGCTGCCGGACATCGAGGAGAAGGACAAACCCAAGCGTCGTCCGATCCCGGACCACATCCCGCGAATGGAGGTGGAGCTGACACCGAGCACAGATGCCTGTGCCGATTGCGGCGGGCGCCTGCGCCGGATCGGGGAAGATGTGACGGAAGAGCTGGAATACGTTCCCGGGCGGTTCATCGTGAACCGGCTTGTCCGCCCTCGGCTGACCTGCTCGTGCTGTGAACGCTTCGTGCAGTCCCCACTGCCCTCGCGCCCGATCGAGCGCGGTCGCCCGGGGCCGGGCCTCCTCGCCCATGTCTTGGTGAGCAAGTATGCCGACCACCTTCCGCTCTACCGCCAGAGCCAGATCTTCGAGCGCGAAGGTCTCGACCTGGACCGGTCCACCCTGGCCGACTGGGTGGGCAAGAGCACGGCCCTGTTGGAGCCGCTGGCCGACGCCATCGGGCGCCATGTCTTCTCAGCCGAGGCGATCTTCGCCGACGACACGCCGATCAGCATGCTGGCGCCCGGCACCGGCAAGACCCAGACCGCCCGGCTCTGGACCTATGCGCGCGACGAACGCCCTTGGGGCGGGCAGGCCCCACCGGCGGCATGGTATCGCTTCTCCGGTGACCGCAAGGGCCAGCATCCCAAGGACCACCTCGCCCGCTTCCGCGGCTGGATGCACGCCGACGGTTATGCCGGGTTCGAGGATCTCTACCGCTCCGGCACCATCCGCGAGGTCGCCTGCATGGCCCATGTCCGGCGAAAGTTCGTCGATATCCATCGGTCGCAGGGCTCTCCGATCGCCGGAGAGGCCATCGGCCGGATCGCACAGCTCTACGCCGTCGAGAAAGAAGCCCGAGGGTCGCCGCCAGACCGCCGCACGGAACTCCGCAAAGCTCACGCCGCCCCGGTCTTCGACGATCTGCAGCGATGGCTGGCCATGAGACTGACGGAAATCTCGGGCAAATCCCCGCTCGCGGCCGCCATCCGCTATGCCCTGACCCGAATGGACCGCCTGCGCCCCTACCTCGACCACGGCATCCTGGAGTTGGACAACAACACCGCCGAACGCGGCATGCGCGCCATCGCCCTCGGGCGGAAGAACTACCTCTTCGTCGGCTCCGAGGCGGGCGGCAACGCCGCTGCCATCGCCTACACCCTGATCGAAACGGCCAAGCTCAACGCCGTCGATCCCCACGCCTGGCTCGCTGACACTCTCGCCCGCATTCCCGACTACAAGATCACCAAGGTCGATGACCTGATGCCGTGGCGCTGGAACGGATAGCGGTCACGCCGGACGGTTACGTTTGGAATGCCTCTGTGACAGCGACATATCATCCGAATGAATTTAAATTGGAGGATTTGCGACAGTTCTGTAGCAGCCTCAGCGGCGCTCCAAGCCCTGTAGACAAGGGCAAAAGAGAAACGGGCCGCGCAATGCACGGCCCGTCTCACAGTGATAGGCTCCCTCGCGATCTTACGCTGCGCGGGCTAAAGTGAGCGAACCGTCGGAATAGATTTTGCGGCCGCCCCGGAAGACGCAGCGGACATGGCCGATGCCGTTGTCGTCGGCGACAAGGAGGTCGGCTTTTTTTCCGACTGCGATCTCGCCGCGATCGGAAAGCCCGAGCGCCTGGGCTGGATTGGACGTCGCCAGCCGGCAGGCACCGGAAAGTCCGTGCTTGTCGGTTTTTGACAGTTCCAGCACCGCCGGCAGGATGGCCGAGGGATGATAATCGGCGGCCAGGATATCCAGCAGTCCGGCGGCATGAGCGTCGCGCGCCGAAAGATTGCCTGAATAGGACTGTCCGCGCAGCGCGTTTGGCGCGCCCATGGCGTTCATCAGGCCGAGCCTCTTCGCCTCGGCGGCGGCCTCGAGGGTGACCGGGAACTCGCTGATCAGGACGCCAAGCGAGTGCATCAACTGCACCTTGGCCACGGTGTCGTCGTCGTGGCTGGCGATCACCACACCATGGGCATGGCAGGCTTTGGAGATCGCATCCAGCGTATGCGTCATTACGTCGGCAGGCTGGGTGCGTTCCTCGATGCGCCGCGCGATCGACTGTGCGGCCTCTTCGAGGCTCGTGCCCTTGTCGCGGGCGAGCCTTTCGACGTGGCGCTCCACATTGCGATACTTACCCTGTCCCGGCGTATGATCGTTGAGCGAGATCAGATCTACGGAACCCTCGGCGATCAGCTCCTCGATCACGGCAAGCGCCTTGGGGAAGGTGATTTCGAAGCGGGCATGGACTTTGTGATCGACCAATAGCTGGTCGCGCATGGTCTTGATAGCGCGAATGACGCTGCTGGTGTGCTCGTAGCTGCGCAGGTGCCCGTAGGTCGAAGCCGGGCTAAAGGATAGCGCGGCATAGGCGGTCGTGACGCCGGAAACAGCAAGACGGCGGTCGAGATCGCGCAGACCGAGCTCAAGCGGCATGCGCACATTCGGCCGTGGTTCCACCTCGCGTTCCACCATGTCGCCGTGCATGTCGATGAAGCCCGGCATAAGGATCAGGCCTTGCGCCGACATATCGGCATTGGCGACGGGTTTTTCCGAGATTTCGGCGATCATTCCGTCCTCGATGCGCACCGCAGCGTTCGGCAGCATGCGGTCTAGCAGCACCACCCGGCAATCAGAGATCCACATTGGCAAGTTCCTCAAAAGCATGAAGTTCGATTTCCCGGTCGATGAGACCCGCTACATCGCCCGGGTGGTGAAAGACGCCGATCATGGCGACACCCTGCGCCTTGAGGTCGGCGAGACGGTCGACCAGCGCCTTTCGGGCGCCGGCATCGAGGGAGGCCGTGGGCTCATCGAGCAGCAACAGCCGCTGCGGCAGGATGAGCGCTCGTGCGAGGTTCACCTTCTGCTGTTCGCCGCCGGAAAAGGTGGTGGGATAGGCTTTCCAGAGATTGCGCTTGACGCCGAAGGCCTCCAGCCAGCGCCGCGCCTCGACGAGCGCTTCTTCGTGCTGCATGCCCGCTTGGCGCAAGGGTTCGGCAACGATATCCTCGGCAGGAACCCGCGGACGGGCGATCAGGAATTGCGTGACGAAACCGATCTCACGCCGGCGCAGAAACGCGATATCGACATCGGCTGCCCTGGCAAGGTCGATGCGGCCTTCAGCCGTGTGATACCAGATCTGGCCCGCGCGTGGAAGGTAGCTGCGATAGAGGGTGCGCAGAAGCGTCGATTTTCCGACGCCGTTCGGGCCCCTCAAAAGCAGGAATTCGCCTGGTTTCAGTGTGAAACCAATATCGGAATATGCGTGAAGGTTCTGGTCGAGATGGTGCATGTGGAAGGTTTTCGAGAGGCCTTCCACCTCCAGGACGGGCTGCATGGCGGCCTCACAATTTGGCGTGAACGAGTTGCTGGGTGTATGCGTGCTGGGGATCCTGGAAGATCTGGTCGACCAGGCCTTCCTCGACCACGCGACCGCGCCGCATGACCATGACCCGGTCGGCCATGGTACGGATCACGCCGAGATCGTGGCTGACGATGACCATTGTGATCGCTCGGTCCCGCTGCAGCCGCTTCAAGGTGTCAAGCACCAGTGCCTGTACCGAGACGTCGAGGCCTGTGGTCGGCTCGTCGAGCAGGAGCAGTGCCGGTTCGAGGGCGATCGCCTTGGCGAGCTGCACCCGCTGCTGCATGCCGCCGGACAGTTCGATCGGACGCGCATCCATGCGCTCCAAAGGGAATTCCGAAGCGTCGAGCGCCTCTCGCGCCTTTGAGCGCAGTTCGGCGAAACTCCGCTCGCCGGCGATGAGCAGACGCTCGGCCACGTTGCCGGAGCTGGTATGCCCCATCAGGAGCCCGAGATGCGGGTTCTGATAGACAATACCGATCTGGCGCGCGCAAAGCATACGGCGAGCGAAGCGGTCGAGATCGAACAGGTTGCCATCGAGCTCCGGCAGGGCCAGGCGATAGTCACCGCTGTCGGGCGTGTCCTCAAGGTTCATCATCCTCAAAAGGGTGGACTTGCCCGAGCCGCTTTCGCCGACGATGCCGAGCACTTCGCCCGGATAGACGGTCGCGGACACGTCCTGAAGAGCGACCACGCTGCCGAAGCGTTTGCTGACGTCGGTCATCGTCAGAAGCGGCGGGGTCGTCATCAGTTGCGGGGCATTCAGCCGCCGCGCAGCCAGATTTTCTCCGATCATGGGCGGAATGCTCCGTGCTCGTACCAGGTTTCGCCCTGCTTGACGTCCAGCCCCTCGGCACGGCGAATAGCCTTGATGCCAAGATTGCTGTCAGACAGCTCGAATTGTGAGCCGCCGTCGTCCTGTGGGATCTCGTTCATGAAATAACCTCTGACGCCTGAGCGGTGGCAGGTGAGGTCGGCATGGTCCTCGACCTTGTAGGGCACGTCGGAGAAGACCAGCGGCTCGACCCGCGTGAAGGGCGGCACGGCATACAGGCGCTTCTCTCGCCCGGCCGAAAGAAAGGTGAGGTGCTTTGCCATGTCGAGCTTTGGCACGTCCCAGCGCGGGATCGGCGACGGTGTCATGACATGGCGACCATTGACGAGGGAAGGGTAGGACGCGCCCTGCATGATGCGGCCCGAATGCACGATCTGCTCATAGAGCGTCAGCCACAGCCGGCCGTAATCGGCGTCGGCATGCATCTGGCGGGCGATCGACATGTTGGGCTCGACCGGGCGCAGCGGTTCGGGATTTGGCACCTGCAGCACGAGGATCTGATCCTCGCGCAGCTTTTCCTCAGGGATACGGTGCCGGCTCTGAATGATCGTTGCCTCCTGCGTGTCCCAGGTCTCACCGGCGCCGGATACGCGCGAAAGGAATCGGCGGATCGAGGCGGCGTTGACGCTGTCGTCGGCGCCCTGGTCGATCACCTTGATCACGGAGGAGGGCTTGATCAGGGTCAGCGTCACTTGCAGGCCGCCGGTGCCCCAGCCGCGCGCAATCGGCACCTCGCGGCTGGTATAGGGCATCTGGCAGCCGGGCACGGCGATCGCCTTCAGCATCTTGCGGCGCAGCTCGCGCTTGGCCGAGGCATCAAGGAAGCCGTAGCTGAAGGCTTCCCATGGCTTTGTGAGTGCGGAAAGGCTCATGCCGGCTCCTTCACGGGCTTATGTGTGTTCGTTACGTCGCTGGCAGGGGCCGCCGTCTTCTTCGCGTCGCGCAAGGCGTCGAGCGAAGACTGGAAGGTGACGTAGTGCGGCAGCTTGAAATGGATGCAGAAACCCGAGGCTTCTACGGGTTCGGTGTGGTAGAGGAAGAATTCCTCGTTGACGGGTGAATTCTTATCCGCCGCTGCCGAATTCAGATCCAGCGTCGCGCCAGCGATGGTCTTGATTTCGTTCCAGCCGAGTGTCGCGCAGAAGCCGAGCGGAAGCTGGCCGCCTTTTCCTTTGCTCGTGACTTCCGCCTGCGAGACGCGGACGCGACCAGCCGAGAAAACCGTGCCCGCGGGATGGCGCACACGCACCTCCGCTTCTGCAAGTCGCAGTTCGTTGACGGTCGGATGCGCGTTGCCATAGCCGCGCATCGCCGAATAGCCGAGTGCCAGCACACCGCCAGTGTCGGCGCGAGCCAGGCTTTGCAGCGTATGGGCGCGCTTGGCCGGAAAGAGAAGCGGCTCGCGGGTGAGGTCTGGAATGTCTTCAAGGGCGACTTCGTCGGCGGCGACGTCGGCGACCAGTCCCTGCGCCTTCTGCCAGGCGGCAAGCGACGGCTGGCGTGCCGGAGCAGGTTTTGCCGCGGGTTCAACCGGGGCCGGCATGAAGGGTTGGCCTTCCAGCACGCCGGTCGCCAGCAGACGGTGCGAATAGTCGAGCGTCGGGCCGAGCACCTGACCGCCGGGAATATCCTTGAAGACAGCAGAAATGCGGCGGTGCGTGAACAGGCTTTCCTGCGTCACCGGTTCGGCGATCGCAAGGCGCGGTTGGGTGGTCCGCCAGGCACGCAGAAGGAGCACCGCCTCGTATAGGTCGCCGCCGGCCTGGGCGAGCGCAAGTGCTGCCAGATCACGGTCGTAGAGCGAGGCCTCGCCCATCACGCGATCGATCAGGTAAGGCAGACTGTCGCGGACGTCCGCGACACGCTCCATGTCAATCGTCCCCATTTCTGCGCGGTAGAGCCGCTCAGACTGTTCAATGGCACGTTCACCGCCTCGAGTTGCCACATAGGCCATCAGAGCACCTCCACCGTGGTTGAGCGTGGCAGACCGACAACGCGGTCTCCATCGATGAAGAAGAGTTCGAACCCGGTCGGGTAGAGGCAACGCGTCGCGCGAAGCGTCCAAACATCAGGCCTGAGGCCGCCGAGGCGGATATCCTTATAAGTTTCGATGCCGGGGCCGCGCAGGCGAAGCCCTTGTCCCTCGCCAATCCTCGCCCCTGAAAACACCGTCGCGCCGTCATCGGGATAGAGATGCGAGCCCGCAGGCACGACGGCCAGATCGCGAATGCCCGCCTCCGCTTCGAGATCGAGGAAGGCGTGGTCAGCGTCGCGCGCGCCGCTAATCGCCGCTCCGGTCGAGGCGATCAGCGGCAGGAGCGTCTTGTGGCCCGAAAAGACCCGGCATTCGCGGTCAACCAGCGTTTCGACGATGGCTTCCAGGCCCAGCTGCGGCAGTGATTGCACTGTGCCGGGGCGAGCGAGCGCCCACATCAGGGCATCGTAGGTGGCATTGTGAAGCCGCTCCAGGTCGTTTGGAACGGGGACAGCAATCAGGGCGGAGGCATTCATCAGAAGGTCTCCATGTCTACGCGGGTCGCCTCGACCGCGCGAAGGCGTTCGGTGTCGACTGCCACGATCGTCAAGGCCTCATCTTCCACGAAGTTGCTGACGCGCGCGGCAAGGGTTTCGATCGATCCGGCGGCGTCCACGATCGCCATTGCCATGGCGCGCTCGAGGTCGCGGCCGACGATCATGCCATAGCCTTCAGTGCCGTTGGACTGGAGCCGGATATGCGCCTCTGCCACCAACACCTCGCCGAGATGAAAATCTGTGCCCTTTACTGTGTCGCGCATCGGCAGCATCGCGAGCCCTGTGCGGCTCTGGATGACGTCGATCGCGCCGAGCGGTGGAAGAAGCTCTTCCGCGAAGGCCTTCAGCGCGGCTGCATCGGCGCGCGCAAGGGTTTCGAGCCGGCGGGCGTGGTCTTCGCCTGGCGCACCGGCATGCTGGAACTGTGTTGTCATGGGGTCTTGCCTTCCTCGCCCACGAAGGGGTCATCGAGACTGTCGAAAGAAAACTGGACACGGTCGCCCGCCCAGACCGCCTCGGAGTAACCCAGCGCCGTACCCTTGGCATCGACGTCGATTTTGGTGACGATCATAACGGGATGATCCGGATGTTGCCGCAGCAGCCTGGATTCCTCCGGCTCGGCGCGGCGGGTGAAGATGGTGGTGCTCTTGCGGAAATAGTCCGTGACCCCGTGGTCACGATAGATCTCGGTCACGGAAACGCCGGCCTCGCGGCGCGCGCCTAGATCGGGAAAGAGCGCGACCGGATGAAAGGCGATGCCGAGATTGATCGGCATGTCGTCGGCCAGGCCGCGCCTCATGATCCGGTGGACCTCGGCCCCGCGAGCGATGCGTAGCGCCTCGGCCACACGGTCGGGTGCCGGCACGATCGTGGAGGAAAGATGCTCTCCGTAAGGCTTATAGCCCTGGCCTATCAGGTTCTCGCGGAAACGCGTCCTGCGCCCGATCTGGTAGTTTATCAGCCGGGCCGCCTCGACGAAGGTGCCGCGCCCCTGTTCTACCCTGAGCTTACCCTCGACCGCGAGCGCCGGAACTGCGCGCCGGACCGAGTGGCGACCGACACCGAAGACCTCGCACAGCTCGGGCTCCGTCGGCAACCGGGCGCCGGGAGCAAGTTTGCCGGAGGCAATGTCACCGGCCAGGTGGTCTTTGATGATTTGCCAGGTGTCTCTCTGCATGCGCTATCCATGATTCATTCGAATGAATCATGGATAGCGCATGAGTATGACGTAGCGATGACACGGCCTTGATCCTCAAAACTGCACGGGACCACCACTCCTCGGGCAATGCCAATCTGCAGTTGAGATGTAAGCTGCCTATCGCTGCGGATGCTGTCGTTGCTCATCGTGATGCGCGGTTTGCTTCCGATGGGAACGGCAAAATGGCGCTCTTCTTAACCGTGACAGGACCTTGGCTTGACATGGCGCTGATGGCTTTCGTCGTCGGGACCGTCGGGTCGATCTGAACAGCCCCGGATTTGTCGGAGACTGCTTTGTTTAAGCCATTCAGCCATCGCCAGTTTTCTTGAGCTTTTCAATCCATCAGCCTTGCGGCCCTGCCACTGCGCCTGGTGGCGCTGTTGTAGTATTCAGAAGCTTGCTGGACGGATCTGTGTCGTGATTGCTCCATCGCCTCAGGCAGAGGAATGCCGCGATTGGCCGCTTCCGTGAGATAACCCGACCGCAGGCCGTGGGCTGAGAAGTTGTTCGGATCGAGACCGGCCATTTCGGCCCGCTGTTTGACGATGTCGTTGATGGCCTTCGGATCAAGGGCACGCTGCGAGACATTGCCCCAGCGATCGATCGCCCGGAACACACTGCCGCTTTCGATCCTGGCAAGCGCGAGCCAGGCATTCAGCGCGTCGACGGGCCGACCGGTGAGGTAGACGACCTCATCATTGTCCGCGCCGCTGGTCTTGGTGCGTCCCAGGTGAATGGACAGCGAGGGCAGGGGAGGGGCGCCGTCAAGGTAGATAGGCGCTTCCGTAGCCAGTTGATCCTTACGCAACCCCGCAACTTCGCTGCGACGCCGACCGCCTGAGGCGAAAGCGACCATCAGGATCGCCTTGTCTCTGACATCGCGCAGATTGTCGGTTCGGCATGTGCCAATCAGCTTCGACAGGATATCGCCTGTCACCGCCTTGGCGCTCTTGCGTCGTTTGGGGCGTGGCGTTGCGCGCACTGCAAGCCGGATGGCGGACTTCAGGGCAGGGGAGGAAAACGCACCAACATGCCCACGCCATTTCGTCAGCGTGGACCAGGTGGCGAGCCGCCGGCGCACGGTATCGGGTGCATGCGGTCCGACCGTCCGCAGAAATCCCTGGATCCGGAGCTTGTCGTCGACATCTGCCGGCATCCCGTGTTCCGGATCCGTCAGACGTTTCTCTGCGTCCCACAGGTGGTGCGCGACGAATTTGAGAAGGAGCGCTTCGGGTGCCGGCCAGGGAAGGGAGCGGCCTGTCGCCGCCAGCGACCAAGCCTGCAGGTAAGCAAGATCGGAGGTCAGCGCGCGCAGCGTGTTGGCACCCATGCCCTCGTTGACGAGATGGCGAAGGGTCTCGATGTCCTGATCGGTCAGCAGTTCCGCCAGCTCATCCCGTCGGTCCATGGGTAGAACTGCGGCAATTGTGTCGAGTGTCGCTACACGGGCCGCGAGCTCAGCAGGGCGATCAATGCTCATGCTCAGGCGATCCAAACACCGCCACACCTTCTGCACGGGCAGCTTCCGCCAGTCGACGGTCGAGCGTGGCAAGAGGGAGTTGTTCCAGAAGTGCTAGTGCGAGGTAGGCGGCGTCGTAAGCGCTAAGACGGTATTTCCGGGACAAACGCACCACTTCCGTGTCGTCGCCGGGGCCGCTCAGTTGCAATGGTAGGCCGCGAAACCGTGCCAGCGCCGAATGAACAAAATCAGCCGAAATCCGCTCGCGTTTTTCGGCGCTCAGGAGAATGCTGCGGATCTCATGGCGAAGCAGATCAGGGGCAACCGCGTCCTCCTCTATCATGCGGGTCATTGCCAGTTCGGCGGTCGCGTTTTCCTCGTCCGGCAGCAGCCACGCGCCAGCGATCGAAGCATCAACGACAAAGGCCATCAGCGACGCCCTTCCTGCTTCCACTCCTGAATTTCCTCATGGGTGACGGGCCTGGCCTGCATGCGAAGTGCCCGCACCGCTTCAATCGCGGCCAGACGCTGCCGCCGTTCGTCCATGGCCACCAGGCGCGCAACCGGATCATTGCCACGGGCAATAATGAAGTCCTCGCCGGCTTCGACGCGAGCCAGCAGTTCAGACAGATGCGTTTTGGCCTCGGCCACCTTTACGGTAACGGTCATGGCAATTCCTTCGTCACGCTTGCGTTCACGGCACAGACTAGTAGCAATACCAATATTGGTCAATAGGTTGACCATATCACATACGATAAGGGTTACTTATCGGAGGTGAGCCATCGCGGGCACATTTGTGGCTTTTTCTTTCCGATTTCAATTGAAGCGATAAGCGGAAATCCTGCCCTTGGTTTTCAAGCTTGCGGTTTCAACAGAGAGCAGGGGAGGGGCGTCTATCCGGGTGATATCACTATTGATGAGCCCGTGATCTACCACCGAGGATCCGGCCATTCGGCATTTTCCCAGCCCGCGAATTCTGTCGGAGAGATCAGGTTCTTTTCGCCGTTCTCCAATCGCATAGCGTAGAAGCGGTCATACATCGGATCGAAACTCGAAAGGAGCTGCGCAAAGCCGGCCTTCCGCTGCGCCTTCGTCCATGAGCAAAAGATTGCCCCTCGACTGTCGATCATGTCGAACACTTCAGACTGTGCCGGATCAAGGCGCTGCCAGAGATCGATGATATGCCCCGCCTGCGCACCAAAATCCTCGCGCAACGCATCTTCGATGACGGCCTCCAATGCGTAGGCTATGGTTTGGGTCTTGGCAGTATGATTGAGGAACGCGAGAGATTGCCTCAGCAGCCTTTGCTGCAACATAAGGACGGGCCAGAGGATCTGGACACCATATCGGACGCCGATTTCTTCAATATGTTTTGGCGGCTGAATAACCTCGCGCTGCCGCTCATATGCTTTGCGCACATCGTAGGCCAACCCAAGGAACGAGCCTTCCTTGTCTTTCACAATCGGCGAGCGCTCATTCACGTCATGGACGACTTCATGCAGCCAGGTCAGGGACGTGTAGTCCCCGACGAGCAGGATCCCGGCGTGATTTTTGAGCAAGCTGTAGGAGAGCACCGAGACCAATCCTTTCAATCGACAAACAAGAGCCTGATCAGTCCACCCATGGGTCAATGATGTCTATTCCAAAGCCCTCGAAATCCTTGATGTTGCGCGTCGCAAGGGTCAACTGGTGAGCGATGGCTGTGGCGGCAATCAGACCATCCATCGAGGCAAGCCCCCGACCACTTCGCTTGGCAAGTGCCATGAGATCGCCCCAGGCCAAGGCGACATGCCCTTCCACCGGAATAATCCTGCTTTCGAAGCGTTGAGGCAGATCATGCGCGAGCCATTCGTTCAGGGCATCGCGTTTTCGCCCAGCATCCATCAGCGCGACACCGCGGCGAATTTCAGCGATCGACACGATGCTGATGAACGTACGGTCTTCGTCCAGCCCGTGAAGCCACTTAAGAACCGCTTCATCCGGGCGAGGTTTCGTAACTTCCGACAGAACGTTCGTATCGAGGAGCAGCCTCATAACGACAAGTCACGTGGCTCGTCGTGCTGCCGTTCAAGATCCAGATCCGCGCCGCGCAGAGGCGATGCCAACAGAAATTCCGCGAGCGATCCCCTACGCCCAGTTTTCCGCTGCCACTCTTCTGCGGAAACGACGACCACGCTCGGCTTTCCGTTGCGGGTAATTGTCTGAGGCGCCAATTGCGCACGTTCCATAACTTCCGAGAGCTTTGCCTTCGCGCCAGCGACCGTCCAGCTCATATCTTCGTGCGTTGATGCTTGCATCGTCTCACCTATAACCAAAATGACTATTATGACTATAATACACAAACGGTCCTGCTGCAAGCGCTTGGCGGGAAAGGGGAGGGGACAGCTAAAGTCCGGATGCCTTGGTCAGATTTACCCGGAAGCGGTCGCGCCTTCGCTGGTACCGGCGAGTCATCTCTGCTGACGCGTGCCCCAGCTGCTTCTGGACATAGCGTTCATCGACCTCGGCCGAGGAGGCGAGGCCCGCTCTCAGCGAATGTCCGGAGAACTTGAAGACGCGCTCGATCTCGCTGAGATCGCCGCGAACGCCTGCCGCCATCGCGGCCCTTTTTACAAGCCGAGCAACCTCCTTGTCGTTCAGCCGCTCTGACCCGACAGCTTTTCCTTGCCCCGTCACCCGACGAAACAGGGGGCCATGAGCCAGCTTGGCGAACTTGATCCAGGTCTCGATTGCGGCAACCGGGCAGGTCGCATCGGCTGAGCCGCGGCCGACCTCGACCTCTCGCCATCCGGTTTTACCGCGCAGGGTAATAAGCATGCCCTTGTCGAGAATTTCGATCCAGCCGCGGCCGTCTTCGGTCTGGTTGGCCTTCAAATCAAGGCCAACGATCTCTGAACGCCGAAGACCGCCAGCAAAGCCGACGAGCAACATAGCCCGATCCCGCAGGCCGCGCAGAGAGCTGCGATCGAGCGTCTCGACCATGGCGATGATGTCTTCAGCCATGACCGCTTCCTTCTGGACCGGTGGCTTGGCGTGGCTGTTGCGGATGCCGGCCATCACGGTGGCGATATGCCGGTCTTTTCGGTCAAGCACGAGTCCGCGCTGGGCATAGTTCCAGGATAGGGAGGAGAGGCGGCGTTCGATGGTCGAGACTGAGTTCGCTTTTGCACCCCGTTCAGCCGTGCCGGAAGCGCAGGCAGTGATATAGAGCCCGATGGTTTGAGGATGCGGAGGAAGAGGAGCCAGGTTTGACCGCCGGCACCACGCCGAAAAGTGCTTCCAGTCTGCGGCGTAGGCTTTGCGGGTATTCGCAGAACTCGCGGCTTCAACGTATCCCCGGGCGCGATCGGCGAGGCTGGTAAGATGCGCTGGCGTCTGATCCTGATCAGTAGGGGAGGGGAGGGCGCTGTCACCCAACACCTCCGGCGTGGAAACATTATGCCTGGTCACCGTACTGAGAGACGGCGCTGAGGTCTTCTCGACGTGATTTTCGGTGTTTTGCTCGATGATTTGGGCCATTTCACCCATAATGAGAAAGATGTCCGATAATGCAAGATTATCGGACATTTTATATTTCTGACATGTAGTGCGGTTTGCATCTATATAGATAGCATAAACCGCACATTTGATCTATACTGCGAAGCATGAACTCGATCACCAAAGTGCAAATTCCATCAGTGACATGGTCGGCGAACATGCCGGGCTGGACGTTGGCATATGGCCGTGACATCGACGAAATTGATGCCGCCTTCGCCGCCGGTATCGGATTGAAATCCCTCGACGATTTGATCCGCGCCGACCCTCCTTGGCTCGGCTGCTGGCGCGACCGCCTAGCCCTGAAATCAGCCGCCGTCGCGGCCCGCATGCTCGATCGGAATGAAGAAGAGAATGCGCTGCGCGACGCCGTTTTGCTGACTCCCGCGAATGGAGATCCGGGACCGGCCGGAAAGCTGTTTTTGGCCACACGAATGCTGGCACGTCGAACAGCGATGCCCGGCACTGCGTTTGTCAGGGAACTGGCCGAGCTTCTGTCTATCCGATGGGACATGGAGCTGTTGTCACCGTATCCTAATTAATCAGAATCTGGTCTGAAATTTTGTAACAATATCAACAGTGACCTGTATTCTTAATTTTCATATTGTATCGTTAATTACAATACTGTACCTTTTATTGCCGTAAGGTCGGAACTGTGGATAAGTGTCGACCTATTGAGGCGAGGGATTTACGTGGTCAACGAGCTTTCTGCGAAACATCGTGCAGCGGTTCTTCGTCCGATCCTGGAACTTGAGAAGAAGGGCGAGCCAATCAGCGCGGCTATCGGAGATGCCGCTTGGGAACTGGGCTTAGCAAAAAGCCACACATGGTCGCTCTACCGGCGTCTGAGAGAGAACGATGCGCGCGCTGCGGCGCTGGAATTGGGTCCCCGCGGGCCGAAACCGGGGTCGAAACGGATCGCGCAAGGGGTCGAAGACCTCATCGATGAAAGCCTGCGCAGGTATTATCTGGTCCGCGAACGGTCGAGCTTTTTACGAATCTGGCGGGAGATCCGCGCGGAATGCGAGGCGAAGGGGTTCCAGCCGCCGACCCGGAAGACGGTGAAAGCCCGGCTCGACGCGATGGATCAGCGAAAGGTTCTCCGTAAAAGGCACGGGACAGAGGAAGCTGACAAGGTCTTTGCCGCGCGTCCTGGCCGCCTTGAAGTTTCGGCCCCGCTGGAAGTCGTTCAGATCGATCATACAACTTCGGACATCACGTTGGTAGATCACGTCAATCGACGGCCGCTTGCGCGCCCCTATCTGACGGTAGCCATCGATGTCGCGACCCGAATCGTTCTCGGGGTCTATGTCACTTTCGATGAGCCATCTGTCTTGTCGATCGCACTATGTCTCGATCACTGCGTGCGTCGGAAATCGGTGCACCTCCCAGAAACACTGGAAGAGGTGGTTTGGCCGACGGCCGGCATCCCGAAGGCGATCCACGTCGACAATGCGCAGGAGTTCCACAGCGACGCCTTCAGAATGGCCTGTGAAGATTGGGGCGTTGCTGTCGAGTATCGTCCGCTTGGCGGCAAACACTACGGCGGCCATGTCGAACGGCTGATCGGAACGACTATGGGGGCCGTTCATGTGCTGCCCGGGACTACGCAGTCCTCAATCGTCGAGAAGGGCGACTATGACAGTGAGAAGCATGCGGCCTTGACCCTGGCCGAGTTCGAGGATTGGCTTCATCTGGAAATCTGCCGCTACCACAATACGGTTCACGAAGCCCTCGGCCGAACGCCGCTGGCTGCCTGGGCTGACTTGGGCGGGGATACTGCGGGGCGGCAGGTCGTCGACGTCGAAGCCTTTCGGACGAGCTTCTTGCCCTTCGAGTGGCGCCAGCTCGGGCGCACCGGGGTCACGCTCTTCGGGGTGCACTACTGGAGCGATGTCTTTGCGTCGTTGGTGGGACGCAGGCAGGGCAAGCTACAGGTGAAATACGATCCGCGAGACTTGTCGCAGATCTGGGTCATCACCGATGATGGCCGCGTGATCTCGGCGCGCTACCGGGATCTCAGCCACCCGCGGATATCGCTTTGGGAAAGTCGGCGGGTGCGGAAAGAGTGGCAGGATAAACATGGTGGCCGGATCAACGAGCGGGTCCTATTCCAATTGATTGACGCGCAGCGGCGGCTGGCTGAGGCGGCGCGCCAAAAGACGCGGACTGCCCGGTTGGAAAACGAAAGAGGTGCTCGGCTTCCCCGGCACCAACCGCGCCGCGATCCGTCGCGCGAAATGTTCGCGATTGATACAGGCAACCCTGATCTCCCAACCTATGAGATTGATGAGTTTAATGACCCCAGAAGAAAGAACTGACCGTATCCGCGGCGATCATTGGATCGCGTTTGACCGTGCCACGATCGTTCTCAACCGATTGACATCCTTGATGGAAATGCCGCAGCAAAGCCGGATGCCGGGGCTGATGGTCTATGGAAGCTCTGGTATCGGCAAGACTATGATCGCCAAGCGTATCGCGAGCAAATATCCAACACAGTACAACGCCGAACTGGGCGCCACGAAGACACCCATCCTTTTGGTTCAGGCCCCGCCTGCGCCGGACGAGCGCCGGTTCTATCAGCACATCCTGGCGACGATCGGGGCGCCGATGTGGGGCCGGCATACCGTGTCCGAGCTCGAGGTGCGCGCGCTCAGTCATCTTCGGGATATGGACCTTAGGATGTTGATGATCGACGAGGTGCACAATCTGCTTGCTGGCAGCTACCGGGAGCAACGCCGCTTCCTGAACATGCTCCGGTTCCTCGCCAATGATCTGTGCGCATCACTTGTCGTTTTTGGCGTGAACGAGGCCCTTGAGGCCGTTCGAGGAGACGACCAATTGGCCCGACGTCTGGATGAACACTACTTGCCGCTCTGGGAAGACGACGTGGAGTTCTCCCGCCTCATCCAGACACTGATCGCGGCAATGGCGCTTGAGCAACGCTCAGGCCTTACGGTGGCGTCGCTTCGGACGATCCTGAAAGTGACTGGCGGCGTCACCTCGCGCGTGTTCATCATGATCAAGTCCCTGGCTATCGATGCGATCGAGACCGGAGAAGAGCGGATCACGGACGAAGCGGTTCAGGCTTGGCAACCGGTTTGGACGAAGCACGCGTGGAACATCCCTCGCCAGCCCGCCGCTGCATTCGGGTGACCCCCCCCGGACCGCTACCGTTTCGACCGCCACCTGCACGCGATGAGCTTCTGTCCAGCTGGATCGGGCGATTGGCGAGGGCCAATCACTGCTCCGCTGAAGAACTTTGCGGCTATCTCGGATTGGGGCAGGGCAGGGTGCTGGAGCGTATCAACAATCTCGGACAGGTGGACTGGGCCCGCCTCTGCTCGGCAGTTCAACGGACCCAGCATGAGATTGCCGCCATGACCCTTCCGGATACGGTGCATCATGCCGTGCGATACCTGTCGCGGCATGACTTCCAGCATTGTCCGGGGTGCGCGGAGCAAACGCCCGGTCTCGCTCTTCGTCATTGGCGCTTCGCGTGGTCGCTGACCTGCGAGACCTGTGGTCAGTCCCTCGCGGCGAAATATCCGGCCGGGGCTGTATCAGACCGGCTACTTGCGCGCGCTGCACGTGGCGCGCAGGTCCTAGAAACGGCTGTGGCGAACAACGATCTCAGGCGGCTGCGCCGGATGGATCTGACCCTGCATGTCGTATCGATGCTGGACGTCTGCCGCTCAGCTTCCGTTATCTCCGCAAATGAGCGCGAAAGATTGATAGCGCTCACCGCGGTCGACGTCGGCATGACCCGTCCCTTGTTGGGTGCCGCCATCATCCTGAGAGGAAACGAACGTGCGGTTCGGGGGTTGCGCCGTGCCTTTCCGCAGCATGGTCGGGTGTTTGAACGGATACGAGCATTGACGCATTACCTCGACCAGCGGCTTCCGGGGCGATGGGAAACAGAGCATCCGACCGGGCAGAAAACAAATGGAACGAGCCGCCCAAGTGCATCCGAGAGCGCTCTGCAGGCAGCTCGTCAGGCCATCTCCGAACTTGGATCCGAGGCAGATCGTCAAGCGCTTCTGGCGCGGGCCGATGCAATCTGGAAGCGCTCAAGCGGCATCGAGCACTGAAGCGTGTTGCCTGTGGATGTATTGTAATTAAGGGTATAAAAACGCCCCAAAATGCTCCGAAGCCGCAGAATCTGATTAATTAGGGTACAGTGACAGGTGGCGTAAGCTTCTCTGGTCGCAAAGCGAATGACGCGATCGTTCGCAGGAGAAGTTTGCTCGGATGCCGGGCCTTCGATGATACCAAGTACAAACGCTCTTACGACCGGCGAGGAGACCACGAGCCGAAGGAAAAACATAACCTCTGGAGCATGTTGACCAGACAGCCAGTGTTTTACGGTTCGTTCGCTGGCGCCTGTCTGGCGCATCAACTCCTTGATTGCGCGGTGACTATCGCCATGCTCTTTCTTCAAGAGATCGGCGACGGTGAGGGCAAGGACCTCTCGGTCACCCAGAAAGCCGGGCCAAGTCGGCAACTTACTGCCCTTTTTCGGCAACATCTTCCGCTCCTTCATGCGCTAGGATTGCGATGCGGATGTCTGCAAAAATGGATGTGCTCGGCGCCGCGCCAGCCTCAGGATCAAGCGCCTTTGATCAACGACAGGAGGGGCAAAAAGTGGATCGGGAGACCTTTAACGGCATGTCATCGGAGCCGCAGCCAATTCGGGCTGCCGAATATGTCCGTATGTCGACCGATCATCAGCGATATTCTACCGAAAACCAGTCGGAGGCAATTCGGGACTATGCTCGGGCGCGTGGTATTGAGATTGTCCGGACATACGCGGATTCCGGAAAGAGTGGCCTGAAAATCGAAGGGCGCGATGCGCTACGCCAGCTCATCGAGGACGTGCAGATCGGCACAACCGATTTCACGATGGTCCTGGTCTATGACGTAAGTCGATGGGGCCGGTTCCAAGATGCCGATGAAAGCGCTTATTACGAATACATCTGCCGCCGTGCCGGGATCTCTGTCCAGTATTGCGCCGAACAGTTTGAAAATGACGGCAGCCCGGTGTCCACCATCGTCAAAGGCGTTAAGCGGGCTATGGCTGGAGAGTATAGCCGTGAGTTGTCGGCGAAGGTTTTCGCGGGGCAGGGCCGGCTGATCGAAAAGGGGTACCGGCAAGGCGGACCAGCTGGTTTCGGCTTACGACGAACCCTGATCGATGAACGCGGCCAGGTGAAAGGTATTCTACAGCGCGGTGAGCACAAAAGCATTCAGACTGACCGTGTGATCCTCACTTTGGGGCCGGTTGAAGAGGTGGAGCTGGTTCGCGAAATATATCGCAGATTTGTCCATCACGGGGAAAGTGAGAGCGAAATTGCAACTGATCTGAATAAGCGGGGCATCAAATCCGACCTTGGGCGCAACTGGACGAGAGGGACCGTCCATCAAATCCTGATCAATGAGAAATATGCCGGCGACAATGTGTGGAACCGACAGTCTTTCAAATTAAAGAAACGGCATGTCCGTAATGATCCCGACATGTGGGTCAGGGCTAACGGTGTGTTCGACGCTGTCATCGAGCGATTCCTCTTCGAGGCAGCTCGAACTGTTATCAACGCCCGGTCGTTCCGGCTGAGCGATGAAGTGTGATTAGGCATGGAATAAGGACCCCGCACATGGGGTGATCGGCGTCCAAACGGGACCCCCATCTGCAATGGGGTTACAACAGCCTCCGGTTTCATCGGAGGCTTTTTGTTCGGATGCTTATTGTGGATGTGATTAGGCATGGAATAAGGACCCCGCACATGGGGTGATCGGCGTCCAAACGGGACCCCCATCTGCGATGGGGTTACAACAGCCTCCGGTTTCATCGGAGGCTTTTTGTTTGGATGCTTATTGTGGAAACAATTCTGAAGATACGGCGGCTAGCCCATGTTCAGGGCAAGTCGATCAAGGCGATCTGTCGGGAGTTGGGCATATCGCGGAAAGTGGTGCGGAAGGTTTTGCGCACCGATGAGACGGAGTTCAAATACGAACGGAGCCGTCAACCTCAGCCGAAGCTCGGCCCCTGGCGCGGTCAGCTCGATGGAATGCTGCTCGCCAATGAGGCCAAATCCTCTCGCGAACGGCTGACACTGATCCGGATATTCGAGGACTTGCGCGACCTCGGCTACGAGGGCGGTTACGACACAGTCCGGCGTTACGCCCGAACCTGGGCGAAGGAGCGCGGGTCCGTGACGGCGCAAGCCTATGTACCGCTCTATTACGCGCCGGGCGAGGCCTACCAGTTCGACTGGAGCCACGAGATTGTCGTGCTGAACGGCGTGACGACGACGGTGAAGGTTGCGCATATCCGGCTCTGCCACAGCCGGATGATGTATGTGAGAGCCTATCCGCGCGAGACGCAAGAGATGGTCTTCGACGCCCATGACAGGGCGTTCGCTTTCTTCGGCGGGGCCTGCACGCGCGGCATCTATGATAATATGAAGACCGCGGTGGAGACGGTCTTCGTCGGCAAGGAACGGCAATACAATCGCCGCTTCCTACAGATGTGCAGCCATTACCTGATCGAACCGGTGGCCTGCACGCCAGCGTCGGGATGGGAAAAAGGCCAGGTCGAGAACCAGGTCAATCTGGTGCGCGAACGCTTCTTCACGCCGCGGCTGCGCTTCAAATCCTACGATGAACTGAATGGCTGGTTGTTGGACAAGTGCATCAGTTACGCCCGCGCTCATAAGCACGTCGATCAGACGGAGCGCACGATCTGGGAGGTGTTCGATGCGGAGCGGCCGCACCTGGTCGGCTATCCCGGCAAATTCGACGGCTTCCACGCTGTGCAGGCCTCGATCGGCAAGACCTGCCTCGTGCGTTTCGACAACAACAAATACTCGGTGCTGTCCACGGCAGTCGGCCGCCCTGCCGAGATACATGCCTATGCAGATCGCATCGTCATCCGGCAGGATGGCGTGGAGATCGGCCAACACGATCGCTGCTTCGGCCGTGGCGAGACGATCTATAATCCCTGGCATTACGTGCCGGTCCTGACCCGCAAACCGGGAGCACTGCGCAACGGTGCGCCGTTCCACGACTGGGTTTTGCCCGCCGCCATGGAGAAGGTGCGCCGCCGGCTGAAGGCCATGCATGACGGCGACCGGCAGATGGTGTCGATCCTCGAATGCGTGGGCCTGGACGGGCTCCCCGCCGTCGAAGCGGCCTGCCAGGAGGCGATCGATCAGGGCGTGTTCTCGGCCGCCGTCATCATCAACATTCTGGCCCGCAAGCGTGATCCGCAGCCGGCTGCCATCCTTTCCATCCCCGATGCGCTTCGCCTGACCCATGAGCCTCTGGCCGACTGCGCCCATTACGACAGCCTCAGGAGGGCAAGCTGATATGGAACGATCCCAAATCCTCGACATGATGGGCACGCTGAAGCTGTTCGGCATGCGTAGCGCCTATGACGAGATCATGGCCTCCGGCATCAAGCGACAGCACGAACCGCCGCGCATCGTCGGTGACCTGCTTCAGTCGGAGATCGCCGAGAAGCAGGCACGGTCCATCAAATACCAGATCACCGTCGCCAAGCTGCCACTGGCCAAGGACATCGACGACTTCGACTTCACCGACACGCCGGTCAACGAAGGCCTGGTGCGCCAACTCGCAACCGGGGCCTTCCTCGCCGAGCAGCACAATATCGTTCTGGTCGGCGGAACCGGCACGGGGAAGTCCCACCTGTCCATCGCGCTTGCACGTGCCTTGATCCGCAACGGAGCACGAGGCCGCTTCTTCAACGTTGTCGACCTCGTCAATCGGCTCGAGACGGAGGCACGTAGCGGTAAGCAGGGACGACTGGCCGACTTCATCACCAGGCTCGACTTCGTAATCATGGACGAACTGGGCTATCTCCCATTTGCCCAGGCGGGCGGCCAGCTCCTCTTCCATCTCATCAGCAGGCTCTACGAGCGGACATCGATCATCGTCACGACGAACCTAGCCTTCGGCGAGTGGCCGGCCGTATCCGGCGACGCCAAGATGACCGCCGCTCTACTCGACAGGCTCACCCACCATTGCGAGATCGTGGAAACCGGGAACGAATCCTGGCGCTTTAAAAACCGCTCTCAAAGCTAAAGCCGAAAAGACAAACAACCCGCGCCCGCAGGCCCCTGCGCTAAATGGAGAGCTCCGGGCCTACGCGCGCTGACCCGATGCAACTAGAGGCAGGGGTCCCTTTTGGGAGCCGATAAGGGGTCCCGTTACGACGCCGATTGACACACTGGCCGCCTCAGGCTGCGACAAGGTCAAGGTCGAACATCGGCCGCGCCTGCTGTCCGACAACGGCCCGTGTTACGTTGCGTCCGATCTCGGCGAATGGCTGGACAAATACAAGATCGACCAGGTCCACGGCGCTCCTGGCCACCCGCAGACACAAGGCAAAATCGAACGCTGGCACCAGACGCTGAAGAACCGCATTCTCTTGGAAAACTACTTCTTCAAGGAAGACCTCGAAGCCCAGATCGCGGCCTTCGTCGAGCATTACAATCATCGCCGATACCACGAGAGCCTCGACAATCTCACCCCGGCCGACGTCTACTTCGGACGCGGCCAGACCATCCTCATCGAACGTGAAAGGATCAAACGAGACACAATCCGACAGCGCCGCTTGAACCACCACGCCAAAGCGGCTTAAATCAACATGCAAACCGAGCCGGAAACTCCGTTCTTCCAAAGCCCAAAACGTCTCAAATCATTCGACGACGGACATGACACCCGACCGTGTCGTGATCCATAAGACGACAAACTATCAGCCAGAAGAAGAGCGGGGCTTTCGGACGGCTGCCAAAGATCGGGTCGCCAACTGTGATCTGATCTGGCTGCGCAATACCTCATTTCGAGTCGTTCGCAAAGGAACAGAAGAACCATGGCGCGGCACGTTGTGTTCGCTGGATGGTCATTCCTATCTTTTCACGAGCGGATATATCCCGTGGTGGAACGAGTTCCCTGGGATGAACATTCCGGCACCACTGGAAATCCTCTCTTCGCAATGAAGCCAATTCTGTCTCATGGGCGCTGATGTCGGACAGCCACAACAAAGTCGGCCAGCCTCAACACCGGTGGTGGCCAGAAGACCGACCATGCACTAACACTCCAAACGGATCACCCCATCGGGCAGGCCACCCCGTGCGGTGACGTCCTGCCCGAATACTTTCATCATTCAGTTCGACATACATACGCGGGTTCGCGTTTGAACCCTTCTGCAAATTCTTGCTGCTTCAATTCTAAGTCTCCTGTCAGTCTTGTCTAACAGAAGCTCTCAACTTTTGAAGGCCAAGTCCAAGGAAAAAGGTGGTCACATGATTGAGTTATTTTCATTGTCAGTTTCTATCACGAACTCCATACGGTCTGAAGAAAACCGTGTTAGTGAATATTGTATAGGCTTTCCCTTAGTATCGATATTAATTGCGCGAGCGGTCAGAACGATTGCACCTGGAGACAATTTGAGATGTTTGAGATCGTCTGGATCGGCATGGCGTGCCGATATCACAGTCGATTTCCTGAAATAATCACTGATGCCTGCCGCTTTGAAAGCGGAAGTGATCGAGCCGCTGGCCGTATAATCTTCGGTGAAAGTCGGAAAAGCGTTTGAATCTACCCAGTGAGTGGCGATTGAGATGGGGTGCCCGTCGGCGCTGTGCATGGTCTCTAATCGTAAGGCTACAGAACCAATATCCATTCCAAGCGCCTGCGCGATGTCAGTAGTCGCAGTTTCCAAAGAAGAGCTGAGCAGTATGCCCTTGGTTTCGCTCACTTGTGGGGCGAGCGCTTGTGAAATACGCGTGCGGCGCCCGATCTGGTAGGTGAGGCGCTTTGCATTGGCGATAAAGGTGCCGCGTCCTTGTTCCGCGCGCAATACACCTTCCTGAGTAAGAGCCGCAATTGCGCTGCGTACGGTATGGCGATTGACGCCAAATCGTTCAGCCAGATCCATTTCGGCTGGCATGCGCGCACCCGTTGTAAGTTTCCCGACCATGATGTCACCGCGTATCTCGTCGGCAATCTGCCGCCAGATGGCTACACCGCTGTTTCTTTCAATCCGTCCGCTCTTTTTCATCGGCGCCTTTGTCATCAATTGTCATCGTCCTGTCATTGACAGGGTGTATCTATTCTGATATTGTATAGTTGTCTATATGAATAGACAATTAAGGTTATCAAGTCAACCGGATTAGATAGGGCGGATAAGCTCATGAACGCGACGGAGCAAACGACAGTCGAAAGTGGAGATGGCTCCACGGCTGGAGCCAATTTTGCACTGGATACAACGCAGGCTGCACGTCAGGCAAGCATGGCGCTTCTCGCGCGCGCAAGCGGTGAAGAATTGAAAACGTTCTGGCAGAACTGGGCGGACAAGCCTGAATTTGAAGTTTTGCGTGGTCCGGAAATCGGACTGGTCATGATGCGTGGCCGCATTGGCGGTGGCGGTGCCCTGTTCAATGTAGGCGAGGCAACCGTTACCCGCGCAACTGTTCGTCTGGCGAATGGCTCTGTAGGACATTCCTATGCGCTTGGACGCGATCAGGAAAAGGCAAGGCTTGCCGCATTGTTTGATGCGCTCTGGATCGATGAAGCCACCCGCGATGCGATCGAAAGCGATGTGCTTAAAACATTGCGCGGGCGTGTTGATGCCACAGATGCAAAACGGCGTGGCGAAGCTGCCGCTACAAAAGTCGATTTCTTCACTATGGTTCGGGGAGACAACTGATGCTCCATTCTACTTCTGCATTTGAGGGCGGACTGACAGATCCAGTCAATGAAGCGCAGATGGCGTTTCATGCGGTCATGCACGCAATGGCTAATCCCGGTCGCATCTATTCGCTGCCGAGTGCTGCTGTGCCATCAAAGCCACTCACGCCAGAGCTTGGCCTGATCGCTGCAACGCTGCTTGATCACGACGCAAGCGTCTGGGTCGACGCCAAAGTCGCAGCCAATCAGGATGCAACAGCCTGGCTGACATTCCATGCCGGCGCGCCCATCGTTGGGGATCAGTCTAAAGCACAGTTCGCGCTCGTAAGTGATGCGCAATCGCTGCCAGCACTTTCTTCCTTTTCCCAAGGAGAACCAGAATTTCCGGACCGTTCGACGACCGTTGTTCTGGCTGTATCGTCGCTCGATAGCGGACAGGGGTTCACCCTCAAAGGCCCGGGCATCAAGGATGAAACTGTGCTGAACGTCGATGGTCTGCCGCAGGATTTTGCTGCGCAATGGCGTGAAAATGGCGCGCTGTTTCCGTTGGGTATCGATCTGCTACTCGTTGCTGACGGCAAAGTCGCAGCGCTTCCGCGTACCACGCGTATCGTTAGTTCGGAGGGTTGATCCATGTATGTTGCAGTAAAGGGCGGTGAAACCGCCATCCGCAATGCCCACCGTCTGCTTGATGATCGCCGTCGTGGCGACCGCTCGGTTCCAGCGTTACGTCTTGACCAGATTGCCGAACAGCTGGGTCTCGCCGTTGATCGCGTCATGGCCGAAGGTTCGCTTTATGACCGAGAGCTCGCAGCACTTGCCGTGCGCCAGTCGCGGGGCGATCTGATTGAGGCAATCTTTCTGGTTCGTGCCTACCGCACAACCCTGCCGCGTTTTGGCTATTCGCTACCCCTTGAGACCGCGAATATGCTGATCGAACGCCGCATTTCGGCCACCTATAAAGATCTGCCCGGTGGGCAGTTGTTGGGGCCGACATTTGACTACACGCATCGTCTGCTTGATCCGGAACTGGCGGGTGATGTCAGTGTTCCCGAGCCGGAAGTGCGTGCGATTGAGCCTGAAGAAACGCCACGCGTGACCGATATTCTCGGTGTCAACGGCATGATCGAAGAAGACGGTGCGATGCCGGAGGGGCATGAGCCGGGCGATCTTACCCGCGAACCTTGGACGTTCCCGATGCCGCGTGATCTGCGCTTGCAGGCTTTGGCGCGCGGTGATGAAGGCTTCCTGCTGGCTCTGGGTTATTCCACGCAACGCGGTTATGGCAACACGCATCCATTTGTCGGTGAAATCCGCATTGGCGAGGTGGAGGTTGAGTTTGATGTGCCTGAGCTCGGCTTTTCCGTTTCGCTTGGCCGTGTTCAGCTGACCGAATGCCAGATGGTGAGCCAGTTCAAAGGCTCGTCCAAGCAGGCACCACAGTTCACCCGTGGCTACGGTCTGGTGTTCGGACAAAGCGAGCGCAAAGCCATGTCGATGTCGCTTTGCGACCGGGCGCTGCGTGTCCGCGAATTCGATGCGGATGTGACAGCACCCGCGCAGGACGAAGAATTTGTCATCTCCCATTCCGATAATGTGCAGTCGACGGGCTTCGTCGAGCATCTGAAATTGCCCCATTACGTGGACTTTCAGGCCGAGCTTGATCTCATCCGCCGTATGCGTGCGGAATATGAACAAGCGAACAACGAGACTGAAGTTTTGGCAACCGAAGCAGCAGCCAATATCGGCACAGGCAAGGAAGCAGCAGCCAATATTGCCGCAGGCAAGGAAGCAGCAGAATGAGCGATCTAGCCAATTACAATTTCGCCTATCTGGACGAGCAGACAAAGCGGATGATCCGTCGTGCTATCCTGAAAGCCATTGCTATTCCGGGCTATCAGGTTCCGTTCGCAAGCCGTGAAATGCCGATGCCTTATGGCTGGGGCACAGGCGGCGTGCAGGTGACGGCGGCAATTCTCGGTCAGGATGATGTGCTCAAAGTTATCGATCAGGGCGCTGATGATACGACCAATGCCGTTTCCATCCGGGCATTCTTCCAGAAAACCGCTGATGTTGCCGTGACCACCCATACGGGTGAGGCGACTATCATCCAGACACGTCACCGCATTCCGGAATATCCGCTGACTGAAGGGCAGGTGATTGTCTATCAGGTGCCAATTCCTGAGCCGCTGCGTTTTCTGGAACCGCGTGAAACCGAAACGCGCAAGATGCACGCGCTTGCCGAATATGGCCTCATGCATGTGAAGCTTTACGAGGATATCGCGCGCCATGGCCATATCGCCAAGACCTATGATTATCCGGTGATGATCGAAGGGCGCTATGTCATGGCACCGTCGCCGACGCCCAAGTTCGACAATCCAAAGATGCATATGTCGCCAGCTTTGCAGCTGTTTGGTGCCGGTCGTGAAAAGCGCATCTATGCCGTACCGCCTTATACGGATGTCGTGAGCCTCGATTTCGAGGATCATCCATTTGAAGTGCAGAAATTCAAACAGCCTTGCGCATTGTGTGGCGCACGCGGCGTCTATCTGGACGAAGTCGTGCTCGATGACCGTGGCGGCTCGATGTTTGTCTGCTCCGACACCGATTATTGTGAAGATCGTCAGGCGAATGGCCACTTTGGTCATCTGGCAGCGAACAATGAGGCCGCAGCCAAAGGAGCCCTGAAATGAGTATTGAAATGAGCGTCGAACCTCTGCTGAAAGTCAGCAATCTCTCGAAGTTTTATGGCAGTCGTCGCGGTTGCGCGGATATCGATTTCTCGCTGTGGCCGGGCGAAGTGCTGGCCATCGTCGGTGAATCGGGTTCGGGCAAGACGACTTTGCTCAACTGTCTGGCGACACGTCTGGAACCGACATCGGGCAGCGTGGAATATCGAATGCGTGATGGCGAGTTCCGCGATCTTTACAAGATCGGAGAGGCTGAACGCCGCTTTCTGATGCGTACCGACTGGGGCTTCGTGCATCAGAATCCTTCGGATGGTCTGCGCATGACCGTTTCGGCAGGTGCCAATGTCGGTGAACGGCTTATGGCTGTTGGCGAGCGCCATTATGGCAATATTCGCAACACGGCAACTGAATGGCTCGGACGTGTCGAAATCGCTGCCGACCGCATCGACGACCAGCCCGGCGCTTTCTCCGGCGGCATGCGTCAGCGTCTGCAGATTGCGCGCAATCTCGTCACAGCGCCGCGTCTTGTTTTCATGGATGAACCGACTGGCGGTCTCGACGTGTCCGTGCAGGCACGCCTTCTCGACCTGCTGCGCGGTCTGGTGAGCGATCTCGGCCTTTCGGTTGTCATCGTGACCCACGACCTCGCAGTGGCGCGTCTTCTGTCCCATCGCATCATGGTCATGAAAGACGGCCATATTGTCGAACAGGGCCTGACAGACCGCGTTCTGGATGACCCGCAAGCGCCTTACACGCAGCTGCTCGTGTCGTCTATTCTGCAGGTTTAGTAAATTAAAACAGATGTTTGCAGCGTGTTGTTCGTAAATTAGCGAAACTTCATGCGTGAGGTGAGAAATGACACAAGTTAGAACATCCTCTCCGTTGGCCGTGTCGGGTCTGGCGAAGACTTTCACGATGCATTTGCAGGGTGGCATTCAGTTGCCAGTCGTAAGTGGCGTGGACTTCAATCTGGAAGCAGGCGAATGCGCCGTGCTAGGCGGACCTTCCGGTGCTGGTAAAAGCTCCATTCTCAAGATGGTCTATGGCAATTACGCCGTGAATGCAGGTTCAATCCTCATTCGTCACGAAGACCGTATGGTGGATCTGGCAACAGCCGATCCGCGCGAAGTGCTGGCTGTTCGGCGTGATACGATTGGTTATGTCAGCCAGTTCCTGCGCACATTGCCACGCGTGGCGGCAATCGATGTCGTTGCGGAGCCATTGGTGGCTCGTGGTGTTGATCGCGATGCTGCTCGCAATCGTGCAAGCGAATTGCTCGCGCAGCTCAACCTGCCGGAACGGCTCTGGGCATTGCCACCTGCAACCTTCTCCGGCGGTGAGCAGCAGCGCGTGAATATTGCGCGCGGTTTCATCACGGATCATCCGGTGTTGCTGCTTGATGAGCCGACAGCTTCGCTCGATGCCAAAAACAGGGCAGTCGTTGTTGATCTCATCAAGGCCAAGAAGGCGCAAGGCGTCGCAATGCTTGGCATTTTCCACGATGAAGATGTGCGTGAACAGGTTGCTGATCGCATTATCGACGTAACCGCTTTCTCGCCGAAGGCAGCAGCATGACCAAGCTCTCAGTAGAACCACTGGTTCACGAAACGGCTGAAGTAAACGGTAGCAAGCTCGGTCGATATACCGAGATCGGCGCGCGCAGCCGTGTTTCGGAGACTGTGCTGGACGACTATTCCTATCTCGGTATCGATTGCGAAATCTGGTGTGCTGAGATCGGTAAGTTTTCCAATATCGCCAGCCATGTGCGTATCAACGCCACCAATCATCCGACATGGCGTCCGACGTTGCATCATTTCACCTATCGCGCCGGTGATTACTGGCCGGAAGAAAAGGATGAGACGGAGTTCTTTGATTGGCGTCGCGGCAATGCCGTGAAAATCGGTCACGACACATGGCTCGGCCATGGCTCCACCATCTTGCCGGGTGTGACGGTTGGCAACGGTGCGGTTGTCGGTGCCGGAGCTGTCGTGAGCAGGGACGTGGCGCCCTATACAATTGTTGGTGGGGTTCCGGCGCGTCTCATTCGCGAACGCTTCGACGCTGCGATCGGCAATCGTCTGGATCGACTGGCCTGGTGGGACTGGAGCCATGATCGTCTGCGCCAGGCGCTCGATGATTTCCGCGCGCTCGATATCGAAGCATTCCTCTCGAAATATGAAACGGCCGCCAATGCGAATGCGGTCATGAAAGAGCTATCCAATGGCTAATGAAACCGTTCTGAAAAATGCGCAGATCGTGCTTGCTGATGAGATCGTTTCCGGTTCTATCCTGATCCGTGATGGCAAAATTGCCGCCATTGATCAGGGCAATACCAACGGCGGCGATGACATGGATGGCGATTATGTTATTCCGGGCCTCATCGAGCTGCATACCGATCAGCTGGAAAGCCATTACGCGCCGCGTCCAAAGGTGCGCTGGAATGTCGATGCAGCGGTTCAGGCGCATGATGCGCAGGTTGCAGCATCGGGCATCACGACAGTTTTCGATGCGATGCGCGTTGGTTCTGATTATGACCGTGACTTCGTGGGCAAGGATATGCGGATGCTTGCGGACGCCATCGACAGCGGTGTTCGCGAAAATCGTCTACGTGCAGACCACTTTCTGCATCTGCGTTGCGAAGTTTCCTCAGCAGATTGCCTTGAAACATTCGAGCTTTTCGCAGCCGATGACCGCGTTAAACTCGCTTCGCTGATGGATCATGCACCGGGACAGCGTCAATTCGTTGATCTTAATACGTATCGCACTTATTACATGCGCAAGATGAAGCTCACGGATGAGGAGTTCCGGGTGCATTGTGAGAAGCGTATGGCGGATTCGGACGCCTATTCGGCCAAACATCGTCGTGCCATTGCCGAACTGGCAGCAGCGCGCAGCATCGTGCTGGCCAGCCATGATGATGCGACCAGCGCGCATGTCGATGAATCACTCGACCATGGTGTGCGGATCGCCGAGTTTCCGACCACGATGGAAGCAGCCAGTGCCTCAAAAGGTGCAGGCCTTTCCATTCTGATGGGCGCGCCCAATATTGTGCGCGGTGGCTCGCATTCCGGCAATATTGCTGCACGCGATCTCGTCGATAATGGCAGCCTCGACATTCTGTCCTCGGATTACATTCCGTTCAGCCTCATTCAGTCGGCTTTCGGCCTTGCTTCGGGGGAGCGTCCGATTGCGCTGCCACAGGCTGTCCGCCTCGTAACCAAGAACCCGGCTGATGCCATGGCGATGGATGATCGCGGCGAAATCGCTATCGGAAAGCGTGCCGATCTGGTTCGCGTGCGGCCGAAAGGTGCAATTCCGGTTGTGCGCACTGTCTGGCGCGAAGGCGAACGGGTGCTTTGATGCAGATGCAATCCGATACGCCGAAAGGCTGTTTCGTTGCCGTTGTCGGCCCCAGCGGGGCCGGCAAAGACACGATTATGGATGCAGCGCGTGTGGCTCTTGCGGGCGACACGCGGTTTCATTTTGTGCGCCGGATCATCACGCGTCCGCAAATGCCGGGCACGGAAGATCACGACAGTCTGGATGAAGCAGCATTTACTAAAGCCGCAGGCGAGGGTGCTTTCGCGCTGCACTGGCAGGCGCATAGCCTGAGCTATGGATTGCCGAAATCGCTTGATGATGAAATCGCCGACGGTATCGTGGTGATTGCGAATGTCTCGCGGCGTGTACTTGGCGATATCCGCAGGCTTTATTCGGAACGGTCCGTGGTCGTCATTTCGGCTAGGCCGGAAGTACTTGCAGAGCGGCTTGCATCGCGTGGACGTGAAAGTCGAGAAGAAATCGCTTTGCGACTTAAGCGCGAAGTGAGCTTCGATGACGGTGCAGACGATGTCGTCATAATAGACAATTCAGGGGAAGTCGCTGCTTCCACAGATGCCTTCCTGCGTCATCTGCAGGAAATTAGCATTAAAACAATTGCCTAAATTAAAATCTTAAAGCGGAATGTAAGTTTACACAAACGTCATGGTCCGTTCATTGCAGTGTCATTGAACGGATCATGAGCGGGCATGACTGAAGACGAACTCATGCTTCAACTAAAAAATTGACCCGCCGCTATAATGATAAGGTGGCGGTTTGGCCTGCCGCCGGTTTCATGGACATCGAGGTAAGATATTCCTCCTGAAACCGGAGAGCATGAATGCAAAGACGAATATTCAGCCGCGAGTATAAGCTTGAGGCTGTGAAGCTTGTCAGGGAACGTGGGGTCACTGTTGAGCAGGCTGCTCGTGATCTTGATGTCCACGAGAATGTGTTGTGCAAATGGGTTCGTGAATACGGCGACGATCCCAGCCAGTCGTTTCCTGGAAAAGGCCAGATGAAGCCGGAGCAGCTTGAGATCGAGAGGCTTCGGAAAGAGGTCGCCAAGCTGAAGGCGGAGCGCGCCCCGAGGGCGTTCTTTTGAAGGGGGGCAATCAAAACTTTCTCACTAACAATTATTGCCCCATACTTGGGGTCGGAACAAGGTCTGTTCAAAATCCTGCGCTAAGCTCGAACGAACCCTGAACATTCACGCTGCGCGAAGGATTTTTCCGGGAAGCCGCAGGGGCCTGAAGCCCTCGGACATCTGCTGCTCGGTGTCCCAGGAATAGATGCCGGTGAGATTTATGTGCTCCCAACTGAGGGGCGAGACGTGTTTCAGCAACTCGTCGGGGATAATTCGGCCTTGCTGGCGCAGATGAGCCGTTGCCCGGCTGAGATAGACGGTGTTCCAATGGACGATAGCGCTGACCACCAGGTTGAGGCCTGAAGCCCGGAATGCCTGACTGTCAAAGGAGCGATCACGGATCTCGCCGCGCTCGTGGAAAAAGACGGCGCGTTTGAGCTTGTGAGCGGCCTCGCCCTTGTTGAGCCCGGCTTGGCAACGCCGGCGTAGCGCCGGGCTGGAATACCACTCGATCATGAACAGGGTGCGCTCGATGCGGCCGAGTTCACGCAACGCTTTGGCCAGATCGCTGGATTTCGACGACGCGGAGAACTTCTTGAGGATCGCCGACGGCGCGACGGTGCGCGTCGTGATCGACGCGGCAAGGCGCAGGAGTTCGTCCCAATGTTCCATGATGAGGGCGGTGTTGATCGGCACGCCGATATGATTTGCCAGCGCCGGATAGCTATCGGCCTTCTCGAAGGTGTGCAGTTTCCGGTCCTTGATATTGCGAAGGCGCGGCGCGAAGCGCTTGCCGATCAGGCAGAACAGCGCAAAAACATGATCGCTGGCGCCGCCGGTATCGGTGAACAGCTCCTCGATCTCCAGAACCGTGTCATGGTCGAACAGGCCGTCGAGCACATAGACGGCCTCGCTTTCGGTCGGGCTGATCGGCAGGATGCTGTAATAGCCGTATTGGTCGGAAAGCCCGCTATAGAATTTTGAGCCCGGCTCACTGCCATAGTGCAGGTTGATATCGCTGCGCCTAGCGGCCCGGTCACTGGCGCGGAAGAACTGCCCATCGGATGAGGCTGTCGTTCCGTCGCCCCAGATCTGCGAATGCGGATGGCGCGTATGGGCATCGGTAACGCAGGCCTGCGCGGCCCGATAGGTTTCGGAGCGGGCATGGAAGCTGCGCATCCAGCCGATCTGGTGGGCGCTGATCCCCTTCGACGCCCCCGCCATGCGCTTCGGGCCGAGATTCGTGCCATCGGCAAGCACGCCGGCCAGCATGGCAGCGATGTTCTGCGGTGCATCTCCCGTCCGGACATGGGTGAACTGGTCGGCAAACCCCGTCCACTCATGCACTTCCCGCAGAAGATCGGGCACCTCGACCAGAGGATACATCTGCGTGATTTCGGTATTGATGACTTCCGCCGCGGCGGGAACATCGCCGGTCAGCGGCGTCACGATCAGCGTGCCGTTTTCCATCCTGACGCCATCGAGCTTGCCGAAACGGGCTCGCCAGGCCAGCCGTTTGAGGTTGACGTCCATCATCTCCCGGACGTCCGCGAGCCAGGCAGCGCAGTCGGTCTGGACACCAAGGCCAAGCTGATCTTTGTCCTTCAGGGCGACAAAGGTTGGCTTCGGCATGAGATCTTCGTCTATCGGCCGGAATGACCGGCTGCCCTCGACCCACACATCGCGCGAATGCAGCCGGTCCCGTAGATGAGCGAAGGTGGCGATTTCATAAAGCCGCCGATCCGGCTTGCTATCCTCGAAGACCAGTTTTCTTTCGTTCGCACCCAGATGGCCGACCGGAACGCGATCCGGTAGGATACGACGCCCTTCCGCATAAAGCATTTTCAGGGTCGCGACCGCCGCAAGCAGCGGATCGTGCCGGCGGCGCGAGCGGAACGTGAATGCCTGAAGGAACGCGCCGGCGAACTTGCGGATGTTTCCATGTTGCTCGGCCGCCAGCACCAACGGCGAAGCGTTGGCGCTCTCCACCATCGCCTCAAGGCCGGGTTTGATCTGCAGCAGCCGATGCCAGCCGACTTGCCGGTTTACCGTCTCGATCGCATCTTCATCGGCATCATTGGCGGCCTGCAAGGCAACGATCGTATCGAGGAACAGCCGCAGCGCCTTGGACGTTTCCATGCGGGCGCTCATGTGACGCTGCTTCTTCCGGTTGTTCGCCTGGGAGAACAGCCGGCCCATCAGTTTGATGAACATGGTCATTGCATCGTCGGTGAGCTTCTGGCCAAGCTTGATGATCTGCACCACGATCGTCGCACGCCGGCGGCTGGCGCCAAATTCGCCGGTGAGCCAGGCCGGTGCTGCATCACCTTCCCGGACCATCTGGTCCCATCGTCCGGAGGGGATGCGGGCCTGCAAGCGCGGATCGATCTCGAGCGAACGCAGGAACATGATACGCTCCGTCAAACCGACCAGATTCCCCGCTCCCGGAGCATCGGGAGCGGAACGCAGCCAATGGAAGCGCGTCTGCCCGATTGCAGGATCAACAGCCAATAGGGCATCGAGGGCTTCGAGCTTGTCCGGATCGAGATCCGAGATCAGCGCGGCCTCGGCACGGCGGCGGGCGATTGCGCGCGCTGCCAACCCCATGCGCTCGATCATGGTCACTGCCGGCAGCAGAACCCGGCGCTCCCGATACGTGGCAATGATTGCATTTGCGATCATCGCTCCCTTGTCTGTCGTTGAAGCTGTGTCGATAGCTGCCAGGAGCGCTGCGCGTCGATCCTCGCCTGTAGGGCTTCTCATTTCGAGATAGCCCAACAGGCGTGCGGCGTGGTTCATGCGTGTTTCTTCGCGGCGAGCATACAATTCGAATGACGCTGGATCGGCTCCGACTTGCTCAGCAACATGGTTGAGCATCGGCATGGGAAGGGCTTCGTTGGCGATAAGCGCACGGCCGGGATAACGCATCAGGCAGAGCTGCAGCGCAAAGCCGAGCCGGTTATGCTCGCGACGACGAACCTCGATTTCCAGCCGATCGGCCGACGACAGGGAATAATGACGGATCAGACTGTCTTCATCAGTTGGAATGCCGAAAAGCTCTTGTCGATCATGAGGCTTGAGAAGAGTCCTCCGGGCCACCGTTGTTACTCCTTACTATATGCGCTGGTGGCCAAACCTCTGTCCGGAAACGGACGTTTGCGTACAGGGGCGGAACACACTGTCCACAAATTATCTTGACAGGCTTATGAACAGAGGCGATATTTTGGACAGCCTATTCGGACAAAATTGCCCTCATGCCGCGCACCTTTGCCTATGTCCGCGTCTCCACGACAGGACAGACCACCGAAAACCAGCTTCAGGAAATCGGAGCCGCCGGCTTCCAGGTCGAACCGCGCCGGATTGTCACCGAGACGGTTTCCGGCAGCACCGCCATCGCGCAGCGCCGCGGCTTTTCCCGGCTCATGGACAAGCTGGAGTCCGGCGACATTCTGATCGTGACAAAGCTCGACCGCCTCGGCCGTGATGCGATCGACGTCAGCACCACCGTCAGAACGCTGGCCGAAATGGGTGTGCGCGTCTATTGCCTCGCGCTCGGCGGAGCCGACCTCACCAGCTCGTCCGGCACCATGACCATGAACGTGCTCAATGCCGTTGCGCAGTTCGAGCGGGATTTGCTGATCGAGCGTAACCATCCGGCGTAGGCCGCGGACGGGTGTCCGTGCTCAGGGAGTGGGCTTGGGAGCTTTGGGCTTGCCGGGCCGCGGGGACCATTTCTTCGCGAGTTGGTCAAAGCGTTCGACGATCCTGTCGATCCTGGCATCTTCGGGATCAAATGATCCACCTGACCAGCCGACCATGTCGTCGTGCTGCTCGTGGTTCGGATCTGCGAGGGCTTCGAGGAATTCCTCGTAGCCCGGAGCACCGCCGACATCCTCGGGCGGGCAGGCCCCGCTGGCCTTCAGAAGCCTTGGATAGGTCACGCCCGGGCTGGCCTCGGTGACCCGCTCGATCCGGATGCAGTGGTCCCAGTCATCACCGAAGTCGTAGACATACTGGATCGTCCTGACGCCGGTATCCTCGAGCACCTTCTGCAGCGTCGCCTTCTTCGCGGGCATCGGGCCGTCGTAGAATCCGTCCGGACCGGGCACGCCCCAGCCCGCCCCCCCGGCCCTGAATTCGTAGAGATGGGTGTCCGTCCAGCCCATCGCCGCCTGGACCACCTCATGCAGCCGGTCGAGCCTGATCTTCAGCGGCACCTCGATATGGCGCATCGGCTGAGGATCGACGTCGTTCAGAAGGATCCGGAGGCGGGCGATCAGGGTCATGCGGCCCTCCTTTGCGGTATTTGCGACCAGTTCCAGGGAAGAAGTTCCGGCAGGCGCGACAGGGGTATGTCCGGCAGCCGGGCAAGGACATCGGCCAGCCAAGCCTGCGGGTCGACGTCATTCATCTTGGCCGTGACGATCAGGGAATACATGAAGGCGGCGCGGTCGCCACCGCGCGGAGATCCGGCGAAGAGCCAGGCTTTCCGCCCGAGGGCGACGCCCCGCAGCGCGCGTTCTGCTGCGTTGTTCGTAAGGCAGATGCGGCCATCATCGAGGAAGCAGGTGAAGGCGTCCCAGCGGCCGTCCTCCTCGAACATGTAGTTGATCGCCTTGGCGACGGGGTTGTGCTTCGACATTCGGGCGCGTTCGGTCCGCAACCAGTTGTGCAGATCCTGGACCATCGGGCGCACCAGCCGCTGACGGGCGTCATGGCGGGCCTCGGCGGTCAGGCCGGTGATCTCGCGCTCGGCATCGAAGATGGCGTCGAAGCGTTTGACCGATTCCAGCGCGATGGGCGAGATCTCCTCGGCCACCGATCTGCCCTTGCGGGCCGTGGCTTTGATATCCGCCAGTTCGAAGAACTTGCGCCGGGCATGCGACCAGCACAGCGCGCTCAGCACCGGCGCGGGCCTGTGGCTGGCATGATAGAGATCGTTGTAACCGCCATAGGCGTCAGCTTGCAGGATGCCGGTCCAGCCCGTCAAATGCCGGGTCGGATGTTCCTTCCTGCGGTCAGTAGAGAAGTAGTAGAGCGCCGCGGGGGGTGCCCCACCACCAAAGGGCCGGTCATCACGCAGATAGGTCCAGAGCCGGGCGGTTTGCGTGCCACCTTTGGCCAGCAGCGGCACGGTCGTGTCGTCAGCATGCAATCGCTCGGCGCCGAGGACATGGGCGCGGATCAGATCGTGAATCGGCTGCAGCGCGACCGCGCAAGCCCCGACCTGGTCGGCGAGGGTGGAGAGGCTGATCTCCACCCCTTCCTTCGCGTAGCGTTCGGCCTGCCTGTTCAGCGGTTGGTGCTGGCCGAACTTCTCGAACAGGATCATGGCCAGCAGGTTCGGCCCGGCCCAGCCCCTTGGGGTCGGGTGGAACGGCGCTGGCGGCTGGCTGATCTTCTCGCAGTCGCGGCAGGTGAACTTCTCGCGGACGGTTTGCACGACCTTCCACTGCCGCGGGATCACCTCCAGCGTCTCGGTGATGTCCTCGCCCATCTTCACGATGCGCGCCGAACCACAGCAAGTGCAGGAAGTCGGCGCCTTAACCACGACGCGCTCGCGGGGCAAATGCTCGGGGAACGGCTTGCGGGCTGGGCGGCGGCGTTCGAAGGCCGCGACCATCGCCCTCGGGCCCGTCGCCTCGGCTTTGGCCCGGTCATCGGCAATGTCGGTCTCGATGTCTTCGAGCTGCATCTCCAGTTGCTCGATCAGCCGGGCATGGCGTTCGGCACCATGGCCATATTGCTCGCGGCGGAGTTTGGCGATCTGCAGTCGGAGGTGCCGGATCATGTCTTCAGAGGCCGAGACGATCGCCTGAACCTGGGTCAACTCCCCCTTGGCGGCGACCAAGGCGTCCTCTGCGGCAGATGCGCGAGCCTCTGCCGCGGCGAGTGCGGCGCGCAGAACAGCGATCTCCGAGGTGGTCTCCGACATGCCGAAGACCTATCACGAAACCCCGGAATAGTCCAATAAAACAAGGGTATTTTGGCTATCAACCCGCCGAGGCAGGCCGCTGCGTCCAGCGCGGATTGCGCCAGTCGATTCCTTCCAGAAGATAGCCGAGCTGCGCCGCCGAAACCGGAACGGCTGAGCCATTCTGGCTCACCGGCCAGATGAACTTCCCCGCCTCCAGCCGCTTCAGATACAGCGACATGCCGACCCCGTCGTGCCACAACACCTTGATCAGGTCACCCTTGCGCCCCCGGAAGCAGAAGATCTCGCCACCGTGCGGATCGCGACCCAGGCCCTGCTGGACCTTCAGCGCCAGGCTGTTCATCCCGCACCGCATGTCCGTCACCCCGCCTGCAATCCACACGCGCGCCCCCGCCGGAAAGGCGATCATGCGCTGTCCAGCACCGGAAGCAGCCGCGCCAGAATGACCGGGTCAATTCCCGCAGGAACCACGAGGTGCCGGCCATTCACCAGTGTGATCGCGACTGTGACGGCATCGGAGATCTCCAGCTCTGCCGCAGGTGATACCGATACAGGCACAGGTTCGGCAGCAATCATCACCGGCGCAAAGGTCAGGGCAGGCTCATTTCCGAGAAGGCCCTCGCGATAGTCCTTCCGCCAGCGCGTCAGCAACGCGCGAGAGATATCGTGACGCCGCGCCGTCAGCGCCACGCTGCGCGGACGCGACAGGCTTTCCTCGACGATACGGATCTTCTCGGCAGCCGACCAGCGACGCCGCCGACCACTATCGGTCACCGAGAGAACCTCGACTTGGGAACTGAAGCTATGGGTGTCCATAGCTTCAGCCTCCTACATCCATCCCGCCTTCAGCGTCAGACGGTCCTCACCGGGAGCTTACGATCGAGCGGACACAATCCGGTCTCAAGCGCGCCAAGTCGGAAGGCAAGACCCTCGGCCGGCCCTTCACGCTCAACGATGAACAGAAGCAGGGTGTCCGCAACGATCTCGCGATGGGCATGAGCGTTTCGGCGATCGCCAGAAAATTCGCGACCAGCCGGCAGACCATTATGCGGGTTCGCGACGAGGGTTCACGCTCCGTTCGACCTTAGCGCAGGATTTTGAACAGACCTTGTTCCGACCCCTACTTGATTACGATTGGCTATTGCCATTTTCGTTGGCATTTTTGCCCCACCAACGATCACAAAATGCGTTGATGTTCTCTGACTGGAAGTCTGGAAGACGTTCGATAATTGTTGCAAAGGGCCAATCCCACCAGGCAATATCGGTAAGCTTCGAAACGATTACAGGTTCAAAGCGTTTCCGTATGAGCTTGGCCGGCACACCGCCGACCACGGTGTAAGGCGCAACATCCTTGCTGACGACCGCGCCAGCCGCCAGAACCGCGCCATTACCTATTTTCACACCGGGCAGTACGATGACCCCGTGCCCGATCCAGACATCATGTCCGATAGTCACACAATCAGCGGCGCGTCTTGTGAAAAAAGTCAGATCGCGGTCAGCGTCATGCGAATAATATTCTGGACAATAGGTAAACCGGTGCATGGAGGGGCGGTTCATCGGGTGATTGGGCGCTCCGATCCTGACCTCGGCAGCGACAGCGCAGAACCTTCCAATCACCGCATTTTCGACGATGCAACGTTGGCCGAGATATGAAAAGTCGCCCAGCTCCACGGTGTGGAGTGAAGTATCGTCCAGTATTTCGCAGCAGGTTCCTATTCTGGCGTCCCTCAGTTGTACCGAGGGATGAATAACCGTCTCGGCAATTTTCGGACGGGGAACTGGATATGTGTCTGTCATTTCTGCTCTCCAAGGGTTGAAAACCCCTTTTGTTAGAGGGGTTTCCCCGTGGCCCGTGATCTCGTAGCCAGCAATCTCACGACTTCGATGATAGATGGAGAGGATTGCTCCAGGCACGTTTGCTGTTCTCATCGCAGATTACCAGTCTTGCCCATCCGCCTCTGAATTTTTCCAGAGGAAGCCTTGCATGACGAATGCCTGCTCCCATTACACTTTGCGAGCGGGCAGCCTCGCCGATGAGCCATACCGTGTTTACCGGGCTCATTTCAACATTCAGGAAATCCCCATCGATTTCTACATGATGAAAATCTGGCCCTTGCGATGCATAATAGGCACCAGATTTCAATGCGCAGAGAATCGCTTCCGGTGTATTGGCTTGCGCTTTGACCATGACCCAGCCGCAACAGACTTCCGCTAGGTAACGATGGGCATCATCGGTGGCGATTACGCCCGTCGGACGCCCATTATTGAGAAGCTGGTCGATCAAATAGCCGCCGTCGCCCCGACCGGTCTCTTTGTCGCTAATTGAATTGAAAACTTCGACCGCATGTACCTGCGGCAGGGAGAGCGCATCTTCAAGGGTCAGCCCATACCAACCGGGATGGGCTATTGAGACAAAGGCACCTGCATCGAGTGCACGCTGGGCAAGCTCACGGCCGGTCTCGTGTGCATCGGGAGGGGCAAAGTCGAGAGGAAGTCCGTTGGCCACCAGGTGCCATATTTCGCCGTTGGCTATGGAAGGAGCATGAAGTTCGGCTCCGTTGAGAGTCGTGAAACCGTCCCGTCGGAAAGCGGATGTGTCTACAATCGGAAAACCATATTGCTCCATGAAATGGTCTGTCAGGCTGATAAAATCATAACCGGCATTTTGGTAGAAAGAGCAGACTCTTTCCGGCGTCGGGTTGCCGTCGGATATGGATGAGTGGCAATGCAGGTTTCCGCGTAAAAAAGTACCGGCAGTTTCGAAGGCTGCGAGCATGGCTGTGCTTTCGTTTAATGTTGGTTGTCGGATAGCTGGAGGGTTTTGGAATATGTCAGGTACGAGGCCCGCGCCGATTTATCACTATCAAGTGTTGGCATTGGCAAGTCGCATACCCGACCGTCTCGATACACGGTAAATTTACGGGGCAGCATTTTGGTGCGCATACCGGGCACCCATTCTTCGGAGGGCGAGGTCATTGCTTTGAACTGCGCTCCGGTCTCGGTTCGCAGCTCGACCGCAAGATGGGTTCCAAAATCTGTCACGCGCAGCACCGTCGCGTCCCATTCGCCATTTGCCCTTTGCAGGCACAGATCCTCGGGGCGGATCGCCAATGTCGCCGGACCGTCGGAAAGCGATACGGGGAGGGCGATGCCACCGGCTCTCAAGCTTCCTGCATGGACATCACCAGCGAGAAGGTTCATCTGGCCGATGAAACCGGCGACGAATTCTGTCTGGGGCTGCCTGTAGACGACATCCGGTCGGTCGACTTGTTCGATCCGGCCGTCGCGCATGATCGCTACTCGATCGGCAAGTGCCAGCGCTTCATCCTGTCCGTGGGTCACGAAAATCATGGTGATCCCCGCCCGATGCTGAATCTCTCTAACCTCTTCTCGTAGTCGCTCGCGCAGATGCTGGTCCAGACTGGCGAAGGGTTCGTCAAGCAGTAGGATTTTAGGTTCCAGAACCAATGAACGTGCCAGGGCTACGCGCTGTTGCTGCCCTCCCGAAAGCTGGCTCGGGCGACGATTGCCATAGCCGGTGAGGCCCACCATATTGAGCGCACGTTCCGTCCTCGTCCTGATCTCTTCACGGCCAAGCCGTCTGAGCTTCAGCCCGAATGCGACATTGGCAAACACATTCATATGTGTCCATAGCGCATGGCTCTGAAAGACCATGCCTGTTGCCCGTCTCTCGGGCGGGACATTCGTAACGTCAGCCCCATCGATCAGGATAGAGCCTGTGCTTGGGCGTTCGAAACCGCCTATCATTCTGAGGACTGTCGATTTGCCAGAGCCGGACGGACCGAGAAGGCAGACGAGTTCGCCTTCGTCGACATTCAGGGAGACATCTTCGACGGCGCGGGTGGAGCCGAATGTCCGGCTGAGGTTTTTAACTTCGAGTTTGGTCATAGCAGGCAGCTCCGTTTTCAGGCCCCTAGCGCCCGGCCTAAAGCCTGGGCGCCGAGAAAGCGGCGGACAGAGATCAAGAGGACGAAGGATGGAACCCACATGATGAGGGAGAGGATTGCGCCGTACTGAACCACCAATTCGGAATTGATGAACCGGATCATCAGAAGCGGGACAGTACGTACTTCAGGTGCACCGATGAGCCATGCGACTTCAGTTTCGTAAAAAGTGTTCACGAAGGTCAGCAGGACGGCTGCGGATATGGCCGGGAGCACCTGAGGCAAGGTTACGGACCAGAACACTCGCAATGGTCGCGCACCGACATCCCGAGCTGCTTCTTCCTGCCGTCGATCCACATTCTGAAATGCTGATACGGGTATCCACACCATGAACATCAGCGTGGAGACCAACTGGATCAGAACGACGCCCCAGAAATTGCCGATGAGCCCGAGGCCGATGAATATTGTCGCAATAGTGATGTACAGCCCGAATTTGGGGAAGGCGTAGACAGCAAGGAACGACATGAAAAATAAATTTCGTCCCGGAAAACGCATTCTGGCGAACGCATAGGAAGCAGGCAGGCAGATTATGGTCGACAGTGCCGTCACGATAGCAGCGAGCGATAGCGAGGTGGTCATCGCTTCGCGCACATCTACACGGCCGAGTACGTCATACCAGTACCGCAAGCCGAATTTTTGCGGGATGACGGCAGGATAGCGCCATACCTCGGTGAAAGCCCATACAGCAACATTTATCAGCGGCAGCAGAATTGCGACCGACAGCAGGGCCGCTATCGTCAACCCCTTCCAATCGAACCTTGACGACCAGTGAGAACTTGAAATCACGACGAACCTTCCCTTCTGGTTCGAGCGACAGAACGCACATAGAATATGGCAAATGCTGCGCAGATGATGAACGTCACCACTGCCTGCGTTCGTGCCTGGATCGGATTGTCGGCATCAATGATCGTGCGGCGCATAAACGGCCCCATCATTTCGGGCGCCGCTGGACCGAGCAGGTAAGGAAGGGTGAAGGCTGAAAACAGGCCCAGAATAATGAATGACGCAGCGACCAGCAGTGTCCCGCCGATTCTTGGTAAAATAATATACCAGAAGACAGGGATGTTACCGGCGCCGACATCTCTTGCGGCGTCTATAGAGGCGCGTGAAACGTTTGACAGGCCCGCCAGAATAATGAGCAGGGTCAGTGGGAGGTTATCCCAAACTAGGCCGATAATCGGCCCCCAAGGTGTCAAATAAGGAGAAGGGATTTTGGGAAGCCCTAGCGCCGTCAGAAGCGTGTCAACGGTTCCATTCGGACCGAGGGTGCGTATGAGTGCATAGGCGAGCAGGATAGAGGGTACGAAAAGCGGAAACAGCGCCAATGCCTGAACATAGCCGGCGAGCCGCGTTTCAGAAAAACGTAGATAAAGCGCGATCGGAATGCAAATAGCCAAAAGAAGGATTGTGCAAATTAGCGCAACCCACACTGTCAGCCAGAGATTGCTAAGGCTGAAGCTGTCGGAAAAAAAGAAACGGTACGCGTCCAGACTGAAAACATATCCATTCGTTGCTTCCACAGTCAATGTATCGAAGATCGACAGTATGACCGGATAGATGATCAATGTCAGAACCAATGTGACGGGAATGGCAACGAGGAGGAGGCCCAACAGCCCCCTCCAGAAGATGCCGGATTGTGCTGGGCGCACCCGGAGGGAAGTCGTTTCAACGCTTGACATTGGGTGCTACGGTACGGAACCAGCCGTCATTGATAGCAGCAGCCCATGGGCCACCGGGGAAGGTCGGGATCGATGCCGGTTGCAAGGTCGCATATTTTTCTGCGAGTTCCTTAGGGAGTTTTTCCCAGGTGATTGCAGGAAATGCTCCGATTTCGGTCACTACTTTGGTTTGTATTTCTGGGGAAAGCACCATGTCCGCCAGCTTCAGTGTGGCTTCTAGGTTTCCGGCGTTTGTCGGAACTGTCATTTTGGCGAAACCGCCGGAGAACGCTAGATCCTGAAGCTGAACAAAGCCGATGGTTTCCGGCAATACACCCTTGTTAATGGCATCCAGCGCCATGTCGGACCATACCGGGGCCATGATGACGACACCTTGGGCGAGCAGCTGGATGGACTGCATGTTGTCAGCCGTGTAGGAGCCAGGGCCATAGGTATAGGGAGCGATTTCCTTCAGAATTTCGAAACCCTTTGCCAGAAGCACATCGCTCTCGCCCTTGGCGTAGTTATCGATGCGAAACAGTGAAGGATCGCGACCGTTGGCTTCGTGAATGGCGCGGCGTACGAAATTGCCGCCCGAGCCACCAGTGTCGGGCCGATTGTAGACGAATTGGCCCGGATTGTTCTTCATCCAGGCTACGAGCTCGGTCCAGCTGGTAGGCGCATCCTTCGGGTCGAGTTTTGTCTTGTCATATGCGAGGACAACTTGGGTTCCCCGATAAGGAAGGCCGTAATCTGTTTCCAGGGTGACAGGATTGATGCTCGCATAATTGCTCAGCCCGGCCTTCTTGAAGTCCACCCATAGCCCCTTCTTGATCGCCCCTGCAGGCAGATTGGGATCGTTCTCGTCGAAGAGGTCGACTTGAGGATCGGCGGCGGTGCCGAGAGCAGCAAGGGTCCGTTCAACAATCGGCGCAATTGCGTTGCGTGCGCTGACGACATTGAGCTTGTAGCTTGGATAGGCCTTCTCATAGGTCGGCTTGATGATGTTATTCCAAAAATTGATGATGTTGGAATCGCCCGTTATATAAACATCGATACGGTTTGTATCTGCGATGGCGGCCGCCGGCGCTGCCATTAGGGCCGCAGCTACCAGCACGGAACCAATAAACTGTCTGCGTTTCATTTTCGTCTCCAGATCGAAAACAGCGAACGGCACTTTTGCGCCGACGGGCTTTGGGGAATGTCGCATGAGCCGGACGGTGACTCACTGGCGTTGATGTTGGTCACTGGGACGTTAATGTCCCTGAAGAAGGCATTATCTGGAGTCCATGTAATTTGTGTGACAGCTGTAGGTACAGCTTGATTTTTTGGCGATAATCTTCCATTTAAAAGTCGAAATCAGATCGGGGTGCATGTGAAATCACAATGGAAATTAGTTTACGAGAGCCTGAAGTCCGACATTGAGAGCGGAAAGATCGCGCCCGGTGCGCGGCTGCCCACGGAACATGAACTCTCCGGGCAGATGTCGGTTAGCCGTAATACCGTAAGGCGCGCGTATCTCGCGCTTTCCCAAGACGGCGCTATCCGGATCGTCAATGGCAGGGGCAGTTTTGCCATGCGGACGTATTCCGATGGCACGAACTCGGAAATCAACTGCTCGTCCGGACCTGCCCGGTCATTGCCATGCGGCATGAATGCTGCCGACCCCCATTTGCCATCCGCCATGCGGAATGTCGCATCGCGCAAATGGAGCAAGGCCTGGTCTCTCTCGCCCTGCTCCATGCGCGCGGATGACAGGATACTGCCAAGCCAGGTCGCCAGATCGGGGTCGATCCGGCGGGACTCTTTTAGGACCTCCGCCAGAAGGCCACCACCGTGCAGCGGACTCGGCACCCGGAGGCCGATCTGTTCGAGCGTACGGGCTGCCTTGCTCGACACGCTGCGCGACAGCAATCGATGGGCTGCCGGATGGCCTGCAAGCAGCTCCGCGGCATCCGGCAAGTCCATGACGCCGGCCACTTGCCAGAGGACTTCCGTGGCTTGCAACAGGGGCTCAAAGGGGGCGGTGAGACCTGTAGGGAAGACGGGCGCATCGCAGACTAGGCTCGCCCAGCCAAGCCGGGCGGCGTCGGGGGCCAGATTGGTGACGTCACGCGGTCGGGTGTCGTCCACGTGGAGCGACCCCAGCAGGTCGTGACGCAGATCCGGTGTGAAGCTGTCGGCGAGGGCGGTCCAGAACAGGCTTCTTCCTTCGTTCGGGTCCGGGTTGGATAGTCCTGCCTTGAGGGCAAACGCAGGCCAGTGGCGCTCAAGCAGCTTTGCCAAGGCCTTGAGCCTGCGCGCGAGGCTGGTGCCGTGCTTGCGGAAGAGGGCCTTGCGATCGTCCAACGTGCCTCGCAGGTGCCCCCGGCCCGGGTTGACTGCAAAGCTGCGGCTGTTCATCAGCCAATGCGGACGCGCGTCGACATCCAGTGGTGCCAGCAACCACAGGCCGGGTGTTCCTTTGGCGGGGGGGATCGGCCCGGTCGGACCGAGAGGCAGGAACAGCGTCGTATCGTCGTCCAGGTCCAGGACAAGCGCCTTGCCGGCTTCGGTTCCGGTCAAGGTCAGAATGCGGACGTTCTCGGCACCCGTGTCTTCGAAGGAGGCGCCGAAGGTCTCGACAAGAGCCTCCTTACGGATATCGACCTGCCGGATGCCGCGCGCCATGGCGGGCAACCAGCGCGCCGACTGGCGGAAGGCGTCCCAAGCCGTGTCGTAATCCTGTCCCCCGTTCTGATCGAATTCAATGATCGTCGCGGGGCGGCCCTGCCTTGTCGCATCAAATGAACGCTCCTTTCCTTGATCCCAAGGATCGGGCAGAAGCCCTCCGCGAACGTGGCAGGCGACGTGTCGGCTGGCAATGCGCACCTGATCGGCCAGCAGGTGTACTGCCTTGAAGCCGAGGCCGAACTTGCCGGTCACGGCCTCCGCGCGATCCTTGTCACTGAGGTTGAGCAGGAGCATGTGGTATAGGTCGCGGTGCCATCCCATGCGTTCGCCGTGACTGCCTGCACCGACAACGTTGATGAGCCTTCCCCAGTGAATCATGGTTGTGGTTCCGCGATCTCGTGACAGCTCGAACTTTCCGGGAGCATCGCTCCAGGCTGGATCTTGCTGCCAGGCGTCGTCCGCGTTCTGGAAAAGCTCGAAAAAGATTCGTGCCGGGGCGTATCCATCCTCTGTAATCCGCGCCCGCACGCGTTCCAGCAATTCCGCGTGACCTTCGGGTTGATCGACTTTCGTCCAGAGCCGATCCTTGAGATCTTGGCGGATGGTATCGACACCGTCTCCAGCGCCGCGCACGGCATCCTCGTAGTCCTTGCGCGCGCGTTCCAAAGTGCCGCTTGGCCTCGGCTTCATCTCGCCAAGGATTTTCGGCATCTGGTCACGGATTTCGGCCCTGACCGCACTCGCGACATGTTCGGCAAACCGCGCACGACCTGCAAGCAGCGCCTCCAGAGCTGCGCGTGCTTCGGGTTGATCCTTTACACTGCCGACATATTCCTCGGCGAGGGTCCGGCAGAATTCAGTGACATGTCGGTCCGTCAGCCGAACATCGTCCGGCAACACGACATCGAGAGCGCGTCGCCTTGTCAGGTTGTGCAGATCCTTGGTTTGCTCGTTTTTCCAGTTCTGATGGATTGTTCCGACGATCTCCAACGGCTGAGCGTCCCCGAGCGGGAGCATCACGGGTGTTCCCGCGATGGTGACGAACTCGTCCTCACCTTGCAGATCGCGTCGCGGACGGAACTGGATTCGCATTCGGGCGGATCGGGCCATGAGGCTTTGGTCGCTACCTTTTCGATACGCCGTATCTACCTGGTTCTCGAAATCGCGCTCGATCCCCTCGATCACCGGGGTGGCCAGCCCAAGCTCTTCACGCATCAGCGCGCGCCAGCAATCCGACCGACCGAGCATGAACACCAGAACGGCGAGCATCTCGGCGGGTACGGCAACTTTCGCACGGGCGAGGATCGGCCTCAGGCTATCGGCGGACTGCTTCTCCGTCAGTTCAGCGGGCGCGTCACTTGGGCGAAGCTTTCGCGGGTCGTCACTTGAACCCTGTGCCGATTGCGGGAGCAGCCGCGACAGTTCGGGGTCAAGGCGATGCACGAAGGCAACGGCACCGCCATGCGCGACCACCTCGTCGGCGGCACGCCAGGTTCCGTCGCGCGTTGGCACCCGTGTTCCGGAAAGGATTTTCCCGATCTGATCGTTCGACGTTCTCGCCAGAACGCGGAAACCCGAGTCATAGACGGCACGGGCAGACTGGTTCCCTAAAGCGGCGATGCGTGAGAGAGAATCCATCCAACCATGGAAATGGTCAGGCTCAGGAGTCCCGTGCTGCTGGACCTCGCGCACGATGGTCTGTGCCTCGGCGCCTGGCGTCGACAACAGCCAGGCCAGAAGGGGCCATCCCGGCAAGGTCAGATCCGCGCCGTCTTTTGCGAGGGACTGCAGGTAAGGGGCGATGTCACCGGGCCGCTCGCCGATCCAGCACGGGAGGCTTCCATCAGAGAGACGGTCCAGAAGCGCACTTTTGCTTGCGGCGGTGTCCTTCAGCGCACCGTCCTTCACCAGAAGATGCAGGGTGTCCTCGTCGAGCAGGCCGACTGGTACATCCTTGCGTGTTGCCATGTCCGAGGGGAGCAGGCCCGAATTCAAGCCAGGTAGATCCATTACGGCTGCGGGCGCGACTGTGCGCCCGTCGATCAGGGTGAGCCATTGCGTCTCAGCAAGCAGAGGTAGCGTTTCCGCTGTCCTGCCAACCCGAATGGCCGCGATGATTTGTGCAACATGTTTTGCAGGCTCGGGTTGGCCGAGCAGGAAGGCAAGTTGCCGCTCCGCGGACCAGATGCGCGCCGAAGTGATCCGGCGAAACTGTTCCTGCGCCGTGTTGCCGAACGGGGCGTGCAAGATCGGCACGTCGATGCCATCCGGAAAGGGCAAGTCCGGGTTCTGGCGAAAGCCATGCACGGCAGCAACGCGCCCCTGGTTGGTCTCGAAGATCGGCAGAAGTTCGAGATCTTCGTCCGGGATATTCGCCGTGAAAAAGGCCGAGAACAGTTCGGGCGAAATCGGAGTGGCTGCGATATGCCTCTGATTGGCCACGAACTTTTCGCCAAGTGTCGAACCATCGAACTTCCGGACGCCAAGCTGTCCCTGTTTCACGGCGTCAATGCGCATCATCAGGGTCGAACTCAGCAGGATGGTCTTGTCGTCTCTTCCGACAAGGCTGCGCGCGAAAGTGTCGAGTTGGCCGTTCCCCCCTTCGATCCACAGCAGGTCGCAGTCATCGAAGCGGGCTTCGCGGCGTCCGGCAAGGAGCGCGCGCAGGTACGGGCGGTACTTGCTCTCGGTGCTCCAGAGCTTGTGCATCAGGTCGAGACGCGCTTCATCTGGTCCCGAAGCATCTGCCTCTGCGGCAAGACGCGCCGTTTCGTAGGAAGGATCTTTCGCATAGGTCAGACCGGCTCCGAGCTCGGTCAGGAGCTGGGCAGCCTCGGCGTAGTTGATCATCATGGCGCCGGCACCGGGAGCTGCACGTTCGAGCAGCTCGACAAGCTTCCGGTTCTCGTTATTGTAAGCGAAAAGGCGACCGCTGCTTGCTGCCTTTGACAGATCGTCGAGGCTGGCGCTGCGCGGGAAGCCAAGCCCCTTGTCGACACGGACGATGTGCAGTGTCCGGAACTCCGGATCGCTCTGCGCCTCGGCCAAATTGTCTCCCATCGCCTTCAGGATGGCAATTGCGGCGGTTGCGGCCGCGTCCTCGGTCGCGGTGTCCTTCAGCAGCGATTGCAGGGCCGTCAACAGGACCTTCGCTTCGATCAGCGACAGGGTTCGGGCTCCGAAGCTTGTCGGACGCCAGTCCTGGTGAATACACAGCGGCGCGCCCTCGACCGAGGCTAGCGTCCGGCGCATCTGGCTGCTGCGCATCACGCTGGGTGGCATGGGCAGCACGCAATCATCCGGAAGATGGCGAAGGACCATCCGGATGTGTTCGCCCTGTGCCATATCGACATCACGCTTTGTCATCGCTTGGCGAAGCAGGCTCAGGACAGGCGCGACAAGCGCTGCCGACTTGTCCAGACGCCCGCGGCGTGCAAAATCAAGGAATTCGCCGAACCGTGCGAGCTTTCCCCCTTGACCAAATACAGCGGCGGTCAGGAGCCCGGCCATTTTTGCAAGTTCCTCGTCTTGCCAGGCCGCGGCAACTGGCGCCAGGACTGCGTTGGACCCGACTGTTGGAACAAGGTTCCACTCAGCCATGCGTTGCTCGAGGTCGGGGATCAGTTCCAGGATCCGGGGAAGCCGGGTGTCTTCCGGCGCGGGCAGTGCCCGGAATTGAAGACACGGGGCGTTCAGCGTCCAGCCGATCTTTCGGTTGTTCAAGGTCCGCGCCAGAACTTGCCGCGACGAGATTGCATTGCGATGTTCACTTATGAGCCCGGACGCATTCAAGCCGGATACGACTGCCTGTAGCCTCATCTCGGTCAATGCGTCTGACTCGAGCGCATCCATCAACAAACCCGGCAGCAGAGGCAGCACGAGTTCGTTGCGCACCCGCGCATTCCACGCGGCGCTGACGTCGTCCGGCGTGTCCTTGTCATGACCGAGGATGGCGTCCCGTCCGCTCGTTACGAAGAAGTAGCCATGCAGGAACAGCCGAACCTGTCCGGTCCCGACGACGCGGGGCGCGCTTTCGCTCGCGACCGGAAGGAAAACGGACCACGTGATGTCGAGTTCATCTTGCCCGTCGGGATCGACGAGAAGCGCCACGGCACCATGCGGCAACGCCTTCTGTGGAACCATGGCATCGTCCTGCCGGTCGAGGATATCCGGCCAACCTTCCGAGTCGGTCAGATCGGTGCCAAAATCCGCCGGCGCCATCATTTCTTTGCCGACGCTGCGGATTCCGGCGCACAGCGGACCACCGAAATCCGTCTGCCCCGGCGTTGCAGGATCAAAGCGCAAGCGCGGGGAAGCGGCCCGATCAATGACACTGGACGTGCCATCGGTCACGATAACTTCGAGTTTCCGGACGTTACGCAACAGCGAAACGATGCCAGACAGCCAGAACGGGTCGTTGGCATCATCCAGCAAGCTTGTGTCGTAGGACTTGGGTAGGAAGCCGCTGGTGGTCGTCTTCGGTTTGAGGGTTGGGCTCCGGAGGGGATACCATTGGACCATCTGACGGGCGGAGCCTGCGAGGCCACTGGACAGAAGCAGATCACGGTCCCGCGTGGTCAGTGCGGCTTTCCATTCGACGCATGCATCACCGGGTTTCCCGATGACGATATAGGGATTAACCACGAGGGAGGGCACCTCAGTGTCGTGCCCATCAGAAACAACGAGGAAAGCATCGCAGACGTGGAACGCCGTCTTCTGTCCCATCCCGAACCGCCCGATGGCAGCGGTGTCGGTGGCCTTGATGCTGCCGCCGAAGCGCGCAATGCCTTGCGCTGATTCCGCGTCATATCGGCCGTCGTTCGCAACCATCAGCCCCGGAACCCTCAGAAGTGGGTGATCTGCCTCGGGCCAGCCGGGCAGGACTGCGATCCTGACTTGCTCTGAACCGGAATCATCCGCGTTTTGCAGCAATTCTCGCAGGAGCGTCCGTCCGCCCTCGAAATGGTAGCGTTCCTTCAGGTTGGTCCGAAGGTCCTCGATAATCGACTTTTCGTCACGGTGCATCGTCATCGGCAAGAAACTCTTCTGAATAAGCGAAGCGGCGACAGAAAGTTATGGCGACCCGCGCGGTTGATTTCCATCGGCTCCTCGGAACATCGCAGAGCCACCTTGGAACATCGATGCCGTTGAGGGGCAGTCATATCATATGATCCACCGCAAGCTTCCGGCAGCACTCAATTGGCGATACGCCACATCCGGTACCCAAAGAAGACCTCGATCTGATTCCTGCATTGAGCACTCGAAATTTATTTTACACCGTCAAGTGCGGGGTTCTCTGCAGGCGTCAGTTCAAAAGAAGCACTGTCAAGAACATCGTCTATCAACAATTCATAGATCGTCCTTAACGCCGAGCGTTGGGCCGTTGGATTGCGGACGATCGTGAGCCGTGCGCGGTCGCGTTTCCCGCTGTCAAAACTCACACGATACACGAAGTATCGTTCCCCAACTTCTCCCGCCTTCTTCCATTCGTTTGGCGTGAACCTCACGCTGCCGGATTTTGCCTCGATGAAGCGTGCAATCAAGTCCACCCTCTGCGTATCCTGCTTGAACGCCTCGCGATCGTCGGCCGAATTGAAGGTTAAACAGTCACAGCCGAAGGCACCGGAGCCAACCAAGTTCGCAACAGGCAAAGGGTGGCGGCCTTGTGACTCTTCGAAGGCTACCGTCCAGTGTTCAGCATCGGCCGCGCGGTTGGCGTCCCCATTGCGATTAATTAGGGGCCCCGTCCCGCCTGTTACACGAACGCCGGCTTGCTCTGCAGCTTTCTTGCGGGGGACGCTACCTTCGTCGGACAAGGATGTCGCATTTAGCTTCAGATCCTTTTGCCCGTTCTGCCATTCAGGATTCGACGCCTCATCCTCGTCAATGACAGGCATCTCGTGAGAAACATCCTCTCCAGGTGTCAGATTTTCAGCCGAATCTTCTGTTTCCCTCTTCTCGAGAGCATGTGCGAGTGTGATTGGATCGACGGCGGTCACCAGACCGACCGGCTCGATATAACCAATTCCGGCCTGAATGGACGCCTTTTCCTCATCACTGAGCGCCGGAAGGGCCCTCAGTAGATGGGTCATCCTGAGCCGCTGTGTTGATGCGACAAGGAGTGGTGTGAAATCACTGCCTGACTGAAGCTCGAACAGTTCTGCAAACCCGTCAGAAATCGCGTGCAAGCCCAGCTCAAAATTCTCGTCGAAGGGCCGACTGCGGTCTATCGTTACTGTCAGCTCATGAGTCTTGAGATCGATAGTGCCCCGCGGCGTGGTGTAGGAGCGCCGACCCTCGGAGAGGTCAGGGCTTGTTCAGGTGGCCACGGCGGGCAGCCTGACGGTTGGATTGTCGGTCACACGGGCGAGCGTTTCAAGGCTCAT
>NZ_WMII01000018.1 GCF_009711265.1 Paracoccus shanxieyensis | reverse complement strand
ACAGGGACCTCCCCGCCGTCCGCACCGCCAGCGCTTTGATCCGCGCAGTGCGGACGGCGGGGCCCCTCCTATGGACTATCGCTACCCTACGCGCCAAGAAAACGCTTGCCAGTCCAGATAACATCTATGAGCGAGGTGGACGCCAAAAGCTTCACCATGAGCTTCAACGAACCGACCAGCATCGCACTGCTGGCGCTGTCCAAGCCCTCGGGTCTTGCGCCCTTCATCCTGCCCGCAGCGGTCGCCGCATCGCCGGTCAGCACGCCCATCACCTCGACCATCGGCTCTGGCCCGTTCCGGCTGATCCCCGAGGAGTTCCAGCCCGGCGTCGGTGCCACCTTCGAGAAATTCGCCGATTACATCCCGCGCGAAGAACCGGCCGATGGTCTGGCGGGCGGCAAGGTCGTCAATTTCGACAAGGTCGTCTGGACCTCGATGCCCGATGCGATGACGGCGATGACCGCGCTGATGTCGGGAGAGATCGATTTCTTTGAACAGACGCCGCATGACCTGCTGCCGCTGGCCGAGGGCAATCCCGACATCAAGGTCGCAAGTTTCGCCAAACAGGGCAGCCAGAACCTTGTGCGGATGAACCACCTGCAACCGCCCTTCGACAATCCCAAGATCCGTCAGGCCGCGATTCTGGCGCTGGGTCAGCAGGCGATGCTGGATGCGCAGGTCGGTGCGGGGTCGGATTACGGCTCGACCTGCCCGGCGGTCTATGGCTGCCCCAGCGCCTATGTCACCGATTACCGGTCCGACGACATCGTCAACCCGCATCCCGACAAGGCCAAGGCCCTGCTGGACGAGGCGGGCTATGACGGCACGCCGGTCCTGCTGATGCATGCCACCGACAACGTGACGCTGGCGCCGATGGGCCCGGTCATCGCCCAGCAATTGCGCGATGCGGGTTTCAAGGTCGAGATGGTGTCGATGGACTGGGCCAGCGTCGTGGCGCGCCGCGCCTCGAAGGCTCCGGTGGCCGAGGGCGGCTGGAACATGTTCTCGACCACCAACGTGCTGCCTGACGTGGGCGATGCCATCGGCTTCATCGGCGCGGCAGCGGGCGGCGAGACCGCATGGTTCGGCTGGCCGGACGTGCCCGAGATCGAGGCTCTGCGCAAGAAGATCGCCCAGACCGCCGACCCCGAGGAACAAAAGGCCATCGGCATCGAGATCAACAAGCTGGTCATCGACAATGGCGTGATGATCCCGATGGGCGAATTCCGCAACGTGACCACGCATCTGGCGACGGTCACCGGGCAGATGGATGCCGAAGCACCGGTGTTCTGGAACATGCAGAAGGCGGAATAAGCCCATGCTGGGCTTTGTCGCCAAACGCATCGCCTCGGCCATCCCGGTCCTGCTGATGGTCGCGGTCATCGTCTTTCTGGTGCTGCGGCTGTCGCCCGGCGACCCGGCGGCGATGATCGCGGGCCCCAATGCCACGGGCGAACAACTGGAACAGCTGCGCGACAGCATGGGGCTGAACGAGCCCCTGCTTCAGCAGTTGTTCCTGTGGCTGGGCGAAGTCGCGCGCGGCGATTTCGGCGTGTCGCTGATTTCCGGCAAGCCGGTCACGGAACTGATCGGGGACCGCTTCGGCCCGACCATCGCGCTGAGCCTTGTCACCATCGTCATCGCCGTGACCGTGGCGCTGCCGCTGGGCGTGATCGCGGCGTGGCAACAGGGAAAATGGCTGGACCGGACCATCATGGCGGGTTCGGTTCTGGGCTTTTCGGTCCCGGTCTTCATCATCGGCTATGTGATGATCCTGATCTTTGCCCGCACGCTGGGCTGGTTCCCGGTGCAGGGCTACAAGCCGATCTCGTCGGGCCTGTGGGAATTCGCCTCGCGGCTGGTCCTGCCATCGGTGGCGCTGAGCTTTCCCTATATCGCGCTGATCGCGCGGATCGTGCGCACGAACGTGATCGAGGTGATGGGCGAGGACTACATCCGCACCGCCCGCGCCAAGGGTCAGACCGAACGCGGGGTGATGACCGAACATGCCCTGCGCAACGCGGCGGTTCCGATCGTCACGATCATCGGCGTGTCGATCACCATGCTGATCTCGGGCGTGGTCGTGACCGAAAGCGTCTTCAACATCCCCGGCCTTGGCCGCCTGATGCTGGAGGCGGTGCTGGCCCGCGATTACACGGTCATTCAGGCGGTGATCCTGCTGTTTTCGACGATCTATGTCTTCATCAACCTGACCGTGGATCTGCTTTACGGCCTGTTCGATCCGCGCATCCGCTATTGATCCGATCCCTGCCCCCATGCGCGGGGGCAGGCCCATACACGGACCCACGAAAACGGAGCCCGCCATGTCCACGGACCCCGGACCCACTCAGGCCACACCGGCCGATCTAACCCTGCCGGAACTTGAGGGCGCGAAGCGTCCCGGTGGCGTGCTGGCCATGATCGGCGGCCTTCTGTCCACCTGGCCCGCCCGGATCTCCGCGCTGGTGCTGGGGTTGATGATCCTGATGGCGCTGCTGGCGCCGCTGCTGGGCACAGTCGATCCGATCCAGCTTGACCCGTCAAAGCGTCTGCAGGGGATCAGCGCGGATCACTGGCTTGGCACCGACAGCTTTGGCCGCGACCTGTATTCCCGCGTCGTCTATGGCGCGCGCATCTCGCTTGCCGTGGGGGCGGGCACGGCGCTGCTGGCGATCGTGCTGGGCGTGTTCTTCGGCGTGCTGACGGGCTATTTCACCTGGGCCGACATCATCCTGATGCGCTTCATGGACGGGCTGATGGCGATCCCCGGCATCCTGCTGGCGATCACGCTGGTGGCCGTGTCGGGCGCGACGCTGACCACGGTGCTGGTGGCCATCGCCATCCCCGAGATCCCGCGCGTCGCCCGCATGGTCCGCTCGGTCATCATGGGCGTGCGCAATGAGGCCTATGTCGAGGCCGCATCCGTCCTTGGCACCGGGACATGGCCGATGATCTGGCGGCATCTCTTGCCCAATACCGTGGCGCCGCTGATCGTGCAGGGCACCTATATCTTTGCCTCGGCCATCATGACGGAATCGATCCTCAGCTTCCTTGGCGCCGGGGTTCCGCCCGAAACGCCGTCCTGGGGCAACATGATGGCGGATGGCCGGCAGTTCTTTCTGCTGAAGCCCGAACTGATCCTTTATCCCGGCCTGATGGTGTCGCTGACTGTGCTGAGCGTGAACCTGCTGGGCGACGTGCTGCGCGACCGGCTGGACCCGCGCATGGCGAAACGACTGTAAGGAGCGCGCGATGACCGACCCCAAAACCGTCCTCTCCGTCGAAGGCGTCAGCGTCGATACCATCCCCAGCGGCGCGAAACCCATCGTGCGCAACATCGGCTTTACCGTGGCCGAGGGTGAGACCGTCTGCATCGTGGGCGAATCCGGGTCCGGCAAATCCGTCACCTCGATGGCGATCATGGGCCTGCTGCCCAAGGACGCGCTGCGCGTCACCGCCGGCAGAATCCTGCTGGATGGCGAAGATATCCTGACCGCCTCGCCGGCGCGGATGCGCGAATTGCGCGCCGCGCGGGTGGCGATGGTGTTTCAGGAACCGATGACGGCACTGAACCCGGTGCGCACCGTCGGCGACCAGATCGACGAGGTGCTGCGGCTGCACACCAAGCTGCCCCCGGCCGAGCGTAAAAAGCGCGTCCTGACCATGCTGGAACGTGTGCATATGCCGGATGTGGACCGCATCTATCGCAGCTATCCGCATGAGTTGTCGGGCGGCCAGCGCCAGCGCATCGTCATCGCCATGGCGCTGATCCTGCGGCCCCGGCTTCTGCTGGCGGATGAGCCGACGACGGCGCTGGACGTGACCACGCAAAAGCAGATCCTGCATCTGATCAAGGAACTGCAAGAGCAGGAAAAGACCGCCGTCATCTTCGTCACCCATGATTTCGGCGTGGTGTCGGAAATCGCCGACCGGATCGTGGTGATGAACCGCGGCGATCTGGTCGAAACCGGCAGTCGCGACGCGATCCTGACCAATCCGCAGCAGGACTATACGCGGATGCTGGTCGCCTCGGTCCCCAGTCTGATCCCCCGCCGCGATCCGGTCGACACCGGGCCGAAGGTGCTGGAAGTGGTCGGGCTGGACAAGCGTTACGGCAAGAAAAGCATGTTCAGCGACCCTTCGGTCATGGCGGCGCAAGGCATCGGCTTCACCGTGCGCAAGGGCGAGATCACCGGGATCATCGGCGAAAGCGGCTCGGGCAAATCCACCGTCGCCCGCTGCGTCATGCGCCTGACCGACCCGACCGATGGCGCGGTGATCGTCAATGGCACCGACATCGCCTCGGCCCGCAACCTGAAAACGGTGCGCAAGCAGGTCCAGTATATCTTTCAGGACCCCTATCGCTCATTGAACCCGCGCCGCACCATCGGCCAGTCGCTGATGGAGGGGCTGGTCAATTACGGCATGCCCGAGGCCGAGGCGCGCCGGAAGGTGGGCGAAACGCTGGAACTGGTGAACCTGCCCGCCGCTGTCATGAGCCGCTATCCGCACCAGTTTTCCGGCGGTCAGCGCCAGCGTCTGGCCATTGCGCGCGCGGTGGTGATGGAGCCGGATCTGCTGATCGCGGATGAGGCCGTCTCGGCGCTGGATGTGACCGTGCAGGCGCAGGTGCTGCGGCTGTTCGAGGATATCCGCGACCGCACCGGCATCGCCATCCTGTTCATCACCCATGACCTGCGCGTCGCCGCCCAGATCTGCAACACGGTCGTCGTGATGCAGCGCGGGCGCATCGTCGAACAGGGCGCGGCAAAAGACGTGCTGGCCCATCCGGCCCATGCCTATACCCGCGCGCTGATCGACGCGGCCCCGGCGCCCGATTGGGATTTCCAGAACTTCCGACCTGCCGTGAAAGTCAGCTGAGATGCGGATCATCGTTGCCGGTTTCCAGCATGAAACCAACACCTTCGCCGACAGCCGCGCCGATGATGCGGCCTTTGCCCATGGCGGCGGCTTTCCGCCCCTGACGCGGGGGGCTGCGATGTTTGACGCGCTGCACCCCGCCGCCAACCTGCCCGCCGCCGGTTTTATCGCCGCAGCGCAGGCCGCAGGCGACACGATCCTGCCGATCCTGTGGTGCGCTGCCTGCCCTTCGGGGTTTGTGGTCAGATCCACCTATGAAAAGATCGCCGACGAAATCGTTCAGGGCATCCGCGACGCGCTGCCCGCCGATGCGATCTATCTGGACCTGCACGGCGCCATGGTGGCCGAGCACCAGCCCTGCGGCGAGGGCGAGCTGCTGGCGCGGGTCCGCGCCGTCACCGGCCCGGATCTGCCGATCGTCGTCAGTCTGAATCTGCATGCCAATGTCTCGGCCCGGATGCTGGATCTGGCCGATGCGACCGTGGCCTTTCGCACCTATCCGCATACCGACATGGCCGCCACGGGGCGGCGCGCATATGACGTGCTGGCGGCGCGCATCGCGCAGGGCGGGCCTTTCGCGACCGTGGCGCATCGCAGCCCCTATCTGACGCCGATCTGCTGGCAATCGACCCATGACGAACCGGCGCGCGGCCTTTACGCCCGGCTTGAAGCGATCGAGCAGGCGACCGGCGCGACGCTTTCATTCGCGATGGGCTTTCCGGCGGCCGACATCCCCGATTGCGGCGCGATGGTCTGGGCCCATGCCCCGACGCCCGAGGTGGCGACAGCCGCAGCCGATGCGATGAACGCGGCGCTGCTGGCGGCCGAGGCGGATTTCAACGGTCGCCTTTACGACCCGGCCGAGGCCGTGGCCGAGGCGCTGGCCCTGAACGAACAGGGCGTGCAGCCGGTGATCCTTGCCGATCCGCAGGACAATCCCGGCGCGGGCGGCAGTTCCGACACGACCGGCATTCTGCGCGCGCTGGTCGCGGCAGATGTTCCGGACGCGGCGCTGGGTCTGTTCCATGACCCGGCCGCCGCCGCCAAGGCGCATGCGGCGGGCACAGGCGCCACGCTGACACTGGCGCTGGGGGGCAATGCCGGGCTGCCCGACGACCGGCCCTTTACCGTGACAGCGGTGGTGGAAAAGCTGTCGGACGGCAGATTGACCACCTCGGGGCCATATTATGGCACGCTGGCGATGGATCTTGGTCCCTCGGCCTGCCTGCGCATCGGGGGCACCCGCGTGGCCGTCGTCACCAACCGCGCGCAGATGGCGGATCTTGAGATGTTCCGGTTTCTGGGGATCGAGCCTGCGACCTGTCCCATCCTTGTGGTGAAAAGCGCCGTGCATTTCCGCGCGGCCTTCCAGCCGATTGCCGGCAAGCTGCTGACCGCCATCGCCCCCGGCGCGATGCGGATGCGGGCGATGGACTGGGACTGGCACCACCTGCCCGAGGGCCTGCGCCTGATGCCCGGCGGCCCCGCCTTCACCCGCGCCGCCGCGCTGACCTGACCTGATCTGAGAAGACCTGAAATGACCGTCACCGACATCCGTTCCCCGAACCTCTCGCGCGCGATTAGCCTGTCGAAACCCGCGACCCGCAGCACAGGCGGTGTCGTCACCGCCCAGAACCGGCAGGCCGCGCAGATCGGTGCGGCGGTTCTGGCCCAGGGCGGCTCGGCGGTCGATGCCGCCATCGCCACCTCTTTCGCGCTTGGCGTGCTGGAACCGTGGATGAGCGGCATCGGCGGCGTCGGTGCGATGCTGGTCAAACCCGATGGCGGCCCGGTCACGGCCATCGACGCGGGCGCGCGTTCGCCCGCCACGCTTGATCCGGCGGATTTCCCGCTGACCGGCGGGGCGGATGGCGATCTGTTCGGCTGGCCCTCGGTGCTGGAGGATCGCAACGTGATCGGCGCGAAGTCGGTCTGCATTCCCGGCCTGCTGCGCGGGCTGGAGGCGGCGCATGCGCGCTTTGGCCGCCTGCCTTGGGCCGATCTGGTGGCACCGGCCATCCGGCTGGCCGAAGACGGCCCCATCGTCGATACCGCGACAACCGCGTGGATCGCGCAGGACATGGCCCGGCTGATCCGCAACGAAGCCACGGCGGCCATGTTCCTGCCCGGCGGTCTGCCGCTGTCGGCCCCCGCCGCCGTGGGCGCGAAGGTCGTGCGGATGGCGAACCCCGCACTGGCCGCCACGCTGCGCCGCATTGCCGCCGAAGGCCCCGGCGCGCTGTATCAGGGCCAGATCGCCGAAAAGCTGGCCGCCGACATCCAGTCGCTTGGCGGATACCTGTCGACCGACGATCTGTCGGGGTTCGACGCCGTGGTGACCGAGGCCGCATCCGAACCCTATCGCGATCATACCTTGCACCTGCTGCCCGAACTGAACGGCGGCGTGACGGTCGCGCTGGCGCTGCGCAACCTTGCGCAGACCCCGAAACCCAGCGGCCCGCTGCCTTCGCCCGCGGAGGTGGTCGCCAGCGCCAAGGCGCTTGCCCGCGCATGGGAACACCGCTTTGCCAAGCTGGGAGACCGGGCCGAACGCACGCTGCCCAGTTGCACCACGCATCTGAGCGTCACCGACCGCGATGGCATGTCGGTCTCGCTGACCCAGACGCTGCTGTCGCTGTTCGGCTCGCGCGTGCTGTCGCCCTCGACGGGGATCTTGCTGAACAACGGCGTGAACTGGTTCGATCCCCGCCCCGGCCGGATCAATGCCATCGGACCGGACCGCAAGGCCCTGGCCAATTACAGCCCGATGATGATGTCCGGCCTGGACGGATCGGTGACCGCCCTTGGCGGGTCGGGGGGCCGCAAGATCCTGCCTGCGGTCTATCAGGCGCTGATCCATCTGGCCGATTACGGCATGACGCTGCAAGAGGCCATCGCAGCGCCGCGCTATGACCTGTCCGCCCCGCCGCTGATCGTCGCGGATATGCGGCTGGGCCAGCCGGTCCTTGATGCGCTGGCGGCCGAGTTTCCGACCGTGCTTACCGAACGGATGATGCATCCGAACAACTTCACCACGCTGGGCGCGACCCGCCGCGCGGGCGGCATCACTGAGGGCATGGCCGAACCGTGGCACCCCTGGGCCGAAGCCGTGGCCGAAGGTGACGACCTGATGGCGATCCCCGCCAGCTATCAAAAGGACTAAGCCGATGACCGACCTGTGGTCCCTGCCCGCCACCCGCATCGCCGCCATGGTCCGCGCGGGCGATGTCAGCGCCGTCGAGGTCGCCACCTCGGCCCTTGCGCGGCTTGAGGCGGTGAACCCCAAGATCAACGCGGTGGTGGATTACCGCCCCGAGGAAACGCTGCAAACCGCGCAGGCGGTCGATGCGGTGCTTGCCGCAGGCGGCGATCCCGGCCCGCTGGCAGGCGTGCCGATCACGATCAAGGTCAATGTCGATCAGAAGGGCTGGGCCACGACGAACGGCATCAAGGCGCAGAAAGACCTGATCGCCCCCAGCCACAATCCGGTCGTGGCGAACCTGCTGGGGGCGGGGGCCGTGTTACTGGGGCGGACGAATACGCCTGCGTTCAGCTATCGCTGGTTCACCAACAACCTGCTGCACGGCCATACCTATAACCCCCGCAACCGCGCGCTGACCCCCGGCGGGTCATCCGGCGGGGCGGGGGCCGCGACCGCGGCGGGGATCGGCGCGATCGGGCATGGCACCGATATCGCCGGATCGGTGCGCTACCCGGCCTATGCCTGCGGCATCCACGGGCTGCGCCCCACCATCGGACGGATCGCGGTGCACAATGCTTCGGGCGCGGACCGCACCATCGGCGGGCAGATCATGTCGACCTCGGGACCGCTGGCCCGGTCCATCGCCGATCTGCGGCTGGGGTTTCAGGCGATGGCCAAGGCCGATCCCCGCGATCCGTGGTCGGTCCCCGTGCCCTTCCACGGCCCGGACCTGCCCCTGCGCGCCGCGCTATGCCTGCATCCCGATGGATCCCAGACCGCGCCCGAGCTGGTGGCTGAACTGCTGGACGCCGCCGAAAAGCTGCGCGATGCAGGCTGGCAGGTCGATCAGGTGGACACGGTGCCGCCCATCGCCGAAGCCTCGCGCATCCAGCTGACGCTGTGGCTGGGCGATGGCTATGCGGGCATGGTCGCCGCCGCGGAGGCCGAGGGCGATCCCGGTGCGCTGGCGGCGCTGGCCAGCCAGAAGGCGCTGGCCGACAGCATCGCCATGCCCGATTTTTCCGCCGCGCTGACACAGCGCATCGGGATCGCGCGGAAATGGGCCGAATTCAGCGCGGTCTATCCGGTCACGCTGCTGCCGCCGTCCGCGGCCTTGCCCTTTGCCGACAATCTTGACCTGCGCAGCCCCGAAGATTACCAGCGCGTCTGGGAATTGCAGCATCTCATGGTCGGCCTTGCCGTCGCCGGGATGCCCGCGCTGACCCTTGCCACGGGCCAGACGGCCAAGGCGGAACCCGTCGGCATCCAGATCGTCGCGCCGCGTTTCCGCGAGGATGTGGCTCTGGCGGCCGCCGAAGCCATCGAGGCGCGCGGGCCCGCCGTCACCATTGCCGAGCCCTGAGCCAAGGGCCGGCGCGGAGGATACCCATGTCGCTTGATAAGCTCCGCCCGATCAGCCGCCAGTCGACCGAGACGCTGGTGACCGACAATCTCCGCGACTTCATCCTGTCGGGTGAGATCGCGCCCGGCGGGCGGCTGACCGAAATTGCGTTGGCCGATCAGCTGGGCGTGGCGCGGTCAACCCTGCGCATGGGGCTGCACCGGCTGGCCGCCGAGGGCATCGTCGTGCAGACGCCCTATACCGGCTGGCATGTCGCCTCGCTCAGCGCCGCCGATGTCTGGGAAATCTGGACCCTGCGCGGCAGTCTTGAAAGCCTTGCCTCGCGCTTGGCGGCGGAACGGACCCAGCCCGAAATCCGCGCCCAGCTTGACGCGGCATTCGACGCGTTCCTTGGGGCCTGCGAACGCGGCGTGGTCCATGAGATGTCCAAGGCCGATTTCGCGATGCATCGCGCCATCGTCGATTGTTCCGGGCATCGCAGACTGGCCGCGCAATACCGGCTGGTGGAACAGCAGGTGCGGCTGTTCATCGCCACATCGAACACCCATGTCGCCACCGGCCCCGACGACATCATCGCCCAGCATATGCCGCTGATCGGCGCCATCCGCGCCCGTGATGGCGAGGCCGCAGCCAAGGCCGCATGGGAACATGACGCGACCGAAGGCGCGCGGCTGATGGACTGGATTGCCAGGCAACCGCCCCCCAAGGTGGAATGACCGCCCCGGCCGGCACGCCGCAGGGCGGCCTGGCTTATCACGCCCCAACAGACAGGAAGACCCCGTGCCGATATTGCCCCAGATCGAAGCCGCCGCCCCGGAACTCGAGGCGATCTTCCGCGACCTGCACACGCACCCGGAAATCGGTTTTCAGGAAAGCCGCACCGCAGGCATCGTTGCCGCAAAGCTGCGCGACTGGGGCTTTGACGAGGTGCATGAAGGCATCGGCGTCACCGGCGTCGTCGGCATCCTGCGCGGTCAGGGCGGCGGCAATCGCCGGATCGGCCTGCGCGCCGACATGGACGCGCTGCCGATCCATGAGACGACGGACCTTGCCTATGCCTCGCAAAGCGCGGGCAAGATGCATGCCTGCGGCCATGACGGGCATACGACCATGCTGCTGGGCGCCGCCCGCTATCTTGCCGCGACGCGGCAGTTCGACGGCACCGCCGTCCTGATATTCCAGCCCGCCGAAGAGGGTCTGGGCGGCGCCCGCGCCATGATCGCCGAGAAGCTGTTCGAGCGGTTTCCGGCGGATGAGGTTTACGGCATGCACAACCTGCCCAGCGGCCAGCCCGGCCGCGCGACGCTGTGCAAGGGCGCGGCAATGGCCGGGGCCTCGTTCTTCGACATTGCCGTCACGGGCCGCGGCAGCCATGGCGCGACCCCGCATCACGCCGCCGATCCGTTGGTGGTGGCCTCGGCGCTGGTCGGCCAGTTCCAGACCATCCTTGGGCGCAATCTGTCGGCCACGGAAACCGGCGTCCTGTCGGTGACCCAGATCCATTCGGGCAGCGCCTATAATGTTGTGCCGGGCACTGCCACGCTGGCCGGAACCCTGCGCTTCTTCAAACCTCAGATCCGCGATCTGATGCAGCGCCGCATGCGCGAGATCTGCGCGGGCTTCGCCCTAGGCTACGGCGTCGAGGTCGAGATCACCTTCCGCGAGATCTTCGAGGTTCTGGAAAACGACCCGGCGCTGTCTGACGAATGGGCGGCTGCGGCGGGCGACATTCTGGGCCTTGATGCGGTCCAGATCGAGACCGTCCCGCAGATGGGGTCCGAAGATTTCGCCGACATGCTGCAGCTGATCCCCGGCGCCTATGGCTATGTCCACCACGCGGGCACGGTTCAGCTGCACAATCCGGGCTTCGTGCTGGACACCGGCATTCTGCCGGTCGGCGCCTCGATCTATGCCCGGCTGATCGAGCGGCGCATGCCGCTGGCCGCCTGAGGCATGGCCTGATCCCGGCGGCGGGCCGGGCATCCCGCTGAACGGGTTTGCTTGTTGGCAAGCAGGTAGAACGGTCAAACCGGATTGGGGAGGTTCCGCGGATCTGTGGTCGCGATATGTGGGAAACACCAGCGGAACAACCGCTTCAACTTCGCACGTTTTGTACAGAAGGAGATATGGTGGAGCCGAGGGGAATCGAACCCCTGACCTCGTCATTGCGAACGACGCGCTCTACCAACTGAGCTACGGCCCCACTTGGGCCGTTAACTGGACGCGCGCGCGGGGATTGTCAAGATCCCCGCGCGGCCAAGGGTCACTCGGGCAGTGCGAAGGCCACCAGTTGATCGCCGACCTGCGGCTTGATGATCGAATTGCCGCCCGCGGTGAACAGCACATATTCGCGGCCCTTGTAATCGAACACCGCCGGGATCGAAACGGCGGGCGCATCGACCTGCGCCTTCCACAGCACAGCGCCGGTCTTGGCGTCCAACGCCCGGACGCGTGCGTCCATGGAACCGCCGATGAAGATCAGCCCGGTTTTCGTCACCACCGGCCCGCCGATGGTGGGCGAGCCCCAGCTTTCGGGCATGTAAAAGCCCCATTGTTGCACCTGGCCAAAGGGCTCTTGCCACAGCGTCTCGCCGGTTTTCAGGTCGATGGCCGACATCTGACCGAAGGGCGGCTTCCAGCAGGGCATGCCCAGCGGGTTCAGGAAGTTGGTCAGCCTGAACCCATAGGGCGCGCCGTTCATCGGAAACAGCCCGCCTTCGGCCTCGGACCCGCCCGAGGCCAGCTTGTCATACTCGGCCCGTTCGATCAGCTGATAGATCTGCACCACGTTCGAGTTGTTGATGTAGAAGATGCCGCTTTCAGGATCGACCGCGCCGCCGCCCCATTGATGCCCGCCCGCGGTGGCCGGGAAAGCCAGCGAGCCTTGCAGTGAGGGCGGCGTGTAGCGGCCTTCGCTGCGCAGCTCGGCCGCCTTGCGCGAACACCAGCCAAAGGATGCCACATCGGCCAGCTTGAAGACGCCGCTCCATTCGTCGGTGGTGGCGGCTTTCGGTAAGGTCGGGAAGGGCTGGACGGGGCTGGAAGCCTCGCCCTCGACATCCGATTGCGGGACGGGACGATCCTCGATGGGGAAGATCGGCTCACCGGTCAGACGGTTCAGCACGAAATACATGCCCATCTTGGTGGTCTGCACCAAGGCCGGGACCGTGCCGCCATCCTTGGGAATGTCGATCAGCGTCGGCGCGGCATTGATGTCGTAATCCCAGATGTCGTGATAGACCAGTTGCCGTGACCAGACGACCTCGCCGGTATCGCCGTTCAGCGCGGTGACCGAGGTGGCATAGGGGATGGTTTCCTTGCGGTCGCCGCCATAGAAATCCGGGCTGGGCGACGACACGGGCAGATAGACCAGCCCATTCGCCTCATCCACCGACATGGCGGTCCAGACATTCGCCGCGCCGGTCTTGCCGGGATAGTCGTCGGGGATGGAATAGAACTTCCATTTCAGCTCGCCCGTGCGGGCATCGACGGCATGGACCGAGCCCAAGGGGTTCTTGCTGTCCACCCAGTCCTTGCCCGCCCAGCCCAGCAGCAGCGTGTCCTTATAGACGGTCGGCGGCTGCAATTGCGACAGCGGGAAATTCGCATCGGGACGGTTCCACTGGTTCACGTCCAGAATGCCGCCTTCGCCGAAATCCTGACACAGCTCGCCGGTATCGGCATCCAGCGCGTGGATCTGGCCGGTCATCGTGCCCAGATAGATCCGCTTGGAACATGTCCCGGTCGAGCCGTCGCTGGCCGCCCAATAGGTCACGCCGCGGTTCTTCAGCTCGGGCTGGGTCAGCGCCTTCAGCAAGGTCTGCGGATCATAGGTCCATTTGACGCGGCCGGTATCCGGCTCGAGCGCGATGACGCGATAGAACGGCGTGCCGATATAGACCGTATCATTGGCGACGATGGGCGTGGCGGACCAGACCGTGCCGGGAATGTCGCCCTTCCCGTTCGATACATCGCCGGTATGCAACTCCCAGACCTTTTCCAACTGACCCACGTTTTCCGGCGTGATCTGGGTCGAGTGCGAATATTTCTGCGCCATCTTGTCGCCGTGAAAGCCGGTCCATTCGGCCTGCTGCGCAAGGGCGGGGGTGGTTGCCAGCAAAGCCAGCGCGGTTGCCAGAATACGCATTGCCATCACCTCGCGATCAGGACGAACAGCAGCCAGCAGACCAGCAGGGCCAGCATGGCGATCAGCACGAACGTGCTTTCCAGAAAGAACGCCGCCAGCGCCGTCAGCGCCGCGCCCAGCAGGATCAGCAGCGTGAAGGTGGTGCGCAGCGCCCCGCCCGACAGCCGCCCCACCAGCAGCGCCGCGCCGGTCAGCGCCACGGTCCCGAACAGCTGCAATCCCGCCCCGCTTGTCCATGCCACACCCGATGCGCGCAGGAAGAACTCGACCGCAGCCGCGATCAGCCCGATGACAGCCGGAACGGCCATGATATTGGCCACCAGTTCTTCCTGAGCGCGCGGCGGCGCCACGCCTGTTAAGCTTCTTGCCATGATGTCATACCATCTGTTTCGCGATTGGGTCGTGCTGCCATGGCCAAGGCTACGGTGACGGCACGCATCACGACAACGTCAGATTGGCTTGAGCAGTTTCGCAATAACCGACAGTTTCATGAAATCCGCATGAAAAATCAAAAAGGGCCGCCCGATCCGGCGGCCCCATGGCAGTCACTCGGCAGCTTCTGCGTAACTTTCCAGCGGCGGGCAGGTGCAGATCAGGTTGCGGTCGCCAAAGACGTTGTCCACCCGCCCGACCGGAGGCCAGTATTTGTCCACCCGGAACGCGCCCGCCGGGAAACAGCCCTGTTCGCGCGAATATTCGCGGCTCCAGTCCGCCACCAGATCCTCGACCGTGTGGGGGGCATGACGCAAAGGCGATGCCTCATGCGAAATGCGGCCCTCGGCAATATCGGTGATCTCGTCGCGGATCGACAGGAAGGCCGTGATCAGGCGGTCGATCTCGGCCTTGGTCTCGGATTCGGTCGGCTCGACCATCAGGGTGCCGGCGACCGGAAAGCTCATGGTCGGGGCGTGAAAGCCGTTGTCGATCAGCCGCTTGGCGATGTCGTCCACGGTGACGCCATGCGCCTGAAAGGGACGCGTGTCCAGAATGCATTCATGCGCCACACGGCCCCGGTTGCCCATGAACAGCACCGGATAGGCCCCGGCCAGACGGCTGGCGATGTAATTGGCGTTCAGGATCGCCACCCGCGTCGCCTGCGTCAGCCCCGCACCGCCCATCATCAGGATATAGGCCCAGGAAATCAGGAGGATCGAGGCCGAGCCCCACGGCGCGGCCGACACCGCACCCGCCGCCTCGCGCGGATCGGCCGGCAGGAAGGGCGCCAGATGCGCCTTGACCCCGATCGGCCCCATGCCGGGACCGCCGCCGCCATGCGGAATGGCAAAGGTCTTGTGCAGGTTCAGGTGGCTGACATCGCCGCCGATGGCGCCGGGCTGGACCAGACCGACCATGGCATTCATGTTGGCCCCGTCGATATAGACCTGCCCGCCATGGCGATGCGTGATGTCGCAGACCTCGCGCACGGTATCTTCAAAGACGCCATGCGTGCTGGGATAGGTGATCATCACAGCCGCCAGCTTCTCCCCCGCCTTCGCGGCCTTGTCGGCAAAATCCTCAAGATCGATGTCGCCATTCGGCGCGGATTTGACCACCACGACCTTCATGCCGCACATCTGCGCCGTCGCGGGGTTTGTGCCATGCGCCGAAACCGGGATCAGGCAGATGTCGCGATCCTCGCCGCGCGACCGGTGATAGGCGGCAATCGTCAAAAGCCCGGCATATTCCCCCTGCGCGCCGCTGTTCGGTTGCAGCGAGAACGCATCATAGCCGGTGATCGCGCACAGCTTTTCCGTCAGATCGGCAAAGACCTCGTGATAGCCCGCCGCCTGATCCTCGGGGGCAAAGGGGTGCAGCGCGCCGAATTCGGGCCAGGTGATCGGCATCATCTCGGCGGCGGCGTTCAGCTTCATCGTGCACGATCCCAGCGGGATCATCGCCCGATCCAGCGCCAGATCGCGGTCCGACAGGCGGCGCATATAGCGCATCATCTCGGATTCGGCCCGGTTCATGTGAAAGACCGGATGGGTCAGATAATCGCTGTCGCGGATCAGCGCCTCGGGGATCGCGGGGGCAAGCGCGGGCATCGCCGCATCGGTAATCCCGAACGCATCCAGCACGCGGGCGATGACCCCGGCATCGGTCGTCTCATCAAGGCTGATGCCCACGCGGTCGCGGCCGACCCGGCGCAGGTTGATGCCGCGATGCCGGGCGGCGGCCATGATGCCCTGCTGACCAACACCGACGCGGACGGTGATCGTGTCGAAAAACGCCTGCGGCTCGACCTCGGCGCCCGCCGCGCGCAGGGCATCGGCCAGCGTCACCGCGTTCAGATGCACGCGCTGCGCAATCGCGCGCAGACCGATAGGCCCGTGAAACACCGCATAGAACGACGCCATCACCGCCAGAAGCGCCTGCGCCGTGCAGACGTTCGAGGTGGCCTTCTCACGCCGGATATGCTGCTCGCGGGTCTGCAGCGACAGGCGGTAAGCCTTGTTGCCCTTGGCATCGATGCTGACGCCGACGATGCGCCCCGGCATGGCGCGCTTCATGTCATCGCGACACGCCATGAACCCGGCATGCGGCCCGCCATAGCCCATCGGCACACCGAACCGCTGCGCGCTGCCCACGGCAATATCGGCCCCCATCGCGCCCGGCTCTTTCAACACGCACAGCGCCAGCAGATCGGTCGCAACAACCGCAATCGCGCCCGCATCATGCAGCGCGGCGCAATCCCCGCTCAGATCGCGGACATGGCCATGCGTGCCGGGATACTGGAAGATCGCGCCGAACACCGCCGCCGGATCCAGCTCACCACGCACGATCTGGATGCCCAGAGGCGCCGCGCGGGTCTCGATCACCGAAACGGTCTGCGGATGCAGATCATCGCTGACAAAGAATGCCCGCGCCTTCGACTTGGCCAGACGCTGCGCCATGGCCATCGCCTCGGCCGCCGCCGTCGCCTCATCCAGCAGGCTGGCATTGGCAACCGGCAAGCCGGTCAGATCGGCCACCATGGTCTGGTAATTCAGCAAGGCCTCCAGACGACCCTGTGCGATCTCGGGCTGATAGGGGGTATAGGCCGTATACCAGGCGGGGTTTTCCAGAATGTTGCGCTGAATGGCGGGTGGGGTCACCGTGCCGTAATAGCCCTGCCCGATCAGGCTGGTCATCACGCGGTTGCGCGCGGCAACCTCGCGCATCCGGCCCAGCAGCGCCGCCTCGGACAGCGCGGGCCAGTCCAGCGCGCGTTCCTGCCGGATGCCCGACGGCACGGTCTGGCCGATCAGATCATCCAGACTCTCCGCGCCGACCACACGCAGCATCTCGGCCATTTCCGCAGGGGACGGGCCGATATGCCGCCGGTTGGCGAAATCGTCGGGGTTATAGTCGGTCGGCGTCCATTTCGTCATGGCCATGCCCTCAAACAATCCAGAAGCGCGCCTCCGAAGCGCGAACTCCAAAGGCTTCCTTGTTTTTCAAATACCCATGCGGCGCTGCCGCCGGGATCAGCCGATCAGCTGCTGATAGGCGTCTTCGTCCAGAAACCCCGACAGATCGGGATTGCTGGGCTTGATGCGAAAGAACCACGCCGTCAGCGGATCGTCATTCACCAGACCGGGCGTATCGGGCAGCGCATCGTTGACGGCGGTGATGACCCCCGCCAAAGGCGCCACGATATCCGAGGCCGCCTTGACGGATTCGATCACCACGATCTCCTCGCCCGTGTCGACCTCGCGCCCGACCTCGGGCAATTCGACAAAGACCACATCGCCCAGCTGTTCGCTGGCATGTGCGGTGATGCCGACGACGATCTCGTCGCCGTCCTGACGCAGCCATTCATGATCCGGAGTATATTTCAACATGCCTTGCCTCTCAGCGCTTGTAGCTTGGTTTGTGGAAGGGAAGCGGCGTCAGCGTCACGGCGACGCGCTTGCCGCGCAACTCTGCCCAGACGGTCGCCCCGTCGGAAAGATCGGCGGGCAGGACGGCCATGGCGATGGGGCCACCGACCGAAGGTCCGAACCCGCCGGAACAGACCTTGCCGATGGGCGCACCGCCTTCGTCAGCGGCAAAGATCGCGACGCCTTCGCGGATCGGGGCGCGGCCTTCGGGACGCAGCCCGCGGCGGGTGCGCGCGGGCCCCCGGGCCAGTTCGGGCAGCACGGCAGATGCACCGGGAAAGCCGCCCTGACGCGCGCCGCCCTGACGGCGCAGCTTGGGAACCGACCAGCCAAGCGCCGCCTGGGCGGGGCGGGTCTCGGCGTCCATGTCATGACCGTAAAGCGGCATCCCCGCCTCAAGCCTCAGGCTGTCGCGCGCGCCAAGCCCGATCGGGGCCACGTCGGGCGATGCCAGCAGCGCACGCGCCAAAGCCTCGGCCTCGGCCAAGGGAACCGAGATCTCGAACCCATCCTCGCCGGTATAGCCCGAGCGGCTGACCCACAGCGTCACGCCCTGCCAGTCGAATTCCGCCACATCCATGAACCGCATCACGGCCACACCGGGGATCAGCGCGGCCAGCACCGCCGCGGCCTTCGGGCCCTGCAGCGCCAACAGCGCGCGGTCGGTCACGGGCTGGACCTGAATGCCCTGCGCCTCAAGCTGGCGCAGATGCGCGATGTCGGCATCGGCGCAGGCGGCGTTCACGACCAGCAGCAGGTGATCGCCCTTATTGGCGATCATCAGATCGTCAAGGATGCCGCCCGCATCATTGGTGAACAGCCCATAGCGCTGGCGACCCGGCTCCAGCCCGACGATATCTGCGGGAACCAGCGTCTCAAGCGCCTGCGCCGCAGTGTCGCCGCGCAGGATTACCTGTCCCATATGGCTGACATCGAACAGCCCGGCGGCAGTGCGGGTGTGCAGATGTTCGGCCATGACGCCCATCGGGAATTGCACCGGCATGTCCCAGCCGGCAAAGGGGACCATCTTGCCGCCCAGCGACAGGTTCAGGTCATAAAGCGCGGTTCGCCGCAGATCGGCCATGGGCATCCCCTGTTTGACAGACGGAATAAGCCCGCCCGCTTCAGATGCCCCCTCTGTCCTTACCCCTGCGGGGCGCCTGAGATCGTTATCCCTTCGGCGGGCAGCACGCTGCCACTCTCCAGTCCTTCATATGGAAAACGGTTCGTTTTGCCTGAGAGTTTCCCGGGGCGGTTGCTCCTTCGGCCCTGACTTTCGTCAGCGTCTCCCGATTTCCACCTTTCGTCGTAGAGAGGCGGCGACATTCCGGCAAGTCCATTCTGCAAGAATGTCGCATCCATTCCATTACATCGTGCTGTTCGAGACGCCGCCGTCCAGCAGGATGTTCTGGCCGACCATGAAGCGGGCGTGCTGGCTGCACATGAACGCGCAGGTCGCACCAAAGTCTTCGGGCAGGCCATAGGTGCCGGTGGGGATCGTCGCCTCGCGCTTGGCGCGGGCCTCGTCCATGCTGATGCCCTCGGCCTTGGAAACGCCGGTATCAAGGCTGACGGCGCGGTCGGTGGCATGGATGCCGGGCAGCAGGTTGTTGACGACGACGCCATGCGGCGCGACCTGCCGCGACATGCCCGCGACAAAGCCGGTCAGTCCGGTGCGAGCGGTGTTCGACAGCCCAAGAATGGCGATGGGCGTCTTGACCGATTGCGAGGTGATGTTGACCACCCGGCCCCAGCCCCGGTCCATCATGCCGGGCACCAGCGCCTGCATCAGCGCCACGGCGGTCAGCATGTTGGCGTCCAGCGCCTTGATGAAATCGTCCCGGCTCCAGTCCGTCCACTTGCCGGGCGGCGGGCCGCCCGCATTGTTCACCAGAATATCGGCCTGCCCGCCCAGGGCCTCCAGCACGGCGGCGCGGCCGTCCTCGGTGGCGATGTCGGCGGCGACGGGCGTGACGCTGACGCCGTATTTCGCCGCGATCTCATCGGCGGTGGCCTGCAGCACATCGGCGCTGCGGGCATTGATGACCAGATCCACGCCCGCCTCGGCCAAGGCTTCGGCGCAGCCGCGGCCCAAGCCCTTGGACGCGGCGCAGACCAGCCCGCGCTTTCCCCTGATGCCAAGATCCATGCGCAATCCCCTTTTGTTTGATCCGGCAAAGGGAAGCGCGCGCAGCCCGGCTTGTCCAGCCCTAGAAGCACAGGATCTCGGCCTCGGCCTCGGCGCGGCGGTAATTGGCAACCATGTCATTGACCGCCGTGCCCTGCCGGAACATGCCCGCACGCTCGCCGGGTGTCTGGCGCATCGACAGCACGGTTTCGGCCTTCACATAGTCATCATAGGACAGCACGCCCGCGATCTGGTCGATGGCGCAGGAACAGCGGTCCAGCATGTCGCGGGTCTGGCCGTTCGTCGCCATGCAGACAAAGACGTAATCGGCCCGCGCATTGGTTGGATAGTCATTCACCGCCTGCGCGCCCGCGCTGCCCGCCCAGAAAGCGACGGCGGCGGCACATGTCAGCTTGCGGATCATTTCAGCACCATCCGGTTTTCATAGGCGGGTTGATTGCCTGCCAAGGGCCCGGTCCGCGCAGCCATCTGGCGGATCGGCTGTTTCGGATCATCCAGCGTGAACCGCAGCTCCAGCGTCTCGAAGCCCAGCATCCGGGCGCGGTTCTGATCCTGCTGAAACGGCATGAAAACGGCGACGCGGGCCGCGCCGTCCTGCTGCACCTCGCCGCCCCGGAACAGCGCGTCCTTCAGGCGGTTGCGGATATAGAACGGGCTGCCGCCGGTCAGCGCCGCCATATCGCGCGCCACCGTCTCAAGGAAGAACGTCAGCACCGGATCGCCGCCCGTCACCGGAAAGGGGCCGATCTTGCGGGTGATCCGCGTGGTCTGTTCGGCCAGTTCCAGAACCGGCTTTCCATCCGCCGGATCGGTCGCGGCGCTCAGCGTCACCGTGCCCTGCCCCAGCGGCTTGAAGCCTTCGACCACGGGGCCGGTCTGGTCGATCGACCAGATCAGCGGGTCCGCCAGTTGCCATGGGCCGCGTTCGGCAAAGACCAGATCGCCTGCCTCATTCGCATGGCCGGGCGCGGTGGCGGGCACGGCGGCTGCCAGCGCCAGCAGCCCGATCACGGCCATAGGACGCAAAATCTTCATCGTCATTCTCCCTTCGGGCAGCCTGCGCCCGTGGTGCGGGACGCGAAAGCCCGCGCCCGGTCTTATGCGGCTTTGGTCTTAGACCAGTATGTGATGCAGCATGGCCTGCAGATCCTCGAAGCGCAGCGGCTTTTCCAGCACCGGCACGCCCAGTTCCAGACTGGCGCGGCTGATTTCCGGGTCGCGCCGGGCCGAGACGATGATCGCAGGCACTACCTCTCCAGCCGCCTTGCGCAAGGCGCGGATCGCCTCAAGCCCGGTATCGCCATTGTCCAGATTGTAATCGGCGATGACGACATCGGGGGGATCGTCGCCCATCTGAGCCAGCGCCTCGGGGATGCCTGCGGTGACGCGCGCCACCATGCCCAGCCGGTCGCGCAGGATCAACTGATAGGCGCGGCGCATGGCGGTGTCGTTTTCCACGACCAGCGCCACCCGCCCGCGCAGCGACGGCCCGGCCTGCGGCAAGGCGATGCGCCCGATTTCGGCATGAGCCCCGATCAGGGGCAGGCTGACGCGAAATACCGTGCCGCGGCCCGGTTCGCTGTCCATGGCGATGGGATGGCCCAGCTTGGCGCAGGCGCGGCGCACGATGGAAAGCCCCAGCCCCATGCCCGGCGCGCCACCTTCGCGCCCAATGCGCTGGAACTCATCGAAGATGCGGGAGCGGTCGGCGGCGGCGATGCCGATGCCGGTATCCATGATCTCCAGCCATGCCCGCCCGCCGCGCTTGCGCACGCCGACCAGCACGCCGCCGCGGTCGGTATATTTGATCGCGTTCGAGACCAGATTCTGCGCGATCCGCCGCAGAAAGGTCGGGTCGCTTTCCACCATGGCACTGGTCGGCGCAAAGGCCAGCTTCAGCCCCTTCGCCTCGGCCATGGGGGCGTATTCGATGGCAAGGCGGCGGAACAGATCGCCCAGATCGACGGGTTTGCGCTGAAATTCGATCCGCTGGCTGTCCAGGCGCGAGATGTCCAGCACCGCGTGCATCAGCTCCTCGACCGATTCAAAGGCGCCCGACAGGCGGTCGGCCAGTTCGGTCTGCAACGCGTCCAGCGGCGTGTCCTTCAGCGCCGACAGAAACAGCTTGGCGGCGGACAGGGGTTGCAGCAGGTCATGGCTGGCCGCACGCAGAAAGCGGGTCTTGGAGCGGTTGGCCTCTTCGGCCAAGGCGCGCGCCACGGCCAGTTCGCGGTTTCGTTCCGACAGATCGGCCAGCGCCTGTTCCAGTTCGCGGGTGCGGACCTGCACCTCTTGTTCAAGGGCCATGGCGGCCTGAAACATCGACCACGATGAGCCGCGCGATTCCTCAAGCCGGTCGATGCGGGCGACAAGCACGTCGGAAATCCGGGTCAGCTTTTCCACCCGCCGCGTGTCGGGATCGTCGTCGCGCAGAAACATCACGCCCCCTCGGGCGGCATCAGCGCCATGCCGACAAAGGTCTGGTTCACATGCATGCCGCTGCATTGTTCGCCGAAGGTGTTGAACCCCGCCACGCGATAACGCGCCAGCAGCGCCGACATCTGCGCGGTCATGCCCGCGCGCTCCAGCGCAAGGCGGCGCAGGATGCAGTCGAAGCCCAGCACCATCAGCGGCGCGCGCGGCAGCGCGTCCATCGCATCGGCAAAGCCGCGCGTCATGTCGATGGCGCGGCCCAGCGTCAGGATGTTGCCGGCCTCGATCCCCGACAGCAGTTGCAGACCGCCATCCGGCGTCATGGCGCGGATGGCGCGGACGTGATGGCGCCGCCCGGTGCGCAGCAGCAGCGGGTGGCGGGCAAACTCGGTCGCGGTCAACTGCTCCAGCGGAATGCCGGTCAGCCGGGCATATTCCTGCGCGGCGGGTTCGGCGTTCAGTTCCCAGATGACGCGGTTATGCGCATCCGCCGCCGTCACCACGGCCCGCCGGTCGGTCGGGTGGAAATGCGCAAAGCTGACTTCGGCCACGGCAAGATCGGTTTCCACCATCAGAAACAGCGCCGCCCCCACCTGCGCGCGGCCATCGACCATCTGGCAGGTGGGCAGAAACTCGATCCCCTCGGCCGCCGAGCCGCCGACGACGGGCAGGCCGGGCATGGCCGCATCCAGCGTGGCGACCAGCACATCCTCTTGCCGGGCCAGCGCATCGGCCAGCAGGATGCCAAAGCCAGAGCGGCGCGGATCAGGCGCGAAATCGGCGTGAAAGCGGCGCAGCGTCGCCATCCAGTCCGAAACCGGGATCTGCGCCTGATCGCGCAGCACGCAGATGCCGACCCGGAAGCTGGCCGAGGGCAAACCCAGCGCGACGACGCTTTCGTTGCAATAGCCCTGCGGCCCGATCTCACCGGCCGAGGCGCAGCCGACCACCCGGCACCCCGCCCCCAGGGCGTGACGCAGTTCCGCGCCCACCTGCGCCATGCCCTTGGCGGGGCTTCCGAACAAAAGCACCAGCGCCGGATCCAGCGGCGCCATGCGCGACAGGATCTGCGCCACCAGATCGGGCGCGGCGGCCGGGACCGACAGGAAGGCAGGCGCTGCGGGCGCGGTGCGGGCCGCGCCCTGTCGCAGATCGCCCGGCCATGGCGCGGGCTGGACCTGCTTCATGCCGGCTCGAACAGCCTGACGCTATTGGCCAGAAGCACGGCCTGCGTGCGGCGCCGCGCGTTGATCTTGGACATGATGGCGGTGATATGGGTCTTGACCGTGGCCTCGGCGATGGACAGCTCATAGCTGATTTCCTTGTTCGCCTTGCCCTGACAGATCAGCCGCAGGATCTTCATCTGCTGCGGCGTCAGGCTGGCAAAGCGCCGCGCCAGTTCCGCGCGGGCCGCGTCCTCTTCGCCGGCATGTTCGGGCTGATAGCTGTCGGGGGTCACCCGCTCGCCCTCCCACATGCGGCGCAGGCTTTCGACCAGCGCCTCGCGGCCAAGGGATTTGCTGATATAGCCCTGCGCGCCCGCAGCCATCGCGGCCGAGATCATGGCGTTTTCCAGATCGGCCGAGATCATGGTGATCGGCACATCCGGGATCTGGCGGCGCAGCGTCACCAGCCCTTCGGCGCCCCGCGCATCGGGCAGGTTCAGATCAAGGATCACCGCATCCGGCGCGCCCTGCGCCCGGATCTGGTCCTGTGCGGCGGCAAGGCTGCGGGCGGTGCGGACATTTTTCAGCCCGAAGCTGATCTTCAGCGTCAACGCCAGTGCGTCGCACATCAGCGGGTGGTCATCGACGATCAGGATTTCGCGCACGCGATCCGCCGAAAGCCTTGGCGAGGGGGTGCGTTCGGATATCTGCAATGTGGCTAAGGCCATCGTTCTCCTCCCAAAGAAACGAATGGTTGCCGGGCACTTGGCATCTCCGGCGGCTGCCTGTCCCATCTTAGGCCGCTTGGCCCATCGTGCAAGCGTCATGGTGCCGCATGGCGGTTTCTGTTCCGGCGGCGGACCCGTTGGCCGGCCTTTTGCCCGCATCGCGGGCTGTCGCCGCTGGAAGAATCACCCTGCCAGCCCTCGGCAGGCCGGGATGCCGCCCACGAAGCGCCTAGCTTCCGCCGTTGAAGGACTGGTCCCAGACCCGGCCTTCGGTATCCTGCGCGTGGACGCTGACCGGCCCGTCCGCCCGATAGGCAAAGCGGAACACCGGATCCTCGGAAATCGAGATGCCCGCATTCATCGTGAACAGCTGGGCGCTGCCTTGCTTGACCTCAAGCGTCTGGATGAATTCCGCGGGAATGGTCAGCAGCGTCACCTGATCGCGCTGCAACCCCGAGAAATTGGGATGGCGGATCATCAGCGTGCCGATGTCGCGCCCGCCTTCGGCGGCCTGACGAAACCGCATCTCGCCCATGGTGGCGCGCACCTGATCCATGCTTTTGCCTGCAGGCGCGGCGCACCCGCCCGAGGCGCGCACAAAGCGCCCCGCCATCACCTTGCGCCCATCGGCCAGCGTGGCGATGGCGCGCACATCCGAATAGGTATCGACGCGCAGCCGCACTTCGAAATCAAGCGGCATCAGCGCCTTGCCAAAGGTGAATTCAGCGGCCACCGGCGCGGGGTTGCCATCCACGACCAGCGACAGCGCGGTCACATCGGGCGCGCCCGGCGGCTGGGTGATGTGGATCGGCACAAGCGCGGGATTGTCGGCGCGCTTGGGCGCATCAAGCAAAAGAACCGCCGGATCGACCGGCGGTTCCTGGTTGGTTCCAATGACGCTTTCCCGCATGTCATCCCATAATTCGGACGGCTGCAGCGGGTTTTCCACGTCCTGCGCCAAGGCGGGCGCGGCAAGCAATGCAAACACGAAAGCCAGTCTCATATCCGTCTTTCCTTTGCCATGCGCCGATAGACCAGCGCGGTGTCGTCGCTGGCGGCATCCGCCTCGGCTTCGGCGCGCAGCCGGGCGTTGAACGAGGACCGCGAGCAGACGGGATCGGTCGCGGTTGCATCGCCCGCCATCGCCATGGCCTGACAGCGGCAGCCCCCGAAATCGATCTCGCGCCGGTCGCAGCCCGCGCAGGGTTCGGGCAGCCATGCGGTGCCACGAAATGCGTTGAAGGCGGGGCTGTCGCGCCAGATATCGGCAAGACGGGCCTCGCGCACGGTCTGGAATTCCAGCCCCTTGATGGTCTGCGCCGCGTGGCAGGGCAGAACCACGCCATCGGGCGCGATATTGATGCCGGTGCTGGCCCAGCCGCCCATGCAGGCCTTGGGAAAGGCCGCGTGATGATCGGCGGGCACATAGTCGATGACCATGATGCCGCGCAGCCGCTGCCTTGCCTCATTCACCACGTCACGGGCGCGCTGCGCCTGCGCCAGCGTAGGCATCAGCGGGCGGCGGTTCAGATCGGCCCAGCCGTGGAACTGCACGGTCGCGACCTCGATCCGGCGGCAGCCCAGCCGCTCGGCCAGATCGATCATCTCGGGCAGGCGGTCAAGGTTCTGGCGATGCACCACGGCGTTCAGCGTCATGGGAAAGCCGATCTGACCGGCCCATTCGGCCACCTGCATCTTGCGCGCGAAGCTGCCGCCATAGCCGCTGATCCAGTCGGCCATCTCGGCGTCGATGCCCTGCAGCGACAGCTGGACATGATCCACCACGCCATCCAGCTCGGCCAGCCGCGCCTGTGTCAGCCCGATCCCCGAGGTGATCAGGTTCACATACAGCCCCGCATCCCGCGCCATGGTCGCGATCTGCGTCAGATCCCGGCGCGAGGCAGGCTCGCCCCCCGACAGATGCACCTGCAAGACGCCCAGATCCGCCGCCTGCCGGAACACGTCGCCCCATTCCTCGGCGGAAAGTTCGGTCTGCACCCGCGCCAGCTCCACCGGGTTCGAGCAATAGGGGCAGGCCAGAGGGCAGCGATGCGTCAACTCGGCCAGCATCGCCATGGGCAGGCCCACACGCACCGGATTGCCCCGGATATCGCGCGGCACGTCATTCATGGCTCGGCCCCCACGCAGGACAGATGCACCATGCGCCGGTCCACCAGCCCGGTCAGGAAATCGCGCACATCGCCCTCGATCTGTTCGACGGGGGCCTGATAGCGCTGGCACAGGATCAGGATGACTTCGGCTACACTGCGCTTGCCGTCCAGTTCGGACAGGATCGCATCGCCCACGGCATCCAGCTGCATCGCGCGTTCGGGCGCCAGCAGCACGCGAATGCCGCGCACCCGGTCGTCATGCAGCCGCACGCCGCGCGGCAGAAAGGGCACGCTGGCATTGTTCAGCCGATGGGTCATGACACACCCACCATGTCTGCGCCCTGCTGCAGCCTGGCCATGCCTTCGCCCGGTCGCCATGCGCCGGGGGGCGTGCGCCCTTCGACATAGCCATTCCACAGCGCGTCAAGCTGCGCCCAAAGCACATCGGTCTTGAACGTCAGCGCCGCCGCCGCCGCATCCTGCTTTTCCAGCGTGTCGGCATGGTCCAGCACATAGGTCAGGCCGAATTCCACATCCTTGCGCGCCTCGGTCAGGCGGTTGCGGAAATAGGCAAGGCTTGTCTCATCGGCGAAATCGTAATGCTTCAGCAGCCCCTCGATGCGTTCGGCATGGATCTTGGGGGCGAACATTTCCGTCAGCGAGGCCGCGACCGCATCCAGCAGCGGCATGTCGCGCACGAAGCGGACATAGGCATCGACGGCAAAGCGCGTGGCGGGCAGCACGCCCACGCCGCTGGCGACGTAATCGGGATCCAGCCCCACCGCCTGCGCCAAAGCCAGCCAGCGCCGGATGCCGCCGCCCGCATCGACGCCGCCATCATGATCCTCGATGCGACTGCGCCAGATGCGGCGCAGCTGCGGATCCTCCAGCCGGGACATGAAGGCCGCGTCCTTCATCGGAATGCGCGACTGGTATTGCCAGCGGTTGATGACCCATGCCCGCACCTCGTCCCCCGAACATTCGCCGCCATGCAGCCGCTTATGAAACGGGTGGCGGTCGTGATAGCGTTCGACGCCGATGCGGCGCAGGCGGTCGTGAAAATCGGCGCGGGACTGGGGCCGGTGGTCGGCAAGCTTCATGGCGTGATCTCCATGCCGTCATGGGCGATCTGCCAGCCCGCCGCGGCGGCTTCGGCGCGCTGCGGGCTGTCGGGATCGACCAGAGGGTTAGAATTGTTCAGATGCACATAGATGCGCTGACCGACCGTCAGCCCGGCCAGACCTGCCATGCTGCCCTCGGGGCCAAAGACCGAGACATGGCCCATCCGCCGCCCCGTCTTGGGGCCAAGGCCTGCGCGCACCATTTCGTCATCGGTCCACAGCGTGCCGTCGAACAGCAACACATCCGCCCCCGAGATCCGGGCCGCCAGCCAGTCGGGCACATGGGCGCAGCCGGGGATGTAATAGACGCGGCGGCCATTGGCGGTGAATTCGACCCCCACGGTCTGTTCGCCGACAAGGCCGGTGTCCACGGTGTCGCCCTCAAGGTAAAGCGGCACTTTTCCGGGCACGGCAAACAGCGTGGCCTGCAACCCCGGTGCGATCTGGAAGGGCTGGTCCATCACCACCGGGCGGCGCGCCACCTTGTCGGCCGCCAAGGCCGAAACCATGGGGTTCGCGGCCAGCACGTCATGAATGGCGGGCGTGGCAAACAGATCGAAGACCTGCCCTTCGCGCAGGGTCAGCAGACCCGCGACGTGGTCGATGTCGCCATTCGTCACCAGCACCGACCGGATGGGCGATCCGCGCAACTGCCCCGGCCACAGGGCGGGCGTGGCGGAAAGCTGCTGGCGCAGGTCGGGTGAGGCGTTGATCAGCGCCCAATCCGTGCCATTCGCCGATACGGCGATCGAGCTTTGGGTCATGGGCGGAATGCGCCCATCGCGGGCCGCGTCGCAATGCGCGCAGCCACAGTTCCACTGCGGCAGCCCGCCACCGGCGCCGGTGCCCAGAATTACGATACGCATGATCCACGCTTCCGGCGCGTCCGGCCCCAAGTCAGGGACCGGACGTTTCTAGTTTCGCTTCAGAACAGCACCGGCTCGTCATCGGCCGGGGCATACATGTTGATTTCCATGCCGCAGGAAATTTCCTTCAGCGCAGGTTTGGTCCAAGCCATGAGTAGTCTCTCCTCTTCAAGCAGCCGCAGATGCGGACAGGTTGATGCTAGGCGCATGACCCAGCCAGTCAACCCGCCAAAGGTCTTATGCCGAGGCCGCTATGGTGGGAAGGGGGCGGGCGTGTTAATCTTCGCCCCCGCGCCGAAGAAGATGAAGGGAACGGCATGTTCCATCTGGTCCTTGCCGCCTGTCTGGTGGCCAGCCCCGACACCTGCGCCCCGCGGCTTCTGCCCGCCGGAGACGCCGCGCAGCAGCAGCAATGCGAACAGCGCGCAGGCCCCATCGCGCGGGACTGGCTGGCGCGCCATCCCGACCTGACGGGTGGGGCCATCTCCTGCGTGCCGACCGCTGACCTCCCGGCGCTGAGCGTGCAGGAAATCGCGGATGATGTTTATCTGCATCAGGGCACAATCGCGCAGATTTCCCCGCAAAATCAGGGACGCATCGCCAATCTGGCCTTTGTGGTCGGCGACAGCGTGGCGGTGATCGACGCAGGCGGCACCCGCGCCGAGGGCGAGGCGCTTTACGCCGCGATCCGCCGCGTCACCGATGCGCCCATCAGCCATGTCGTCCTGACCCATATGCATCCCGACCACATTCTGGGGGCCGAGGTGTTTTCCGAAGCGGGCGCGACCGTCACCGCCAATGCCCGACTGCCCGAGGCGGTGGCGCAAAGGACCGCCGCATGGATGGTCTCGATCCCGCGCCAGATCGGGGCCGGGGCCTTTGCGGGCAGCCGCATCACGGGTGTCGATCAGCCGGTCAGCCAGCCGATCACAATTTCTTTGGGTCGCACGGAATTGCAGCTGACCCCGGTCGGTCCGGCCCATACCGACAATGATCTGACCGTGCTGGACACCGAGTCGGGGACGCTCTTTACCGGCGATCTGCTGTTTCGCGGTCTGACGCCTTCGCTGGACGGGTCGCTGTCGGGCTGGCTGGACTGGCTGTCCGCCCCGCCGCAGCCGACGCCCGCGCTGATCGTTCCCGGCCATGGCCCGGCCAGCGCGACATGGGATCAGGCCAGCGCGCCGACCATCCAGTATCTGACGCAACTGCGCGACACGACGCGCCGGGCGATCCGCGGCGGCATGGCGCTGTCTCAGGCGATCCCGGCGATCACCCAGATGATGAAGCCCTATTCCGAAGGCTGGGCCGATTTCAACGCCACCACCGCAAGGAACGCGGCCACCGCATATTCTCAACTTGAATGGGAATAGCGTGATTGCCTGATCCGCGCGGCAATGCGACAACGAAGCCGCGCGCGCAGGAGGGGACATCATGCAAGATCGCAGCTGGCTTCGGATCATTCCCGCAACCTTGGCCCTTGGGCTGTCGCTGGCCATGCCGGTTCACGCACAGGATGGGCCGCTGCCTGCCAAGCGCATCCAGTTGCAGGCCGATACCGACATGCCGGGCGGCGATCTGGGCCAGATCTTCGACACCACGTTGCAGGCCTGCATTCAGGCCTGTCTGGGCGATGCGCAATGCACGGCGCTGACCTATAACCAGAATGCCCGCGCCTGTTTCCCCAAGGGCGAAGGCGCAGGTGCGCCCGCCGCTTTCGCGGGCGCCCTGTCGGGCCGGGTCGTGGCCACCAGCGCCGAGATCCGGCTGCGGGCCGAATCGCGTGCGGCGGCCGCGCCCTTCATCGCCGCCCCGGATCTGACGGCGGCGCAGGCACAGGCGCGGACATTCGCGGCGATGAATGCCGCACTGGGTGCGGGCGACGCGCGTCAGGCCGCGACCCAGGCCGAAAATCGCGGCGATCTGGCCGAGGCGGCGCGCATCACGGCGCAGATCGTCGCCCGCGACGATACCGGCGCCGACTGGACGGACCTTGCGCGGCTGACGCTTTATACCAGCGATTCCGACAGCAGCGATGCCTCGGCGGCCATCGCCTCGATGGCGGTGAACGGCTATCTGCGCGCCGATCAGGACGCGGTCGCAGCCCGGGCGCTGTCATGGCTGGCCATGGCGCAGGAACGGCTGGGCCGTGGCCCCGACGCACTGAAGGCGCTGCGGCTGGCGGCGGTTCTGGTACCGGGCGACAGCGCCATCGCCACGGCATTGCAGGAATCCGAGGCCCGCAACGGCTTGCGCGTCACCGACAGTCAGGTCGGATCCGAAGGCCGGATGCCGCGCTTCTGCGCCGTCATGTCGCGCGAACTGGACAGCGGCACCGATTATGCGCCGTTCCTGCGCCTGCCCGCCGGCGATCTGACGGTCGAGGCGGACGGCAACCGTCTGTGCATCGGCGGGCTGACCCATGGCCAACAGGTCGCGCTGACACTGCGCGCGGGTCTGCCTTCGGCGGATGGCGAAAAACTGGCCCGCGACGTGGCGCTGACCGGCTATGTCCGCGACCGCAGCCCCGAGGTCCGCTTTGCGGGCCGGGCCTATGTGCTGCCCGCCTCGGGCGATCAGCGGCTGTCGGTGGTGACGGTGAATGCCGATCAGCTGAACCTGGGTTTGCTGAAGATCTCGGACCGCAACCTGATCCGCGCCATGACCGAGGACATGTTCGCCAAGCCTCTGGACAGCTGGCAGGCGGATTATTTCAGCGACCAGATGGCGCGCGAGGTCTGGAAGGGCACGGCGCAGGTGGCCAAGCCCGTGGGGCAGGACGTGCTGAACCGCGAACTGACCACCAGTCTGGCCATTCCCGCCGAGGCAGGCCCGCTGGAGCCCGGTATCTATATCCTTCAGGCCGGGATCCAGAACGAAAACGTCTCGGATACCGGGCTTGCGGCGCAGTGGTTCGTCATTTCGGATTTCGGGATTTCCACCTTCTCGGGGACGGACGGGCTGACGGTCGCGGTGCGCAGCCTGAAAGACACCTCGGCCAAGGTCGATGCCGAGGTGGCGCTGGTCAGCCGCTCGAACGAGGTGCTGGCCAAGACCGTGACCGACGATCAGGGCGTGGCGCGTTTCGCGCCGGGGCTGGCACTTGGCAAGGATGGCGCGGCCCCCGCGCTGGTCACCGTGACCTATTGGCAGGGCGAAGGCGACAATCTTGCGCCGCGTGACATGGCCTTTCTGTCGCTGTCGGACCCGGAATTCGATCTGTCCGATCGCGGCGTCGAAGGCGCGCCGCCTGCCCCGCCCATCGACCTGTTCGTGACGACCGATCGCGGCGCCTATCGCGTGGGCGAAACGGTGAACGCCACGATTCTGGCCCGCGACGCCGATGCCCGTGCGCTGGAGAACCTGCCCTTGACCGCCGTGGTCCTGCGTCCCGATGGGGTCGAGGCCACGCGCCTTGCCCCCACCGCCGCTGCTGCGGGGGGCGCGACCGTCAACTGGCAGATCCCCGGCAATGCGCCACGCGGCACATGGCGGCTGGAACTGCGCGCCGAGGCCGATGGCCCGGCCCTGGCCACCCAGCGCCTGCTGGTCGAGGATTTCCTGCCCGAGCGCATCGACTTCACCCCCTCCCTGCCCGAAGGCGCGGCGCGGGCGGGCGGCACGCTGGATCTGTCGCTGACCGCGCGCTGGCTGTTCGGCGCGCCCGCCGCCAATCTGCCGGTCGAAGGCCAGTTGCGCCTGTCGCCAACCCGCAGGCTGGCAGGCTTTGACGGCTTTGCCTTTGGCCGCGAAGACGACGATGCCTCGCCGGTGACGAACAGCCTGCCCGGCGGTTCGACCGATGCGACGGGCAGCTATCAGACGCAGATCACCCTGCCCGGCGATCTTGGCCCCCGCCCCTATGACGCGCAGGCGATCATCGACATCCGCGAAGGCGCAGGCCGCCCGGTCGAGCGTGTGGAATCGCGGGTGGTGATGCCGGATCAGCCGGTCATCGGCATCCGCCCGCTGTTTCAGGGCGACACCGTGTCCGAAGGGTCCGAGGCGCGCTTTGCCGTGGTTGCCGTCGGCCCCGATCTGAAACCGGCAGCCCAGCCCGTGCGCTGGGTGCTGAACCGCATCGACACGGATTATCAGTGGTATTCCATCGGCGGACAATGGAACTGGGAAGCGATCACCTCGCGCAGCCGGATCGCCGAGGGCACGGCCGAACCCGGCGACGCCCCCGCCGAGATTACCGCCACCGTCGCATGGGGGCAGTATGAGCTGGTGGTCGAACCTGCCTCGGGTCAGGGCGGCGCGTCCTCGGTGCAGTTCCATGCGGGCTGGGGCGCGATTGCCGATGCAGGCACGCCCACGCCCGACCGGCTGCAGGTCGTGCTGGACAAGCCCGCCTATCGCAGCGGCGATACCGCGCAGGTGAAGGTGCAGGCGGCCAGCGACGGCATGGGGATCGTGTCGGTGCTGTCGAACCGGCTGGTGTCGATGCGCACCGTCTCGCTGAAAGCGGGCGAAAACAGCATCGAGATGCCGGTGACGGACGATTGGGGGGCGGGGGTCTATGTCACCGTGTCCGCCATCCGCCCGCTGGAGGCCGCGGCCCCCGGCCAGCGCGAGCCGATCCGGGCGCTGGGTCTGGCCCATGCCGCCGTCGATCCCGGCGACCGCAGGCTGACCGCCAGCATCGAGGCGCCCCAGGAAACCCGTCCGCGCGGCACGGTTCCCGTGACCCTGCGCGTCGAAGGCGCCGCCGAAGGCGACACGGTGCAGGCCACCATCGCCGCCGTGGATCAGGGCATCCTGAACCTGACCAAATTCACCCCGCCCGATCCCTCGGATCACTATTTCGGCCAGCGCCGCCTTGGCGTGGGCCTGCGCGATCTGTATGGGCGGCTGATCCTGCCCACCGGCGCGCCGGACGGTGCGCTGCGCGAAGGCGGCGATGCCAGCCTTGCCAGCAATGCCGAAGCCCCGCCGCCCACGGAAAAGCTGATGAGCTGGTTTTCCGGCCCGGTCACGCTTGGCCCGGACGGCACGGCCACGGTGCAGGTGCCGGTCGGCGATTTCAACGGCGAGGTCCGCGTCATGGCCGTGGTCTGGTCGGCCAAGGGCGTGGGGCAGGCCGATGCCTCGGTGCTGGTGCGCGACCCGGTGGTGATGACCGTGACCGCGCCCGCCTTCCTTGCGCCGGGCGATCAGGCGCAGGTCGGCCTGCGGCTGACCCATGCGACCGGCCCCTCGGGGCAGATGGGGCTGGCGGTCGAACAGACCGGAGGCGATGCGCCGGTGAGCCTGACCCTGCCCGTGGACAGCGTGACGCTGGCCGACCGGGCCGAGGCGCAGGTGCAGATGCCGGTGACCGCCGGCATGTCCGAAGGCCGCGCCAATCTGCGCCTGACGCTGACCACGCCCGACGGGCAGGCGCTGACCAAGGACATCGTGATCCCCGTGGCGCTGAACGAAACCGACATCCAGCGTCAGGACCGGCTGGTCGTCGCGCCCGGCCAAAGCATCACCCTGCCGCCCGCGCTGACGCAGGGCATTCTGCCCGGCGCGATGCTGACGGCGGCAGTCGGGCCCTATGCGCGGCTGGACGTGGCGGGTGCCATCGCGCGGCTGGACCGCTATCCCTATGGCTGCACCGAGCAATTGACCTCGGGGGCAATGCCGCTGTTGTATCTGCCCGGCCTTGCCGCCACCGAGGGCGTGGAAGGTGGGGGCGTGAAGGAGGCGGGCGATACCGGCCAGCAGGTCCAACAGGCGATCACCCAGATCCTGACCCGGCAGGGCAGCAATGGCGGCTTCGGGCTGTGGCAGGCCGACAGCGGCGATCTGTGGCTTGAGGCCTATGTGACCGACTTCCTGTCCAAGGCCCGTGCGGCGGGCTATGCCGTGCCGGACACCGCCTTCCGTCAGGCCATCGACAACCTGCGCAACCGCGCCAATTACGCCACCGAGCCCAGCGCGGCAGACCCCGAAGACAACGCGGCCCTTGCCTATGCGCTGGCGGTTCTGGCCCGCGAACGCGCGGCGACAGTGGGCGATCTGCGCTATTACGCGGACACGGCGGCGGGGGCCTTTGCCACACCGATGGCTGCGGCCAATCTGGGGGCGGCGCTGGCATCCTATGGCGATCAGCAGCGCGCCGACCGCATGTTCACGCAGGCCCGCAATCTGCTGAACCTTGGCGCGCCCGAACCTTATGGCTTCCGCAGCGATTACGGCACCAAGCTGCGCGATGCCACCGCCATGCTGGCCCTGGCGGCCGAGGCAAAGACCCAGGTGATCGACACCACCGAACTGACCAGTCAGGTCGCCGAACGCATCGCGCGGGCGCAGGAAGACGGGCGCAGCCTGTCCACGCAGGAATCGGTCTGGACGGTGATGGCGGCGCGGGCGCTGTCGCAATCGACGCCGCCCGCGATGCTGAACGGCGTGGCGCTGAACCAGCCCGTTACCGCCCTGCCCGACGCCGATGCCGCCATCGCCAATAGCGGCGACACGCCTCTGGAGGTGACGCTGACCGCGACCGGCAAGCCTGCCGGCCCTCCGGCAGCGGGCGGGCGCGGCTATCAGATCAGCCGCAGCTATTTCTCGACCGAGGGTGAGGCGATCGACCCGGCATCCGTGGCGCAGGGCACGCGCATGGTGGCCCGGATCACCGTCCAGCCGCAGCAGGCAGGCGGCGGTCGGCTGATCGTCAGCGACCCCCTGCCCGCCGGCTGGGAGATCGACAACCCGAACCTGATCCGGGCGGGCGATGTCTCGGCGCTGGACTGGCTGGAGGGGCAGACCGATGCCGAGATGACCGAGTTCCGCGCCGACCGGTTCGCCGCCGCGCTGACCTGGACCAGCGAAGACCCGTTCACGCTGGTCTATATCCTGCGCGCCGTGACACCCGGCACGTTCCGCCACCCCGCCGCCAGCGTCGAGGACATGTATCGCCCCGAATACCGCGCATGGAGCGATGGCGGCACAGTCACCGTCACCCCCTGAAGACAAACCCCGGCCCATCCCTGGCCGGGGTTTTTCATTTGCCCGACCGCCCCGCACGCGCAATAATGGCCGGATATGGGAAAGGGGGGAGCCTTGCCCGAAGATCGCCACGAAGACCGCGTTGCCCTTGCATCGGCATCGCCCGCCGCCGTGACGCGGCTGGCCGCAAGCTGGCGCCGCTCGATGCTGAAACACGGGCTTGATCCGGCGCGCGCGCCGCAGATCCAGGCCATGACCACCCGTGAACTGGCCGAGCGCCGCGAACGGCTGGACGGGTTTCTGACCGTCGCCCGCCCGCAGCTCGATCAGTTGTTCCAGCTTGTCTGCCCGACCGGCTGCAATGTGCTGCTGACGGATGCCTCGGGGATCGTGCTGGAACAGCGCGTCAACGACGCCGATGCCGAGACCTTTCGCGAATGGGGGCTGTGGAACGGCACGGACTGGTCGGAACAGGCCGAGGGCACGAATGGCATCGGCACCTGTCTGGCCGAGGGGCGGCAGGTCACGATCCATCGCGACGAACATTTCTATGCCCGCAATACCGGGCTGTCCTGCATGGATGCGCCGATCTGGGGCCCGGACGGGCGGCTGATCGGGGCGCTGGATGTCAGCTCGGCCCGGTCGGATCACACCGAGCGCTGGAACGCGCTGATCGGCGCGCAGGTCGCGCAAAGCGCCCGGCAGATCGAGGCGGCGTTCTTTCGCGCCTCGTTTCCCGGCGCGCGCATCCTGTCGGCGCAGACCGATGGGATCGAGGCGCTGGTCGCCGTGGACAAGGACGATCTGGCCATCGGCGCGAACCGCGCGGCCCGTCGTGCCTTCGGGCTGGAAAAGGAAGGCGTGCTGCGCCCGCGTCCCGCATCGGACCTGTTTGGCCGCGACGATGAGGTGACGGGCTTTGAACGTGCCGAACGCGCTGCGGTGATTCGGGCGCTGGCCCGGGCCGAAGGCAATGTCTCGGCCGCGGCCCGCGCGCTGGGGGTCGGACGCGCGACGCTGTATCGGCGGATGCAGCGGCTGGGTATTTCGGAAAATCCGGGGCGACTGTCCCGTGGGTGAAACACATTCCGCGCTGCGGCATGGATGGCCGCGTTGATTTGTGCGCCGGGCGGTTCAAACTGACTTCATGAAACCGGCAGGAGGAGCCGGTGTGAATGGAGGAACACATGCCCAACGATCAGACGCATGACTTCAAGGGTGTCGGCGTACTGCCCTTTGCCAAGCGCTATGAGAATTTCATCGGCGGCGATTGGGTGGCCCCGAAAGCGGGTCGCTATTTCACCAACACCACCCCCATCACCGGCGCCGAGATCGGCGAGATCGCCCGCTCGGGTGCAGAAGATGTCGAGGCCGCGCTGGACGCCGCCCATGCGGTGAAAGACCGCTGGGGCGCGACGCCCGCCGCCGAGCGGTCGAACATCCTGCTGAAGATCGCCGACCGGATGGAAGCCAATCTGGAACTGCTGGCCACCGCCGAGACATGGGACAACGGCAAGCCGATCCGTGAAACCATGGCCGCCGACGTGCCGCTGGCCATCGACCATTTCCGCTATTTCGCCGGTGTGCTGCGGGCGCAGGAAGGCTCGATTTCCGAAATCGACGAAACCACCATCGCGTATCACTTCCACGAGCCGCTGGGCGTTGTGGGCCAGATCATCCCGTGGAACTTCCCGCTGCTGATGGCCTGCTGGAAACTGGCCCCGGCGCTGGCCGCCGGCAACTGCGTGGTGCTGAAACCCGCCGAACAGACCCCGGCCAGCATCATGGTCTGGATCAGCCTGATCGGCGATCTGCTGCCGCCGGGCGTGCTGAACGTCGTCAACGGCTTCGGCCTTGAGGCAGGCAAGCCACTGGCCTCCAGCCCGCGCATCTCGAAGATCGCCTTTACCGGCGAAACCTCGACCGGGCGGCTGATCATGCAATACGCCTCGGAAAACCTGATCCCGGTGACGCTGGAACTGGGTGGCAAAAGCCCCAACGTCTTCTTTGACGATGTGGGCCGCGAAGACGACGACTTCTTCGACAAGGCGCTGGAAGGCTTTGCGATGTTCGCGCTGAATCAGGGCGAGGTCTGCACCTGCCCGTCGCGCGTGCTGATCCAGGAATCGCTCTATGACCGCTTCATGGAGCGTGCGGTGAAGCGCGTGGAGGCGATCAAGCAGGGCGACCCGCGCGATTCCTCGACCATGATCGGCGCGCAGGCCTCCAGCGAACAGAAGGAAAAGATCCTGTCCTATCTGGACATCGGCAAGAAGGAAGGCGCCGAGGTGTTGACCGGCGGGTCGGCGGCGGATCTGGGGGGCGAGCTTTCCAGCGGCTTCTATGTCCAGCCGACGATCTTCCGCGGCAACAACAAGATGCGCATCTTCCAAGAGGAAATCTTTGGCCCCGTGGTGTCCGTCACCACCTTCAAGGATGAGGCCGAGGCGCTGTCCATCGCCAATGACACGCTTTACGGCCTTGGCGCGGGCGTGTGGTCGCGCGATGCCAATACCTGCTTCCGCATGGGGCGCGGCATCAAGGCCGGGCGGGTCTGGACCAACTGCTATCACGCCTATCCGGCCCATGCGGCCTTTGGCGGCTACAAGCAGTCGGGCATCGGCCGCGAGACGCACAAGATGATGCTGGACCACTACCAGCAGACCAAGAACATGCTGGTCAGCTATTCTCCCAAGAAGCTGGGCTTCTTCTGACCGCATGACCTTGCCGGGCGGGCCTTCGCGGTCTGCCCGGTGAACCCGTGGCGGGGTCGCGGCGTTTGTCCCGATAGCCCCGCAAGCCGGATGGCCGCCATGCCCAAGGACAGCCTGATCGTCGACCCCAAGGACGCCGCCAGCGATGCGGGTCTGGTGCATGTCAGCGACGACATGCCGGGCATCACCCGACGCCGCAGCGGCAAGGGGTTTTCCTATCGCGATGCCAAGGGCGATCTGCTGCGCGACAAGCGCACGCTGGACCGCATCCGCGCACTGGCGATCCCGCCCGCCTATGCCGATGTCTGGATCTGCGCCAATCCGCGCGGGCATCTGCAAGCGACCGGACGCGATGCGCGCGGGCGCAAGCAATACCGCTATCACCCCAAGTTCCGGGCGTTCCGCGACAGCGCCAAGTTTGAACATATGCTGGACTTCGCCGCCAGCCTGCCCAGGATCCGCGCCCGCGTCGATGCCGACATGTCACTGCGCGGTCTGGGGGCCGACAAGGTGCTGGCGACCATCGTGCATCTGCTGGAGGTGACGATGATCCGGGTCGGCAATGACATCTATGCCCGCGACAACAAATCGCACGGCCTGACCACATTGCGCGACCGTCATGCCCGCATCAGCGGCAGCAATGTGCAGTTCCGCTTCAAGGGCAAGGGCGGCAAGGAATGGGATATCGGGCTGCGCGACCGCCGCGTCGCCACCACGCTGCGCAAGGTTCAGGATCTGCCGGGCCAGCGGCTGTTTCAATATCTGGACGAGGACGGCACCCGGTGCAGCGTCACCTCGACCGAGGTGAACGACTATCTGCGTGACATTTCCGGGCGCGAGGTGACGGCCAAGGATTTCCGCACATGGACCGGCACGGTGCTGGCCGCGATGGCTCTGGCCGCCTATGAGGCGTTCGACAGCGAAGCCGCCGCCAAGCGCAACGTGCGCGAAGCCATTGTCACGGTCGCCGCGACCTTGGGCAATACCCCGGCGATCTGCCGGAAATGCTATATCCACCCGATGATCATCGACGCCTATCTGGCGGATGATCTGAAGATCGTGCTGCGCGACGAAATCGAACAGTCGCTGGATGGCACCGATCTGACCGCCGAGGAACGTCAGGTGATGCGCCTGCTGAAGAAAAGGCTGAAAACATGAATACCGTTCTGGATCAGGTCGAGGCGACCCCTGCCGCGCTGGAATTGCTGTCCGAGATCATCGCCGATCATGGCCCGGTGATGTTTCACCAGTCGGGCGGCTGCTGCGACGGGTCATCCCCCATGTGTTATGCGCAGGGCGATTTCCGCATCGGCGAACGCGATGTCAAACTGGGAGAGATCGGCGGCATGCCCTTCTATATCTCGGCCAGCCAATATGAGGCGTGGAAGCACACGCGGCTGATCATCGACGTGGTGCCCGGTCGCGGCGGCATGTTCAGTCTGGACAACGGGCGCGAAAAACGGTTCCTGACCCGCTCGGACCTGTGCGCGGTGTGACCACTTCGTGACAACCATGTGAACCGTTGTCCCGCAGGTCCAGCCGCGCTAATCATGCGCGCAAATGCAGGAGGCCCCATGGCACACAAGGTTTTCATCGACGGCGAAGCTGGCACGACGGGCCTGCAGATCCGTGACCGTCTGCAACAGCGCAGCGATGTCGAACTGATCCAGATCGATCCCGCCCGCCGCAAAGAGGCCGGGGCACGCCGTGACGCCATGGCCGCCGCCGATGTGGCGATCCTGTGCCTGCCCGACGGCCCGGCCAAGGACGCCGTTGCGCTGGCCGAGGGTCTGGACGTGCGCTTCATCGACGCCTCGACCGCGCATCGCGTCGATCCCGACTGGGTCTTCGGTTTCGCCGAACTGACGCCGGATGCCCGCACAGCGATTGCCGGGGCGAAATACCTGTCCAATCCCGGCTGCTATTCCACCGGCGCGATTGCCCTGCTGGCTCCGCTGGTCAAGGCCGGTCTGATCGCCCCGGATGAGGCTTTGTCGATCAATGCCGTGTCGGGCTATACCGGCGGCGGCAAGGAACTGATCGGCGAATATGACCGGGGCGAGGCCCCTGCGGCCTTCGTCTATGCGCTGGCGCAAAAGCACAAGCACCTGCCCGAGATCGTGAAATATGCCGGTCTGGGTGCGCGCCCGGTCTTTGCGCCCTCGGTCGGCAATTTCGCGCAAGGCATGGCGGTGCAGATCCCGCTGCATCTGAACGGCCAGCGCAATCTGGACAATCTGCGCGCCGCGCTGGCGGCCCATTACGATGGCCAGCGTTTCATCAGCGTGGTCGATGCCGAGGCCCGCGTCGTGCCGACCAAGCTGAACGACACGAACCGGCTGGAAATCTCGGTGCATGGCGATGCCGAAAACGGCTGCGCGGTGCTGGTTGCCGTTCTGGACAACCTTGGCAAGGGGGCATCCGGCGCGGCGGTCCAGAACCTGAACATCATGCTGGGCACGGATGAGGGGCTGGGGCTTTAAGCCCCGGCACCAGCCAAGGGTCTTGGCCTAGTCGGCCTTGATCTGACGCGCGCCGTCGATCAGCATGATCGGAATGCCGTCATGGATCGGAAAGGCCAGCCCCGCCGCATCCGAGATCAGCTCTTGCGCCTGCGCGTCATAGCGCAGCGTCGTATGCGTCACCGGGCAGACCAGCGCCTCAAGCATGTGGCGATCAAAGCCGCGTTGCTGGGTGGTGGATTCGCTCATTGCAGGATTTCCTCATCATCGCCGCCGCGCAGGGCGTATTCCAGCAACCCGTCCAGCAATTCGCGGCGATCCGCAAGGGTCGGGCTTTCCAGCAGCGCCTGTTTTTCCTCGGCCGAGAAGGGCAGCAGCATGGACAGCGAATTGACCAGCAGCTCCTCCTCGGACGCCTCGGCGGCGTCCCAATCGGTCGTCAGCCCGCGCCGTTCGGCATAGCGCGACAGCCGTTGCAGCAGCGCGCTGCGGTCAAAGCCCGCCAGGGATTCCGGGCGCGGGTCAAGATCACCCTCGAAGCCGCGCCAATCGGCCTGCCCGCGCAGATAGGGCAGAAAGCCCTGTTCGGTCTTTTGCAGGCGAAAGCGTGATCGCGCCTTCAGCGAGATCATCAGACGGTTGTCGTCCAGTTCCGAAAACGCCACGATCCGCCCCGCGCAGCCGATCAGCGACAGTGTATCGCTGCCGGGCTGAGCGGGCTGGATCATGCCGATCAGCCGGTCCGGGGTTTTCAGCACATCCTCGACCATCTGCAGATAGCGCGGCTCGAAGATCTGCAGGGGCAGGCGCGTGCGGGGCAGCAGCACCGCGCCCGCCAGAGGGAACAGGGGGATGGTCTGCGGCAGATCGGCGCTGCGGGGCATGATGGCCTCAGGCAAAGATCAGCGACGACAGACGCCTGCGACCTTTCTGCGCGATGGGATCGGTGGCTTTCAGCGAATCGAAGATGGTGATCAGCTGCGCCTTGGCCGCCGCATCGTTCCATTCGCGGTCCCGGCGGAAGGCGTCCAGAAGCTGGTCGATCGCCTCTTCGATCTGGCCGCCGGCATGCAGCGCCGTGGCATAGTCGAAGCGCGCCTGCTGGTCCGAGGGATCGGCCTCGACCTTCTGGCGCAGATCGTCCAGCGGACCGGCCGATGCTGCCTGCCGCGCCAGTTGCACCTGCGCACGCGCGTTTTCGACCGGGGCGGCCTTGGCGGCAGCGGCGGGCACGCGGGCCAGATCGGCTTCGGCGGCGTCCAGATCTCCTGCGGCCACGCGGGCGCGGATCAGCCCGCCCCATGCGGCGGCGTTTTCGGGTTCTTCGTCCAGAATGGCGGCAAAGGTTTCGGCAGCGTCTTCCGCCGCGCCTTCGGTCAGCATGGCTTCGGCGGCCTCCAGCGCGTCGGCAAGGCCGTTGTCTTCGGGCGACATGGCGACCAGCTTGTCGACGAATTGCTTGATCTGGCTTTGCGGCACCGCGCCCTGAAAGCCGTCGACGGGCTGGCCCTGAAAGAAGGCATAGACCGTCGGGATCGACTGCACGCGCATCTGGCCCGCGATCATCTGGTTTTCGTCCACGTTCACCTTGACCATGCGGACGCGGCCCTTGGCCTTTTTCACCTCTTCTTCAAGCTGAGGGCCAAGTGTCTTGCACGGCCCGCACCACGGCGCCCAGAAATCGACGATGACCGGCACCTGCATCGAGGCATCGACGACATCGGCCATGAACGTCGCCTCGGACGTGTCCTTGATCAGATCGGTCGGGGCATCGGCGGGGGCGGCAGAGCCAAGCTCAAGCATCGGATATCCTCATGCGGAACGTTTGGTTCCTAGATGGAGGATGGGGCCGGGGGTTGCAAGGTTTGGCGGCCCTGCGCCGCTGTCGCGGATGCATTCGGCTTGCGTCAGGGCGATTGGGACTGTCTGCTGCCCAGATGGCCCACGGCGCAAAGGACATACAATGCGACCGATCCGAATTGTCATGCTTGCGGGGCATACCGCCGAAGCGTCGATCCACTGCGATGGGGCGTGCGACGAGGATGGCGCCTTCTATGCGACCGTCACGATTGCCGGTCAGCTTGAGGAGAAGCGCATCTATGGCGCCGATCCATTGCAGGCATTCGTGCTGGGCTGCACGCTGATCGAAAACCTGACGCAGGACCGGCGCATGTCAGCGGCGGATGCCCAGACACCGGAAACCGTCTGGCAGATCAGCTCCGGGTAAGCGCGCCCTTAAAGATCAAAGCTTGCCAGCACCGGCACATGATCGCTGGGCTGTTCCCAGCCGCGCACGGGGCGCAGGATGCGGCTGTTGTGGCCGGCATTGGCAATATCGGGGGTGGCCCAGATATGGTCCAGACGGCGGCCCTTGTCGGCGGCGTCCCAGTCGCGGGCGCGGTAGCTCCACCACGAATAAAGCTGGCCTTGGGGGATGTCCTTGCGGGTGATGTCCACCCATTTTCCGGCATCCTGCGCCGCGCCCAGATGTTCGACCTCGATCGGGGTATGGCTGACGATCTTCAGCAATTGCTTGTGCGACCACACATCGTCTTCGCGCGGCGCGATGTTCAGATCGCCCACCATGATCGCGCGCGTCGGGTTGTCGGCATGGAAGGCGTCGCGCATCTCGGTCAGGAAATCCAGCTTCTGGCCGAATTTGATGTTCTGTTCGCGGTCGGGAATGTCGCCGCCCGCCGGGACATAGAAATTGTGGATCGTCACGCCGTTTTCCAGTCTGGCCGCGACATGGCGGGCATGGCCAAGGCTGGCGTAATCGCGGTCCCCCGCATCCTCGATCGGCAGTTTCGACAGGATCGCCACGCCGTTATAGCCCTTTTGGCCGCGCGCCACGATGTGGCGGTAGCCAAGCGCGTGGAACGCCTCAAGCGGGATCTTCTCGACCGGGCTTTTGATTTCCTGAAGGCACAGGATGTCGGGGGCTTCCTGGGTCAGGAACCGCGCCACCAGCGCCTCGCGCAGGCGGACCGAATTGATGTTCCAGGTGGCAAGGGTGAACATGGGCGCGCTCCGGATCTGGGGGTGTCGGGTCTGGGGTGTCGGCGGACCCTAGGGGCTGGGTGGGCGCTTGTCCACATGACGCATGTGCAGCCCCGAGGCGACCAGCGCCACGGACAGGATCAGCGGGAACCAGTAGAACCATGCCTCGGCCGAGACGATGAAGCGCAGAAACAGCGTCAGCCCATCGGTCCGGCATCCGGTCGTGTTCATGCCGCAGCCGAAATTCACCAGCCACCAGATGACGACATGGGTGGCGATCACGCCGAAGCTGCCGAGAAGGATCAGGAACAGGCCGAGCATTGCGGCATCATGCCCGCAATCCCAACGTCGCGCCAAGGGGTTATGTCGCGATGTGAGTATTTGCAGAACAGAGAAGACCTTGCCCGGCCGCCTGCGCCTTGCAGGAAACGGGCCGGGCATCTGGTGGCCATATCCGCTGACCACTGGGCTTCGGGGTGGTAACGCGCGGACCTGCCGCGCGTTCCGGGCCTGGGTGATTTTCAGGCGACCAGACGGTAGCCGCCGGATTCCGTCACCAGCAGGCGGGCGTTCGAGGGGTCGGGCTCGATCTTCTGGCGCAGGCGATAGATGTGGGTTTCCAGCGTGTGCGTGGTGACGCCCGCGTTATAGCCCCAGACCTCGTGCAGCAGGATGTCGCGCGGCACGACGCCGTCCTGCGCGCGATACAGGAACTTGAGGATGTTGGTTTCCTTTTCCGTCAGGCGGATCTTGCGGTCCTTCACGTCGATCAGCATCTTCATCGCCGGTTTGAACGTATAAGGGCCAAGCTGGAAGATGGCGTCCTCGGATTGTTCATGCGTGCGCAGCTGGGCGCGCAGGCGGGCCAGCAGGACCGGGAATTTGAACGGCTTGGTGATATAGTCGTTCGCGCCGCTGTCGAGGCCGAGGATGGTATCGGCATCGGTATCATGCCCGGTCAGCATGACGATGGGGCATTTCACGCCCTGCTTGCGCAGCCGTTTGCACAGCTCGCGCCCGTCAGTGTCGGGCAGGCCCACGTCAAGGACGACCAGATCGTAGATCGCGCCCTTGGTGCGTTCGACGGCTTCGTGGCCCGAGCCTGCCTCGAAGACCTCGAAATCCTCGGTTGCGGTCAGTTGTTCGGCCAAGGCCTCGCGCAGGTCTTCTTCGTCATCGACCAGCAGGATCTTTTTCAGTCCGGCCATTCTCTTGCCTCCTTTGGCGATTTGACGGAAAGGTGAGGGCGCATGGGGCGGGCGTCCAGCGCATTGCAGCAATTCTCACATGGAGTTGTCGGAAATCGGCCCTATGTTACAGTTTGTTTCAATCCGGCGTGTGCCATGTCCCTGATCCCGACCCTGACCGAAACCGTTTCCCGTGCGCGGGCCGATCTGCGCATGGGGCTGCCGGTCAGTCTGGGCGGCTATGTCGCGGCGGCGGTCGAGACGCTGTCGCGCGACCGGCTGGCCCTGATGCGCGCGCTGGGACCGGCGGTGCTGGTCATCACGGAACGGCGGGCGGGCACGCTGAAGGCGCGGGCCTATGACGGCGATCTGGCGCGGATCGTGCTGCCGGACAGCGCCGACTGGGCATGGCTGCGCGCGGTTGCCGATCCGGCGGGCGATCTGATGACGCCGATGAAGGGGCCCTTTGTCAGCGAGCGTGGCGGCAACGCCCTGCCGCATCGGGCGGCGATTGCACTGGCCAAATCGGCGCAACTGCTGCCTGCGGCCTTGCTGGTGCGCGTGGCCGCGCCGCTGGACGGGCTGACCGCGCTGGAGCCGGGCGCGGCCCTGGCGCAGCTGGCGACCGAGGCGCATCTGGCGCCGGTGGCCGCGGCGCGGCTGCCCTTGCTGGCGGCCGAGAATTCGAAGCTGCACATCTTTCGCCCCGATGACGGCGCGGCCGAACATTACGCGGTCGAGATCGGCGCGCCGCCCCGCGATGCCCCGGTTCTGGCGCGGCTGCATTCGGCCTGTTTCACCGGCGATGTGCTGGGCAGCCTGAAATGCGATTGCGGACCGCAGTTGCACGCCGCACTGCAAGCCATGGGGCGGGCGGGCGAAGGCGTGCTGCTGTATCTGAATCAGGAAGGCCGCGGCATCGGGCTGGCCAACAAGATGCGCGCCTATGCCCTGCAAAATCAGGGCTTCGACACGGTCGAGGCCAACCACCGTCTGGGCTTTGAGGATGATGAGCGGGATTTCCGCATCGGCGCGGGCATCCTGCGCGAAATGGGCTTCAGCGCCGCCCGGCTGATGACGAACAATCCGCGCAAGGTCGACATGCTGGCCAGCCACGGCATTGCCGTGACCGAACGTGTGCCGCTGATCACGCCGCGCAACCGGCACAATACCGGCTATCTGGACGTGAAGGCCGCCAAATCGGGGCATCTGCTGTGATCCTGTCCCCGATGGGTCTGCGCATCGGCGCGCGCGTCATCCCCTGCAGCGTCGGGCGCGGCGGCCTCAGCGCCGACAAGCGCGAAGGCGACGGCGCGACGCCGATCGGTCTGCACCGCATCGTGGGGGTGCTGTACCGCCCCGATCGCGTGGCGCGGCCCAGCCCTTGGGCGCGGCCGATCCTGCCGGGCGATCTGTGGTGCGATGCCTCGGGGCATGCGGCCTATAACCATGCGGTGCGCGCGCCCTTTGCCGCCAGCCATGAGGCGATGCGGCGGCCCGATCCGCTGTATGACATCGTGCTGCTGACCGACTGGAACTGGCCCGAGGGGCTGGCGGATCGCGGCTCGGCGATCTTTCTGCATCAGTGGCGCAGGCCGGGCTTTCCGACGGCGGGCTGCATCGCCATGGCCCGGCGCGATCTGATCTGGCTGGCGGGCCAAATCAGGCCGGGCGACACGCTGGAGGTGCCCGCCCTGCCCCGCTGGCCCGCGCGGCAGGCCATGGCGCGGCACGGCAAGGATTAGCGGCAAGGATCAGGGGCGCCAAGGATCAGGGGCGGATAAAATCCCAGTTCACGCGGGTCGTGTCGGGCGCGCAGTAAAGCCGCAGCGTTTCGGTTTCGCCGGCCTCGCTTTGGAAATCCGGCACGCTGTCATAGACATGCAGTTGCGCCGCGCGGACATACCCGCCATCCACGCCGGTCAGATGCACCGCATAGACCGTGCCGCCATGTTCAAGCCCGATGCCGGTGGTGTTTTCCGCCTGTTCGCGGATGCGGTAATATTTCGTCGAGAAGTAATAGCCGGGCGTTTCAAAATACAGCTCGGACGGGGCCATGCCCGAGGCGAAGTTATAGGTGAAGGTCTGCGACACCCCGTCCTGACCCGGCGGCGAGGCGCAGATCTCGACCCGCTGATCAGCGGTCATGATATTGCACGAAAAGACCGGCATCAGGGGCGGCACGCAGTTCGCGGTGGCCGGGGTCGCCGTCAGGGCAAGGATCAGATATCGCAGCATCAGCCCGGCCCGAAATTGCTGCGGTCGAACTGGATGCTGGGCGGATAGCAGACGCGCCGCGCGATGGGGGCGTCGGCCCGATAGGCGGTGAAATCCGCCTCTGAGCCATAGACCTGCAACACGGCCGGGTTGGGCGAGCCCAGATCCTGCCCTTCGCCGTCCAGCGCCATCATCGCGCCGTCCACCCAGACCGCGTAGAAGCTGTCGCCGGTGCGCGCTGCGCTGCCATAGGTCGCGCCGTGGATGCCCTGCACCCGCGCCTTGACACCACCCCATGCCGGGCCGGTGAATTGCAGTTCGGGTTCGCCATCGACCGCGTAGGTGTAGCGGATCTGACCGTCGCCACGGCACATCTCGATCTGGGCATTGCGTTCGACGATCAAACAGCCGAACAGCAGCTCCGTATCGTCAGGACATTCCGCAAAGGCGGGGGCGGCGCACAGGCTGGCCAGAGCAGCAAGGGTTTTCATGATGAAATGAACCGGATCAAAGGCGTTATGCCATATGATCCGGTGTCTTGCGTTTCTGCAAGGACGGCGTTTGTGCAAGGACGGCGTTACAGCGGCGCGGTCTGATACAGTCGCACCTTCAGCCCGCCATGCGCGACATAGGGCCCCGGCTCGCGGAAGGGCAGGCCGGTGGCGCGGGCCAGTTGCGCCTCGCTGGTGACGATGCCGATGCGCCAGCCCGCAAAGCGGCTGCGCAGGGTTTCCCCCATCGCGGCATGCAGGCCGAACAGCGGGCCCTTGTTGCCGATCCGCGCGCCATAGGGCGGGTTGATGATGACCAGACCGGGCGGACCCTCGGGCGGCTGGATGTCGCTGATGGACAGGTTCTGGAAATCCGTGATCGCGCCAAGGCCCGCGCGTTCGGCGTTGTCGCGGCTCATGCGGATGGCGCCGGGGTCGCGGTCGCTGCCGTAAAAGCGCAGCGCCGTCTGCACGGGGGCCGGCATGCGCAGGGCGGCCCATGCTTCGGGGTCGAAGCTGGTCAGGTGCTGGAACGCAAAGTCGCGCAGGCGGCCCGGTTGCAGGCCGGTGGCCATCTCGGCGGCCTCAAGCGGGAATGTCCCCGACCCGCACATCGGATCCAGCACGGGTTCGCGCCCGTCAAAGCCGCATTGGCGCAAGAACATCGCCGCCATGGTTTCGCGCATCGGGGCCTTGCCCACGGCCTGCTTGTGGCCGCGGCGATGCAGGCTTTCGCCCGAGGTATCAAGGCTGATGGTGCACAGATCGTCCTCGATCCGCACCTTGATCGTCAGCGGCGCATCCTCGGCGATGGTGACGCCCAGACTGTCTTTCAGCGCGGCCTCGATCCGCTGGATGATGGCCCCGGCGTGATAGATGCGGGATTTGCGGCTGGTCGCCTCGACCCGGACGGGAATGGCGGGGGTCAGGAAATCGGCCCAAGGAAAGCGGTGCGCGCGCTTGTCCAGTTGCGCCGGATGCATGGCGCGAAAGCTGCCGATGCGCGCCAGCACCCGCGTTGCCCCGCGAATGCACAGATTGGCGCGCCAGACATCGGGCCAGCCACCGATAAAGGTGACGCCGCCGGGCTGGATCTGCGGGCTGTAGCCCAGATCGCGGACCTCATCGGCCAGCGGATCCTCAAGGCCGGGCGTGGCGACCAGAAAGATCTCCATCCGCGACTGGTCCACCGCCAGCGGCGCAGGTTCGGGGCGTTCCGGCTGGCGCGCAGGTTGCGGGGCGGCTTTGGGTCTGGCTTTGGCTTTGGGGGGCATGTCGGTCCGGCAAAAATGGTCCCGCATCATGCGCGTTTTGCACCGGATTGGCAAATCGCCCAATTGTCGCCATTTCAGGGAATGACTTCCCATATCTGCGCCATTTAACGACATAATCAGCGCCGCTATCTTCTGCCCAACACAGGAGATCATCATGGCTATCAGCGACGCCCCCATCCAGATCAGCAAAGTCCTGCTGACCGTCAATGACCTGGCGAAAGTCGGGGATTACTACGAAAAGATCATCGGCCTGCACCCGCTGTCGGGCGATGGCGAAACCCGCGTTCTGGGCATCGGCGCAAAACCCCTGCTTGAGCTGCGCCGCGACACCGCCGCCCGCGCCCGCCCGAATGAGGCCGGGCTGTTTCACACCGCCTTTCTGCTGCCCGACCGTCAGGCGCTGGCCGACTGGCTGCACCACATCGCCGTGAACCGCATCGCGCTGGACGGCGCATCGGACCATCTGGTCAGCGAGGCGATCTATCTGCGCGACCCGGAAGGCAACGGCATCGAGATCTATGCCGACCGTCCCCGCGACCAGTGGACATGGATCGGCGACGAGGTGCAGATGGACACGATCCGTCTGGACGTGCAGGCGCTGCTGGATCAGGGCCGGGCATGGCAGGCCGCACCCGATGGCACGGTCGTCGGCCACGTTCACCTGCAGGTCGGCGATGTCGGTCAGGCCGAAGGCTTCATGCTGAACGATCTGAACATGGACCGCACCTCGCACCGCTTCGGGGCCAGTTTCTTTTCCACCGGCGGCTATCACCACCATCTGGCCGGCAATATCTGGAACAGCCGCGGCGCGCGCAAACGCAGCGCCAATGCCACCGGGCTGGCCGAAGTGGTGCTTGAGGCCGATGCGGATGCGCTGGCCAAGCTGAAGGCGCATGAGTTCGCCGACCCATGGGGCACGCAGTTCCGCGTGGTCGCGAAGTAACCTTTCCTGTTGCGTTAACCAGTTCCGACACGGGGTTTTCCCAAGTTGCCCCGTGTCACCCTTGTGCCGTTCACGATTGCCACGGGCCGTCCCATGCGAAGCCGCCGCATGGGGCGGCCCGGTTTCGTTCCGAACCGGGCATATCGGCGCGGATCAGCCCAGCTTTCGCCAGCGCCGGTCGATGCGGGCAAAACGGATGATCTGGGGGTCGCGAAAGCCGCGTTCGTCCATCGGCGCGATATGGCGCTGGATGATCAGTTCGGGGCCGTCGAAATCCAGCACGGCAAATTCGTTCTGCAGATCGCTTTCGCGCGCGCACAGCGCGGTGCCACCCTGCACCTGCAGGATGCCGCGCCCCTCGGGGCCCTGAAACGCGCCGACGGACCAGATATGCAGATGCCCGGTCAGCACCACCTGAATGCCCTGCAATTCAAACAGCGCCAGCGCCTCGGGCGCGCCGCGCATCAGGGCCTTGTCCACCTCGGGGCGCTGCTGCATCGGATGGTGCAGCGCGGCGATGTTGATGCAATCGGGGTCGATGCCCTGCACGACGCGGCGCATCTGCGCGGCGGTCAGCACGCCCCGCTGCCATGCCATCGGATCGACGCTGTTCACGCCCTGCACGCGCAGATTGCCGACATGGCCCACCGGCTCCATGTTCTGGGCGATGGCGCGGCGATAGCGCTTGTAGGGCTTCGTCATCCGGTCGGCCAGCTTGTACAGCGGAATGTCGTGATTGCCCGGCACGGCGATCATCGGCGCTTCGATCTGGCGCAGAAACGCTGCCGCCTGCGCGAACTGCGCCGAGCGTCCACGATGCGTCAGATCGCCCGTGACCACCACCAGATCGGCCTTGGCCTGGTTCACGCGGTCCAGCAGCGGATAGATCAGCGTCTCGCGCTCATAGCCGAAATGCAGGTCGGACAGATGCACCAGTCGCGTCATGACATGCCGGAACCTTGCTGGCGGCCCTGATTGCCCGCAGGCACCAGCACGGCCAGATCGTCATGGCGCACCCGCACCTTGAACGGCGAATCCATCCAGGTCTTTTCCCCGTCATGGGCGACATATTCATGGCGAGGCACGGTCTCCAGCTCCATCTTCTCGGCGGCGATCAGGTCGAAATCCTGATAGCGCGCCGTCTTGCCCATCGCCAGCCGCAGCGCCGCGCGGACCAAAGGCGCGGGGCGCTGCGCGCGCGCCACCAGCAGGGCCAGCTTGCCGTCGCGGATGTCCTGCGCGCCTTCCAACCCGAACACCTCAAGCTGATAGGCGCTTTTGGCGACAAAGGCCAAAGCGGTGGTAAAGTGCTTTTCGGTCCCGTCGGCGCGCACCACAAGTTGCAAGGGCTTGCGCAGGGTCCACAGGGCCGCGACGGCCGACCAATAGGCCGCGACCCGCGACCGGCCCCAGCGCTTGTAGATGCTTTCGCGGCGCTTCAGAATTTCGGGATAGGCGCCGAAACTGCAATTGTTCAGAAAGATCATGCCGTTCATTTCGCCGACATGGATGCGGCGCAGATGCGGCGCGTCAAAGATCTTCATCGCCTCATCGACGGTTTCGCCCGACCCAAGATCGCGCGCGAAATAGTTGAACGTGCCGCCGGGGATCACCACCATCGCGGCATCCGTGCCGGTGACCGCGCTGGCAACCGCCGCCTGCGTGCCGTCCCCCCCTGCCGCCACCAGCAGATCGAACCCGTCGGCCACTGCGCCGCGCGCGATGGCCACCAGATCGTCGCCCTTGCCGAAGGCGCGGATCTGGAAATCCGCGACCTGCGATTCCAGCCGGTCGCGCAGCCGCTGGGCAATGGCGGGCCCCGCCTTGCGCCCCGAGGCGGCATTGACGATCACGCAGACGCGCGCCTTGGCAAGTTCATAGCGTTCCATAAGCATCCCCTGACCGGCGCGCCCCTGTGCCAACTTCCTGAAAGCGTGCGGGTTCCGCGCCGCAGCATATTCCCATCCGGCGTATCTTCGCCGCGCCGGAATAATCCTGACGATTTCACTTGCCTCGGTCTGGGGCCTCTGACAGATTGCCGCCGGGCAGCTTGGGACGGCATATCGTGCCGCCCCCATAACCTTTCCCATGAAAGGCTATCCGCCACCCGGAAATGTCATGAGCAGGAGAGCTCGATCCGCCCGTGGATCAATTTCTGCGGCGCGATCCGTGATCCCCGACAGCAGTATTGCGCTGCGGGGCGGAAAAAAGCATTCGATGAGAAAACACATGAACATTCGCATGTCTGAGGCCATCGAGACATTGGCAAAGCCCGCCGACCACCCAGTTCTGTTCGCGTTCGACGGCCCGCAGGGACAGATCACCGGACGCGGCGCACCGATCCCGCTGCCGCGCGGGACCAGCCGCACCCTGCCCGACCGCGTGGCGCGCGCCATGGCGACCATGGGCGACAAGGCCATTCTGGGCGGCGCGCTGCCCTTTGACCGCGAGGATGAGGATTGCCTTTGGCTGTGCCCCGCCTCGGAGGACGCGGGCCATGCCGCAAGCGGCGATCCGCAGGCGCTGCCGCTGCGCGACTGGGATCTGACCGCCCAGCCCGCCGCTGCCGATTACGCAGCCGCCGTCGATCATGCCCTGCGCATCATGGCCGATGAGGCCGGAAAGCCGCAGGCGCTGGAAAAGATCGTGCTGGCCCGCAGCCTGCTGATCCGGGCGGGCGCGACGATCCCGGTTCAGGCCCTGATGGACCGGCTGGGCGCCGATCCGGCCGTCACCGCCTTCCGCGTGACGCTGCCCGCGCGGGGCAAGGACGCGCGGCGCGTGCTGTGCGGAGCGACGCCCGAACTGCTGCTGGAAAAGCGCGGCCGCGCCATCGCCTCGCACCCGCTGGCGGGTTCGGCCCGCAGGATGGCGGACGAGGGGCAGGACCGCGCCAATGCGACCGCGCTGGAGCAGTCCGAAAAGGACCGCCGCGAACATGCCTTCGTAGTGGAATACATCATGGATGTGCTGGGTCCGCATTGCCGCAGTCTCAGCGCGCCCGCGGGCACGACCCTGACCCATACCCGCAGCATGTGGCATCTGGGCACGCGGATCGAGGGTGAGCTGAAGGATCCCGACACGCCCTCGGTCGTGCTGGCGGGGTTGTTGCATCCGACGCCTGCGGTCTGCGGTGCGCCGATGCGCCGCGCCTATGATCTGATTGGCGCGCTTGAGCCTTTGCCGCGCGACTTCTATGCCGGTGCGGTCGGCTGGTGCGACGCCAAGGGCGACGGCGCATGGCAGGTGGCCATCCGCTGCGCCCAGATCAGCGGCGCCGAGGCCCGGCTTTATGCCGGCGCGGGCATCGTTCCCGGCTCGGACCCGATGGCCGAGGCGGCTGAAACCGGCGCCAAGTTCGGCGCCTTCCTGACCGCCCTTGGGCTGCCGCTGGATGCGGGGCTTGCGGGCGTGACCAAAGTGACGGAGTAACTCGATGGCACTTCCCGGCATCGCCCCCTATGCCCAGCCAAGCTTGGCCGATCTGCCAAAGCCGCGCGGCGCATGGCAGCCCAGCCGCGACCGGATGGCCGTGCTGGTCCACGACATGCAGCGCTATTTCTGCCGCCCCTTTCCCGACACGGTGCTGGATCCGGTCACCGCCAATATCGCGCGGCTGATCCAGTCGGCGCGCGCGGCGGGCGTGCCGGTGTTCTACACCGCGCAAAAGGGCAATCAGTTCCGCCCGGATCGCGGCTTGCAGGCCGATCTGTGGGGGCCCGGCATGCAGGCCACCCCGGAACACGAGGAGGTGCTGCCCGCTCTGGCCCCGGCCGAGGGCGATATCGTGCTGGTCAAGCATCGCTACAGCGCCTTCCAACGATCGAACCTTGAGACGCTGATGCGCGCGCGCGGGCGGGACCAGCTGATGATCTGCGGCGTCTATGCCCATATCGGCTGCCTTGCCACGGCGGTCGAGGCGTTTCAGCGCGACATCGAAACCTTTGCCGTCGCGGATGCGCAGGCCGATTTCAGCCGCAACAAGCTGGATCTGGCGATGGGCTGGATCGCTGCGACCTGCGGCATTCCGATGATGACCGATCAGGCGGTCGCCACATTCGCGCAGGTCGCCGAATGCGCCTGACCGGGTTTCACGGGAAACTGGCCATCGTCACCGGGGCCGCAGGCGGCATCGGTCAGGCGGTGACGCGCGCCTTGCTGGATGCAGGCGCGGTCGTGATCGCCACGGATACCGAGGCCGCACTGGCTGCGAACCCGGTCGCCTCGGGGGCCATCGCCCATGTGCTGGACGTGCGCGACGGTGCTGCGGCGGATGCGCTGGTCGCATGGGCCGAGGATCTGCACGGACCGCTGGCGCTTGGCATCCATGTCGCGGGGATCGTCACCATTGGCCCGCTGCTGGACATGCCCGCCGAGGAGTGGCAGCGGGTCTTCGACATCAACACCACCGGCACGTTCAACGTCACCCGCGCCTTCGGCTCTGCCATGGCACGGCACGGCGCGGGGGCGATCGTCGCGGTCAGTTCGAACGCGGCGGGCATCCCACGGCTGAACATGGGGGCCTACGCCGCGTCAAAGGCGGCGGCCACGATGCTGGTGCGCTGTCTGGGGCTGGAACTGGCGGCCAAGGGCGTGCGCTGCAACATCATCGCGCCGGGATCGACCCTGACGCCGATGCAGACCGGCATGTGGGCATCCGATGGCGGCGCGGGCGAGCGCGCGGTGCTGGACGGCAATCTTGAGGCCTATCGCACCGGCATCCCCCTGAAAAAGCTGGCGACCCCCGATGATGTCGCGGGGGCCGTCATGTTCCTGCTGTCCGATCAGGCGGGCCATGTCACCATGGCCGACCTGTATGTGGACGGCGGCGCGACGCTGCGCGGCTGACGCCCGGACCTTTGCGGCGCGCCCCTAGCGGCGCGCCGAAATCAGCGCCCACCATGCCTGAAGCGTCGGCTCTTTGGCCAGTTCCTCGAAGCTGGCCTCGATGCCCATCTGCTTCAGCTCGGACGAAAAGGTCATGACGGCGATGGAATCCAGCCCGTAAAGCACAAGGTTTTCGGCAGGCTCGATCTCGCAATCGTCCTCGATCATCGTCTGGATGCGGGCGGCCAGCCATTCCGGGCCAAGTTCGGCGGTGTCGGTCATCGGTCTTCCTTTCAGGCGGGTGCCGCAAGGCTGTCGCGCAGGCGGCGCTTGTCGATCTTGCCCACCGCCGTCAATGGCAGGTCGGGCAGGATGCGGAAACGGTCGGGCAGCTTGTATTCGGCCACGCCCTGCGCCAGCAGCCATCGCCGCAAGGCGGGCGGCGACAGCTTGTCCGCGCCGTCGCGCAGCACAAGGAAGGCACAGCTTTTTTCGCCCAGATGCGCATCCGGTGCAGCGACCAGCGCGGCATGGGTGATATCGGCATGGCGCATCAGCAGGTTCTCGATTTCCTCGGCGGCGATCTTTTCGCCGCCCCGGTTGATCTGATCCTTGATGCGCCCGACCACGCGCAGATAGCCGTTCTCGCGCACCACCACATCGCCCGAGTGATAAAACCCATCCGCATCGAAGGCCGAGGCGTTGTGGTCGGGGCTGCGGTAATAGCCGCGGAAGGTATAGGGGCCGCGCGTCGCCAGCGCGCCGGGCTGGCCATCGGCCACCGGGTCGCCGTTTTCATCCAGCACGCGGATTTCGTCATCTGGGCTGATCGGACGGCCCTGCGTGGTGAAGACGGTCTGCGCGTCATCGCCAAGCCGGGTATAATTCACCAGCCCCTCGGCCATGCCAAAGACCTGCTGCAACTGGCAGCCCAGCAGTTCGGGAACCCGGCGCGCGGTCGCCTCGGCGAAACTTGCGCCACCGACCAGCATCAGCTGCACCGTTGCCAGCTTGTCGCGGCGGCTGGGATCTTCTTCGACCGCGCGCTGCCACAGGGCGACAGCGGGCGGGACCAGCGGGACCATGGTGACGCCTTCGCGGGCGATGATCTCAAAGCAGGACAGCGGTTCGGGGCTGGGGGCCAGAACCACGGTGCCGCCGGCATGAAACACCCCCAGCGACCCCGGAGAACTGAGCGTGAAGTTATGCGCCGCAGGCAGCGCGCACAAAAACCGCGTCTGCGCGGTGCAGCCGCAGATGTCAGCACTGGCGCGGACGCTGTAATCGTAATCGTTATGCGTGCGCGGGATCAGCTTGGGCGTGCCGGTGCTGCCACCGGAAAGCTGGAAAAACGCCACCTGATCGGCGGGCGTCGGCGTGGCGGTGTCGGGCAGGTCAGGGCCCGCGGTCAGCCAATGCGCAAGGCTGTTTTCCGGCGCATCCTCGCCCAGCAGCAGGATATGGCGCACGCCCCCGGCGCGCAGTTCGTCGCAAAAGGCGTCATCCGCGAAAAGCTCATGCGCGCGTGAGGCGATGACCACGCGCGGCGCGATCTGCTGGGCATAGGACGACATCTCAAGCCGGCGGTGGCTGAACAGCGCATTGACCGGCGCGACGCCGATGCGCAGCAGGGCAAAGAAGCTGACGAAGAACTCGGCCACATTGGGCAATTGCACCAGCGCCGTGTCGCCGTGACCCAGACCCTGCGCGGCCAGACGGGCGGCAAGGTGGCGCGACAGCCGGTCCAGATCGGCATAGCTGAAGCGGCGCGACCCGCAGACGATCGCCGTAGCATCGGGCTGCGCGGCCATCTGCGCATCCAGAATATGCGTCAGCGGCTGGTCGATCCAATAGCCGGCGTCACGGTAACGGCTGGCCTGTTCGGGCGGCCAAGGGGTGAATTCGATCATCTGCGAAACTGCCTGTCCTTCGATGGTGGCGGGGTTCAGCCCATGCCACGACGCCCGCTTGACGGAGCATAATAGTCGAGTATTTTTATCCAGCTTTCTCTCTCGAAGCAAGCCGGACCGATGGCTTTTGCCACCGCCCAAGCCAGCCATCCCATTTCCGAACGGATTTGCCCGCCTTGGCGGGCGGCAGGTTTACATGACGCATCATCACGCCACCCCGCATGAGCTGACCCTGGCGCAACTGGATTTCTGGGAGGAGTTCCGCCTGCATCCCGGCGAGGCGGTCTCGACCGTGGCCCATGCCATCGAACTGACCGGCGAAATCGACGCTGCCGCGCTGGCCCGCGCCATCCGTCAGACGGTCGCCGAAACCGACGTGCTGGCCCTGCGCTTTACCGAGGATGCCCAAGGCCCGCGGCAGTTTCTGGACGAAACGCGTCGCCCCGACTTGCAGCAGATCGACCTGAGCGACCGCGCCGACCCGCGGGCCAGCGCCATGGCGCTGATGCAGGCAGATGTTCAGGCTCCGCTGGATCTGGTCAATCAACCGCTGGCGCGGCAATGCCTGATCCGGCTGCGGGACGATCATGTCATCTGGTACAATCGCGGCCATCACATCGTGCTGGACGGCTATGCCATGGGCCTGATCGAGACCCGCTGCGCCCAGCTTTACGCCGCGTATCGCTGCGGCCTGCCTGCGGGCGATCCGCTGGCCGCCTTCCCTGCCTATCTGGCCGAGGAACGCGATTACCGCGAAAGCCCGCGCCATGACCGGGACGGCCAGCACTGGGCGGAAATCCTTGCCGCGCCCCCCGCCCCCAAGGTGCTGCGCAAAGGGTCCGAGGATTACCCCGCCAGCCCCATGTCGCATGAAGAACCGCTGACGGATCTGCGCGCCCCTCTGCTGGCCCGCGCCGCCGAAATGGGCATCGGCTGGCCCGATCTGCTGACCGCGCTGTGCGCCGCATGGGCCGTGCTGGAATTGCGCGACAACTCGGCCGCGCGCAGTCAGGACGATTCCGGTCGTGTCACCATGCCGATCTGGCTGCCCTATATGAGCAGGATGGGCAGCGTCGCCATCCGCATCCCGGCGCTGGTCGTGAACATCCTGCCCTTCGATGCCAGTGTCGCGGCGACCGAGACCGTCGCCCAGACCGTGACCCGGCTGACGGGCCGTCTGCGCAAAGTGCGTCGTCATGGCCGCTACCGGATCGAACAGATCGGCTTCGATCACGGGCTGGACAGCGCGCAACGCTTCTTCTTTTCGCCGCTCATCAACGTGCTGCCATTTGAACCGGCGCGCTTTGCGGGCTGCCGGACACAGCGCCATGTGCTGTCGAACGGGCCCGGCGACGGCTTCAACATCACCATTCGGGGCGACGGAGAGGCGAACGGGCTGGACCTGTGCATCGAGGCCGACCCGACCCTGACGCCGCAGGCCGACTTCACCCGACACGCCGCGACCCTGCCCGCCTTCCTGCGCGCCGCCCTGCGCGAGGGTGCATGTGCGCGCCCCATCGGTGCGATGCTGCCGCAGCCCGCCTTGGCCTAGCCATCCTTGCCGGGCTGATAATCACGCAGAATGCAGCCATCCGAATTGCGTCCCCAACGGTCGGCAGGCCGCTGGGGCGGCAGCTCGAAATCCGCGCACAGGCGATAGCTGGTCTGTCCCGTCACCTCATAGCGATAGGGCTTCTGGCTGTAGGGGTCGGTCAGACGCGCCCGGAAATCGCATTGTGGCAGGTCTGAAAGCGTGGCGGGCAGCGCGCCTTCAGCGGTGGCAAGGCAATCGACCCAACCGGCCATGGACATCAGATCCTGTTCCCGCTGGGCATCGCGCTGCTGTTTGCGGGCATGGCCGGGGCCGCCGGTCAGAACCAGACCCAGCACCACCGCCAAGGCCGTGACGATGCCGATCGCGGGCGCGGCCCAGCCCTTAGCCATTCATCTCATCCCGGTAATAGGCCAGCACCAGCCCGGTGATCGCGGCGACCAGCCCCGCCTTCAGGATGAACCGCAACGTCAGATCGCCGTTCAGGAAGGTATAGATCACCCAGATCGCATCCGCCAACAACACCAGCGCGGCCACCATCAGCGTCAGCGAGGCAAACCATTTGCGCACCAGCGACCGCCTGCGCCCGGCATCGTCGCGACCCAGCCGTGCGACGCGGCGGTTCAACAGCAGAAACACCGGCCCAAAGGCAATCAGCGCCGCAATCGACCAGCGTTCCGCACTGCCCGGCGCGGTGGGGTAATCCGCAACATCCGGGACAAGATAATCGATCAGCGCCACTCCAAGCTGGCACAGGTGCCACGAGATCACGCCCAAGGACACGAACAGCAGCCCGTAAAGCAGCGCCTCTTGCGCCGAGGCATAGGGGCGCGGCCGTGGCACAGGCGGCAGACCGGGCGTCACGCCCCAGCCTGCAATGGCCTCGTCGATCTCGGGGCGCGACCAGCCCGCCTGCTCAAGCGCGGCCAGAATCGCATCGGGCGGCGTGCCCTGCATCAGCGACTGGCGGACGAATTGCGAAAGCTGCTCTGCCGGTTTCATGGGGTTATCCCGTTTTTCCGGCAAGTTTCGGTGCATCGGGGCACAGCGTCAACCCCGCCGCTGCCCCGGCCCCGCCCCGGCATTGCGCCGCCTTGGCAAGATTTTTCGCAGATCGACGATTTTCTTCTTGCGCCCATCCGCAGGCTCCCATAAATGACCGCTCACCGAAGGCGAAACGCCATCGGGATGGAGTGCGGGCGTAGCTCAGGGGTAGAGCATAACCTTGCCAAGGTTAGGGTCGTGAGTTCGAATCTCATCGCCCGCTCCAAAATTCTTCCTGCGAAGAAAACGACATGGCGGCCAAATGGCCGCCTTCGTTTTTTTCCGGGACTGACTTTACGTCGCGAACCGCTGCACGGGCTGTAAAAGGCTTGACCCGACAGCGTATCGGCAGATTATTCCCCCTCGTATGGTAGCGGCCGGGCCGTGATCCGGCCTCCGATCCGCGAGGTCTGCCCATGACATCCATTGAACACGCGATCCAGAACCGACTCGATCATCTGCCAGCGCCGCTGCGCATCCGCCTGCCATCGGGCCGGCTTCTTGGCCCGCCCGAGGCCGAGGTCGAGATTGCCTTTCGCGACATGGCCTCGCTTATGCCCATGGCATCGGGCAATCTGGGCGAGGTCGGCGCCAGAATCGTCAGCGGCGACATCGGCATTTCTGGCAGCATGCGCGCGCTGATGCATGTGGTCGCGGCGCTTGTTCCCGATGACGGCCAGACGCAGAAGCCGAAGCCGTGGCAGCGCGTCTGGTGGAGCTTGACCTCTATCCTGCGCCACAACCGCGACCGCGACGCGCAGCAGATCCGCTTTCACTATGATGTCTCGGACGAGTTCTATCAGATCTGGCTGGACCCGCTGCAGGTCTATTCCTGCGCCTATTTCCGCGAACCGGACATGACACTGGCACAGGCGCAGGTCGCCAAGCTGGACCACATCTGCCGCAAGCTGGACCTGCACCCGGGCGAGCGTTTCGTCGATATCGGCGCGGGCTGGGGCGGCCTGCTGCTGCACGCCGCCGAGCATTACGGCGTCGACGCGACCGGCATCACGCTGTCGCAGAACCAGTTCAACCATGTCTCGCGGTTGATCCAGACCAAGGGCCTTGCCGATCGCGTCCGGATCCAGCTGTGCGATTACCGCGATCTGCAACCGCAGCAGCCCTTCGACAAGCTTGCCTCGGTCGGGATGTTCGAACATGTCGGCCGCGCCAACATGCTGCGATATTTCCAGCGCATCCATGAATTGCTGCGCCCCGGCGGCATCGCCATGAACCACGGCATCACCGTGACCGGGCTTGACGATGCCACGGTCGGTGGCCATCTGGGCGATTTCATCGAGAAGTTCATCTTTCCGGGTGGTGAGCTGATGCATGTCAGCCGCGCGATCCGCATCGCCTCGCAGGCGGGGCTTGAGATGGTCGATACCGAAAACCTGCGTCCGCATTACGCCCGCACGCTGTGGTGCTGGTCCGACAACCTAGAGGCCCGGCTGCCCGAAGCCGAGGCCGTCTTGCAGAAATCCATGCCCCCCGAGCGCGCGGCGCAGGTGCTGCGGGCCTTCCGGCTGTATCTTGCCGGCTGCGCCCTTGCCTTCGAGGAAGGCTGGACATCGCTTTACCAGATCCTGCTGACACGCCCGGACGGCCCACCAGACGGCCAGGCCCAGCCCTCGGACCTGCCGGGCGCGGGCGCCGACTATCCGTTCCGCCGGGACTATATCTATCACCGCCGCCCCTGACCGTAACCGCCCGCCGCGCGCGAACGCCCGCGCCTGAACGTCCGCGCCGGAACAGCCACGCGGCGAATATTGCCGCAGCCCCGATAACCCACTTGACCCCGCCGCACGAAAACCATAGCAAACGCAAGGCTCCGGCGGGTTGGCGGAGAGGTTACGCAGCGGATTGCAAATCCGTGAAGACCGGTTCGATTCCGGTACCCGCCTCCAATAAAATCAACAGCTTGCCGGATGTTTTGCATCATCTGGACCTTTCTTTGAAACAGGCGTTGAAACATTCACGTTCCGCCCTTGTTCTGTTCCGCACGGTTTCGGGCGTCTTGCGCACGCCGCGCCAGCTCTTTCTGCCGAACGCGCCCGCCGTATTTTTTCAGCATTTCAGCGCCGGAATGGCCCGTGACGGCCTTGACCATTTCGTCGTCGCACCCGGCTTGATAAAGCTCGATGGTCGCGTTCTTCCGCAGGCCGTGGGTCACATAGGTGCGCGCGTCAGGATGCGTCATCGCGTCTTTAACCTTGCGCATTTCCTGCGTGACCGTGCGATAATCCGCAGGCCGTCCATCGCGCCCGCAAATGATGGTCAGGCCCTCTTTCCTGACATTCGCTAGGAAAGCGATCAGCCGATTGGTCAGAGGGACGGTAAGTGGCTTGTCGCCCTTGCCTTGGGTAAAGTCGTATTCCCCGTCCTTGATATGGTCCCAGCGGATTTTCAGCGTGTCGCCGATGCGCTGGCCCAGCCCTATCGAGAGCTCGTAAACCAAACGCGCGCGGGGCGTCGCCAGCTGTTCAAATTCGCTGCGCACATCATCAGGCCGAGGTTCCCAGCCTTCGCCTGGCTGCTTGAAAAGCGGGATGCCTTTAGCAGCGTTGCCATGCTCTTTGTTCAGAAAGCCGATCAAGCGGGCATGGTTCAGCAGCACGACCAGTACCTGAACCAAATAATTCGCCTGCCGCCACCTGTCGCGATTGGCCTGATGCAGCTTATAGACATGGTGCGGCTCGACCTTACGCGGATCCAGATCCCCCCATATCTCCATGATATGGTCCATGTACTTTTGATAATCCTGCTTCGTGCGCGGCTTTAGCTGCGTGAAGCTGTCACTTTCGACATAGCTTAGCCGCAGCGTCTTGAAGGTGCGCTTTGTCGGGATCGGCTCGCGGCCTTTCAAAAGGCGGTTATAGTGATCCCAGAATTCAGGCGAGCCGGGTTCTTCCTTCATCATCACCGACTGCCCGCGCGCACGCCGGATAAACCGCAGGTATCCGCGATCCGCGTAAACATAGGCAGGCAGGTTGTTTCGGGTCATTTACCCATCCGCAGATTGGCGGCTTCGAATGCGTCTGCCGCCGGTACATCATCCATCCGAACGTCAAGCATCAGAGTTCCGTCTGGCTTGAGCTGGACAGCAGCTTGCGACCAGCCCGCATCGCGGGCATCGCGCAGGAATGACGAGACGACATGCTTTGCTGCGGTCACTGGTCGAACATTGGACATCCAGAAACTCCCAGATCACACGATCATTATGGCATCGGCAAATAGCAGCGCGGCACCGAGAACAGGTTGGCCTTGAAAGCCCTGCCGCGTTTCACAAGCTTCATGCCGCCCGGCTCGCTATCGTCAGCCATGTAAAGATCGCGGCGAATGACATGCTCCAACGCTGTGCGCTTCACCGTTTCATCAACGGTGAAGAACTCCATGCTGCCCACAAAATCGCCGAAGTCGACCTTCTTTGACGTCAGCATTTTCACCCACCAAGCAGCTGCGAGAAAAGAGCATCAACCCGCTCAACGATCTGCCTTTGCGGGATCGCCACAACAGCGCCGGTCGCGGATTTTGCTGACATCTCACGCAGGGACTCCGCTGTGGGGTTGTCGGTCGAAATGCCCGCCGAATAGTCTCCGGCAGGGAATATCAACCATTCCTGGACCGTCCCAATCTTGCTCGCGCGAATGAGGCTGTTCGCATAGGCAATCGCAGCCTTGGGCTGCATCCCGGATTTGACGAATGCAGCCGTTGCGGCCAGCTCCAAGACATTCTCACGCGAATATTCCTGCGCCTTGCCTGCTGTCGTTGCCTTGTAGGATGTCAGCAGCCCTACACGACGACGCCAGTTCTCAGCGTCATAGCGGGTAAGTCCGATATGTTCGTCAAAATCAGTAATAGTCAGCATATTTAGCCTCCGTTGTTGACCGAGGATATCATCACCCCTTACCTCCGTCAATAACGCAACCACTGTTCGAGACACTTCGCGCATCCGCCAAGATCAAGCGCGATAGCCGACCATCATCATCTAAGAAGCACTCACCGTCACAGGTGAACGCGGTCAGCTTGGCGCACACGTCCCGGCCATCGCGGCTGGGCGCGCCTATCATCCGGTCCAGAATGCGGTTTATCCCATCGACCTCAGCATTGATGCGAGCCTGTGGCCAGCCGTCGGTTACAAGATCCTCCACCCTGTCGAAAGCGACTTTCCATTCACGAAACAGCGCCATGACCGGCGTTTCTGTGTTTGTCAGCGCGGGAACCACGGGCAGCAGTGACGCAACCGGCCCGGCGATCATCACCTGCCGCCGGTTCCTGCCCGCCCCGCGATGAGCTGCCGCGCCTCCACCCACAGATTGCCGCGCTGAGTGTCAGAAAATATCGATCCCTCGCAGGTGTCGACCATGAGCTTCGCGGCAAAATCCGCTGCGCAACTGGACGGCATTGCCATCATCGCATCTTCAATCTGGTCCCGCTCTTGATAGAAAAGCCGGTCCAGCTCAGCGTCTTCATGTTCGACCCGCAGACATGCACCGCCGCCTGATCGGTCGGAGCCACATAGCGCCGATACATCACCAGAATAGGCGTATCCGCCTTGTCGGCCCCGATGCCCGCCAGAGACAGCGACGAACCCGCCCCTGCGCCCAGCATCGGCCCGCAGCGCCCGTGAAAAATTCGCGCCGCATCATGCCACGCCCTCCATCAGCTTGTTGACCCGGTCGCCGACAGATACGACTTCGCCGCGCCAGACGTGGAGTTGGGCATGCATGGTGTTGTGCCGATCTGCGGCGGGTGCGGCTTGCGGCCAAGGTTCCATTTTACTCACGCTTTCCCCTCCCATCGGTCGGACCACCGCGCTCGAAGGCACTGACCTGAACATTGCACCCCCATTTTGGGGGTAATCCTATAGCCGGAGTAGCTGACCTGTCGATTTTTCAACGGCAGGCGGGACTTGGCTGGAAGCGTTCACTCAGATGCCTATCGTAGCTTTCTGAAGGCACTGGTTGCTCTTCGGAACAAGAGAGGCATGTCGCAAGCCGAGTTGGCGGAGAAGCTGCGCAAACCGCCTTCTTTTGTGGGAAAGTACGAGCTAGGCGAGCGTCGACTGGATGTGATCGAGCTGCTGGTCATCCTGCGTGAACTTGATGCTGACTTTGGGCCGTTCTGGGCAAAGGCAGAAATCACGTTGCCGGACCGCATTTAACCTTGCAAATCGGGAATAAAACTCCCTAATTGCAAGGATGATTATAGAGCGCCGCATAGCCGACACCCTTAAATCCCTTCTGGATGACAGCCCCGCAGTAGCCCTGCTGGGGCCGCGACAGGTTGGCAAAACAACCTTGGCGCAGGAGCTGGGCGACGAGCGTCCCTCGATCTACCTCGACCTCGAATCCAGCGCCGATCTGGCAAAGCTGTCAGACCCCGAGCTCTACCTCTCGCCGCATGAGGACAAGCTGGTGATCCTTGACGAAGTGCAGCGCATGCCGGGCCTGTTCCAGAACCTGCGCGGGTTGATCGACCGGGGGCGGCGCAAGGGGCTGCGGTCTGGTCGCTTCCTGCTGCTGGGATCGGCCTCTATCGAGCTGCTACGCCAATCGGGCGAGACGCTGGCGGGCCGGATCGCCTATGCCGAGCTTGCGCCTCTGGATGCGACCGAGGTGCCGCAGGCCGATCTGGATAAGCTATGGCTGCGCGGCGGCTTCCCCGACAGTTTCCTCGCCCGTGACGATCAAGCGAGCCTGCGTTGGCGGCGCGACTTTATCCGCACCTATCTTGAACGCGACATTCCTGCGCTCGGCCCCCGCATCGCCGCCGAAACTCTGCGCCGGTTCTGGACCATGCTGGCTCACCGGCAATCCAGCCTGTCGAACGGGGCAGAACTCGCCCGAGCGCTTGGTGTCGATGGCAAGACCGTGGCTTCCTATCTCGACCTACTGGTCGATCTGATGCTGGTGCGCCGATTGGGGCCCTGGCACGCCAATATCGGCAAAAGGCTGGTGAAATCGCCCCGCATCTATGTGCGCGACACCGGCATCCTGCACGCCCTTTTAGGGCTTACATCACTCGATGACGTTCTGGGCCACCCCGTCGCAGGGGCAAGCTGGGAAGGTCTCGTCATCGAAACGGCGCACGCCACGATGCCGGAAGGAACGCAGGCCCAATTCTACCGCAGCGGCGCAGGGGCCGAGGTCGATCTGGTCCTGACCCTGCCGGGCGGGGCGGTCTGGGCCATTGAGGTCAAACGCAACCTCGCCCCCAAGGTCGAGCGCGGCTTCCATTCGGCCTGTGAAGACCTGCAACCCGAGCGGCGGATCGTGATCTATCCCGGCACCGAAGCTTTCCCGCTGCCAAACGGGATCGAGGTCATATCGCTGCATCAGCTTGGGCAAGACCTGCTGGCGCTCCACTGAGCCTCATTCCCGCGCCATCACTCGGTACATCCGACCATTATAGTGCGCAAGCTCATGCAGCCCCGCCGCCCGCCATGGCCGGATTTCCTGCCCCTCGGGCGCGATGATGACTGGCTGGGACCGCCCATCGACAAGATGAATTACAAGGCGGTCACGCAGGGCGACAAAATGCTCCAGATCGGCACGAACGTCATCCCGGTCGGCAGAAAGCCCCGAAGTTAGGCCACATTGCGCACGACCCACGCGTCATAGTCGGCGAGCGCTTCCGGATCGGCGTTGATCTGCGTGGTCAGATACGGGTACGGGCAGTGTCCCAACACATGGTGTAGGAGGCCGCGCGCGGAGCCTTCGGCGTAGCGCAGCGCGCGGCCGTTGGTGACGCTGGCGGTCACCGTCGATCTTCGGACAAGTTTCGGGTTGCGAGACCTT
>NZ_WMII01000017.1 GCF_009711265.1 Paracoccus shanxieyensis | reverse complement strand
ATGAGCCTTGAAACGCTCGCCCGTGTGACCGACAATCCAACCGTCAGGCTGCCCGCCGTGGCCACCTGAACAAGCCCTGACCTCTCCGAGGGTCGGCGCTCCTACACCACGCCGCGGGGCACTATCCGGGTACGAAGCCACGGCAGTCATCAGAGTGTGGCGGTCCTTGCGGATGCCGCGAATTGCCGTGGTGCCGTCCTTGAGCGTGACCTCGCACCGGCCCGCCGCGACCATCTCGTCATGGCGCGTTTGAACTTCGGCGGGCGAGAGCCCGAAAATCACCCGGCAAGGCTTGGGTTCCGGCACATGCTGGGAGAATTCCGGCAAGCGGGCGGCTTCGCCCGGCACCTGCGCGATGGATTGCCCGGCTTTGTTGGGCTTGCGGGAATAGGATTGAAGGTGGAAAAACTGCGGTCCGGCCATGTGTCAGCCCCCGTTCCCAAAAGAAACGCAATACTGAGCGACTGTTATGTTGCAAACAACATGTCGGCGAGGACGCAACCCCTACCTCCGCCAGCCTTGTGGTGGGCGCTGCGGTCGGGCTTTGCGAAGATATTGCCTCGTGCACTGTGCCAATGCCCGTTTGCAGGATCAAGCCACGCGACAGCGCAGACAACCGCGCCGATGGTGTTGCCCCGTCTCATGGCATCACCCCCGCTGCTTGCGCTTGTTCTCGCGTGACAAGCCACCGCTTAACAGCTTCTTCCGCGGGCTTGACCTTTGGCGCGCCTATAATTGCAAAGCAGCGCATGATGTCGGGGCGCAGAAAGCCGCGCCCCGCTGATGCTTTAATAGCAGCCGATGCGCGAGATGCGGTCGTTTGTGCCGATCTCGATGTTCATGCGATCGGGACGGAAATCCATCGTCACGGCATCGTTCGGGCCGATGACGCGGCTGCCTTTGGGCAATGTCATCGAGCTCAGCACGTTTTTCGATTGCCCGACCAGCCCTTGCAGCTGGGCGGCACCGCAGCTGTCGTCGGCGGCGGGATCTGCGGGTGGCGTCTCGGCCATCGGCTTGCAGGCGGCAAGTGCCAGAACAGGCAGGATGAACAGCAGCGCGCGCATCATCAGCCGCAATCGATGTTGTAGATATTGCCCGCTGCGTCCAGCCGGAAAACGATGCGCAGGGGATCATATTCCTGCGGCTCGATGCCGCGATATTCGACGACGCGGTATTCGCGGGTGATGCCCAGACCGGGGATCACCGTGCCCGACTGGCCAAGCGCCGAGATGTAATCCTTGGCGTGGCAGGCGTCGGGTTCCCGCGATTCCAGCCCGCTGATGCCAGCCACGGGCGTCACGGGGACCGGCTGAATCGCCGGGACAGGCTCGGGGGCCGGGGCGGGGGCCGGGGCGCACCCCGTCACAAGGCCAAGGGCTGCAAGCGCAAGAAGAGGTCGGATCATCGCAAGGTTCATCCAGCATCAGAAATCGTATCGCGACACCTTAGGGCGCTGCGGTTGAAAAATGAAGCAGGCGGCGCACGTCGCGACGCATTCGTGACATGGCTGCCGCAGCGGCTGTGGAAAGATCACTCGGCGGCGGCAGGAAAGATCGACCCGCCCCGACCGTAATAGGCCAGAAACATGCTGACGGCCGCCTGATTGACCTTGCGCAAGGTGGACTTATCGACCGAATCCGGGCCAAGAAACAGCGCCTGATCATGCACGGTGACGCTGCACAGTTCGATCAACTGGTCGGCGGCCAGTTCAAAATCGGGGATGTGCAGCTCGCCTCGGGCGACGCAATGGCGAAGATATTTGATCAGCTGCTCGCGCAGCAGGACCGGCCCCGACTCGTAGAATTCCTTTGCCAGTGCCGGGAAGCGTTCGGATTCGCCGACGCTGACGCGATAGATGCGCAGGCCGAAATCCGACACCATATGCGCAGAGATGATCTGGGCGATGAAGGGCAGGATCTGTTCCACAGGCAGATCGACCTCGACCAGCGCGCTGGCATCCGCCGCCTGCCGCGCCAGTTCGCTGCGGAACACCTCGATGAACATGATGCGCTTATCGGGAAAATAGCTGTAAAGCGTCGCCTTCGAGACGCTTGCCTCGCGCGCGATGTCATCGACGCTGGCGCCTTCAAAACCGTCCCGGAGGAAGATGGTCCGTGCGCCCTCAAGAACCTGCTGGAACTTACGGCCTTTGGTCACGGGAAGCGCTCGCACCATGAAATCAAATCTCCACACCGATAAACAACTTGTATCCGCCTCAGCGCCGCATGACGCTTGGCGCATCCCGCTTTTGCCCAGGTCGGACCCCCTCATATTCTGATGCTTTCCGGTTGCAAAGACCATGCTACCGCGCAGAAGGCGGATGACAGGAATACGACAGCCAGCCCAGCTTCTCCGGGGACCGGATGTGCTGCTTGTGAAACAGGCAAGAGGGCCTCAATCAACCCCTGATTGATATAGCCTTAGTCTGACTAATGAAATGTATGGTAGTTGACCGGAAAATTAAAAATGTTTAGCAATTTTAGACCGTTGACAGACATTATTGCAGAATTTTCAACCGCCTAACGCACCGATAGGCTTAATTTTGACAAGAAGCCTCAGCAAATTGTGAAAGGTCTGGTCTTGTCGGAAGGGCGTGCTGTGACCTGTCCAGAATCGTTGTTCTGCAGCCACGTAGCAAGTTTATTTTATCTCCAGCAGGCGCTGTTTTCATAATATTAACGTTACGTTAAATCTTCCGATCGTCGGCTGTGTTTCGCCGATTGGCGAGTCAGGTTGTCTTGCAGTTGCCTCAACGCCTGACTGCGCCCAAATTCGCGCAGGGCAAGGTTTGTGGCAACCTCATGACTGGAGGCGATTTTTTTAACCTCGGCTTCGGCCTGCAGCAAGGCGCGGGCGTGGCTGCCGGCCAGGGCATTTGCAATCCGGGATTGCTCGACCGAAAAGGGCGCGTCGTTTTGATACAGATCCTGCAAGGCATCGCGGATGCCCGCCACCCTGGCTGTGGCAGCGTCCAGTTGACCGCGGACAAGCGCAAGCCGCTGCATTTCCGTATCGGCACGAAGCTGGGCGATATGTCGCAGCCCGGCAAGTTTGCGTCTGTCCGCGCTCATGATCCGCCTTTGCTTTTTGGCAGCGGAAAGCCGCCCCAGCCCGACTTGGCTTTTTTGCGCATCGCCTCGGCAAAGCGGATGGCGGCTGCGACCGGTGCAAAATGTTCGGATCTGATCTCTGCGCCGATCTCGACGGTGGCATGGATCGCTCGGGCACAGGGGGGATCGGACCAAAGCGGGATCTGATGTTCCTGCGCACGTTCGCGGATCCGCGCGGCGATTTCATCGACGCCCTTGGCAAGGCAGACCGGCGCGCGGCCGCTGCCGCGTTTCCATTCCAGCGCCACGGCGTAATGCGTCGGGTTCACGATGACCACATCGGCTTTTTCCACATCGGCCAGCATCGAGTTCAGCACGATATCCACGCTTTTCTGACGCCGGGCGGATTTCATATGCGGATCGCCCTCGCTGTCCTTGTGTTCATCCTGAAGCTCTTTGCGGGACATGCGCTGGCGACGCATGTATTCCAGCCGTTTCCACAGCATGTCGATGGCGGCAAAGGCGATGCCGATGCCCAGCGCAAGCCATAATGCCTGGTGCAGGATCGTGCCCAGCCCGCTGACCCATTGCAGATCGGCCATCGCCTCGGATGTCATCATCCAACCCAGCAGCGATGCGTAAAGCAACCAGCCGCCGATCCCGACAAGGATGACCTTCGCGACCGAGATCGCAAAGGTCACAAGCCCGCTTTTGCCGAATTTCTGCGCGGCATTCTTCATCGGATCGATCCGCTTCAGATCCGGAAGCAGCTTCTTGGGCGTAAAGACGACCGAGCGCTGCACCACCAGCCCCAGCATGATCGGCACGCAGATGATCGCGACGAAGGCCAGCACCGCGCCGCCAGCATATCCCGCGATGCCGCGCGACAGATCCATGATCGACTGACCCCGGCCATCTGGCCAGCGTTCCGCCCCAAGCGCGCGGGCCGCCATATCCAGCCAGTCGGGCACCAGCCGCGCCCCGGCCAGCAAGAATGCCAGCCAGACGCCAAGATACATCAGCGCCGCGCCCAGTTCGGTCGAGCGCGGGATATCGCCCTCTTCGCGGGCACGGCGAAGCTTTTGCTCGCTGGCTTCGTATTGCCGATCTTCGTCCTGTTCGCTCATGGCAGATCGAATTCGACGACATTGAAAACCGCTTCGGCCCAGATCGACAGCACCGAAGGCGTCAGCACCGTCAGCGCCAGCAGGGCCAGCAGGATCGCGCCGGGTGCTGCGATGAACATCACCGGCAGGGCAGGCATCACCTTGCTGACCATACCGGACAGCGCCTGAAACAGAAAGCCGCCCAGAATGAACGGCGCGGCCATCAGCATGGCCAGAAGAAAACTGCGCTGGATCAGGGCAATCCCGGCGGAAAGGATCTGTGCCGGATCAGGCCACGCACCGACCGGGCGAAGAAGAAAGCTTTCGCGCAGCAGGTCGCAGATCAGGATCGGAAAGCCCATCGCCATCAGCAGCGCCAAGCCCGCAAGGTGCATCAGGTTGCCGATGGGATGGGGCGAAAACTCGTTCGCGACGCCCATGATCTGCGACAGCGACGCGGTCGCCGCGATGGCCGATGCCGCAATGTCCAAAGCAAAGGCAAACAGCCGCACCAGTCCGCCAAGCGCAAGGCCGGTCACGATCTCGGCCGCGGCCAGCATGCCCAGCGTCGGCAGCGTGTCGATCTGGACGGGCGTCTGGGCGTGGATCGCCAGCAGGGGTGTCAGCGACATCGCCACGGCGACCCGAACCCGGACAGGCACGACCCGCATGGAAAAGCCGGGCAGCGCCATCAGGCAGGCCTGAATACGGCAATATGTCAGGACCAGAGCCGAAAGCAGGCGGGCAAGCGCGGGATCGGCCAGCAGATCGGTCATGGCGTCACGGTTCCGATCAGCCGGATCTTGGCGATGGGGTCGATCTCATCCAGCCCCATGACCGGCACCGCCACCCCCGATGCCCCCAGCATCATCCGGATCAGCCGGCGGCGATGATCCGGAACGGTCAGGACCGGGTCGGCCCCGGCAGGCAGCCCGGCCTGAACCTTGCGCAGCGCCTCGACCAGCCGCTGCTGCAATTGCGGCACGGGCGCGCTGCCGGTGCGGCCAGCCTCAAGCTCGGCCCGGGCGATCTCGGCCTCCCATTGCGGGTGCAACTGCAGGATGTCCAGATATCCGTCCGGGGTCGAAAACTGTTCGGTGATCTGGCCGCGCAGGCGTTTGCGCACCAGTTCATAGATCGCCTCGGGCGTGGGTGCCGTGCGCGATTCGTGGACGGCATCGGTGATCAGCACCAGATTGCGGATCGAGATCCGTTCCTCCAGCAGGCCACGCAGCACCGCAAGCAGGGTTTCCGGCGCCACCTTGTCGGGGATCATGGCGTCGAAGAAACGCTGGTTCAGCTCGGCGCGGTGGGTGTCCGAGATGCTGCACAATTCGCGGATCATGCGCTGCATCAGCGACATGGTCAGCAGCCCCGAGAGGTTGGATTTGACGATCTCCATCAGATGGGTCGACAAGACCTCCATGGGGATGACGACGGTGGCACCGGCGATGGCCGCGTCTTCCTGACGATCCGGGTTGATCCATTTGGCCGAGCTGTCATAGACCGGCTCGCGCACCTCCTGGCCGGGAATGTCGCGCAACATGTCTTCCGGCCCCAGCGCCAGAACCGCCTGAGGCAACAGCACTCCGCGACCGCGCACCACGCCCTGCAGCCTGATGACATATTCGCCATCCGCAAAACCCGTGCCGTCGGTAATGCGCACATCCGGCAGGATGACGCCCCAGCTGCGGGCGACATGCAGGCGCAGGTTGTTGATCCGCTGGCCCAGCCCGCGTCCCTGATCAAGCGCGCTGATGATCAGGCCCGCACCGATTTCGACGCTGATTTCTTCGGTATCCAGCACATCGCCGATCCGCGATGTGGCGGCGGGCAAGGCAGGCTGTTGTTCGGCCTCGGCCTTTTCAACCTCGGGAGTGGCAAGCTGCCGCTTGCGGATGACCCAGGCCGCAACGCCCAGGCCGATCGCCAGCGTCAGAAAAATCCCCAACGGCATGCCGGGGATCATCGCCACCAGCATCAGCCCCCCGGCCGCCACCGCAGGAACCTGCCAATTGGCCATCATGTCGCTGGACAGAAGGTCGGCCGTGTTATTCGTGGCCCCGCCGCGCGACAGCAGCAAGGCCGCCGCCATCGAGGTGATCAGCGCCGGGATCTGCGTCACAAGCCCGTCACCGATGGTCAGCTTGGAATAGGTCGAAAGCGCCTCGCCGATCGGCATCGAATGCACCAGAACCCCGGCGGCAAGGCCGACGAACAGGTTGATGAACATGATGACCAGACCGGCCACCGCATCGCCTTTGACAAATTTCGACGCACCATCCAGCGAGCCGTAGAAGCTGATCTCGCGCTGTTCCTGAATGCGGCGGCGTTTGGCCTCTTCGTGGTCGATCGCGCCCGAGTTCAGGTCGCCATCGATGGCCAACTGCTTGCCGGGCAGACTGTCCAGCGCGAACCGGGCCGAAACCTCGGCCATCCGGCCCGCGCCTTTGGTAATCACCATGAAATTGACCAAGGCGATGACGATAAACACCGTCAGCCCGACCAGAATCGAGCCTCCGGCGACGAATTCCGCGAAACCGTTGATGACGTGACCCGCCGCATCGGGGCCGTTCTGGCCATGCGTCAGGATCAGCCGCGTCGACGACACGTTCAGCGACAGCCGGATCAGCAGCGACACCAGCAGCAGAACAGGAAACGCCTGAAAATCCGTGGGCTTTTCGACCAGCGACGCCATGACAAGGATCAGCGTGGCCGTGGCGATGGACAGCGCGATGCCGACATCCAGCACCGAGGCGGGAAGCGGCAGCACGATGGACAGCACAACGATGACAAGGCCTGCCGTGATCGCAAGCGACCGGACAGGCAGCCCCGTGGCGGGAACGGTTTCGGCGATGCTCATTCGTGTTTTGCCTCTGCAGGGGCCAGAATCTGATCCGCCGTCCAGCCTGTGCCCGACAGCATTCCCGAACGGCGTAGAAAGACCAGCGCCCGCAGACGCTCGGCCGGTTCAAGCTGGCGCAGCCGCGCGTTCAGATCGACCGGCAGCGGATCGCCGTTCAGCAACCACTGAGTGATCTCGGCGATCATCGGATCGGCGGTCGCCACCGTATCGGCGGGACCGCTGAGGATTGCTGCGACCATCAGCGCCCCGATCAAGACGCCCTCTTGAGATCGCGCAGCGCGTTTTCAAGATCGCCGAAGCTGGGGCGGACATGTTCGGGGGCCGACTGACGCCCGACCTCGACGCACAGGTTGGTGGCGTGCTGGTGCAGGCCCGCGACCAGAACCGATTTGATGACATCATAGAAGGACTGATCCTGTTTCATCACGGCCTGCAGTCGCTGCGCGAAGGGCGCCACGATCGCATAGGCCAAAAACACGCCCAGAAAGGTGCCGACCAGTGCGCCGCCGATCATCTTGCCCAGCACCTCGGGGGGTTGATCGATCGCGCTCATGGTCTTGATGACGCCCAGAACGGCGGCGACGATGCCAAGCGCCGGCAGCGCGTCGGCCATGTTCTGCAGCGCGTGCGGGGCATGCATGGCCTCTTCGTTCATCAGGCCGATGCGCTGGGACAGCATTTCCTCGACCTGATAGGGGTCGTCGTAATTCAGGCTGGCCGAGCGCAGCGTATCGGCGATCAGTTCGACCGCCTGCGCGTCGGCAAGGATCTTGGGATAGGTCTGAAAGATGGGGGAATTCGCCGGATCTTCGATATGGCCCTCCAGCTCGACGGGATTGGCGCGGGCGATACGCAGCAGCTGGAACAGCAGGCACAAAACATCCTGCAGATCCTGTTCATGCCATTTCGGCCCCTTGACCGAACGGCCGATCCCGCCCAGCGACTGCTTGATGACCGACATTTCATTCGACAGCAGAAAGGCCCCGACAGCCGCGCCGCCGATCATCATCATCTCATAGGGCAGCGAATGCATGATGACGCCAAGCTTGCCCCCGGCCAGCAGATAGCCGCCAAAGACCATGGCGAAGGTGACGACGATTCCGACAAGACCGATCATGGGTTCATTCCCCTGGCGCGCACCGCGCCCATGTAAGAGGTCAAAAGCGCGGCCTGCCCCGGATCGACCGAGGCCATGATGCGCGCGCCGGTTTCAGGCTGCACCCGGGCAAGGATCTGCGCCGCAAAATCGGGCGGCAGGTTCGACAGGACCATGGCAGCTTGTTCGGGCTTCATCTGGTCATAAAGGGCGATGATGCGGGCGATATCGTCGTTCTGCGCGCGGCTGCTGCCCGTATCGTGGTCGCGGATCTGCTGACGCAGCTTGCGCAATTCGATCAGCTTGTCGGTCAGCTGCTTTTCGGCCACCGCAAGCTCGGATTTGCGGCGGTCGATATCCTGCATGTAACGCTCGATCCGCAGGCCACGCTGGCGCAAGGTGTCAGCCAGCGCGACGGCTTCCGGGACATCGGTACAGCCCGACAGAAGCGCGCCCGGCTCGGCATGGGCGCGCATCCGGTCGCGGCCATCCAGAAACATCACGGCTTGCGTCGCGGCGGCCAGCACCATCACGCCGCCCAGCACGGAAAGCACATGTTTACGCATCGGCAGAGACCTCGGCCCGGCGGCGGCGACGTTGCAGGCGCGGCGCGGATGCCTGCGCCCCGGCCGAGAACTTCTGTTGCAAAAGCCAGAAGGCTCGTTCCTCTTTGGCGCGTTCGATTTCGCCCGCCAGACCTTGCGTGGCGCGGGTGGCTTCGGCCTTGGCGGCTTGTATCGAACGCTCCAGCCGGCCGATTTCGCTGGTCATGACCGCAATCGCGCCGCCCAGACCGGTTTCAAGGTCATTGAGCCTGCGCAACCGCCGCGCCAGTACGAAACAAAAGACCGAAAGCCCCGCCGAAAAGGCCAGCAGCGCGATCTGAAGGATCTGGGAAAGCGTCATTGGATGCGGAACTCCGTAATCAGGATGTCACTGAAAGCCTCTTTGCCCAGAACGAAGACGGCGCGCGTCGCCAACTCATCGCGCACGATGTCCAGGATGCCGCGCTTTTCGAAGGCCGAGGGGTCGACATCGGCCAGAAAGCTGTTGAAGGCGTCGGAAAGGCGCGGCAGCAGATGCTCGACCTCGGGGCGGTGCGTGGCGTCGGTTTCCAGCTTGACGGTCATGACAAGCGTGCGCGCCGCGGGCCCCGACAGGCTCAGCACGATCTGGGGGACATCGACAAACTGCACCTGCGGCAATTCGGGTGCCGGTGCCTCTTCGTGCTTGGTGGCCATCAGCGACATGGGCGACCAGAACCCCAGATAGGTCGACGCAAAGCCTGCCCCCAGCATGGCAACGACCAGGATGATAGGCACCAGCTTGGATTTGCCCTTGGCGGGCGCATCGGCGGTGCTGGCGGCGGCGGCATCTGACATGGTGATTCTCCATCGGTCTGCCGATTTGGTATCACCTGTGGGCTAACCAATTCTTAATCGGCGCCGTGCAATTACTCAGCCATGAGTTGATCCCAGCCGATTCGTAAGGGGGCGGTTTTGCTGAAGTTGCAGGACTATTGGCGCGAAAGAAGCGCAAAACAGAAAGCCATTCTGGCCGCGGCATTCGCCATCGCCTTTGCCAGCATCATCGGGCTGTCATGGCTGGCGGGCAGGCCGAACATGGCGATGCTTTATGCGGGTCTGGATCCGCAGCAATCGGGCGAAGTCATGGCCGCTGTCGAGAAATCCGGCGTCCCCTATCAGATTCGCGGCGATTCGATCTGGGTCGAGGCCAGCCAGCGCGATGCCCTGCGCATGACACTGGCGGGCGAAGGTCTGCCCTCGAACGGCGGCACCGGCTATGAGATTCTGGACGGCATGTCGGGCTTTGGCACGACCTCGCAGATGTTTGACGCCGCATATTGGCGTGCCAAGGAAGGCGAGCTGGCCCGGACGATTCTGGCCGTCCCCAATATCAAGACGGCGCGGGTTCATCTGGCCGTTCCGACGGCCCGCGGCTATCGGCGCGAAGCGCAGCCAAGCGCCTCGGTCACGCTGACGACAAATGGCTCATCCATCAGCCGGGCACAGGCGAAAGCTTTGAAGTTCCTGATTTCATCGGGCGTTCCGGGCATGTCGCCCGATCGGGTCAGCGTCATCGACAGCGAACGCGGCGTGGTTGCCTCCAGCGACGATCTGGGCGCCGAGGACCGGCAGGCCGAGATGAAGCGCAATGTCGAACGCATCCTTGAGGCACATGTCGGCCCCGGCAATGCCATCGTTGAGCTGAACATGGATGTGGTGACCGAATCGGAACTGGTCACCGAACAGCGCTACGATCCCGAACAGCGCGCCCTGATCTCGCAAGAGATCGAGGAATCGGCGGATCAAAGCAGCAATCAGCAATCCGGCGCGGTGACGGCGGCATCAAACCTGCCCGAAAAGCAGCAGGATTCCGGCGACCAAAGCCGCTCACAACGGTCCGAGAACCGCCAACGCTCGAACTTCGAGGTCAGCCGGACGACGCGCGAAGTCAACCGCCAGCCCGGTGCCACGCGGCGCCTGACCGTCGCGGTTCTGGTCAATGGCGTCACCCGCGCCAATGCCGAAGGCACTGCCGAACTGGTGCCCCGTGATGAGGCCGAACTGCAATCGCTGCGCGAACTGGTCGCCTCGGCCACCGGGTTCGATGAAGGTCGCGGCGATGCGATCACCGTGAAGTCCCTGCCCTTTGCCACGCTTTCGGATGAAGGCACCTTGGCCAGTCAGGGCGGCCTGCTGTCGCAGCTGGACCTGAACGGATTGATCAAGATCGCCCTGATCGGCGTCTTCGCCTTGCTTCTGGTGTTTTTCCTGCTGCGTCCTGTCCTGCGGGCACGGGCTGCTGAAAGCCGCGCGGCGCTGGATGACAGTAGACCGCCTGCACCAACCAACGCGGCCGAAAACGCAACGATGCCCCCGCTGTCCCCCGCCGTGGCTGAGATCGACTATTCCCCGACTTTGGATGAGGGCGATCCCGTGACGCGACTGAAAGAGTTGATGAAATCGCGCAAGGATGAAAGCCTGAAAGTGCTGTCCGGCTGGATCGAGAAACGTGAGGATCCGGCATGAGCCCGACACCCCTGCGTCTTGAATCATTTGGTCAGGGCGTGATCCCGGCGCATCTGCCCCCCACGGCCGCCGATGTCGCACAGGCCTATCAGGACGGTCTGACGCAAGGCCTTGCGCAGGGCAGGCAGGCCGATATCGACACGCTTGCCGTCGAATTGCGCCGGACCGGCATGGCCATGCGCGATGCGATGACCGAAACGGCGCGGCTGCGTCAGCAGACGCTGGCCTCGGTCGAACCGGTGCTTTGCGCCATCGTCGAGGCCCTGGGCGCAGCCAGCAGTCAGGCGCGGTTGCTGGAGGCCATCCGGCACGAGCTTGCGGCCATGCTGCAACAGGATGGCCCTGCAAAGCTGGAAATCTGCTGTGCCCCGCATTTGCACAACGCGGTCCGCGCCTGCCTTGACCGCGCCATGACCGATGTCGCTTTGACGGATGCCGATCCGCAGACGACCACTGCCGAAATCCGCATCCGTGGCGGTTTGATCCGTCTGGACCCGGATCTGACGATCCAACGCATGAAAACCCTGATTTCAGAACTCAGCATCGAGGAGTGACATGGAAGACCTGGCCAGCCTGATCGCCACCGACCACATTCAGGTCGAAATCACCATCCGCCTTGGTGGCACGCAACTGACCGTCGCCGAATTGTCCCGGTTGCAGCCCGAAGACATTCTGACACTGGACCGCGAGATCTCGGACGGGGTCGATATCTGCGTCGGCGACCGGATCATCGCCCGGGGCGAGCTGACATCCGCAGGCGAGGATGGCAGCCGTCTGGCCGTGCGCATTCTGGGGGCTGCCGCATCGTGAAGCGTCTGTTGCCGATCATCCTGATGATGCTTCCGGGCATCGCACTGGCGCAGGATGCCCCCGGCCTTGATGCCGCGGCCGATGCGGTGGTCAACGGCGTCGGGCGGAATGCCATTACCCTTCTGGCGGTGATGACGGCGCTGTCTCTGGCACCCGGCATTGCCATCATGGTGACCTGCTTTCCCTTCATCGTCACGGTGCTGTCGATCTTGCGTCAGTCCATCGGATTGCAGCAATCGCCCCCCAACATGCTGATCGTCAGCCTTGCCATGTTCCTGACCTGGTTCGTCATGAGCCCGGCCCTGACCGAAGCATGGACCACCGCCGGCGCCCCCCTGCGCGATGGCACCATCACCGTCGAAGAGGCGTTTTCGCGGGGCATCCAGCCATTTCGCGGCTTCATGGAAACCCGGACCGATCCTGAAATGCTGGCCAATCTGGCCGAGATCGCCCCCGAGCCGGACGCCGCACCCGACCGGCTGTCCGTGCTGATCCCCGCCTTCATGCTCAGCGAGATCCAGCGCGCCTTCGAGATCGGCTTTCTGGTCGCACTGCCGTTTCTGATCATCGATCTTGTGGTTTCGGCGGTCCTGATGTCGATGGGCATGATGATGGTGCCCCCGGCGGTCGTGGCACTGCCATTCAAACTGGCATTTTTCGTCGTCGTGGACGGCTGGGGGCTGATCGCCTCGGCGCTGGTTCGCAGCTACCAATAGCCGCGCAAGCGTGGCAAAATCGGGCGATGCGACCGGGAACGCAGGCGGATATTTGTGCCGCTTGCCTTCCGCACCACGGTCGCGCAGCGTAAGTTTCGACAATCTATATTGAAAACGGCTAATTATCGGGCAGATGCCCTGTTCAGACATTACGGTACAGCAATGCTTCGTCTGCCGATCATCATTCTTCTGGCATTGCCGCTGCCCTGCATATCGTGGGCGGAAACCGTGCTGGCAGTCCAGCTTGTGACCGTGCAGCCGGATGAACTGACCTTCGACGCGGCGCTGACCGGCACGGTCGTGGCGACCGATACGGTCGAGATCGGTTTCCGGCAGGGCGGTCGCATCGTCGAGGTCATGGTCGATGAAGGCGATCCGGTGGTTCAGGGGCAGCCTTTGGCGCGGATCGACCCGCTGCAGCAGGAACAGGCGCTGCGCGTCGCCGAGGCGGGGGTAAAGGCCGCCATCGCCGCGGAGGCGCAGGCCCGGCAGGCGCAATCCCGCGCCGATGCCATGCTGCAACGCGGGGTCGGCACGCGCGCCGAACTTGATGCGGCAAACCGTGCCCAGTCGGCGGCGGAACGCGAACTTGCGCAGGCACGCTCGGGGCAGGATCAGGCCGCCCGCGCGGTGGAAGATACCGTGATCCGCGCGCCGGCCGATTCGATTGTCACCACACGGCGGGCGGAAACCGGCCAGATCGTCGGCGCCGCGCAGACCGTCATTTCATTGGCGTCCTCCAGGGGGCGAGAGGTCGTTTTCCAGACCCCCGACACCGCATTGCTGCGCAAGGCGATCGGGGCGCCAGTCACGCTGCATGGCATCGACTTTCCGGATCTGCACATGACGGCCCATATCACCGAAATCGCCCCCCTGGTCGATGCGCAGACCGGCTCGGTCACGGCCCGGGCGGAAATCGACAATCCGCCCCGCGACCTCGACCTGCTGGGCATGGCCGTGCGGGGATCGGTGCATTTTCCGGCGGGGCGCGGTATTTCCGTGCCATGGACCGCCTTGGCCGCGCTGAAGGACGATCATGCGGTCTGGGTCGTGGATGAACAGGGCCGCGTGACCCTTGTGCCGGTCAAGGTCGAACGGTTCGCCGAAGATGCGGTCATCCTTGCCGATGGCCTGCGCGCCGGGCAGATCGTGGTCGGCGCCGGGTCGCAACTGCTTTACCCGGGCCGGCAGGTCATCGACGCCAGCCAGATCGGAGCGGCGCAATGAAGGCGGCAATCGTGGCGCTCCTCATGACGATGCCCCTGCCGGTGGCGGCGTTTTCCTGGCCTTGGGCCAAAACGACGACGCCCGAACCTGCGCCAAGGCCCGTCGCCAGCATCATCGTCACCGATGACCTGCCCAAAGGCCACTCGATCCCCGGCGTCATCCGCTCTGATCTTGAGGTGTCGCTGGCATTCCAGACCTTGGGGCGGCTGAGCAGGCGGCTGGTGGATACCGGCGATGTCGTCGAAAAGGACCAGCTTCTGGCCGCGCTGGACCCCGAAGATCTGCAGGACGAAGTGCGCGCCGCACAAGCGGCAGCGGATGCCGCGGCGGTCGAACTCAGCACCGCGCAGGCCACGGCCGGCCGCACCCGTGCATTGGCGAACCGCAATGTCGCGACCACCGCCCAGCTTGAGCAGGCCGAACGCGGCCTTGCCGCCGCCACGGCCGCCCAGCAGCAGGCGCAGTCCCAACTTGTGCGCGCGCTTGATGCCGAAGGCGATGCCGAGATGCGCGCGCCCTTCAGCGGCGTCATCAGCGATGTGAACGCGACGCCGGGTGCGGTGGTCAATGCGGGCGACCCGATCATGCAGCTTTCCAATCAGGACGACCTGAAAGCGGTGATCGACCTGCCCCCCGCCATGCTGGCGCGGCTGGATCCGGGCGATCCGTTCGAGATCTGGTCCGAACACGATCCCAGCGTCATCACCCTTGCCCATATCCTGCGGGTCGAGCCGGTGGCGGATGCGGCCACGCGCACCAGACGCGTGCATCTGTCATTGCAACGCTCGGGCGATTTTCGTCTGGGGGCGCTGGTGCGCGCGCGCCCGGTGCTGCAAAGTCTGGACGGCGTGACGGTTCCTGCCTCTGCCGTGCTGACCCGTGACGGCAAGCCGCATGTCTGGCGCGTCGGCCAAGACCGCAAGGTCACGCTGCAACCGATCCAGACCGCCACCACAATCGCAGATACCGTCGCCGTCGCGTCGGGCCTGTCGCCGGGCGACGAAATCGTCATCCGCGGCATCCATTCGCTGACCGAGGGTCAGGCCGTCGGGGAAAGCGTCACGCCATGAATCCGCGCTTCAACCTGTCCGACTGGGCCTTGCATCACCGCTCGCTGGTCTGGTTCCTGCTAATCCTGTCGATGCTGGCGGGCACCTACAGCTATCTTCGCCTTGGCCGCGAGGAAGATCCGAATTTCACCATCAAGATCATGATCATCAGCGCGTCCCTGCCCGGCGCGAATATCGGCGACACGCTGGATCAGGTCACGACCCGGATCGAGACCAAGCTTGAAGAGCTCGATGAGCTGAAATTTACCCGCTCGGTCACCATGCCGGGCCGCTCGATCGTCTATCTTGAGCTTGACCCGACCATTCGTGGCCCGCAGGTGCCCGCCGTCTGGCAGCGCGTGCGCAATATGATGTCGGACATCCGCCCGCAATTTCCTCAGGAATTCGAAGGGTTCCAGTTCAACGACGACTTTGGCGACGTCTATGGCAATATCTATGCCTTCACCTCGGACGGTTTCACCAAGCGCGAATTGCGCGACCGGGTGGAGGACATCCGCAAACAGGTTCAGGCCATTCCGATGGCCGGAAAAACCGGACTTCTAGGCGTCCAGAGTGAGGAGATCTACCTCGAGTTCTCATCGGCGCGGCTTGCGGCGCTGGGGCTGAACCACAATGAGGTCGTGCAGACGCTGTCGACGCAAAATGCCATCGCACCATCGGGCATCGTGCAGGCCGGACCCGAACAGGTGCTGGTCAGGGTCGGCGGGCAGTTCGATGATGCCGCAAGCATTGCGGCGGTGAACCTGCGCGTCGGCGACAGGTTCTTCAATGTCGGGGATGTCGCCACCGTCCGGCGCGGCTATCAGGACCCCCCAAGCGAGATTTTCCGCTATAACGGCAAGGACGCGATCGGGCTGCAGATCGGCATGCGCGACGGCGGCAATATTCTGGATTTCGGCAAAGAGGTCGATGCCGTGATGGCAACGGTCTCGCGCGATCTGCCCATCGGCATCGAGATGGCGAAATTCGCTGACCAGCCGCATGTCGTGGACGAGGCCGTGGGCCATTTCGTCCGCGCGCTGGCCGAGGCCGTGGGCATCGTGCTGATCGTCAGCTTCATCAGCCTTGGCCTGCGTGCGGGCTTTGTGGTCACCCTGACGATCCCGCTGGTTCTGGCGATTACTTTCGTCATTCTGGACGTTTACGGCATCACCTTGCAGCGTATCTCGCTGGGGGCGCTGATCATTGCGCTGGGGTTGCTGGTCGATGATGCGATGATCGCCATCGAAACCATGATCTCGCGGCTGGAGATCGGCGAGTCGCGCGAGGCGGCGGCCAGCTATGCCTGGACCTCGATCGCATTCCCGATGCTGACCGGCACGCTTGTCACCGTCGTGGGCTTCATTCCCATCGGCCTGAACAACTCGGCGGCGGGTGAGTTCACCTTTTCGCTGTTCGTGGTGATCGCGGTTTCGCTGACCATCAGCTGGATCGTCGCCGTGCTGTTCGCGCCGCTGCTGGGCGCCACGCTGCTGCCGCGCAAGATGGCGAACCACGCGGCACAGGCGGGCTGGCTGCGCCGCATGTTCCACCGGGTGCTGGTCATTGGCATGCGTTATCGCTGGCTGACGATCATGGCGACGGTGACGATCTTTGCGCTGTCCGTCTTCAGCATGCGCTTTGTCGAGCAGCAGTTTTTCCCGACCTCGGACCGGACCGAGATCATCATCGACATCACCGAGCGGGCGAATGCCTCGGTCGCCAAGACCGATGAGGATATCCGCAAGCTCGAGGCGTTTCTGGCCCAGCAGGATGAGACGCTGTTTCAGACCAGCTATGTCGGGCGGGGCGCGCCGCGTTTCGTGCTGTCGATGGATGTGCCGACGCCCGGCCCCTATATGGGTCAGGTGCTGATCCAGACCCCGGATCTGGCGGCGCGCGACCGGCTGAAGGCCAAGATCGCGGAATTCAGTCGCAGACAGCTGATCGGCACCGATATCTATATCAAGAACCTTGAAATCGGCCCGCCGGTCGGCAAGCCGGTTCAGTATCGCGTCAGTTCACCCGATCTGGCGCAAGCGCGCGATCTGGCCCGCGATCTGGCGGCGATTCTGGCGACCGAGCCTCGCCTGCGCGATATCTCGCTGGATTGGGGCGAGCCCGCGCGCGTCGTGCGCTTGCAGGTCAATCAGGATCTGGCGCGTCAGGTGGGCATCAGCAGCGAAGACATTGCCGGGGCGCTGTCAGGGACATTTTCGGGCCGGATGATCACGCAGTTGCGCGACGGGATTTTCCTGATCAACGTGCTGGCGCGCGGCTCGGATGCCGACCGGCAATCGCTGGCCTCGATCCAGAACCTGCAACTGGCGACGCAGACCGGCACGCCGATCCCGCTGGCCTCGCTGGCGACGCTGGAATACGGCTCGGAACAGCCCCTGGTCATGCAGCGCGACGGGCTGCCGACGGTCACGGTCAAGGCCGACATTGCCAGCGGCGACCAGCCCGCGACGCTGATTGCGGCGCTTGCCCCCAAAGTTGCCGAATATCAGCAAACCCTGCCCGGACAGGTCCGCATCACCGTCGGCGGCACGGTCGAGACATCGGGCGAAAGTCAGGCGCCCATCGCTGCCGTGGTGCCGATCATGCTGTTGCTGATGGCGCTGCTGGTGATGATCCAGATGCAAAGCTTCCGGCTGTCGCTGATCGTCTTTGCCGCCGCGCCCTTGGGGCTGATCGGGGTGGTCGCGGCGCTGTTGCCCTTTGGCGTGCCGATGGGGTTCGTCGCCATTCTGGGCATTCTGGCTCTGATCGGCATCCTGATCCGCAACTCGGTCATTCTGGTGCATGAAATTCAGGTGCTGATCGGCAAGGGACACAGCCAGTGGGATGCCGTGTTCGAGGCATCCGACAGCCGCGCCCGCCCGATCCTGCTGACCGCCGCAGCGGCCAGTCTGGCGCTGATCCCGATTGCGCATCAGGTGTTCTGGGGGCCGATGGCCTATGCCATGATGGGCGGGATCATCGCGGGGACGCTGGTCACGCTGATCTTTGTGCCCGCGCTTTACTGCGCCGTGTTTTCGGTCCCGGCCCCTGGTTCGGGCGGCATTCCCAGCGCCGAGGACCGCGCCCGTGCCGCGCGCCATGAATAGCCGCGGCAGGCGTGGTTCTGCACGGGGCGCCTAGCTCCCGGCCTCGATCTCGGCCAGAAAGGCCGGGCCAAAGCGGTCCAGCCGGGGCGCATCCAGATAGCGCGTCAGATCGCGGGGCCGGTCTTCGGCAATGCGGCGCAGCACCGAGGTCGTGACCGAAAGCGGCTTTTCCGTGCCATCCGCACCCCGGCCAAGGCGAAGTTGCGCCTGCGACAGCCGGTCGAACAGATCGCCCGCCGCCCGCCCGGCCAGCGCCTTGCGCGCCGGATGCATCGGCGCGACATCGCCGGCAATCACCTGCAAGAACGCCTCGCCATAGCTGTCCAGCTTTTTCGCGCCAACGCCGTTGACGCGGGCCATGTCGTCCATCGTGCGGGGCCGGGACTGCGCCATTTCGATCAGCGTCTTGTCGGCAAAGATGACATAGGCGGGCACGCGGGCGGCCTCGGCCAAGGCGCGGCGCTTGGCCTTCAGGGCCGACAGCAGCGGCGCGTCCTCATCGTCGACCTGCGTGCGGATGGCCACCGCGGGCCGCGCCTTCGAGACCAGATCGCGGCGCAAGGTGACGCGCTCTTCGCCGCGCAGGACGGCATGGGCGGCGGCGGTGATCGCAAGGCCGCCGTGCCGTTCCGGGTCGGGACGCACCAGATCGCGGCCCAGCATCTGGCGAATGATCGCCTGCCATTGCCCCTTGGGAATGTCGCGCCCGACCCCGAAGGTCGGCAGCCGGTCATGCCCGCGCTGGCTGATCCGGTCGGTCGCATTGCCGATCAGCACGTCGATGATATGCCCCGCGCCATAGCTTTCGCCGGTGCGCAGCACAGCGGACAGCACCTTTTGCGCGGCTTCGGTGCCGTCGAAGGTCTCGGGCGGGGCGTCGCAGATGTCGCAATTCCCGCAAGGCTCGGCGGTCTCTCCGAAATAGCCCAGCAGAGCCACCCGGCGGCAGGTGGCCGATTCCGCCAGCCCCAGCAGCGCGTTCAGGCGGGCGTGGTCGGCCTGCTTGCGGTCGGGCGGCGCCAGCCCTTCGTCGATCTGGCCACGGCGCAGGCGCACATCATCGGCCCCATAAAGCGTCAGCGTCTCGGCAGGCGCGCCGTCCCGCCCACCCCGGCCGATTTCCTGATAATAGGCCTCGATCGACTTCGGCAGATCGGCATGGGCGACCCAGCGGATATCGGGCTTGTCGATGCCCATGCCAAAGGCCACGGTCGCGGTGACGATCAGCCCGTCTTCGCGCTGAAACCGGGTTTCGACGGCGCGGCGGGCCTCGGCCTCCATGCCGCCGTGATAGGCGACGGCGGGCAGGCCGGTATCGTTCAGCGCCGCCGCCAGCGTCTCGGTCTTGGCGCGCGTGCCGCAATAGACGATGCCCGACTGGCCGCGCCGGGCCTGCGCGAAATTCAGGATCTGCGCGCGTGGCCCGTCCTTGGGCTGAAAGGCCAGATGGATATTCGGGCGGTCAAAGCCGCGCAGGAAGGTGCGGGGCGTGGCCCCCCCGAACAGGCGCGCCACGATTTCCTCGCGCGTTTCGGAATCTGCAGTGGCGGTGAACGCCCCCAGCGGCACGCCAAGTGCGGCGCGCAATTCGCCCACACGCAGATAATCCGGGCGGAAATCATGGCCCCATTGGCTGACGCAATGCGCCTCATCGACCGCGATGGCCTGCACGCCCGCGCGCTTCAGCATCGGGATCGTCCCGCCCGAGGCCAGACGCTCCGGCGCCATATACAGCAGCTTCAGTTCCCGCGCCGACAGGGCGCGCCAGACCTCGGCATTCTCATCCTCGGAATTGCCGCTGGTCAGGGCGGCGGCAGCGACGCCCGCCTCGGTCAGCGCCCGAACCTGATCGCGCATCAGCGCAATCAGCGGCGAGATGACGACCGTCAGCCCGTCCCGCATCAGCGCGGGCAGCTGATAGCACAGCGACTTGCCCCCGCCAGTCGGCATGATCGCCAGCACGTTCTGGCCTTCGGCGACGGCCTCGACGATTTCCTGCTGACCGGGCCGGAACCCGTCAAAGCCAAAGACCTGCCGCAGCAGGGGGGCGGCAGACATCAGAACCCGTAGAAGAAGCCCGCATTATTGGCGAGCGCGCGCTGCGCGATGATGATGATGATAAAGACGATCAGCGGCGCCAGATCCAGCGCGCCGGTATTGGGCAGGATGGCCCGGATCGGGGCATAGATCGGCTCGAGCAGGCGCGACAGGCCGTTCCAGATCTGCCAGACCAGCGGCTGGCGCAGGTTCAGCACCTGAAAATTGATCAACCAGGACATGATGATATGGGCGATCATCACGAACCACACCACGTTCAGGATCAACATCAATGCTTCAAACAGCGTGCCCATCGCGTCCTCATCCAGCCTTTGTCTTGGACAGGTAAGCGAGGGGAGGGCTTTGCGCAACCCGCCGCAGCGTCCCGATTGACGGGCCATGCCGCGATCCTTAGCCCGGAAGGCGAAAGAGAGGGCCGCCATGTATCCCATCATGCGCTTTGGCAAGGAACTGCTGATCTGGAAAAGCGCGCCGCCGCTTGGGGTGTTCGATCCGCATGTCTCGACCCATCGCTGCTGGCCGTGGGATCTGGACCCGTGGATCGAGCTGAACAACGGTCGCACCCTGACGCTTTACGATCTGGGCCGCATTCCCATGGCCGTGCGCACGGGCGTCATCGGCGCGCTGCGCGAAAACGGCTGGGGCATCACCGTCGCGGGCAATTCGGTGCGCTATCGCCGCCGCATCCGGGGCTTTGACCGCTTCACCATGATCTCGCGCAATATCGGCTGGGACGCGCGTTTTCTGTATATGGAACAAAGCATGTGGCGGCGGGGCGAATGCTGCAATCACATGCTTTTGCGCGCCGCGATCACTTCGAAACAGGGGATGGTGCCACCTGCGCAGGTGATGGCGGCGGCAGGGCTTGACGTGGAAAGCCCGCCCTTGCCGGATTGGGTGCAGGCGTGGATCGCGGCGGATGCGCTGCGGCCATGGCCTCCGGTGATCGACGGTCTGGCAGGCACGGATCCGAAAGACGACTTGCCAGTCTGAGCGCGCTTTGGCCTTATGCGCGCGAAGGTTGCGCAAAGGGAACCGGCATGGCCAGCGGCATCGAACGCAAACGCATCTGGGGCTGGTGGTTCTATGACTGGGCCAGCCAGCCATACGCGACGCTGCTGACCACATTCATCTTTCCGGTCTATTACGCCGAGGTCGCGGGACGCCATTTCGCGGCGCAGGGGCTGGACGCTCAGGCCGCCGCCGCCGCGTCGCAATCGCTGTGGGGCTACGGCTTGGCCATCACCGGCTTCATCATCGCGATCATGGCGCCGATCCTTGGCGCGGTCGCCGATACAAGCGGGCGGCGGATGGTCTGGATCTGGCTGTTTTCCTGCCTTTACATGCTGGGCGCATGGGGGCTGTGGTATCTGGTCCCCGACCAGCCCAACCTGCATCTGACCGTCATCCTGTTCGGCATCGGCCTGATCGGGATGGAGTTCACGGCGATCTTTACCAACGCGCTGCTGCCCGGCCTTGCCCCCCGCGATGAGATCGGGCGCGTCTCGGGCTCGGGCTTTGCCTTTGGCTATGCGGGCGGCGTGCTGGCGCTTGTCATCATGCTGGTGCTGCTTGCCGAAAGCGCCACGACCGGGCTGACGCTGGCGGGCATTGCGCCGATCTTCGGGCTGGACCCGGCCGCGCGCGAGGGCACCCGCGCCGTCGGGCCCTTCACCGCGATCTGGTATCTGGTTTTCATGATCCCGTTCTTTCTGTGGGTGCGCGAAACGCCCGGCCCCCGCAGGCCGGTGCGCATCAAGGCCGCGCTGCGCGATCTGCTGCACCTGATCCGCAGCCTGAAGGACCGTCATTCGCTGGCGGCATTTCTGCTGTCGTCGATGTTTTCGCGCGACGCGCTGAACGGGCTTTACGCCTTTGGCGGGCTTTACGCCGCCGCCGTGCTGCAATGGCCGGTGATCCTGACCGGGATCTTCGGCATCGTCGCTGCGGTCTCGGCGGCGGTGATCTGCTGGATCGGCGGGCATGCGGACAAGCGCTGGGGGCCGAAACCGGTGACCATCGTTGCGAGTTTCGCGCTGATTCTGGTCTGTGTTCTGGTGGTGGGCATGACGCGCGACAGCTTCATGGGCATGCCGCTGGCGCCGGGCTCGCGCCTGCCCGATATCGTCTTCTTCATCTGCGGCGCGGTGATCGGCGGCGCGGGCGGCGTGGTGCAGTCGTCCGGGCGCACGCTGGTCGTGCTGCACACCACCCCCGATCGCGCGACCGAGGTCTTCGGCCTTTACGCCCTGTCCGGCAAGGCCACGACCTTCCTTGCGCCGTTTCTGATCGCGCTGACCACCGATATCAGCGGAAGCCTGCGCTTTGGCATCTCTCCGCTGATCGTGATGTTCCTTATCTCGCTGGTTTTGCTAATCTGGGTCAAAAGAGCAGGAGAGGCCGAGCAGTGATCCGCAAATTCATGACCGCCGCAGTGCTTGCGGTGGCGACGGCGCTGCCCGTTGCCGCCGATCCCTTGGCAAAGGATGTCTTTGGCCACGTCGCAGGACCGACCGGCGGTCCGCCCGTCGCCATCGGCTTTTATTCCAAAGGCTGCTTTTCCGGCGGCGCGCAACTGCCGGAAAGCGGGCCAAGCTGGCAGGCCATGCGCCTGTCGCGCGACCGCAACTGGGGCCATCCCGAACTGGTGGGCTTTCTGATCGGTCTGTCGCGCGTGGCCCAGCAGGTCGGCTGGCCCGGCCTTTACATCGGCGATATGAGCCAGCCACGCGGCGGCCCGATGACCAGCGGCCATGCCAGCCACCAGCTTGGCCTTGATGCCGATATCTGGATGCTGCCGCCGCGCAGCCTGACCCTGACGCCCGCACAGCGCGAAAGCCTGTCGTCGCAATCGGTGGTCAACCGCGCCGGCACCGCACCCTCGGCCCTGTGGAGCGGGGCGCATATGGCCATCATCCGCGCCGCCGCCAGCGATCCTCGGGTCGAGCGCATCTTTGTCGATCCGGTGGCCAAAGTGTCGATGTGCCAGACCGAAACCGGCAACCGCGCCTATCTGCGCAAGATCCGGCCCATCAACAATCACGACTATCATTTCCATGTGCGTCTGGCCTGCCCGCGCGGGTCATCCTGCCAACAGCAGGATCCGCCCCCGCCCGGTGACGGCTGCGCGGAAGCCGCCGAATGGATCAAGAACCGCATCGACCCAAGCCGCGTGAAGCCGGTGCCGCCCGATCCGAATTACCGCCACCCCCGCAGCTACCGCCTCAGTGAGATGCCCCGCCAATGTCAGGCCGTCGGAACCGCCCGCTAACCGGCGCGGCAACAGGCCGGATCTGGCAGCGCCGCCCGCTTGGCTGGGCGGCTCTGTCGCTTTTGGCGCTGTTTGTCACGCTGTCGCAATCCTGCGCCGCCCAGCCTCAGGCCGGACGCGGGGCAATGCCGCTGGTCGAACATGTCGGCACCTATGTCTGGAAGCTCGAGGACGCTGAATTCGGCGGCTATTCCGGGATCGAGATCATGGATCACGGCACGCGCTACATGGCGCTGTCCGATCGCGGCACGCTGCGCTGGGGCGCGGTGCAGCGCGACGATCAGGGCCGGATCGAGGGGCTGACCTCGGACGGGCGGGCGCGGCTGCGCGACAGCAAGGGCAAGGTGTTCACCTCGGGCTGGACCGGCGACAGCGAAGGCATCGCCATTGGCCGCGACGGCACGATCTGGATCAGCTTCGAGGGGCTCAGCCGCGTCGCCGCCTATGACGCGCCCGACGCCAAGGCCCGGCCCCTGCCCCGCCCCGAGGCCTTCAAGCATTTCCTGCGCAACTCCTCGCTCGAGGCGCTGGCGATCACCGATGACGGCACGCTGCTGACCATCCCCGAACGCTCGGGCGCGGCGACCCGGCCCTTCCCGGTCTGGCGCTTTCGCAATGGCACTTGGGATCAGCCTTTTTCCATCCCCCGCACCGGCGACTGGCTGGTGACGGGTGCCGATGTCGGCCCCGATGGCAGGCTTTACGTCCTTGAGCGTGACTTCCTCGGTCTTTTGGGTTTTCGCAGCCGCGTGCGCCGTTTTGACATGTCCGACACGGCCCTGACGCATGAACAGACGCTGCTGACCTCGCGCCCGCTGCAATATGACAACCTTGAAGGGATCGCCGTCTGGGATGACGATCAGGGTATCCGCATCACCCTGATTTCCGACGACAATTTCAACTTCGTGCAACGCACCGAACTGGTGGAATACCGCGTGACCGAGCCCGCAGAATGACCATTCCCCAGATCACCGCCGCGCTGGAGGCTGGCATCGACAGCGCGATTTCAGAACAGCGCATTGTCGGCTGCACCGTGCTTCTGGCCCAGCAGGGCCAGACGGTCTTTGCCCGCAGTGCCGGTCTGGCGGATCGTGAGGCCGGGGTGGCCATGACGCCCGCGACATGGCTGCGCTATGCCTCGGTGTCAAAGCCCTTCACGACGGCGGCGGCCTTGCGGCTGATGGCGCAGGGCAAGCTGGCGGCTCAGGATCCGGTGACGCGCTATCTGCCGGATTTCGCGCCCGCGCTGGCGGATGGCGCGCGCCCGGCGATCACCGTGGATCACCTGATGTCGCATCTGGCGGGGCTGGACTATGGCTTCGCCCAGCAGCCAGTGGGGGCCTATGCGCAGGCAGGCGTTTCGGATGGGATCGGCGACAGCGGCATCTCGCTGGCGGAAAACCTGCGCCGCATCGCCTCGGTCCCGCTGGATCAGCGCCCCGGCGAACGCTGGCGCTATTCCATCGCGACCGATGTGCTGGGCGCGGTGGTGCAAGCTGCCAGCGACAGGCCGCTGCCCGATGCCATGGCGCATCTGGTGACCGACCCGCTGGGGATCGAGGCGGCCTTTCACGCCGACCCCGCCCGGCTGGCCGCGAATTATGCCAATACCGACACCGGCCCCCAGCGCATGCAGGGCCTGACCCATGTGCCCAACCCGACGCGGGATGGCATCGTCTACAGCTTTCTGCCCGAACGCGCGACCGACCCGGCAGCCTATCCTTCGGGTGGCGGCGGAATGTCGGGCACGGCATCCGCCGCGCTGCACCTCCTTGAGGCGCTGCGCACCGGCCCGTTCCTGCCCGAGGATCTGCGCCAGCAAGCCATGGCCAATCGCATCCAGGGCCCGCATCCCATGCGCGGCCCCGGCTGGGGCCATGCTTGGCTGGGGGCGGTGCTGACGGATCCGGCGCTGGCGGGGATCGAACTTGGCCGCGGCACGCTGGGCTGGGGCGGCATCTATGGCCATGGCTGGCTGATGGATCCGACGCGCGGGCTGATCCTGCTGGCGATGACCAACACCACGCCCGAAGGTCTGGGCGGCGCATTCGCGGTAGAGATGGCCGCCGCAGTGATGAATCGTTGACAACACAGACCCTGCGGGCGTAAGCGGCGCGCTGCCCCTGACGGGGCCGAGTGTCCGCTACCTTGTCAAAACGGAATCCAAGATGCGCATTCTTCCTGGCGTGATCGCCATGGCCATCGTCGTGGTGGCCTCGAACATTCTGGTCCAGCACCTGCTGGGCAACTGGCTGACCTGGGGGGCACTGACCTATCCGGTGGCCTTCCTTGTCACCGACATCATGAACCGGGTCTATGGCCCGACCGCCGCACGCAAGGTGGTGTTTGCAGGCTTCGTGACCGGGATCATCTGTTCGGTCATCGCCGCCGGAATGGACAAGACCACGCTGCGCATCGCCATCGCTTCGGGCACCGCGTTCCTTGCGGCGCAGCTGATGGACATTTCTGTCTTCAACCAGTTGCGAAAATACAACTGGTGGCTACCACCCCTAGCGGCCACCCTGGTCGGCTCGGTGCTCGATACTGCCCTGTTTTTCAGCATCGCCTTTTCGACAATGCTGACCCCCGTCTTTCCGTCGGATGAAGTTTCTTGGGCAAATGAGCTTGTTCCGCTGCTGGGCCACGGTCCCATTCAACCATTGTGGGTTTCCTTGGCAGTTGCGGACTGGCTGGTGAAACTTGCCCAAGCCATAGTCGCCCTGATCCCCTTCCGGATCATTGTTGGAAATTTGATCCAGAAGCGCGCGCAAATTAATTGACTGTTTATCCTCCTGTGGCACGCTGAACTCATACGGCAACACATTGAAAGGAGGTGGTCCAGTGTCGAGAGTGATATTGGAGAGAGGTGTCGGGACAGTCAGGGGGGCCGTGGCCTGAGGGCAGCCCCAAGGGTCGTAAACCCTGGCTGGGACGGTGGGCACCAACCCTAACCGGACCATCTCCGTGGATCTCGCGGGCCGTTTCTCTCGAAGCGGCCCGTTCCCATTTCTGACAGCGTATCTTCTGAACAGGCGCACCGCCGAACAGCCAGAAGCGCCCGGCACGTTTCACGTAGCAAGCGCGTCGCCGCTTCGCCCGACTGGCAAATATAGTGACAGCTTCAACCACGCTTTCGGGTATTTGAAAAACAAGGAGGCCGGAGGCGCGGCGCTTGATTTCCTTGTTTTCCAAATACCCAAAAACGCCGACGGCGCAATCGGCGCTGTGTTCAGATCCGCTCGATTGCCAAGGCGATGCCCTGTCCGCCGCCGATGCACATGGTGATCAGCGCCTTGCGGCCATTGATGCGTTGCAGTTCGGCCATTGCCTTCAACGTGATGATTGCCCCGGTGGCACCGACGGGATGGCCCAAGGCGATGGCACCGCCGTTCGGATTGACGCGGGCCGGATCAAGACCAAGTTCCTGCGTGACCGCCAAGGCCTGCGACGCAAAGGCTTCGTTCGATTCGATCACATCGAAATCCGCCACCGACAATCCGGTGCGGGCAAGCAGGGCCTGAACGGCAGGGACAGGGCCGATCCCCATGACGTCGGGGCGGACGCCTGCCACGGCTTGGGCAAGGATACGGAACGCAGGCGTCAGCCCTGCTGCATATGCGGCATCGGCCCGTGCCAGTACCAGTGCCGCGGCCCCGTCGTTGATCCCCGAAGCATTGCCCGCGGTCACTGAGCCGTCTTTCTGAAACACCGGACGCAGCGCCGACAGCTTGTCGAGGCTGGTTTCCTTGGGGTGCTCATCTTGATCGAACGACACCATGCCTTTGCGGGTCTTTACTTCGACCGGCACGATCTGTTCGGCGAAGCGCCCTTCGGCAATGGCGCGCGCGGCGCGGCTTTGGCTTTCCAGCGCAAAGGCATCCTGCGCCTCGCGCGTGATACCATATTCTCGGGCGACGTTTTCGGCGGTGACGCCCATATGTCCGGTGCCCATCGGGCAGGTCAGCGCGCCTGTCATCATGTCCAGCATCTGCACATCGCCCATCTTGGCCCCGAAGCGTACCGAGGGCACGGCATAGGGGGCGCGGCTCATGGATTCGGCACCGCCTGCCACCGCGAAATCCGCGTCCCCCAGCATCAGCGCCTGCATGGCCGACACGATCGCCTGCACGCCCGAGCCGCAGAGCCGGTTCACGTTCATGGCAGGGGTGGTGTCGGGCACGCCCGCCTCGAGCATGGCGACCCGCGACAGATACATGTCGCGCGGCTCGGTATTCAGCACATGGCCAAAGACCACCGTGCCGATCTGCCGAGCTTCGATGCCGGCGCGTTCGATGGCCGCGCGGGTGACGGTCGCGGCAAGCTGGCTGGGCGGAATGGCGGCAAGACTGCCTCCGAATGTTCCGATGGCCGTCCGTGCCCCGGACAGAATGACGATTTCCTGCGACATGATACGCTCCTCCTCCGAACCTGCCGGAAGGCTAGACCGCGCGGTTGCCGTGCGATAGCCCCAAGCCGCTTGCCTACGCCGCGTAACGGCGCAAAATGCCCGGTATGGAAAACGATCCCCGGCTTAGCCTTCGTCTGCATTTCTCTCATGGCCTGACCTTCGGGCGGGGCAAGGCCGATCTGCTGCAATTCATCCATGAGGATGGCTCGATCTCGGCGGCGGGGCGGCGCATGAAGATGAGCTATCGCCGCGCCTGGGCGCTGGTCGAGGAGATGAACGCGCATTTCAGCGCACCTGTCGTCGACAGTTCGCGCGGCGGCGCGAAAGGCGGCGGCGCGGTCCTGACCCCTTTGGGCCACAAGGTCCTGACGGATTACCGCGCGCTGGAGGATCTGCTGCGCAAAGCCCCCCAGCTTGCCAGCCTGCGCGCGGCGATGGCGGATATGGCTGACGGGAAATAACGCTTGCCGCAGCGGTTTTCCGCCGGTTATGTCGGAATGAACCTAACGCATAAGGATATCTGACATGCGCTTGCCCATCATTGCTGCTGCGCTGATCGCGCTTGCCCCCGCCGCCCATGCCGACGAGATCACCGTTTTTGCCGCCGCCAGCCTGAAGACCGCGCTGGATGAGATCGCGACCGAATGGCAGAAATCGCACAAGGACACGCTGGTGATCTCGTATGCCGGAAGCTCGCAACTGGCCAAGCAGATCCAGGAAGGCGCGCCTGCGGATCTGTTCATCTCGGCCTCGACCGACTGGATGGATGCGCTGCAGGAATCGGGCGATATCGACACCGCCACGCGCAAGGATCTGCTGGGCAATACGCTGGTGCTGATCGGCCATGGCACGCCCGCCGCTGCCGATGTGACGCAACTGCCGACGCTGCTGGGCGATGGCAAGCTGGCGATGGCGCTGGTCGATTCCGTGCCCGCAGGCGTCTATGGCAAGCAGTCGCTTGAGGCGCTGGGTCTGTGGTCGCAGGTCGAACCGCAGGTCGCGCAGGCCGATAACGTCCGCGCCGCGCTGCAACTGGTCGCGACCGGCGAGGCGCCTTTGGGCATCGTCTATGGCTCGGATGCGGTGGCGGAAAAGGATGTGGCGGTCGTCGGCACCTTCCCGGCGGACAGCCACGATCCGATCACCTATCCGGGCGCGGTCACGACCTCGGCCGATACCGCGCAGGCGGCGGCCTTCCTGAACAGTCTGACGCAGGAACCGGCCAAGTCGATCTTTGAAGCGCAGGGCTTCACCGTCACCCCATGACGGATTGGCTGGGTCCGCAGGAATGGCAGGCGGTGCTGCTGTCGCTGAAGGTTTCGGTGATCGCGACGCTGGCCAGCCTGCCCTTTGCCATCGCCGTGGCCTGGGTTCTGGCGCGCAAGCGTTTCCCCGGCCACGGTCTGTTCAGCGGGCTGGTGCACCTGCCGCTGATCCTGCCGCCGGTGGTGACGGGCTATTTGCTGCTGATCACCTTTGGCACCAAGGGCCCGGTGGGCAGCCTGCTGCAACCCTTGGGCATCGTCTTTGCCTTTCGCTGGACGGGCGCGGCGCTGGCCGCCGCCATCATGTCCTTTCCGCTGACCGTCCGCGCCATCCGTCTGGGCTTCGAGGCCGTGGACCCCAAGCTTGAGGACGCCGCCGCCACGCTGGGCGCGCCGCGTCCGTGGATCTTTCTGACCGTCACGCTGCCGCTGATCTTTCCGGCGATCCTTGCGGGCACCACGCTGGGCTTTGCCAAGGCGATGGGCGAATTCGGCGCGACGATCACCTTTGTGTCGAACATTCCCGGCCAGACGCAGACGCTGCCATCGGCCATCTATGCGCTGTTGCAGGTTCCGGGCGGAGAGGGACCGGCCATGCGGCTGGTGCTGATCTCGGTCGCGATCGCGATGACGGCAGTGCTGATTTCGGAATGGCTGGCGCGCCGGGCCCGGTCTGCTGCATGAGCCTGTCCGTCGCCTATCGTCACGCCTTTCCGGGGCTTGCGCTGGATGTCAGCTTCGATGCGCCGGGCGGGATCACGGCGCTGTTCGGACCGTCGGGCTGCGGCAAAAGCACGACCATCGCCGCGATCTCGGGGCTGATGCGGCCCGATCAGGGGCGGATCGTGCTGAACGACCGGGTGCTTTACGACGCCCAGACGAACCTGCGGCCACAGGTGCGGCGGATCGGCTGCGTCTTTCAGGATGCGCGGCTGTTTCCGCATATGACCGTGGCCAAGAACCTGCGCTACCCCTCGCGCTGGCGCAGGGGCGCGGCGCAGGATTTCGGGCGCGTGGTCGATCTGCTGGGGCTTGGGCAATTGCTGGACCGCCGCCCCGGCACGCTGTCGGGGGGCGAACGTCAGCGCGTGGCCATCGGGCGGGCGTTGCTGTCGGATCCGGCGCTGCTGGTCATGGACGAACCGCTTGCCGCCCTGGACGACAGCCGCAAGGCCGAGATCATGCCATGGCTGGAACGGCTGCGCGATCAGGTGCGGCTGCCGATTCTGTATGTCAGCCATTCCGTCCCCGAGGTGCTGCGGCTGGCAACCACCGTGGTGCTGATGGACAAGGGCCGGGTGACCCATGCCGGGCCGTTGACGCAGATCCTGTCCGATCCCGACCTTGCGCCGCGTCTTGGCACGCGCGAGGCGGGGGCGCTGCTGACCGCCACCGTGCAGGGCCGCGACCCCGATGGCATGACCCGCGTGATGACGGCGGGCGGGCCGATGCTTTTGCAAGGCATCACCGCCGATATCGGAACGGTGCTTCGGCTGCGCGTGCTGGCGCATGAGGTGATCCTGTCGCGCGACGCACCGCAGGGGCTTTCGGCGCTGAATATCCTTCCGGCCACGGTGCTGCGCGTCGATGGCGGGCTGGTGCAACTGGCCCTTGGGGATGAGCGGATGCTTGCGCAAATCACGCCCCGGTCGGTCGAAGCGCTTGATCTAAAACCGGGAACGGCCTGCCACGCCATCGTCAAATCGGTCTCGGTCCTGCCAAGCTGAGACCTGCTGAAGGCTTTGTCATTTGCGCCCACCCGGCTTTTTCCACTATGCTTTGCGGTAAAAAGGCGAAGGGCCAGCATCAGGCCCCGCAGTTACATGAGGGCAGTATGAACAGGTTTCTGAAGCTCGCCATTGTCGGGCTGGTCGCCTCTTGCGGCGGTGGCGGCAATTACAAGGCACCGCGCAATCTGGAAAACGCATGTCTGCTGGCGGCGGAGCGCCCGGCCTATATGCGCGCCATGCAACAGACCGAGCGGCGCTGGGGCATTCCGATCCATGTGCAGATGGCGACCATCCATCAGGAATCGAAATTCATCGGCGATGCCCGGACGCCGCATCGCTATGCGCTGGGGATCATCCCGGTGGGGCGGCAAAGCTCGGCCTTCGGCTACAGTCAGGCGCTGGACGGGACATGGGACGAATACCGCCAGAAGACCGGCAATCGCGGCGCGCGGCGTGACAATATCCGCGACGCCACGGATTTCATGGGCTGGTACATGAACGATTCGACCCGGATCCTTGGCATTTCCAAGCTGGATGCAGCCTCGCAATATCTGGCCTATCACGAAGGGCGCAGCGGCTTTAACCGCGGCTCGCACCGCCAGAAGCCGTGGCTGATGACGGTAGCCAGCAGGGTGAATGCCCGGTCCGAGCTTTACCGGATGCAACTGGCAAGCTGCCGCCGCTGAGCGCGCTCAGACCCGGACACCTGCTGATTGCCCGCCTATCGACGGCGGGCAACTTCGTTGGCGATGACGAATTTCGACGGCGGGAACGACACGCCGGTCTTCATCTCACCCAGAATCACCGTGGTGCGCTGACCGCCTTCATCCGTCACCACCCATTGCCGCAATTGCGTCGGGTTCGCGGTGAACACCATCTGGATATTGCCATATTCCGGGTGCTGAGGATCCTGCGCCGTGACGACGGTGGTGTTCTTGCGCTCGGTATAGCCGGTGACCATCTTGGCCTGCCCAAGGTTGATATTCGGCGCAAGAATCAGCGACAGCGGCGTTTTCGACAGCGGATATTGCTGCGGCCCGCCGCGCGTCTTGCCGTCGAACACCGCCACCTGACCCGAGGATGCCAGCACCAGCGTCTTGTCGCCCTTGTATTCAAAGCGCACGCGGTTCGGCCGGTGGATCAGCACCTGCCCGGTCGAGATGCTGCCATCCCCGTTCACCTGCGTGAAATCCGCCTCCGCGGTTTTCAGGCTGTTGAGATAACGCGAGATCTCGTTCAGCGGGATCTTCTCGGCCATGGCGGGAAAGGCCATGGCAAGGGCAAGGACGGGCGCAAGGGCGAGCGATCGAATGTTCATGTCGAAATCATACCGTTTCCGCAAAGGGTTGCACATCACGTTCGCTTGGACGTGCCGGGCATGAACGCTGACGCATGCGTGAGCGTTCCCTTACAGGTCTGGCCCTGACAGGTCTGGCCCTTACAGCTTCTGGCCGGTCAGCAAGCGCGGCATCGGATCCAGCCGCAGCCCCGCCGCCTGCCGCATGAAGCCGCGCCGCAGGCCGGGGATCGCATCGACCATGCCCATGCCCAGTTCACGCGCCGCGCGCAGCAAAGGATTGCGGTTGGAAAACAGCGCGTTCACGCCGTCCATGCCGTAAGCCAGCCATGTCGCATCCGGCCTGCGCCATTCCTGATACCGGGTCAGCACGGCTTCGGTGCCGATATCCTCGCCCCGGCGGCGGGCGGTGACGATGACCTCGGCCAAGGCCGCCACGTCACGCAGGCCAAGGTTCAACCCCTGCCCGGCGATGGGATGCACGCCATGCGCGGCATCCCCGATCAGCGCGATGCGCGGCGCGACGTAACGCTGTGCCAGCGTCAGGTTCAGCGGATAGGAAAACCGCGGCCCGGCCAGACGGATCGGGCCAAGGAAATCGCCGAACCGCGGGCGCAGCACCTCAAGGAAGGCGGCGTCGTCCAGCGCAAGGATGGCGCGGGCGCTGGCGGCATCCTCGGACCAGACGATCGAGCTGCGATTGCCGGGCAAGGGCAGGATCGCCAGCGGGCCCGAGGGCATGAAATACTGATGTGCCACGCCCTGATGCGGCAAATCGTGATCGACGGCGGCCACCAGCGCGATCTGGCCGTAATCATGCCCGATCCGCGCGATCCCTGCCCGCTGGGCCACGCCCGAGCCGCGCCCATCCGCGCCGACCAGCAGCCGCGCGGTGATCTTGCGCCCGTCCGACAGGCTGGCCGTCACATGCGCCGGGCCGACCTGCTGACCCGTGACCGACACGCCCGACAGATGCGTGACCTTGCCCTGCATCGCGGCCAGCAGGGCACGATACAGGAAGCGGTCCTCCAGCAGATAGCCAAGGCGGCCTTCCTCGATCTCGGCGCTGTCGAAATGCAGACCGAAGGGGCCGGGACCGTCGCCGGGGGCGCCCTGCGTGGCTTCGACCTCCAGGATTGGCTGGGCATGCGCGGCCAGACCGCCCCAAAGCCCCAGCGCCGACAGCAACCGCTGCGAGGCCAGCGCCAGCGCATAGGCCCGCCCGTCAAAGCCGTCGCCCGCCCGCGCATCGGCGGGCCGGGTGTCCACCACGGCCACACGCAGGCCCGCATCGGCCAAGGCCAAGGCCAGCGCCGGACCGTTCAGCCCACCGCCTGCCACCAGAATGTCGAAATCCGTCTTCATGGCCTGCACTATGCCGCGCGGGCGGCGAATGTCCATGCGCCATTGCGGGCGCGCGGGCGCATCGCTAGCCTGCGCGGTACACATGCAGGGGATCCGACATGGACTGGCTGAAGGCACCGGCGGCAGAACAGGGCCGCGCGATTCTGGCGGGGCTGCTGAGCCCGGTCGAACAGACCGAGGCCTATCTGGACGCGATCGCCCGCCATCCCTATGGCCCGCGCATCTTTGCCCGCCAGACCCCCACCCGCGCGCGGGCCGAGGCGATTGCCGCCCATGACCGTGCCAAGGCCGGGCTGCGGCGCGGGTTGCTGGATGGCGTGGCGCTAAGCTGGAAGGACAATATCGACAGCGCGGGCATCGCGACCGAGGCGGGATCGCGTCTGCTGGCCGGGCGCACGCCGGTCCGCGATGCCGCGATCCTGTCGGGCGCGACGCTGCAGGGGCTGGTCTGTCTGGGCAAGACCCACATGACCGAGCTGGCCTTTTCCGGTCTGGGGCTGAACCCCAGAACCGCGACACCCCCGAACAGCTTCGATCCGGCGCTGGCGCCGGGCGGGTCCAGTTCGGGCGCGGCGGTCTCGGTCGCGATGGGGCTGGCGGCGGCGGCCATCGGCTCGGATACCGGCGGCTCGATCCGGGTGCCCGCGGCGTGGAACGGGTTGGTGGGCTTCAAGCCGACGACCGACGCCGTCAGCGCGCAGGGCGTCGTGCCGCTATGCCCCAGCTTCGACGTGGCCGGACCCATCGCCCGCACGGTCGAGGATTGCGCCGAGATCTTTGCCCTTCTCAGCGGCCAGCCGGGCGTCGATCCGGGCGAACCCGATCCGCGCCGCTTGAACCTTCTGGTGCTGGACGGCGTGCCCTTTGACGATGCCCGCGAAGGCCCCGTCGCCGCGTTCGAGGAGGCGGTGGCCCGTCTGGCCAAGGCGGGCGCGCGCATCACCCATGCCGCCCCCGCCTGCGTGGCCGAGGCGATGGCGCTGTCGCCCACGCTGTTCGCCCCCGAGGCCTATGGCATCTGGCGCGACCAGATCGAGGACGCGCCCGAACTGATGTATCCCCCGATCCTTGAACGGTTCCGCGGCGGTCGCGACATGCCTGCCCCGGATTTCGTCGCGGGCTGGGTCAAGCTGAAGCGGCTGCGCGCCGATTGGGCGCGGCAGGTCGCAGGCTATGATGCGGTGCTGGTGCCGACCGCGCCGATCCTGCCGCCCGATGTGGACCGGCTGCTGACGGAACCCGCGTTCTTCACCACCGAAAACCTGCTGACGCTGCGCAATACCCGCATCGCCAACCTGCTGGGCCTGCCCGCGATCAGCCTGCCGACCGGCCACCCGGCCTGCGGCATCTCGCTGATGGGGCAGGCCGGCGGCGACCGTGCGCTGCTGGTTGCAGCGGCATCCGCCGAACACGCCCTGCTGTAACGGCAAATTCGCCCGAAACGCTGGACGCAACCTGCCTTTGCCGGTATCTTTGCGGCAAGAAACGGGGCGACACGACCCCGACTGAGAGGCAGTCATGGCAATACCCGAGCGGTTCTCGAACCTGCCGGAATATGCGTTTCCGCGCCTGCGGACGCTTCTTCAGGGCATCTCGCCCGCGCCCGATCCGGTCATCATGACCATCGGAGAGCCGCGCCATGGCGTGCCGGATTTTACCGGCCCGATCATGGCCGAAAGCGTGGCGGAATTCGGCAAATACCCTCCGAACGAAGGCACGCCGGATCTGCTGGCTGCGATCTCGGGCTGGATCCAGCGCCGCCACGGCATCAGCGTCGAACCCGCACGCATCACGGCACTGAACGGCACGCGCGAAGGGCTGTTCAACGCAGCCCTTGCGCTGTGCCCCGAAACCAAGGCGGGCGGCAGGCCCGCGATCCTGATCCCGAACCCGTTCTATCAGGTCTATGCCGTCGCCGCCGCCGCCGTGGGCGCCGAGGCGGTGTTCGTCAATGCCGGGCCCCAGACCGGCTTTCTGCCGCAATACGCCGCGCTGGATCCGGCGGTGCTGGACCGCGTGGCCATCGCCTATCTGTGTTCGCCCGCCAATCCGCAGGGCTCGGTCGCCTCCGAGGACTATCTTGAGGAGCTGGTGACGCTGGCCGAACGCCACGACTTCCTGATCTTTTCCGATGAATGCTATTCCGAGATCTGGCGCGACGCGCCGCCGCCCGGCGCCTTGGCCGTGGCAACCCGCATGGGGCTGGCCGACCGGGTGGTGATGTTCAATTCGCTGTCCAAACGCTCGAACCTGCCGGGGCTGCGGTCGGGCTTTGCGGCGGGGGGGATCGACCAGATCACGCAGTTGCGCCGCTTGCGCAGCTATTCCGGCGCGCCGCTGCCGCTGCCCGTGCAGCGCGTTAGCGCCCATGCCTGGGCCGATGACATCCACGCCGATGAAAACCGGGCGCTGTATCAGGCGAAATACGCCGTGGCCGACCGCGTGCTGGGCAATGTGCCGGGCTATCAGTCGCCCGCCGGCGGGTTTTTCCTGTGGCTGCGCGTGCCCGATTCCATAGGCTCGGGCGAGGATGCGGCCAAGAAGCTGTGGGCCGAGGCGGGCATTCAGGTGCTGCCCGGCGCGTATCTGTCGCGCGACACGGCCGAGGGCAATCCCGGCGAAAGCTATATCCGCGTGGCGCTGGTCGATCCGGCAGGCCCGACCGAGGCGTCGCTGAACCGTCTGAAGAACTGTTTGTATCAAGGGGATTGAATCGATGGCGAGCTGGCAGGCAAAACACCGAGATCCGCTGTTCGATCAGTCCACCCAAGCGGCGCTTGAGCGGCGCGGCAAGGAATTGCTGGGGGCCGGGCTGATCGTTCTGGGCGTGCTGATCGCGATGATGCTGGTCAGCTATACGCCCGACGATCCCAGCTTCATGTCCGCGACCGACCAGCCGGCGCAGAACTATCTGGGCCGGTTCGGGGCCTATGTCGCCTCGGCTTTGTTCATGATTACCGGGCATGGCACATGGGTTCTGGTCGTCGGCGGCGTGGTCTGGGGCCTGCGCTTCATGCTGCACCGGGGCGAGGATCGCATCATGCGCGGCATCTTCCTGCCCATCGCCATGGTGCTGGTATCGGTCTATGCCACGTCGCTGACCCCGCCTGCCGGATGGACGCAAAGCTTCGGGCTGGGCGGGCATCTGGGCGATATGCTGATGGGCGCGATGCTGTCGATCATGCCGATCAAGGCCTCGATCGCGATCAAGCTGCTGGCGTTGTTGACGGCGGCGGGGGCGCTGGCCTTTCTGGCCTTCGTGCTGGGCTTTGACAAAAAGGAACTGACGGCAATCCGCGGCTTTCTGCGCACCGGGCTTTCCACCGCCTATCTGCTGGTCCTGCAGGCGATGAACAAGACCTCGGGCGCGGCGCGCGATGTCAAGGCGCGGGCGGATGCGCGGCGCGAACGTGTGGCGCAGGCCGGGTCCGCCGCGATCCCCGACACCGCCGCACCCAAGCGCCGGATCGTGCCCGCCCTGCCCGAAACTTATCCGCAATCCGAACTGGTCGAGCGTGAGCACGATTATGACGACGACGCGGCCCCCAGCGAGACGCAGATCTCGTCGCGCATCAATGACGCGATCCAGCATCGCAGCGACAAGGGCTCGGTCCTGTCGGCGGTGACGGCGCGGCTGACCGGCGGGCGTGGCACGGCCCCCGCCCGCGCCGAGCCGCCGGTCTTGTCCCAGGATGAGGATGACGAACCGGCCCAGCCGCAGCCTTTCGGCAGTCAGGCCGCGCGGGTGGTGATGCCGCCGCAAAAGCCCGCGCAGCCTTCGCGTCAGGCACGGGCCGAGGCGGAACCCGCGATGCGGTTCGACGCGGCGCAGACCCGTTACGAACATCCGCCGCTGTCCCTGCTGGCCCCTGCCGTGGCCGAGCGTCAGCAACTGTCGCCCGAGGCGCTGATGGAAAACGCCCGGATGCTGGAGGCGGTGCTGGACGATTACGGCGTCAAGGGCCAGATCACCGAAGTGCGCCCCGGCCCGGTCGTCACGCTTTACGAACTGGAACCCGCGCCGGGGCTGAAGGCCAGCCGCGTGATCGGACTTTCCGATGACATCGCGCGGTCGATGTCGGCGCTGTCGGCGCGCGTCAGCACCGTGCCGGGCCGCACCGTCATCGGCATCGAACTGCCCAATGCACGCCGCGAAAAGGTGGTGCTGCGGGAAATTCTGGCCTCGAAACCCTTTGGCGACGGCACGCAGCCGCTGCCTCTGGCGCTTGGCAAGGACATCGGCGGCGGGCCGGTCGTGGCGAATCTGGCCAAGATGCCGCACCTGCTGATCGCGGGGACCACCGGCTCGGGCAAGTCCGTGGCCATCAACACCATGATCCTGTCGCTGCTTTACAAGCTGACGCCCGAAGAATGCCGGCTGATCATGATCGACCCCAAGATGCTGGAGCTGTCGGTCTATGACGGCATCCCGCATCTGCTGTCCCCCGTCGTCACCGACCCGAAAAAGGCCGTCGTCGCCCTGAAATGGGTCGTGGGCGAGATGGAGGAACGCTATCGCAAGATGTCCAAGATGGGCGTGCGCAACATCGAGGGCTATAACGGCCGCGTCCGCGAGGCGCTGGACAAGTCCGAGATGTTCCGCCGCACCGTCCAGACCGGCTTTGACGAGGACACCGGCGAGCCGATCTTCGAGACCGAGGAATTCCAGCCCGAGACCTTCCCCTATATCGTCGTCATCGTCGATGAGATGGCCGATCTGATGATGGTCGCGGGCAAGGAAATCGAGGCCTGCATCCAGCGGCTTGCACAGATGGCGCGGGCCTCGGGCATCCATCTGATCATGGCGACGCAGCGGCCTTCGGTCGATGTGATCACCGGCACGATCAAGGCGAACTTCCCGACGCGGATCAGCTTTCAGGTCACGTCGAAAATCGACAGCCGCACCATTCTGGGCGAACAGGGCGCGGAACAGCTGCTGGGTCAGGGCGACATGCTGTATATGGCGGGCGGCTCCAAGATCACCCGCGTCCATGGCCCCTTCGTCAGCGACGAAGAGGTCGAGGAGATCGTGAACCACCTGAAATCCTTTGGCCCGCCGTCCTATATGTCGGGCGTCGTCGAAGGCCCCGAGGAGGACCGCGCCGACAGCATCGATCAGGTGCTGGGCCTGTCCTCGGGCGAGGGCGGCGATGGTGAGCTTTACGACATGGCGGTGGCGATCGTCGCCAAGGACCGCAAATGTTCGACCAGCTATATCCAGCGCAAGCTGGCCATCGGCTACAACAAGGCCGCGCGTCTGGTCGAACAGATGGAAGATCAGGGCGTGGTCAGCCCCGCCAACCATGTCGGCAAGCGCGAGGTGCTGGTCCCCGAGGTGTGACCCCTTGGCGCAGATGCGAAAAAGGCCGGGGCATCGAGCCCCGGCCTTTTTCGTTTGGCCCCACCGCAAGCCACGCTCTGCCGGGGTGGCTGCCGACGCTATTGCGCCGCCGCCGTGCCCGAACCCTGATCGACCGTCACCACGACCGACAGGCCCGGCTCAAGGAACTCGGCCATCTCCTGCCCCGGATCGATCGAGATGCGGATCGGCAGGCGCTGCGCCACCTTGGTGAAGTTGCCGGTGGCATTCGTCGCGGGCAGCAGGCTGAATTCGGATGCGGTCGCGGGCGAATAGGCCTGAATGCGGCCGGTGAATTCGCGGTGCTGCATGGCATCGACGGTAAAGGTGGCGCGGTCGCCGACGCGGATGCCGTTCAGCTGCGTTTCCTTGAAATTGGCGATCACCCAGACATCCGGCCCGACATGGCTGACCAGCGCCGAGCCCGCCGTCACATATTGCCCGACCCGCACGCCGACCTGCCCCAGCCGCCCGTCCGACGGCGCGCGGATCACGGTATTGTCCAGATCGATCTGCGCCAGATCCACCGCCGCCTTGGCCGAGGCGATGTCGGCCTGTTTCGCGGCCAGCCCGACCTGCGCGCCATTCACCGATTCCCGCGCAACCGCGATGCTGCTTTGCGCCTGAACCACGCCCGCCTCGGCCTGCCGCAGGGCAAGCTGGCTTTCATCGGCCGAGCTTTGCGCCGTGACGCCGCGCGATTGCAGGGCGCTGGCACGGTTCCAGCTGGATTCCGCCGTCGCCTGCGCGGCTTCGGCGGAATGCAGCGCCGCTTCGGCGGATTGCACCTGCGCCTGCGCGGAATGCACGCTTTGTTCCTGAATTTTCAACGCCGCCTCGGCGCTGGCTTGGGCGGCCTGCGCCTGCGCCAGCTTCTGACGATACTGCCGATCCTCGATCCGGGCGATGATCTGGCCTTCCTTCACCGCGTCGAAATCATGCACCTCGACCGCCGCGACATAGCCCGACAACTGGGGCGAGATCGTTGTCAGACGGCCACGGATATAGGCGTTTTCCGTGGTCGGATGCGTCAGCTGGAACGGCGGCAGATGCCATGCGAACAGCACCAGCAAAAGACCGGCAATCCCGGCCAGAACGGCGATCAGGGTGGGAAGGATGTGGCTTTTGGTCATGGCTTCAGCTCGGCTTGGGTATTGGAAGGGGCGTCAGAGGGGGTGGCGGAGGTGACGGTCCATCGGGCCGCCAGCCAGTCGCGGAACAGGTGCAGCAGCAAGGCGCAAAGCGCGAAGACGGCCACAAGGAAGGTGGCGAAATAGGCGTCGTTATAGGCCATGACATAGGCCTGATTGGACGCGGTTTGCGCGATCATCGACACGGCCTGCGCCTGCCGCAGCGCCGGATCGGCGATCTGGGCGGCAAGGCCGCTGGCGCGAATGGCGATTTCATGCGCCACCAGCGGATCGGCTGCCGTCAGATCTTCGCGCAGGACCTGCAGATGCAGGGCCTGACGGTTGTTGATGACGGTCGAGAAGATCCCCGACCCGATGGCGCCGCCAAGGCTTTGCGTCGACAGAAAGATCACGATGAAGCTGAGGATATAGTTCGGCCCGCGCGCCAGCGCCGCCATCAGCCCGCGCAGCATCGCGGGCGCCATGAACAGCGTGCCGGCAAAGGCGATCATGCCCTGGCTGAGCATCATCTGGCTGGGGATGGTGTCGACGGTCGAATGGCTGTCCATGAACGCGCCCGCAGCAATCAGCACCAGCGCGATGATGTGAAACAGCGGCACGCGGTCGGCGCGCATGAACGGGATCAGCGCCAGCCCCCCCAGCACCGTCGCGACCGAGATCACCGTGAACAGCGGCACAAGCTGGCCCTGCGTGATCCCCAGCGCCTGAAACATCCTGGGCGCGCCCGCGCTTTGTTCGGACAGCACCAGCCGGAACAGCAGCAGCGTCACGGTCAGGTGCAGCATCGCGGGCGTGGTCAGCCAGCGGATGTCCAGCAGCGGATATTTGCGGTGCAACTCGATCACCACGGCGGCGGTCAGCGCGATGACCGACACGACCAGAACCCAGCCGATCCACGCCACCTCGGTCCACCAATAGATCGAGCCCATGACGAAGGCCACGGTCAGCCCGCCGAAGCCGACAAAGATCAGCAGCCAGCTGACCAGATCCATCGGCACGATGGCGCGCACGCGCGGCGGCGACCGCAGCGGCAGCAGATAGACCAGCGCCAGCCCGACCGCCGCCAGACCCAGCGTCATCACATGCAGCCCGAACCAGCCCTGATCCCCCATCAGCGCAGGCGACAGGACCCGCGCCAGCAGCGGCCCTAGCGACACGGTGGCCAGCACCAAAGGCAGGCCAAGCCGCATCTTCCACGCGGGTGGCAGCGGCTCGAGCATGTAAAGAAAGGCCAGCGTCGACAGCGGTGCCGAGGCCATGCCGGAAAAGAACTGCACCAGCAGCGCCGAGCGCAGGTCGAAGATGGCAAAGGACATGACAGCGACGGCCAGATAGGCGACGATGGCCACCTCGGCAAAGCGGCGCAGGCCGTATTGCGCGCGGATCTTCATCAGCAGCAGCGTCAGCGAGGCGCGCGGGATCAGATAGGCTGCCAGAAGCCAGCTTGCCTGTGTCTGCGTCGCGCCCAGATCTCCGGCGATCTGCGGAATGTTGGTCGAAACGAACCCCTGCGCGATGCCCTGCGTCAGCCCGATCATGATCGAGGCCGCGACATAGGCGGTCGAACGCCCCAGCGACATCGGCTGGAACGGCAGCGGCGCGGGCATCGGCTCGGGGATGTGCCGGTTCCTGCGCTGCGGGGCAGCACCGGCCTGCGCCGGATCAGGGGCGGCGGCGTCGGTCATTCCTGCCGCATCCGTTCGGCGTTCCGGATCATCTGGCCAAGCGCGCGATGCGTGGCCTGCATATCGGCCGGGTCGATGCCTTCGACCAGCGCCTGCTCGACCTCGCCGCGGAAACGCAGCAGGGGCTCGATCCGGGCGGTATCGGTCAGATAGATCGCATGTTTGCGCGCGTCGCGTTCCAGCGGGCGGCGTTCGGCCAGACCCTGCGATTCCAGCGCGTCCAGCAGGCGCTTCAGCGTCGGGGTCTCGATCTCCAGCGCCTGTGCCAGTTCGGACTGGCTGGCGCCCTGATTGCGACCGATGGTCGTCAAAAGGCGCGCCCGCGCATAGGTCAGGTCCACCCGCTTGGTGCGGACATCGAAAGCCGCGCGGATGGCCCGCGTCAGCGACAGGATTTCATCAAACAGGGTGACAGGGCGATCGGCCATGGTGATTACGTTAGCTTGCTAATGGATTTCGTTAGCTAGCTAATCAAACATCCGGCTTCGGTCAAGATCGGCGTTCCGCTGCAACCGGGCTATGGCGTCACTGCATGGCTTTGTGGGAATCGGCCGGGGGTGTAGGCTTGGCAGATGGCCGGAAAGGATCGGATCATGCAAAAGAACACCGTCTGCCTATGGTTCGACACGGATGCCGAGGCCGCCGCCCGGTTCTATGCCCGGACCTTCCCCGACAGCGCGGTGGGCCATGTCCAGCACGCGCCGGGCGATTTTCCCGGCGGCGCGCAGGGGCAGGTGCTGGTGGTGCATTTCACCGTCTGCGGCATGGCCTGCATCGGTCTGAACGGCGGGCCGAACTTTCCCCAGACCGAAGCATTTTCGTTTCAGATCGCGACCGAGGACCAGCAGGAAACCGACCGGCTGTGGCATGCGATCGTCGATAATGGCGGGCAGGAAAGCGATTGCGGCTGGTGCAAGGACCGCTGGGGCGTGAACTGGCAGATCACGCCGCGCACCCTGACCGAGGCAATGGCCGCAGGCGGACCCGAGGCCAAGCGCGCCTTCGACGCCATGATGACGATGCAAAAGATCGACGTGGCGGCCATCGACGCGGCGCGGCGGGGTTAAAGCAGACCCTCGATCAGCAGATAGCCCGACAACCAGCCGGTGACGATCCCAAGCATCAGCGTGACCCAACCGGCCTGGCGGGTGATGGGTCGGCGCAGGGCCAAAAGCAGGAAATACAGAAACCACAGCACGGCCCATGCCAGCCAGTTCGCAGCCATCCAGATCTGTGCGCCGGAAACCGCATCGTGAAACGCGCGTGCCGCGACGGGCAGCGCCGTCACCGCCACGAACAGGCTGAACCATCCCAGTCCGCGACCGTCCGCGCCGGAAAACCGGTTCCACGCCACCCACAGATAGGTCGTGCAGAACAAGAGTGACAGCGTGGCGTTTCGGATCGAACCCGCGTCCGCGCCGGGACCAAAGGCATCGCGCAGCACGACCGCTCCGGACACAAGGGCGGTGACAAGGTTGATGACCACGATCTCGCGCCCGTCGATACGGCCCAGAAGCCAAAGGCCGTTGATGACCAGAACGGCGCCGACATAGAACAGAACGAACCCGGTCAGCATGTTCCCCCCTGACGCGCACCGACAGCCAAGGGCTAGCCGGGACGCGCGGCCCAGACTATCGCGGGACGCGGTGAAACAGACTTACGGATTTGGGGGGAATGACGGCCAGCCCCGCAGGGCCGGCCATTTCCTCAGTAATCCCGTTCGTAAAACAGCCCCAGCGTGCTTTCGCCGTCGCTGGCCACGGATCCGCGTGCGGTCAGGCTTCTGGAGACATCAAGGTTCAGGTTCAGCTTGGTGGTGCCTTCGCCGCCGACCTCGACATCGGTGTAAAGGTTCTGGGACAGATACTTGCCCGCCCGGACCGAGACATTGCCCTGGTCGTCGGTCGTTAGGTCCAGATCGTCCAGCCCGGTCGAGGCGCGCAGCCGCCCGACGATGCCATCGCCACCGCGCCCGGCCAGCGTCGCCACCGCGCTGGCAAGCTGGGCGGCCTGCAGGGCGCTGATATTGTCCAGCCCGCGCCCGAACAGCAGTTGCGACAGCACCTCTTCCTCGGGCATGTCGGGCGAGGATTCAAAGGTGATGTCGGGATCGCGGGCCTCGCCGTCGATGATGATGCGGGTGGTGATGCTGTCCTGCACGGTTTCGGCCACCAGCCGGATGACCGGGATCAGACTGCCCTGCAACTCGATCAGACCTTCGGTCAGGTTGAAGCGTTTGCCCAGCAGATCGACGCGACCCCGGATCAGTTCAAGCTGGCCGATGGGGATCGGCGTGCGCGCGTCGCCGGTCACGCGGATCTCTCCGCCCAGTTCGGCATCGACGCCGCGGCCGCGAATGAACACCTGATCGGGGGCCGAGATGGTCAGATCAAAGCGCGCGGGCACGGCGGGCGGCGTGGCGGGCGGCGCGGTCATGCCCGCCTGCCGCGAGGCCTCGCTGGGGAATTCCAGCAGACCGGCCTTGGCGCGGGTCTGGCGCTGCGGCGGACGTTCCGACCGGTGGATGATGTTCGGGATCGGCCTTGCGCCGCCAAGCCCGGTCGAGGGGATGCGGATTTCCGTCGTGCCCAGATCGACCCGTCCGGCGATCAGCGGCGCGCCGCCCCCGCTGGAGGTGATGCGGATCGTGCCGTCGGCGCGCGTCTCATACAGGTTCGGATCGCGCAGCACGACGCCATTGGCGCGCACCGTCAGATCCATCGGACGATTGCCCGTCAGCGTCACATCGCCATCCACCGTCAGCGTGCCGCCGCCTTCGACCGCGCCATCGACATCGACGCCGATGCGGCCGCCGTTGAAATTCGCCGCCGCATTCAGCGCGCTGATGGAAAGCCCGAAGCGCGGCTCGGCCAGACGCCCGCCATTCAGCGCCACGCGCCCGGTCAGCGCATCCAGCGAAGGCGCGCCGTTCAGCCGCAGATCGAAGCTCAGCGGGCCTTCGACGCTGCGGGTGCGCAGGAACGGATTGGCCGCCGCCGCATTGCCCGAGCCCTGCACGCGCACATCCATGGTCTGGAAATTCCCTGCGACCGAGCCGGTGATCTGCGCCTGCGTATCGCCCGGCGCCGTCGCGTTCAGATCAAGCTGATAGGCATTGCCGGTGTTCTGGATGCGGCCCCTGACCTCGGCCGCGCCGGGATAGCCGGGCACCACGACGCCCAGATTGTTCAGGCGGGCGTCCAGATTGACCCCCTCGTTCGGAGAGCCGTTGCCGGTGATGCGGAATTGCGGGTTTTCGGCCAGCAGGCGGCTGACCGTCAGGCTGCCATTCGCGCGCTGCTGCGCCGCCAGATCAAAGGTCGTCTGCCCGGCCAGCACGGCATCGGCCTGCGCGTTGCCGACGGCAAGGCCGCGCGCCGAGCCATTGGCGGCAATGGCGCGACCGCCGCCCTGCTGATCCTTGACGCTGGCCTGCGCCTGCACCGCGCCGCGGAAACCGCCGCCAAGGAAACGCAGATCGTCGGCGCGCAGATCGGCGCTTAGATCGGTGGTGCCCCGGCCCACCTGACCTTGGGCATTCAGGTTCAGACGGGGGTTTTCGACGCGGGCGGTCTCGATCCGGAAGGTGCCGTCGCGCTCGGTCCCCCGGATGGCAAGCTGCGTCGCGCCGGTCAGCGCGCCGTCAAGCTGCGCCTGCCCGAAGGACAGATCGCGCCCGGTGCCGGTCACATCCAGCAGCCGCGCGCCGGTGCCGTCATCGCGGAAACTGCCCTGCGCATTCAGCGCACCCCGCCAACCGCGCCCGAAGCTGGCCAGCGATCTGACATCCACCTGCCCGGTCATATCCGTGCCCGCCGCGCCCAGCGTGCCCTGCGCGGTCGCCGAAAGCTGCTGGTTGTTCAGGTTGAAGGTGCGGACCGTGATATTGCCGTCGCGTTCTTCGGCATCCAGATCCAGCAGCGTCTCGCCGGTCAGGGCGCCGTCCACATCCTGCTGGCCGAACCGCAGATCCGTGCCGCGCCCGGTCAGCTTGATCTGGCGCGCGCCGCCCGCCTGCGTGGCACTGGCCTGCGCCGTCAGCCCGCCCGAGAAACCGCGCCCCAGCACCGCCAGATCCGGCATCGCGAAGTTCAGCTGGCCATTCAGATCCTCGGCTGAAAACGTGCCGCTGCCATCGGCCTGCAATTGCGGGTTGGCCAGATCGAATTTCTGCAATTCGTATGCGCCGTCCTTTTCCAGAAGCTCGATGGCAAGGCGCGTCTCGCCGCTGAAGGCGCCGTCGACCTCGGGCATCCCGATCTTAAGGTCGGTGGCATCGCCGTTCAGCACCAGCTTGCGCGCACCCGCCGCGCCGGTCAGATGCGCATCGGTGCGGATGCCGCCGGCATATTTCGGATCGGCCACGGACAGGTCGGGCATGGTGATGGTGGCCGTCAGGTCGCTGGCCCATGTGCTGAGAAAGCCCTGCGCTTCGGCCGTCAGGTTCTGCGCATTCACCGTCAGGCGGCGCAGCTGGATGCCGCTGGTGTCGCGCTTGGCGCTAAGATCGATGCGCGAGGTGCCGTCCAGCAGCCGGTCGGCATTGGCCTGTCCGACGCGGATGTCATTGCCCAGAATCTGCGTGTCGATATCAAAGGACTTGCCCAGCAGCGCATAGCGGCCCTTGATCGTCGCTTCGGCGCTGCCGCCCAGATCCCGGTCGGCAAGCTGGGAAAAGCGCGACAGGTTGTCATGCCGCGCGGTGACATTGCCCGACAGCGCGATGCCGCTGCTGAGGCCCGACACGGTGGTTTCGCCGCGCAGGCCGAATTCGTCGCCGTTGATGTTCATGCCCCAGAAGCTCAGCGCATTGCCGGGCGCGAACGAAAAGTTCAGACCGCCGTTCAGCGTCGTGCCAAGCGCGCTGGCCAGCGCCGGATCGGCGGGCAGCAGATCGTCCATGCCGAAGGCGACCCAGCCGCGCACCTGATCCAGCGCCTGCGCTTCGGTCAGGATCACGCGGCCCCGGCCGTCGATGCGCAGCTCGGACAGGCTGATATCGGGGCGATGGATATCGCCCACGCGCCCGACCAGTTGCCAGCCCTGCCCCTGCGCCGCGTCGTAATCCAGCCGCAAGCTGCCCGAGCGCACGGTGGTCGCCACATCGCCCGTGGGCAGGCCCACCGGCAATTGCGTGGCCCCGGCATCTTCGCCCAGAAGCAGCGTCAGCTTGGCGCTTTCCGGCGCGCCCTGCGCCGTGGTCGCGACCGAACCGGACAGATCCAGCGCACCCGTGGCGATCTTCAGTTCCGGGATCAGCAGCCGGCCGTCGGCCCCGCGCCAGCCATTGGCGCGGATGACGGATTCGCCCTCGAAGAATTGCTGATTGTCGGGCGAGGTCAGGCTGGCAATATCGCCGCCCAGATTGGCGCTGAAAGCCGTGCCCGGCGCGCCGTCGCGTTCTTCGGATTGAACGGACACCGTGCCGTTGATGCGCGGCTGGCCGTTCGTGTCCAGATTGATGTTGGCGGTGTAATTCGACAGCGGCCCGGTGCCCTCGATCGTGCCCCGGATCGATGGGCGGCCATTCATCTTGACGATATTGGTAAACAGCCCGCCCGCATCTTCGTCCAGTTGCAGGTTCAGCCCCAGCACCCGCGTTTCGTTGGAAAACGAGGTATCCAGCAGAAACTGCCCGCGCGGCCCGTCGACGCGGTTGATCGTCAGCTTGGTCGCACCTTCGCCATTGGCAAGGTTCATGCTGCCATCGATGGACAGCACCGCCTCCTGCCCGATGATCGGCTCGCCCAGCTCGACCCGGCCCACGGTGATCTTGGCGATGTTCACGCCGACCGGCAGTTGCGGCAGCGAAAACTCCCGCGCCTCGGCCTGCGGCGCCGCCGTTTCGCTGCCCCCCGAGGGCAGGCGCGGCAGGATGACCCGCTCGGCAACCAGTTCGTTGATGTCCACGCGGCGACGCAGCAGCGCCGAGCGGCTCCATTGCATCGCGCCGTTTTCCAGCGTGATCCACACGCCGTCATCATCGGCAATGGTCATGCGATCAAAGGTCGCGCGCGAGGACAGCGCCCCCCGGAAGCCCTCGATATGAACCTGACGACCCGCACCGGACAGCTTTTCCTGCAAGAAGCGGGTAATGAACCCCTGATCGTCATCGACTTCTTGCGAGATCTGCGCCGCGCTGCCGGGCCGGGGCTGTTCATCCTGCGCCAGGGCAAGGAACGGCACCAGCAAGGCCAGCCACAGGAACACGAACAAAGGTGCGCGCATGGTTTTCATCAGAATGCCTGCCCCAGTCCGATATAGACCTGAATCCCGCCGCTATCGCCATCGCCGCCGCCGACAGGCGTGGCGATGTCAAAGCGCAGCGGCCCGATGGGCGTCTTGTAGCGGATGCCCGCCCCCGCGCCCGCCTGCCAGCCGCTGTCGCCCGAAAACGCTTCCTCTTCCCAGACCCGGCCCGCATCGGCAAACAGCGCAAGCCCGATCTTTTCGCGCACCTGCACCCGCGCCTCGGCGGTCAGGGTGACGATGGACATGCCGCCGGTCTTGACCGGGCCGGTTTCGCCGGGGATCACCTCGACGCCCAGCGATTCATAGGAATGACCGCGCACCGTGCCGCCGCCACCGGAATAGAACAGATAGTCGCGCGGCACCTGATCGATGTCGGGCCCGATCACCGTGCCCAGACGCGCGCGGCCCGCCAGCGTGAATTTGTCATCCGCGCCGAAGCTGTAATATTTCCGCCCCTCCGAGATGACCTGCGCGCCGCTGCCGGTTTCATCCTGCAGGCCAAAGAACGGCGTCACGCTGCCGTAAAGCCAGTAGCCCTGCTTGGCGTCGGTCTTGTCGTCGCGCTGATCGGATGTGACGGACATGGGCAAGGCGAACAGCCGGAAGTTCGAGCGTCCGCTTTCGTCATCCACCCGCAGCGCCCGGAATTGCAGACCGATATCGGCGATGAATTCATCGCTGGGCTGATAGGTGAAGCCCAGCCCGAATGTGCCGGTCTTCTGGTCGTAATCCTCTTCCTGTTCGTCGGTCACGATGGCCTCGACATAGCCGGTCGTGTCGGCCGTGATGGTGGCGGGCCGGTCGATGCGGACGCCAAGGTTGTAATCCTGCCCGGAATCCTTGGCCCCGATATCGGTGATCCCGGCATCGACGCGCAGCCTTTCGCCCCCGCCCAGCAGGTTGCGATGCATCCAATAGCCGGTCAGGGCCAGACCTTCTGTGTTCGAGAACTCGAACCCGCCCCCGATGCGGCGCAGCTTCTGTTCGACGACCAGCAGATCGACGTCCAGCGTATTGTCAGGTCCGACATAATCCGCCTCGCTCAGCGTGATGGTCGAAAAGACGCCGGACCGCCGCAGACGCTTGCGCACATCCTCCAGCTTCTCGGGATCGAAGCGCTGGCCTTCGGGAAAGCCCGCGATCTTGCGCAACCGGCGTTCGGACATGCGGTCATAGCCGCGAATGCTGAGCTTGCCGAAGGTCAGGCTGGGACCCGGTGCCAGCGCGATGCGGCTGTCGATGGTATTGGCGGCATGGTCGGCAATGATCTGGTCGTCGCCGACGGCCGCCTTGGCATGGCCCACCTCGCGCCAGCGCGTGACCGAGCGCGTGGCCGCCGTCGTCATGTCGCCGGTGCGGGCGACGCCCCCCGCGCGGTAATCGCCGGGCAGATCGGTTCCGGGCGCCAGCGGCCCGATCTCGGCCCGGCTATAGCGGAAACGCGGGCCGGGATCGACACTGACCTGCACCTTGCGCACGATCCGGGGCGCATCCAGCGGCGCGATCTGCGCGGCCTCGACCCCGTCCAGCTTGATGTCGATCAGCCCCGAGAAATAGCCCTGATCGTAAAGCACACCCAGGATGCGGGCATAATCGCCCCGCGCCGCCGCCAGAATGTCCTGCCCGGTCACGCGCCCTTCGCTCTGCGCACTGATCAGCAGCGAGGTATTGCGCACCAAGGGCAGGATATCCTCATCCGTGCCGCCGATCTGGATATCAATGTCAACGGGCGAGGCCTCATTGCCATCGGTCCCGCCGAACCAGCCCGAAAAGGGCGAGGATGCCGAAGACGACGACCCGGATTGCGCCAGCACGACCCCGCTGCCCGCGCTCATGACCAATGCGGCAGCGGTGCCTGCCCAAAGAAGTCGTTTCATTCCTGCCCGCCCTGTCTCGGCTGTTTTCCGCAGTCTTGCAGGCATGGGCCGTGAAATCCAGCGCCGGGACCCAGATTCCTCGGGTTTTTCAGCGGATCGCCGCCAGACACCCTTCCAGCGCGGCCATGTCGTCGCGGATGACGCCGATGGGCACGGCCTGGGGGATCTGCGCCATCAGCGGATCCGACCGGAATGCCTCGGCAAAGATATCAAGCCTTTGGGTCGCGCTGCGGGCCACGCTTCCGGCAAGGAACATGCCCTCCATCGGCATGAAACGCAGCGCCAGTTCGCGACAGATCAGCCCGAAAAGGCGGGCATAGAGATCACAGGTCGCCATCGCCTGCGGCTGCCGGGCATCGGCGGCGGCCACGACATCTTCGGCGCGCACGGGCTTTGTATCCGTCCGCAGCGCGTGCAGATTGGACAAGCCCCGCCCGGCGAACAGCTCTTCGACCGAATCGAGCGTGTCGGCCTTGGCACCCAGCACCTCGCGCAGGGGGCGTTCGACCGAGACCGGCAGGCGGGTATGGCCCTCCTCGGCCTCAAGACAGGCGATGCCGCCATCCGGCAGGACCTTCACGGCGCAGACGTTGAAGCCTGTGCCCGCATTGACCACCAGCCGCTGACCATTGCCGCCCGGCTGCGGCGTGCCCAGCAAGAACCCCGCGGCCTCACCCGACAAGGCCGGCGTCGCATAGCCCAGGGCAATCAGGTCATTGATCAGCCGCGCACGGGTTGCGCCGGTCAGGTCGATCAGCCGGGTTTCGGAAAACGACCAGTCGCGATTGGTCAGCCGCGCCTTGCCATGCGCCACGGGACCGGCGACATCCACGCAGACCGCCTCGATCTGCGGGCTGCCCTGCTGTTGCAGGAACAGCTGCACCACCTGATCGAAATCCGGGTGATCGTCGCCGCGAAACCGGGTGATGCTGTCCGCGCGGATGCCCTGCGTATCGGCCAGCGCAAGCCGTGCGTTGGTGCCGCCCACATCCGCCAGCAAGATCGCCATGTTCCGCTCCTTTGGAATTGCGTGTCGCGCCGCATTGTTAGGCGATTGTGGCGCGGCCTGCCAGCGCCGGGTCGGAACCCAAGCCCGCGCAGGGCGTTTTTTCCTCAGATCGACGCGAAAGCGAAAGGATCGGATGATGAGGATGATGACCAAGATCGCCGCCGCAGGGCTGGCCACGATGATTGCCCTGCCCGCCAGCGCGGCCATTACCACGCGCGAAGACAACATGGCCCAGCCGCAGGGTTGGTCCGCCGTCGCCGGGATGGACCCGCGTGAGGTCCGCGAGATGGCGCGCTCGCTGCCGCCGACCACCGATGTCAGCCCGGACAAGCCGTGGTGCGACCACCGCGCCCAGGTCGAACAAAGCCTGACCAACGAATTCGGCGAAGCCCGCATAGGCAGCAATGGCGGCGACACCGCGCTGTGGGGCTCGGAACAGATGGGCACATGGACCGTGGTGCTGGAACGCGCCGACGCGACAAGCTGCATCATCGCCTCGGGGACCGGCTTTACGACGGGCGCAAATCCCAGCGCCTATCTGACCCGCGTGGGGCTGGCCCGCTAGGCGGTTTGCAGCCCTGCCCCGCAGATGATATGGCGCTGGCAACCTGTTTTGCGAGGCATAGCCATGACCGACCATATCATCCGCGACATCGCCCTTGCCGATTACGGTCGCAAGGAACTGGACATCGCCGAAATCGAAATGCCCGGCCTGATGGCACTGCGTGCCGAATACGGCGAAGCGCAGCCTCTGAAAGGCGCGCGCATCGCCGGGTCGCTGCACATGACCATCCAGACCGGCGTGCTGATCGAAACGCTGGTGGCGCTGGGGGCCGAGGTCCGCTGGGCGTCGTGCAACATCTTCTCGACCCAGGACCACGCGGCGGCGGCCATCGCTCAGGCGGGCATCCCGGTCTTTGCCATCAAGGGCGAAACACTGCCGGAATACTGGTCCTATACCGACCAGATCTTCCAGTTCCCCGAAGGCACGGCGAACATGATCCTGGACGATGGCGGCGATGCCAGCATGTATATCCTGCTGGGCGCACGGGTCGAAGCGGGCGAGACCGACCTGATCTCGACCCCCACCAGCGAAGAGGAAGAGGCGCTGTTTGCCCAGATCCGCAAGCGCCTTGCCGCCAGCCCCGGCTGGTTCACCCAGCAGCGCAACGCGATCAAGGGCGTGTCCGAGGAAACCACCACCGGCGTCCACCGCCTGTATGATCTGCACAAAAAGGGCCTGCTGCCCTTCCCGGCGATCAACGTCAATGACAGCGTCACCAAGTCGAAATTCGACAACAAATACGGCTGCAAGGAATCGCTGGTCGACGGCATCCGCCGCGCCACCGACGTGATGATGGCGGGCAAGGTCGCCGTGGTCTGCGGCTATGGCGATGTGGGCAAAGGCTCTGCCGCCTCGCTCAGCGGCGCGGGCGCCCGCGTCAAGGTGACCGAGGTCGACCCGATCTGCGCGCTGCAAGCCGCCATGGACGGGTTCGAGGTCACGCTGCTGGAAGATGAAGTCGCCACCGCCGACATCTTCATCACCACGACCGGCAACAAGGACGTGATCCGCATCGAACACATGCGCGAAATGAAGAATATGGCCATCGTCGGCAATATCGGCCATTTCGACAATGAAATTCAGGTCGCAGCGCTGAAGAACCACAAATGGACCAACGTCAAGGATCAGGTCGACCTGATCGAGATGCCGTCCGGCAACCGCATCATCCTCCTCTCGGAAGGCCGGCTGCTCAATCTGGGCAATGCGACCGGCCATCCCAGCTTCGTCATGTCGGCCAGCTTCACCAACCAGACGCTGGCCCAGATCGAGCTGTGGACCCGCGGCGAGGACTATCAGCCCGGCGTCTATATCCTGCCCAAGGCGCTCGATGAAAAGGTCGCCCGCCTGCATCTGGACAAGATCGGCGTGAAGCTCAGCAAGCTGACGACCGAACAGGCCGACTATATCGGCGTGCCCGCCGAAGGCCCGTTCAAGTCAGAGCACTACCGCTACTGATCGCGGTTTCTGTTGCCAAATGAATCCAGCACGCTACGCTTTCCCCCGGACCGAAATCCGGGGGATATCTCATGAGCAAACGTGACGACCTGATCGCCAAATACGCCGCCGACCTGACGAACAAGCTGGGCCTCACGCCCGACATGGACCTGCTGACCAAGGTGGTGATCGGCTGCGGCCCGTCGATCTACAGCAATGATGCCGAAACCATCGCAGGCTCGGACAAGTCCGAGCTCGAGCGTGTGCGGCAGAACTATCTCGTCAAGAAGCTGGGCCTGCCCGATGGCGACGATCTGACGGCGGCCATCGACAGCGTGATGCAGCAATACGGCACCTCGAACCGCAACAAATATCGCGCCGTGGTGTATTACCTGCTCTGCACGCATTTCAAGAAACAGTCGGCCTACGCCTGATCGCGGCCTGACGGCCTTCTCTGTTCTTGAAATACTCCGGGGAGGCCCGCAGGGCCGGGGCAGAGCCCCCTGAAAATACCGGGGGCCGTGCCCCCGTCCGTCACAACATCCCCGCAATCGCCGCCGCATGGCCTTCGGGCGCGGCCAGAATGTCGGCGCACAGCGCTTCCGCCTCAGCCATCAGCGCATCGGGGGCCACGATCCGGTCGACCAGCCCCCAGACCCGCGCCTCCTCGGCGGCGATCTTCTGCCCCGCCATCAGGATCATCCGCGCCCGCGCCGGACCGACCAGTGCCACCAGCCGCGCCGGATCGCCCGGCTGCGGCAGATAGCCCAGCCGCATGACCGGATAAAAGAACTTCGCCTCGGGCACGGCCAGCCTTATGTCGCAGGCCAGCACCATGCCCATCGCGCCGCCCGCGACCGTGCCGTTCAGCGCGGCGATGGTCAGGCAGGGCATGGCGGCCACCGCACCGGACAGCCGCTCCCATTCCGGCGACAGGGCCAGCCCGGCGCGGGCCGCGTCCAGATCCGCCCCGGCGGAAAACACCCGCCCCGTTCCGGTCAGGATCACCGCCCGCAGGTCGGGCGCATCGGCCATGGCCCGAAACCCATCGGCCAGCGCGGCCAGCATGGGTTCGGTCAGCGCATTGGCCTTTTCCGGCCGCGAGATCCGGATATGGCCGATTCCGTTCACGATTTCGCGCAAGATCATGCTGTCGGTCACTTGCCCTCCTTGGACCTCGCCATATGCTGTGGCAGAAGTTTCACCAAACCGCGTTTTATTGTTCATTCACCCCGGAAAGGTAATGAAATGTCCCTCAGACTGACAAGCTCTGCCCTGGCGCTGGCGGCGTTCACCTCGCCTGCCTTTGCCGACGTGACCCCGGAACAGGTCTGGCAGTCCTGGATCGACTATTACGAATCGGTCGGCTACACCGTCGCCGAAGCGGGCCGCGACATGGCGGGTTCGACCCTGACGCTGCGCGATGTCACCATCGAAGGCGGCGCCGAGGGCAACAAGGTCGTCAGCCGCATTCCGCAGGTCACCCTGACGCAGGAAAACGGCGGCAAGGTCCGCACGGTCTTTGCCGATCAGATGGACATGGATGTCAGCGGCACCGAAGAGGGCAGCGCCTTCAGCCTGCCCGTCGCCATCTCGATGCCCGGCAATGCCATCGTCACCTCGGGCGCACCCGAGGACATGACCCATGAATTCGACTATCCCACCATCGATGTCACGCTGAGCACGATCACCTCGGACGGGGCCGAGCGGCCGCTGCCGATCACGGTCAAGCTGGCCGACACGACCGGCACATTCCATTCCGTCGCAGGCACGCCCGCCAAATACGACTATACCATGGCGACCCAGAAGCTGACCTTTCAGGGCGACGTGACCGAAGAAGCGGGCGACCAGATGAAATTCGCGGGCAGCCTTGATGCGCTGCGCAGCGAAGGCACGATGACCGCAGGCGGCAAGTTCACCGATCTGGAAGGCCAGATGTCTCAGGCGCTGAAGGACGGTCTGGCGATCAGCGGCAAGCTGGCCACCGGGCCGGGCGCGGGCACGTTCGAATTCGCCAGCACCGATGCCGAAGGCCAGCCCTCGTCCGGGTCGGGCAAATATGACGGCAAGGGCATGGATCTGTCCTTCAACCTGTCCAGCGACGGCATGGGCTATCAGGGCGCGACCGATGCGGTCAGCTTTGAAATGACCTCGCCGCAATTCCCCGCGCCGATCAGCTATGGCGTCGAAAGCGGCAGCTTCGACATGCAGCTGCCCGTCACGCAATCCGACCAGCCGCAGCCCTTCAAGTTCGGCTATGCGCTGTCGGGCGTCACGCTTGGCGATCAGATCTGGGCGATGTTCGACCCGCAGGCGCAACTGCCCCGCGATCCGGCCTCGCTGGAAATCGACCTGACCGGGCTGATGAAGGTGACGCAGGACATCTTCGCCATGCCCGCCGCGGATGCCACGCCGGAAACCGCAACGGACGACGACGCCAGCGATGATGCCGCCCCTGCGGACGACACCGATGCGGCCACGGCCGATGGCATGACCCCCGACACCCCGGCCGATGATGCCGAGGCGCAGGCCGATGCCGATCTGGCGCAGGATGAGACCATGGCCGGTGACGACACGGCCGAGGAAACCCCCTCGCCCTTCGAGCCGGTGGAACTGACCATCAACCAGATCGCGCTGAATGCGGTGGGTGCCAAGGTCAATGCCTCGGGGTCACTGAAAGCGCCGGAAGGTGGCGATCTCAGCGCGCCGGTCGGTCAGATCAAGGCCGAATATGAAGGCGTGAACGGCCTGCTGGACAAGCTGGGCGCCATGGGCCTGATCCCCGAGGATCAGATGATGGGCGTGCGCATGATGCTGGCGATGTTCGCCAAGCCCGTCGACGGCAATCCCGAAAAGCTGGCAACCGATCTTGAATTCCGCGATGGCGGCGCGATCTTTGCCAACGGCCAGCAGATCAAGTAAGCCATTGGGTGGCGTGGTCCTTCGCGCCGCCCCCTGCAAGTTTCTGACGGGGGCAGGCCGGGCCGTGCCCCCGTTATTCTGTTAAGGAATTCCCATGTCCGATGTCGCGCGCCTGCAATCCCTGACCGACCAGCTTCTGACGGCGGCGCGCCGCGCGGGGGCCGATCAGGCCGATGCCGTGGCGCTGGATGCGGCGGCGGTCTCGGTCGATGTGCGCGGCGGGCGGCTGGAACATGCCGAACGCGCCGAGGGTGTGGAAATCGGCCTGCGCGTCCTGCTGGGCGGCAGGCAGGCCTGCGTGTCGGGCTCGGATCCCGGCGCGATTGACGACATGGCCGCCCGCGCCGTCGCCATGGCCCGCGAGGCCCCGGTCGATGACCACCTTGGTCTGGCCGAGCCAGGCCAGCTGACGCAAGACACCGACAGCAGCCGTCTGGACCTGTTCGACGCCTCGCCCGAGCCCACGCCCGAGGATCTGCAGGACGCAGCCCTGCGCGCCGAAGCCGCCGCCTTGGCCGTGCCGGGCGTGTCGCAGGTCGAAACCGCCAGCGCCGGGCATATGCGGCGCTGGATGTGGCTGCAGGGCACGAATGGCCTGTCGGCAGGCTATGCCCGCAGCGCCCACAGCCTGTCTGCCGTGGCGATCACCGGCACAGGCACCGGGATGGAGCGCGACTGGGCGGGCGAGGGTCGCGTGCATCGCGCCGACATGCCCAGTGCGGAAAGCATCGGCCAGCTTGCCGGCGAACGCACCGTGGCGCGCAGCGGCGCGAAAAAGCCGCCGACCGGCGCCTTCCCGATCCTTTACGACGAACGCGTGGCGGCGGGCCTGATCGGCCATCTGGTCGGCGCGGTGAATGGCCGCGCCGTGGCGCGCGGGGCAAGCTGGCTGCGTGACGCGATGGGTCAGGCGGTGCTGCCCGCAGGCTTCGACCTGATCGAATTGCCGCATCTGCCGCGCTATGGCAATTCACGCCTGTTCGATGCCGAGGGGCTGGCGACCGCCGAACGCGCGCTGGTCCGCGACGGCATCCTGCAAGGCTGGACGCTGGATCTGGCGACGGGGCGCAAGCTGGGCATGGCCTCGACCGCCAATGCCTCGCGCGGGACCAGCAGCCCGCCCTCGCCGGGGGTGACGAACCTTGCGCTGGGGCAGGGCAGCGCCAGCCGCGACGATCTGATCCGCGACATGGGGCGCGGGCTGATCGTCACCTCGATGCTGGGATCGTCGATCAATGCGACGACCGGGGATTATTCGCGCGGCGCCAGCGGCTTCTGGGTCGAAAACGGCCAGATCACCCATGCCGTCAACGAATGCACCATCGCGGGCAATCTGCGCGACATGCTGATGCGGATCACCGCCGCGAATGACGCGCGCGACTGGCACGCCATGCGCGTGCCCAGCCTGCTTGTCGAAGGTATGACCGTTGCCGGCGCGTGACCTGACGCTGCTGCAGGACGCCGCGCGCGAGGCGGGCGACATCGCCCTGCGCTATTGGCGGCAGGATCCGCAGGCATGGGACAAGGGCGGCGGTGCAGGTCCGGTCAGCGAGGCCGATCTGGCGGTGAACGCCCATCTTGAGACGGTGTTTCGCGCCGCCCGTCCCGATTACGGCTGGCTCAGCGAGGAATCGCCCGATGAGCCGTCGCGGCTGGATGCGGCGCATTGCTTCATCATCGACCCGATCGACGGCACGCGCTCATTTCTGGATGGGCAAGAGGGCTTCTCGATCTCGCTGGCGATTGCCACGGGCGAACGCATCACGGCGGCGGTGGTGCATCTGCCTGCGCGCGGCCTGACCTATACGGCGGTGGCCGATGGTCCGGCGCTGCTGAACGGCGCGGCCATCGCGCCTGCCGATCATCCAATGCAGAATGCGACTGTGCTGGCGGGCAAGCCCAGTTTCGATCCCGCCTTCTGGCGCAACGGCGTGCCGGGCCTGCGGCGTGAATTCCGCCCCTCGCTGGCATGGCGGCTGTGTCTGGTGGCCGAAGGCCGCTTCAACGCCGCACTGTCGACCCGGGCGGCATGGGAATGGGACATCGCCGCAGGCAGCCTGATCGCCGAACGCGCGGGCTGCGTCGCGACCGAGCTTTCCGGCAGGCCGCTGCGCTTCAACCGCGCCAAGCCCCTGTCGGACGGCATGGTCGTCGCAGCGCCCGGCCTGCACGGCCAGTTGATCGCGGCCCTGCGCCCGCTGCCGTCAACCGGTTTTCCCGGCTGAACTTGATGCCCCCGGACCGCGCCGCTATGGTCACGGCGACAGATGAAAGGCCCCCGCATGAGCCGCATTCCCCCCGCGACCCAAGACCGGCTCGCCGATGCCATCACCTTTCACCCCGCCACGGCCGAGGCGCGGGTGCTGCGCGAGGCGCTGGGGCGCTTTGCAACCGGCGTGACGGTGGTGACGACACAAGGCGAAACCGGCCCGCTGGGCATGACGGCCAACAGCTTCTCCAGCGTCTCGCTGGAGCCGCCGCTGGTCCTGTGGTCGCCCGCCAAGGTCTCCAGCCGGCACGCGGTCTTTGTGGGCGCGGCGCATTGGTCGGTGCATGTGCTGGGCTCGGAACAGCTTGAGACCTGCCTGCGCTTCACGCGCGGCGGTCAGCAGTTCGACGGGCTGGAGCATGGCCCCAATGAGGAAGGCGTGCCGGTGATCCCCGGCGTCGCGGCGCGGTTCGATTGCGCGACCCATGCCGTGCATGATGCGGGCGATCACAGCGTGATGATCGGGCGGGTGCTGCGCGTCACCGTGGCAGGCCCCGGCGATCACCCGCTGGTCTTTGCCGCAGGCCGGTTCGGCCAGTTCATGCCGTCCGAAACCTGATCCGGGACTAGCCGTCCAGGGGCGGCAATGGCTGCGAAAAGATGTCATCCATGCGCGGCGCGCTGGATGAGGTGCGCACCGAATTGCCCGGCCCGCCCAGCACCGCGATCTGCCGCGCAAGCTGGGCAATCGCCTGTGACTGCGCGCGGGCGACGATGGCGGGCGTCGGCTCGGTCGTGCCCATCGGCACCGCGATATTGAAGCTGCGCGCCTGATTGGACCCGCCTGCACCGGAATCGCCCACGAAATAGCGGCCCGACAGGCGATAGATGCCATTGGCCTCGGCCAGCGCGGTTTCCACGCGCACCTCCAGCGTGCGGCGCGGCGGTTCGGCCAGCGGCCACGGCTCTCCGATGACGGTCGCGCCCGAGATGTCGGAAATCGTCCGGGCCAGCGTCTGGGTAAAGGCGCGCTGCGGATTGTCGGCCCACAATTCCTTGGTGTTCGACCGCACCGCGCCGTCGGCGGTCTGCCAGCTGACCTCTCCGGCATTGGCGTAATCGGGCAGCGACACATCCTTCAACTCGGTCGTGCCAAGCCGGTTGGCCAGCCGTTCGCCCGTCACGGGCGGGTCGATCAGGTAGCGCGCGGTCTTTTCGCCGTTGGAGCAGGCGGACAGCGTGGCGATAACCGCCGAGGCAATCAGGATATGGCGCATCTTACCGTCCCAGAATGAAGGCTTGCGGATTGCGTTCGATGGTGCGCGCAAGGCTGCCGAAGGCATTGGCCGCGCGGCGCATCTCGCGCATCAGGTTGATCGTCTCGGTGTTGAAATTCGAGCGGTCGCCATAGGCCGAGATGACCGATTCCGCGCGTGCCGCCAAAGCCTCAAGCCGGGCCGACAATTGCGGCAGCCGCTGCACCGAGGCCGACACGTTGTCCGCCGCCGTGCTGGCCGATTTCAGCGCCTGATTCAGGCTGCCCGCCGCATTGCCGTCGCGCAGATCGTTGAGCAGCCCCGAGGCCGCCTGCAGGGTCTGCGACAGGTTGCGCGGCAATTGCGCGGCATCGTCAGAGCCCAGCATGGCGCGCACATCCTTCAAAATGCCCTCGGCCTCGGTCGAGATCGCAGCGAAATCCACCTCGCCCACTTTGGCGGCGGCGGCGTCGATCTGTTCGACCATGCCCGGCACATCGGCAGCGGCCAGCTTCACCGCCTCGGCGGCGGCAGAGGCTTCGTCGATCATGCCGCGAATTTCACCGATGGCGCCGGATTCGCGCAGTTCGGTCGCGACCTGACGGATCTCTCCGGCAGCGCTCTGCGCGTTGTCCAGCGTGCCACGCAGCGCGCCGGGAATGGCGCGGGTGTCTTCGCTGCTGGCAAGCGCCGTGACCGAATTCATCATGTCGGTCGCGGATTTCAGCGCCTCTTCGATCGGCAGATTGCCGACGCGGGCAAGGAAGCCCTGCGCCGTGCCGGTGAAATCGGAAATATCGCCGGGGACCGAGGGGATGATCGGATTGGGCTGCGCCGTGCGGTCCAGTTCCGCCGGGGCGGCATCGGGCAGCTCGATCAGTTCGACCTCAAGCGAGGTGCCGAAGAAGCCCGCGCTGGCGATGCGGGCACGCAGGCCGCGATTGACCATATCGGCCACGAAATCCAGCGCCTGTTCCGGCGTGGGATCGCCGGTCATGCCCAGCCGGTCGGGGGTGACGGCCAGCGTCACCTCTTGTTCGACATGGTCCTGCCCCTGATCGTCCTTGACCACACGCGCCGCCAGATTGGTCACCCGCCCGATGGTCAGCCCCATGAACTGGACATTGGCGCCGGTCTCCAGCCCCTTGACGGATTCGTCGATCAGCATGGTCAGGCGCAGGGCATTCGCCTCGTCCGAGATCAGATTGGCCTCGGCGGTTTCCTGATCGGGCTGCAGGCGGAAGACATGGCCGTTTTCGACCGGCCCGCCACCCGAGCGCACGGTCGCAAACTCGGCCCCGCCCTGCAGCACCGAGGCCAGCGAATTCACGTTCAGCGACACACCCTGCGTGCCCAGCGACACCGAAAAGCCCGAGGTGTCCCAGAAAATGCTGTTCGTGGTCAGCAGCTTGTCATAGGGCGCGGGAATGAACACATCCGCCAGCACGCCTTCGTCATCATCGGCAAGACGCAGGTTCTGCATCTGTCCGACCGGCAATCCGCGAAACAGCACCGGCGCGCCTTCGGTCATGCCGCGCGACCGTTCGGTGGCCAACGTAATCAGCGTGCCCGGCTGGCCGAAACGCGACACCGGAGGCCGCTCGAGCCCCTGAAATTCTTTCGACATCTCGCCGGGATTGTCGTCCCAATACCCCTCGATAAAGGCGCCCGTCAGCACGGTATCCAGCCGCGAGATGCCCTGCGCCGTCACCTGCGGGCGGACGATCCAGAAGCTGGCATCGCTGTCGATATATTGCGCGACATCCTTGTCGACGCGGATATTCACCTCGACCTGCTGAAGGTTGCTGGTGAAGCGGACGGATTCGACCTTGCCGACGGTGATCTCGCGGAATTTCACGGCGGTTTCGCCGGGGGTGATGCCGGTTGCGTCCTTGAACTTGACCGAAATCAGCGTGCCCCGGCTGGCAATGGCGTTCCAGCCGACGCCAAGCGTCACGATCAGCGCGATGATCGGCACCAGCCAGACCAGCGACGATCCGGCCCGCGCTGCGGCACGGGCGGCGGGCTTGCGCACAGGCTCGGCCGGTTTCATGACGGCGTCCTTGCCATCGGTCGGGGGCGTGTCCGTCATCTGTCCGTTCAGTCCTTGCGGTTACGCAGCGGCAAGCCGCGCCAGATCAGCCTAGGGTCGAAGCTTTGCGCCGAAAGCATTGTGAACGCAACCGAAAGGGCAAATGATACCGCAGCCGGGCCGGGATGGATCGAGGCCACGAATCCCAACTGCACCAGTGCCGACAGAATCGCCACGATGAACACGTCGATCATCGACCAGCGCCCGACGAACTCGACGAATTCGTAAAGCACCAGCCGCCGATGCGCGACCTTGACCGTGGCCGGCCGTCCCGCCGCGCGGGCCAGCCATGCGATGGCCACGAATTTGCTGATCGGCACAACGATCGAGGCCACGAAGACGATCGCCGCAACGCCGTAATTGCCGTAATGCATCAGCTCGACCACACCACCAAGGATGGTGGATTCGCTGTTGCCCGCCAGCCCGCCAAAGGTCGAGGTCTTCAGCATCGGAAACAGGTTGGCGGGAATATAGAAGATGAACCCCGCGATCAGCCATGCCCAGACCGCGCCCAGCGACCGGCGATCCGGCGGGACCAGTTCAGAATGGCAGCGCAGGCATTCGGTCTGATCGGCAGGCCAGACCCGGCCACAGCTTCGGCAGCCGACCAGCCCGGCGCGATGCGCGGTCATGATGGGGGCGTGATGTTCGCTCATCCGGGGGTGTCAGCCGTGACTTCGCGGCCATCGGTCGCAAGCCCGCCATCCTCGATCGCGTCCCAGATGGTCGTGGCGCTGGTGAAGGCATTGCTGGCGGCGTTCACCATGATCAGCCCGCAAAACGCCCAGAAGGCCGGGCCAAAGCTGATCGTGGCCAGCCCGCCAACCTTGACCAGCGCAATGGCGGTGCCGATCACGAAGATCTCTGCCATGGACCAGGGGCGCAGGGTCTCGGACAGGCGAAAGGCGGGGACGGCGTGGCGAAACGGCGGGCGGTCGCGCGACAGGGGCAGCAGCGTATAGACCAGCAGGCAGGCGCGCACCACCGGCAGCCCGACGATGGTTGCCAGCAGCGCCACGGTCAGCGGCATCAGCACGCCATGCGAAAACGCCACCGCCACCCCGAAAAGCGAGGTTTCGTTGCCAAACCCCATGCGCGAGATTTCCAGAAACGGAAAGAACACCGCCCCCACCATCAAGACCAGCGAGGCAAAGGACAGCGCGATGATCCGGGTGAAAGCCCCCGCGCGCGGGCTGGCAAGCAGGTTGTTGCAGCGCACGCAGCGCGCGGTTTCGCCCGCCGCCAGTTCGCGTTCGATATGCAAGGCATCGCAGCGCGGACAGGCAATCAGCCCCGCGCCGGTCGTCAGATCATATGAGCCCTTGGTCTGCATCGCTACAGAATAGGGGCTGGCCGCGCGCGTTCAAGATGGCGCGGGTGTCGCAGAGCGATATACGCAGCATTTGAGGCATTAACTGGATATTAGCGCCGAAGGCTTAGACCCTGCCATGAAGCCAGCGAAAGGGCGACTCATGGCCAAGGGCAGCGCGCCGATCATCATCAAGAAGGTTCAGGGCGGCGGCGGTGGCGGTCACCATGGCGGCGCGTGGAAGGTGGCCTATGCCGACTTCGTGACGGCGATGATGGCGTTTTTCCTGCTGATGTGGCTGCTGAACGCGACCACCGAAAAGCAGCGGCAGGGCTTGGCGGATTATTTCAACCCGACGCTGATCCAAAGCACAACAGGCGGCGGCGACGGCGCTTTTGGTGGCCATGAACAGGACGCGACCACCAATACCGGCAAGGGGCTGGGGTCGTCGCGCGATGTCGAAGGCGGCACCGCGCGCAACGCGAAATTCGCCGAGATGGTCAAGCATATTCAGGATCAGCTGACCGGCAGCGGCGCCGAATCGATGCAAAAGACCAATTTGCTGCGTCATGTCGTGACCCGCATGACCGACGAAGGGCTGGTGATCGAACTGTCAGACCTGCTGGACGCGCCGCTTTTCGTCGGCGACAGCGCCCAGCCGACCCCGCCGATGCAGGAACTGGCCGGAATTCTGGCGCAGGTTCTGGGTCGGGTGAAAAATGAGGTCGCGATCTCGGGACATGTGCGGGCCTATCCGGAAATGCTGATCCATTCTCCGGTCTGGGCGCTGTCCGATGCGCGCGCCCATACCGTGCGCAACCTGCTTGAAGGGGCGCAGATGGATGGCAAGCGCATCCAGCGCGTCACGGCCTATGCCGACCGGCGCAATCGGTCCGTCAATCCGATGGATCCGCAGAACAACCGCATCGAAGTCATCCTGCTTAGATAAACGCCGCCGTTAGGGCGATCTTAACCCGCACCATGCAATTTGGTGCAAACGACTCGGATAGGAAACGCAATGTCGATCTCCTCTGCCCTCAGTGCCGGTGTGTCCGGCCTTGCTGCAAACTCGGCCCGTCTGGCTGGTATCTCGGACAACATCGCGAACTCCAGCACCTTCGGCTATAAGCGGGTGAATACCGATTTCGAAAGCATCGTCATCGGCGACAGCCGCGGTGCGGCGCGCTATACCGCTGGCGGCGTCCATGCCTCGACCAGCCGCGACATCAGCACACGCGGCAATCTGGTCGGCACCAGCAATGCGCTGGACATCGCCCTGACCGGCCGGGGGATGCTGCCCGTGATCAGCGCGAACCAGCTTGATGCAGCGCGCGGCGGGGATGTGTCGCTGATGATGACCCGGACGGGCGCGTTCCGCGCCGACGAAGAAGGTGTGCTGCGGACGGAATCGGGCCTTGTGCTGATGGGCTGGCCTGCGGATCAGAACGGCAACATCCCGAATGTCGCCCGCGATTCGACCGTGGGGCTGCAGCCGATCGTGCTGAATGCGAACGACACCTATGCCCAGCCGACCACCCGGATCGAGGTCGGCTTCAACCTGCCGGCGGAAGCGACGGTTGGCGGCGGGGCTGTGACGCCCTCGACCACGACGATCCAGTATTTCGACAATCTGGGCGCGCCGCGCAATCTGACCATGTCCTTTACGCCGACCGTGGGCGCGGCGGGCACGGGCCGGTCGAACAGCTGGACGGTCCAGATGCGGGATTCGGCGATCGCCGACGATGCCGGCACGCCTGCCGATGAATCGCTGATCGGATCCTATGAGCTGACCTTCGACGACGTGCCCGGCGGGCCGCTTGGTTCGGTCACCATGCTGTCGGGCGGTGCCTATGATGCTTTGACCGGCGATCTGACCATCAACGCCGCGCATGGTCCAATCACCATCAATATCGGCCAGACCGGCACCACCAACGGCCTGACCCAGATCAGCGCGGATTTCTCGCCCACGAACCTGACGAAGAACGGCGCGCAGGCCGGTGTGATGGCCGGGGTTGAAATCGACGAACAAGGCTATGTGCGCGCCACCTATGACAATGGCACCACGCGGACATTGTTTCAGGTGCCGGTGGTCGATGTCCCCAATCCCAACGGGCTGATCTCGATGGACAATCAGACCTACAAGATCTCAAGCGACTCGGGCGCGTTCTTCCTGTGGAATGCCGGGACCGGGCCGACCGGGGCCATCGCGGGCTACGCGCGTGAGGGGTCGACGACCGATGTCGCCGCCGAACTGACCGATCTGATCCAGACTCAGCGCGCCTATTCGTCGAATGCCAAGATCATCACGACGGTCGACGAGATGCTGCAGGAAACCACGAATATCAAACGCTGACGGAACGGGCGTCCGACGGCCAGCAAGGATGTGAAGCATGAGCCTTTCTTCGGCAATCTCGAACGCGCTGTCGGGCGTCACCGCCGCGACCCGCGGCACCGAGGTCGTTTCGACCAACGTGGCCAACAAGTCCGTCGCCGGATACGCCCGACGCGAGCTTGACCTGTCCTCGCGCGTTTATGCCGCGAATGGCGGTGGCGTGCATGTCGACGGGGTGCGACGGGCGATTGATGCGGGGCTTCTGGCCGATAACCGTTTGGCGCAGGCCTCCTCTGCCAGATCGGATGCCGTAGCGGCCTTTCATCTGTCGATGGAAACTGCGTTTGGCACCGCGAACAACAATGCATCGCTGACCAGCCAACTCAGCCAGTTCGATGCGGCGATCACATCTGCCACCTCGCGGCCTGACAGCGAGGTGCGCCTGAACGCTGTCCTGGAAACGGCGCAATCGCTGGCGGGCAAGATCAACGGCATATCGGACACGCTTTCGGCTGCCCGATTGACCGCAGACAAGACCATCGCGAAAAGCGTGCAGTCGCTGAACACCGCCCTTGAACGCGTTGCAGAGCTTAATCGCCAGATCACCGTCACCACGGCGCAAGGACGGGATGCGTCATCGTTGATTGACGCCAGACAGACCACGATCGACCAGATTTCGGCAATCGTGCCCGTGCAGGAGGTGCTTCGCGAAAACGGGCGGGTCGCATTGTTCACCAAAGGCGGCGCCACGCTGCTGGACGGAACCAGGCCGCTGACGATCGGCTTTACCGCATCGGGCACCATCACCCCTGACATGACCGCAGAAAACGGCGCGCTTTCCCTGCTGAGCCTGAACGGAGAGCCCCTTGACAGCGGCGAGATGGCGGCATTTTCCGGCGGCAGTCTTGCCGCCCAGTTCCAGATCCGCGACAAACTTGCCCCCGAATATCAGACACAGATCGATGCGCTGGCGCGCGACCTGTATCAGCGGCTGGCAGACCCTGCCGTCGATACCACCTTGACCGCCGGGCAGCCGGGTATCTTTACGGACTCTCAGGCAGCGCTCCTGCCAGCAAACGAACTTGGCTTTGCCGGACGCATTGCGGTTTCAAACAGCATCAGCCCGGATCAAGGAGGCGATCTCTGGCGTATTCGCACCGGGCTGAATGCGGCGGATCAGGGCAATGTCGGCGACAGCAGCACGCTTGTCCGTCTTGGTGCGGCATTGGCAGCCAGTCAGGCGCCGGCATCGGCGCAGCTTGGCACCACGCCGCGCACATTGCTGGGGCTGGCATCCGAACTTGCGTCAACCGCCGCGTCGGGCCGCCTGCGCAGCGAAACCGTGGCGACACAGGACCGAACGCAAGCCGACGGGCTTCGAACCGCGCTGCTGGCGCAAGGCGTCGACACCGACGCCGAAATGGAAGCGCTGCTTGCGCTGGAACGCGCCTATGCCGCCAACGCGAAGGTTCTGCAGACGGCAAATGACATGCTCGACCAAATCCTGAGGCTCACATGACCAACCTGAATTCCGTCAGCGATCTGGCCCGCTCGTATCAGCTTCGCGTCTCGCAGACATCGCTCAAGTCCAAACTGGAGGAGCTGAGTCGCGAAAGCACCACAGGCATCAAGGCCGACATTCCGCAGGCTTTGGATGGCGACCTTGACCGCATTAACCAGATCGAAGCGCGGCTGGTTCAGCTTGGCACGCATTCCAGAAACCTCGCCGAGGCGCAAAGCGTGCTGCATGGCATGCAGAACAGCATCGGTCAGATCCAGTCGCGGGCGGCCGCTACAGGCACGCTTCTGATGTCCGAGGCGCTGATTTCCTCGGACACCGCGCTGATGCTGCAGATCGACAAGGCGCCGGATGAAATGCGCGCTGTCCTGTCCGCGCTGAATGTCTCGGTGGGGTCGCGCTTTGTGTTTTCCGGGACGCGGTTCGATCAACCCGCAATTTCCGGCTATGACGACCTGATGGCGCAGGTCACCCTGGCTGTCGGTGGCAGCACCGATCCAGCAACGATCCTTGCGGCGATTGACGGCTATTTCGATGCGGCGCCTGGCGGTGGGGGGTTCATCGACAACGGATACCAGGGCAGCCAGACCGGCAGCAATTTTGCGTTGGTCGATACTGATCGCAAGTTGGGAACCGATATCAATGCGGGGTCAGACCAGTTGCGCGATGCATTGAAAGGTTTTGCGATCATCTCCTATGCGTCTCAGAACAAGGGACTGGGTGCGACGACCCTGCGCGAGCTTACCCGGGCGGCCGGCATGACTTTGGTCAACAGCGAAAACCAGCTGACGCTGGCAGCCTCGGCGATCGGTGTGCAGCAAGAAAGTGCGGGAAAGCTGTCGACCACGAATGAGGCAGAAAGTTCGGCACTGAAGATCGCGCGAAATGCGCTGATTGCGGCAGATCCCTATGAAAGCGCGGCGGCCCTGAAAGAGGTCGAGGCGAATATCGAAACGATCTATACGCTGACCGCGCGACTGTCGAAGCTTAGCCTGATGGACTATCTGTGATGCGCATTTTCTGGCTGCTGACGCTTCTTTTGCTGCATCTGGGGATGGCATCCGCGGCCCCCGTCCGGATCAAGGATCTGGCGAATGTCGACGGGGTCCGCGGCAATGACCTTGTGGGCTATGGACTTGTCGTCGGCCTGAACGGGTCCGGCGATAGTCTGCGCAACTCGCCCTTTACCGAAGAAATCATGGCCGGGCTGCTGGAACGACTGGGCGTGAATGTCACGGATGAGGCGTTTCGGCCCAAGAACGTCGCCGCAGTCATCGTGACGGCAACTCTGCCGCCCTTTGCGCGGTCGGGATCGCAGATCAACGTCAATGTCGCCGCGATTGGCGACGCGAAAAGCCTGCTTGGCGGGACATTGGTGATGACGCCGCTGAACGCCGCAGACGGAGAGATTTATGCCGTCGCTCAGGGTTCTGTCATTGCCGGAGGCGCCGAGGCCAGCGGCGCAGCCGCCTCGGTCGTGCAAGGCGTGCCGACCACCGGCACCATCCCGTCAGGCGCAAGGGTCGAACGCGAGGTGGCGTTCGATTTTTCGCAGATGACCTCTATGCGGCTGGCCTTGCGAAATCCGGACTTCACGACCGCCGCGCGGGTCGAAGCCGCGATCAATCGCGAACTTGGCAGAGGGCTGGCAAATCTGTTGGATTCCGGGACTATCGCGCTTGACCCTTCGGTGCTGGGTCAGGTCAATCCGGCCCGACTGATCGGGCGGATCGAAAACATCACGGTCGAACCGGAATCCGCCGCGCGGGTTGTCATCGATCACAAATCCGGCACGATCGTCATCGGCGAGAATGTTCGCATATCCCGTGTGGCGGTATCACAAGGCAATCTGACCTTGCGGGTTCGCGAAGCTCCGATGGTGTCTCAGCCGAACCCATTTTCGCCGGGTGACACGGTGGTGGTTCCGCGAACACAGGCTGAAATCACGCAGGAGCCCGGGATCGGCTTTGCCGAGGTATCGGGCGAATCGTCGCTTTCCGATGTTGTGGCGGGTCTGAATGCGCTTGGCATCCGGCCGCGCGACATGATCGATATTCTCAAGTCGATCCATGCGGCGGGCGCGCTGCATGCGGAACTGGTGGTGAACTGACATACATCTTGGGATGTCCCAGCCCCTCACCCCATGCGTTCGCTGGCATAGCTGCCGGGCGAGGCCGGGAAGATCACGGTCTTGTTGCCGTTCAGGAAGGCGCGGCGGTGGATATGGGCGTGGATCGCCCGCGCCAGAACCTGGC
>NZ_WMII01000016.1 GCF_009711265.1 Paracoccus shanxieyensis | reverse complement strand
TGAGCCTTGAAACGCTCGCCCGTGTGACCGACAATCCAACCGTCAGGCTGCCCGCCGTGGCCACCTGAACAAGCCCTGACCTCTCCGAGGGTCGGCGCTCCTACACCACGCCGCGGGGCACTATCAGCGCACAGCGCGCGCTCGCGAAATGTGGGCCCATTGCCTCCGCGTCGGCCAGTGGCCTGGATACCCCCTCGAAATTGTCCAGTTCGACCTGCCTGAATTCTATCAGGCCCGATGGCTTGAGCGCGAAACCTATGAAGCCGCAATCAAGCAGGAAACCGGACGTGACGTCCTTGAAACTGCCTATCTCTGGCAGGCCCCCGAAAATCATGGAGAAAACCCGTGGGCATGATCCGCTTTATCCCGGTAACTGAAATCCAAGACCCGCTGACGCTGTCCATCGGCCTCAGCGGCGGGTCCGGCACCGGAAAGACTTATACCGCTCTGCTCATGGCTCGAGGCATCGCCGAAACGATCACCGGCAAGCCCGGCGCCCCGATCGGCTATGTCGATACCGAGAACAAGCGCGCCTTGCATTACAAGGCCGCTTTTCCCGAGATGATGCACTACGACTTCACCGCCGTCGATGACAAAGGCGATCTGGTCGGCTTTGGCCCGGAACGCTGGATCGCGGTCATTGATGCGGCGGAGGCTGCTGAACTGCCGGTTCTCATCCTGGACAGCTTCTCGCACGCGTGGGAAGGCGTGGGGGGCGTTCTGGACCTGCACGCCACGACGCTAGAGCGGATCACCGGGGGCAAGAGCGAACTGGCCGACAAGCGCAACCAGTTGGCGTGGGCCGAGGTCAAGCCGCGCTATCGTCGCCTCATTGACCGGATCGTTCGCGCCAAGACGAACATCATCATCTGCACCCGCGCCAAGCCGGTGATGCAAAGCGGGTTCGGCAACAATGCCAAGAACGCGCGCAAGACCAAGACGCGCCGCGAGGATGTGCCGTGGGATCCCGCAAGCGATGCCGATTTGATGTTTGAGATGACAACCATGGTCATTCTCGACCCCAGCGCGCCGGGCTGCCCGGTCCACCAGATCAAGGTGGCCGACCAGTTCAAGAACCTGCTGGACCCGCGCCGCACCATGGGCGTGGAGACGGGCCGGGCCATGGCCGCGTGGGCCAAGGGTCAAGGTGATGCGCAGAAGCAGAAGGAGATCCTCGACGCTGCGCGGTCAGAAGCCCGCAAAGGAACCGATGCGTTCCGCGGCTGGTGGCAGTCGAACCCGGAGGATCGGTCGATCGCACGGTCCATCCTCGCTGAGCTGCAATCTCTGGCCGCTGACGCCGACCGGGACGCATCGCGCGACGACGAGGATCCGTTCGCCGATGACGCACCCCCGCAGATGACCCCCGATCAGCGCGCCGAAATGGAAGCCGCTGAGGCCGCATTCCGCAATGAAGGAGCCGACGCATGAGTGACGACAACGCCTATGGCATCGCAGCCGGAGAACTGCGCCAGTTCATCGAGCAGTTCGAGCAGCTGGAATCCGAAAAGAAGGACGTGGCCGAGCGCCAGAAAGAGCTGATGGCCGAGGCCAAGGCGCGCGGCTATGACACCAAGGTGATGCGCAAGGTCATCGCGCTGCGCAAGCGCGACAAGGACGACATCGCCGAGGAGGAGTCGATCCTCGAGATGTATCGCGCCGCCCTCGGCATGGGCTGACCTTCCCGGCTGGTGTTTCTGATCGTCCGCCAGCCCACTAGCCCAGCCGTCTTGCAGTGCCCGATGGCTGGGCCTTTTCCCCCGTCTTTCGGTCGGCCCACGCAGGACGCGGGCCATCCTGAACACGGATATAGCGCAGGAGGCGCTGAGATAATGACGACCACAGCAGAAATGATCGCCGTGATGCAAGCGCATGTCGAAGGGCGCACGATTGAGGAAAAGATCAATGGCGCCTGGGTGAAATGTGAAAACCCCCGTTGGGGATGGGTGTGTCACCAGTATCGCATTCGCCCTGCGCCGCGTGAGTTTTGGATCACGGTGCATGGATACGGGCTGACGGCGCACGAAACGCTGAAAGCGGCGCAGTCCGTTCATAGCAGAAGCGTCATCCATGTCGTTGAGGTGCAGAAATGACCGCGCTTGCCGACATGAAGCGCCTCGCTGACGCGGAGGCTAACCAATGACCACACAAGCAGGCGGGGCGGCTGACATGACGGCGCCCGCTCGAAAGGATCACCCAATGGGTAAATTCCAAATCAAATCCCGATGGTCCGACCGGATCTTGTTTGAGTGCGATCTGCCTGTCGGCGACAAAATGTCTTTCCGCGTCCGGATGGGCATGGCCGTCAAGGCGGCAGTTGAAGCGAAAGCCGACCTGCGCGGTGCCGTCCTGATCGGTGCCGTCCTGCGCGATGCCGACCTTAGCGGTGCCGTCCTGCGCGGTGCCGACCTGCGCGATGCCGACCTGCGCGGTGCCGTCCTGCGCGATGCCGACCTGAGCGGTGCCGTCCTGATCGGTGCCGTCCTGATCGGTGCCGTCCTGCGCGATGCCGACCTGCGCGATGCCGACCTGAGCTATGCCGACCTGCGCGGTGCCGACCTGAGCGGTGCCAACTGGATTCCCAAGATCGAAAACATCCACACTAAGGTCTATGACGCGGCTTCTCGCGATGGCGCTCTGGACATGAGATCTTGGCATCAAGACGGCTACTGCGGGACGACCCATTGCCGCGCCGGTTGGGTGTGCGTCTTGGCTGGGGAAGGTGGCAAAGTCCTTGAGGGCGCTTACGGCACCGCTGCTGCCGCTGCCCTGATCTACCAAGCCAGCGACCCGTCACTCGAAAAAGTCCCGGATTTTTATTGCGGCAACGATGCAGCGCTGGCCGACATGAAGCGCCTCGCTGACGCGGAGGATCGCCCATGACCCAGATCGAGAATGGCGGGGCGGGTGAGATGACGGCGCCGGGGCCGTGGCGCGTTAAGGCACCGCACCCCATCAACGCCTGCGCTTATGTCGGTAAGCAAGATGGATACGTCGAAGTCGCCACCTGCTATGGCGGGGACGATGACACACCCCAGCCGAAAGATGGCGAGTCTTGGGGTGATCAGCCTATCCGTGACGCCAACGCCCGCCTAATCGCCCTCGCCCCGACGATTGCCGCTGAATTGCTCGACGCTCTGACGAGGATCGCCACGTTGCAAGCGCGGGTGTCGGAGCTGGAGGGGGCGCTTAAGCGCATCGCTGAACTCTATCAAGTGACGCACTGCCACGCAGCAGCCCGCGCCGCCCTCAACACGACCGAGGGGGGCGAGGGGTGATACGGCTGCCGCAAGCTAAACCGCACAATCCAAAATGCTCATGCGTCAAAGACCAGTATGAATGCTGGCACTGCCGCAAGCCAAAGCTGGAAGCCATCGAACGAAACCTGACACCTGCACAGCGGGAATATGACCTGCTGGCTATGGCTGGATGGCGCAGAGATGACGAAGACGATGGGCGCGGGCCGGAATGCTGCTCATGCCACATCAGCGCGCCCTGCGGATATTGCACATCTCATTGCATCGACTGCGGTGAGCACAATGACGATTGCACCTGCAACCCCGAGGCAACCCAACCATGACCAATGACACCCCGCCCCGCGACGATGCGCCGGAGACGATATGGGCCACAGGAGACGGACGCAACGGATCTTGGACACATCAGGAGCCAAGCCGCTCTTGGGATGCTGACGCTGTCAAATACCGCCGCGCCGACCAGCCCGCCCGCGTGGGGGCGCTGACCCTTTCAGCGCTGCAAGCCGCCCACGCCGCGCGTCAGGATGAATGGCGCCCGGATCAAAAGCCCGACCTGTCGTTTCGGGGCAATGAACTTGGCGGTGAATGCGGCGAGGCACAGAACGTCATCAAGAAGCTGGAACGGGAACGCCACGGCTGGCGCGGATCCCGCGATACCGTCGAGCATCTGGGCGAAGAACTGGCCGATGTGATCCATTGCGCCGTTCTGGTCGCAATCACCGCAGGCATCGACATTGAGGCGGCGACAGTCGCCAAATTCAACGCGACCAGCCTGAATAACGGCCTCGCCGCACTGCTGCCGACCGAGGCGGGGGCAAAGTCGGAAGACTGGCGCAACGGCTTTGAGGTTGGTTGGGCCGAACGGCTGAAACAGGAACGCAGCAACGCAGAAGTTGCAGCATCTCGCGCCACACCACCCACCGCTTCCCCGGATGCGGCGCTGGTGGAGGCATTGGAACAGATTGCAGCAGAGGAACCCGTTCGCATCGGATACGATCAATCTGATGTTGGTTATGTCCCGCGTTTGACCCTCGCTGAAATGCAGCGGGTTGCGCGTGACGCCCTGAAAGCACAGGTGGACGCGCTGACGAAGGAAGGCGATAGGCTTGAAAATCAATGCTTCAAACAGGGCCAGCAAATCTCGGCCCTATCCGCCGCCCTAGCCCGCGAAGGCGCTGCGGCTGCGGAGGTGCGGGAGCGGTGTGCCATGGTTATTTTGCAGCCCTATCACAAAGGCGAAAAGGTAGGTCAGCCATTTGGTCTCGGGGACCAGTTCAAGCAGGCCATTCGTCGAATTGACCTCCCCACCGACGCCGCAGCCGCGCTGGAACGTGTCAAGGATGAGGTGATCGAGGAATGTGCAATGGTGCTGGAACACCACCATACCGATGAAGCTGACAGCATCCTATGCCGGATCTGGCAAGAGGGCATCCGCGCCCTGAAACGCAGCGGGAAGGAGTGAGGGGGATGGTTGAGCGTATCCGATTGAGCCGCGCCAAAGGGTGGCGAATGCCCCCAAACGCGGTCAAGGTAGACAGGTCAACGCGCTGGGGGAACCCTTTCAAGGTCGATGACTGCCGGAAAGCAGGATACCGTGGCACAGATGAGCAATTTGCTCAAAGGTGCGTCGAAGCTTTCGAGGCATGGCTAGGGCCATTCTGGCGCACGAATTGGGATGGGCCTGAAAGCGATGCAGCACGGACTCGCATCCTCGAAGGCATTGAACAATTGCGAGGCCGCGATCTGGCCTGCTGGTGCAAGCTGGATCAGCCATGTCACGCTAATGTTCTCCTGCGCCTTGCGAACGCGCCCACCACCCGCCAGCAGGAGCAACCCCGATGACCGACCACGCTGAACTGATCGAGCGGCTGACCCGCGAGAACGCCGACTTGCGCGCAGAGGTGGAGAGGCTGAGGGGGGCGGTGAAACCGTTCTTCGGTGATCCGGTCATGGAAGGGCTTCTGTGGTCCGACGCAACGCCAGACAGCCTTGTGACCATCCGCATTCAGAAGCGGATATATGACGGAGCCCGCGCCGCCCTCTCACCCCAGCGCCACGACAGCACGACAGCGGGGAGCGGGCGGGATCAGGGAGGAGAAGGGTGATGGTCGAAGCCAAGCCAGCAGAACAAAAGCGGTGCGACGGATGCGGGCAACCCACCGGGGGCATGTGCTGGACAGATTGTGGGATGAGCCTTTGCGGCGCACCGTTATGCAGCAGGTGCGAGCATGTCGATAAGCCGTTCGGCTGGGATCACAAGCCCCGCGCCACCGGACAGCAGGAGGGGCGGGATGGGTAGGCATGAGCCGATCTGCGTGCGAGAGAAGACAGCCGCCGCTATGCTGGATATGCAGCCGTGCGAATTTCGGCGCTTGGTAGATGCTGGCCACCTGCCCCGCCCTCGCCACATCGGCGGGTTGCCGCGCTGGGATACTGGTGAATTGCGGCGAATAGTCACCGGAGAGGCTGCCAGCGACGAGTTCGAGATTTGAGAAAGACTAGTCTCCCCTATCTGGATTTTGTCACATCTCACGGACGCACCTATGTCTATTTCCGGCGCGGTAAGCAGCGAGTGCGTTTGCCGCAGGATACGGAGAGTCGTGAATTTGCGGATGCATACTGGAAATGCCGCAGCGGCAAGGCAAAATCGAGCAAGCACAACTGGAACTTGCTGATCGTCAGCTATTACGCCAGCCCGGCGTTCAAAAAGCTATCGGCCGGCACACAAGCCAATTATCGCCGCCATTGCGAGGCGATTCGCGAAAAGAACGGCACCAAGGATATGCGGACTTTTCGTCGAAAGCACGCCATTGCAGTGCGGAATGCGCTGCAAGACACATGGAGCAAGGCGAACGAGCGGGTGGCAGTTCTGTCGGTCCTGTGCAAGCACGCCGTGGATCTGGAGTGGATCGACCGCAACCCGGTCGAGGACGTGGAAAAGCTGAAAGGCGGGGAATATGAAGCATGGCCAGACGCTAAGTTAAACGCTTATGAGCGATTGGCTTCGGGCGTGGCGCGAACCGCTTATGAGCTGGCGATCGGAACAGGACAACGGATCGGTGATTGCGTCGCGATGCAGTGGGATGATTTCGACGGCGAATATATGGCTGTGGTGCAGGAAAAGACCGGCGTGAAAATCTGGATCTACTGCCCTGCCCGGCTGCGCGCCTATCTCGCCGACCTGCCGCGTCAGGGGCGGCACATACTTGCGCGGAACCTGACGCAACCGCTGGGCAAACGGGCCGTGCAGAAAGCGGTGGAGGATGTGCGGGAGTCTATAGGCGTGATGGGCGGAAAAGACCGCCTTGTCATCCATGGCTGGCGTTACACCGCCGCACGACAACTAGCCGAGGCCGGGTGCTCTGATTCTGAGATTCAGTCCGTCACGGGACACAAAACCTTAGCGATGGTCCAGAAATACCGCGCTCAAGCCAATCAGAAAAAGGCATCAAAGGCTGCTCAAAACCGAAGGGAACAGAACAAGGACAGAACGTGAAAGTGCCAAAATAAGTGCCAAAAACCTCAAGACGGGGCTTTGTACATCAGGTACTTGTAAGCCAATTATCCATTAAAAACAGAGTGGTGCGGGTAGAGGGACTTGAACCCCCACGCCTTGCGGCGCCAGAACCTAAATCTGGTGCGTCTGCCAATTTCGCCATACCCGCATGATCCGTGGCGCAGGCCTGCGGATCTGCGGCCTCGTAGCAAATCCCTTTGCGCGGTGCGAGCGGAAAATGCTGGTTTTCAGCCGATGCCGCGAAACACCGCGGGCAGTTGGTCGGGCAGATCCTCGGCGATCAGGCCGGGACCGAACCGACGCGCGGCCTCGGCATGCAGCCACGCGCCGGATGCGGCGGCCGCAAGCGGGGGCTGCCCGCGCGCCAAAAGACCGGCGATGATCCCGGCCAGCACGTCGCCCGACCCCGCCGTAGCCAGCCAGGGCGCGGCGTTTTCGCCGGTCGCGGCGGCGATCCTCGCCTGCCCGTCCGGCGCCGCGATCACCGTGTCCGGCCCCTTCAGCAGCACCACCGCCCCGGCGCGCTGCGCGGCCGCCCGAGCCGCCTCCAGCCGCGAGAAGCCCGGCCTGTCGCGATCCATGCGCCGGGCCAGATCCGGGAACAGCCGCGCGAATTCGCCGTCATGCGGGGTCAGGACGCAGCGGTCGTGCAGCGCGGCAAACAGCGTGTCGGGCGTCTCGGAAAACGCCCCCAGCGCATCGGCATCCAGCACAGTCGCCCGACCAGCCGCAAGGGCTGCGGGCAGCATGGCGCGCGCCAGATCATGCCCCAGCCCCGGCCCCAGACAGATCGCGTTCAGCCTGCGGTCGCGCAGCATCTGCGTCAGTGCCGCCGCGTCGGGCAAGGCGCGCAGCATGATCGCGTCCAGCCGCGCGGCGTTTTCCGCCAGCGCATCGGCGGGGCATCCCACCGTCACCAGCCCCGCGCCCACCCGCAGCGCGCCACGCGCCGCAAGCCGCGCGGCCCCGCCGCGACCGGGACCGCCCGCAAGAACCAGCAGATGGCCGTGGCTGTATTTATGCCCCTGCCGTTTCAGGACCCCGGCATCCGCATGGGCCAAGGTGACGCAGGCTCCGGCGGCGGGCTGATAGGGTTCAAGCCTGATGTCGCAGATCTCCAGCCGCCCGCTGAGTTGCCCGCCTTGGGCCAGAACATGCCCCAGCTTCGGCCGGTGAAAGCTGACTGTCAGATCGGCGGCAGGCAGTTCGACATCGCCAAGCGCCCGCCCGCTGGCCGCGCAAAGCCCGCTGAGGATATCGACGGCCACCAGCGGCACGCCCGCCGCAGCAATCGCCCGCAGCAATCCCGCAAGATCCGCGGCCAGAGGGCGGTTCAGGCCGATGCCGCAAATCGCGTCAATACAGATGTCGACGCCTTGACCGGCCGCCAGTACCGGACCGCCCAGCGGCACGACCGGCCCACCCCATGCCCGCGCGGCAGCCTGCGCCTGCGGCCCCGATGGCAGCGCCAGCGCCACGACGCGCACCTGCCAGCCCCGCGCGGCAAGATGGCGGGCAATGACATAGCCATCGCCGCCATTATTGCCCGACCCGCACAGAATCAGCGCGTTTTCCGCATCCGGCCAATGCGTTGCGATCCGTTCCGCCGCCGCCTGCCCTGCCGCCTCCATCAGGGCCGTCGCAGTTGTCGCATCGCCCGCGATGGCCGCGTCTTCAACGCGCCGCATCTGATCCGGGGTCAAAATCTCACATGGATTGGCCATAAAATTTGCATATCCCTTGGGCTTCATGCACAAATATCATGCAACATACCCGGTTTCGGCGTTTCCATGCTGCTTTCCTTATCATGCCGCATGGACGCGCCAGATCAAACCGTCCAATCAGGGCGCAGGCAAGTCGCGAAGAAGGATCAGGCGATGAAGAAAGTCGAAGCCATCATCAAACCCTTCAAACTGGATGATGTGAAAGAGGCGCTGCAAGAAGTCGGTGTCCAGGGCCTGTCGGTCACTGAAGTCAAAGGCTTCGGTCGTCAGAAAGGCCATACCGAGCTTTATCGCGGCGCTGAATATGTCGTCGATTTCCTGCCCAAGGTGAAGATCGAGATGGTCCTGCCCGACGATCTGGTCGAGGCCGCCGTCGACGCCATCGTCTCGGCCGCCCGGACCGAGAAAATCGGCGACGGCAAGATCTTCATCATGCCGGTGGAACAGGCTATTCGCATCCGGACCGGCGAAACCGGCGACGACGCGGTCTGATTCTGCGACACACAACAATTGTGCCACCTCCCGGCCGCGGCGGCCGGGGCGACTGACTGGAGGAAGGATCCCAATGAAAGTCAAGGAAGTTATGGATCTGATGAAGGATGAGGACGTCGAATATGTCGACATCCGCTTCACCGATCCCAAAGGCAAGCTGCAGCACGTCACGCTGGTCGCCGATCTGGTCGACGAAGATTTCTTCGAAGAAGGCTTCATGTTCGACGGCTCGTCGATCGCCGGCTGGAAGTCCATCGACCAGTCCGACATGAAACTGATCCCGGATGCCGCTTCGGTCTATATCGACCCGTTCTATGCTGAAAAGACGCTGTGCGTGCATTGCAACGTCGTCGAGCCCGACACCGGCGAAGCCTATTCGCGCGACCCGCGCGGCACCGCCGTCAAGGCCGAGGCCTATCTGAAATCCTCGGGGATCGGCGACGTGGCCTATTTCGGCCCGGAAGCTGAATTCTTCCTGTTCGACGATGTGAAATACCAGATCTCGCCCCAGAAGGTCTCGTTCGAGATCGACGCGGTGGACGCGGCCTGGAACACCGACCAGTCCTATGAGGACGGCAACCTTGGTCACCGCGCAGCCCATAAGGGCGGCTATTTCCCGGTGAACCCGGTCGATGCGGCGCAAGACATCCGCGGCGAGATGCTGTCGACGATGAAGCGCATGGGCATCAAGGTCGACAAGCACCACCACGAGGTTGCCAGCGCGCAGCACGAGCTGGGCATGATCTTTGGCGGGCTGGTCGAACAGGCCGACAACATCCAGAAATACAAATACGTCATCCACAACGTAGCTGCCGCCTATGGCAAATCGGCCACCTTCATGCCGAAGCCGATGAAAGGCGACAACGGCTCGGGGATGCACGTCAACATGTCGATCTGGAAAGACGGCAAGCCCTTGTTCGCAGGCGACAAATATGCCGACCTGTCGCAAGAGGCGCTGTATTTCATCGGCGGCATCCTGAAGCACGCGAAGGCGTTGAACGCGCTGACGAACCCGGCGACCAACAGCTACAAGCGCCTGATCCCCGGCTTCGAGGCCCCGGTTCTGCGCGCCTATTCGGCCCGCAACCGCTCGGGCTGCGTGCGTATTCCGTGGACGGAATCGCCGAAAGCCAAGCGCGTCGAGGCCCGCTTCCCCGATCCGGCAGCGAACCCCTATCTGGCTTTCGCAGCCCTGCTGATGGCCGGTCTGGACGGCATCAAGAACAAGATCGATCCGGGCCCGGCTTCGGACAAGGATCTGTACGATCTGCCGCCGGAAGAACTGGCGGAAATCCCGACCGTTTGCGGCAGCCTGCGCGAAGCGCTGGAAGAGCTGGAAAAAGACATGGACTTCCTGCTTGCCGGTGACGTGTTCACCCGCGACCAGCTGGAAGGCTATATCAAGCTGAAGTGGGAAGAAGTGTATGCCTATGAGCACACCCCCCACCCGATCGAATACGCGATGTATTACTCGGTCTAAGTCCGGCAGGGACAGATGATGGAAAGGCGCCCCTTGGGGCGCCTTTTCTTATTGGCTCAGAAGATGATCCAGCCGATCAGCGCCAGCGCAAATCCGATGAAGCCCATCAGCGTCATCATCACCGTCCATGTGCGCAGCGTCGTCGCCTCATCCATTTTCAGGAAACGCCCGACCAGCCAGAAGCCGGAATCGTTGAAATGGCTCATCGCGGTCGAGCCGCTGGCGATGGCGATGACCAGAAAGCACAGGTCCAGCTCGCTCAGGCCCTGCGTCGCGGCGACGGTCGGGGCCATCAGCCCGCCCGTGGTCGTCAGCGCCACCGTGGCCGATCCCTGCGCCACACGCAGCGCCAGCGCGATGATGAAGGCCGCGACGATCAGCGGCATCCCCACGCTTTCAAGGCTTGAGGCCAGCGCCCCACCGATGCCGCTGGCCCGCAGCACGCCGCCGAACATGCCGCCCGCGCCGGTCACCAGAATGATGACGCAGATCGGGGCCAGCGCGTCGTTCATCAATTGCTCGACCCGTTCCTTGCCCCAGTCGCGGCACAGCAGCCACACGGCGACCAGCAGCGTGATCAGCAATGCGATGGGCGTCTGACCGATCAGCAGCGCAAGCTTGACCCACAGCGCATCCTCGCCGACGACACCGGCGGTTTGCAGCGTCGCCAGCCCGGTATTCAGGAAGATCAGCACCAGCGGCAGCAGCAGCACCGTCATGACCTTGGCCAAGGACGGCGGCGCGGTCTTGGGTGCACCGGGCGTGTCGGCCTCGACCAGATCCGGGACCGGCAGCGAAAAGCGCTGCCCGGCCCAAAGCCCATACAGATAGCCCCCCAGATACCAGGTCGGCAGCGCCAGAATCAGGCCCACCAGCAGCAAAAGCCCGATATCGGCCCCCAGCAGATCGCCCGCGGCGACCGGACCGGGATGCGGCGGCACGAAGGCATGCATGACCGCGAACGCGCCCGCCGCCGGGATGGCGTAAAGCAGGACCGAGCCGCCGAAGCGCCGCGCCACGCTGAAGATGATCGGCAGCATCACGACGAAACCCGCATCGAAAAAGATCGGGAAGCCGAACAGCAGCGAGGCGACGCCAAGCGCAAAGGGTGCGCGTTTTTCGCCAAAGACGCCGATCAGCCGGTCCGCCAGCACCTGCGCGCCGCCGCTGACCTCCAGCATGACGCCGATCATCGCGCCAAAGCCCACCAGCAGCGCCACCGTGGCCAGCGTCGAGCCGAAGCCCTGCAACAGCGTCGGCACGATGTCGGGCAGCGGGATGGCCGTGGCGATGGCCGTCAGCAGGCTGACGATGACCAGCGACACGAAGGCGTGCAGCTTCAGCCGCATGACCAGCACCAGCAGCAGCGCCACGGCTGCGACGGCAATCAGCAACAGCGTCGTCGTGCCATAGACAGGTTCGATATTCTGCATGTCCCCTCCTCAGGATGTTTCTTCTTCTCAGCCCAGCAGCGCGCCAAGCAGGATCACCACGACCGTCGCAAAGACCGGGATCGCCACCGCGACCACGAAGATGTCGCTATAGCTTTTGCGATGCGTCATGCCGGTGATCGCCAGCAGCGTGATGACCGCGCCGTTATGCGGCAGCGCGTCGAACCCGCCCGAGGACAGCGATGCCACACGGTGCAGCAGCCCCGGATCAATGCCCTGCTCGCGGCCCATCTGTGCGAATTGCTCGCCCAGCGTGTTCAGCGCGATGGACAGCCCGCCCGAGGCCGATCCCGTGATCCCCGCCAGCGCGTTGACCGCGACCGCGAGCGACGCAACCGGGTTTTGCGGAAACAGCCCCAGCACCGCATCGCGGATGATGGCAAAGGCCGGAAGCGAGGCGATGACCGCGCCATAGCCCACCTCGGACGCGGTGTTGAAGATCGGCAGCAAAGACCCCATCGTGCCGGCGTTCACCGTCTCTTTGGCATCGGCAAAGCGGCTCCAGTTCAGGGCCAGCGTCATCACGATGGCGATGGTCAGCGAAATGATGATCGCCCACAGACCCGCCAGACTGGAGAGGCTGGTTCCGCCATATTCCGGACGTTGCAGGTAGCTGGCATCCATGCGCGGCAGGATCAGATAGGTGAAGATCGCATTCAGCACGATCACCGCGACCACCGGCGCGATGGCCACGGCAAAGCTGGGCAGCCCCGCCTCATCGCTGAATGAGCTGTCGGCACTGGTCGGCTTGTGCTGACCATAGCCTTCGGTCCGGGCGGCGGCGGCGGCGGCGCGGCGGTTCAGCCACAGCGTGCCGCCGACCATCATGATCATCCCCGCCAGCGTGCCCAGCAGCGGTGCTGCAAAGACATTGGTGCCGAAGAACGGGATCGGGATGGCGTTCTGGATCGCGGGCGTGCCGGGAAAGGCCGTCATCGTGAAGGTGAACGACCCCAGCGCGATGGCCGCGGGCAGCAGACGCTTGGGGATGTCGGCGCGTTTGAACAGCGCATTCGCGATGGGATAGATGGCAAAGGCCACCACGAACAGCGACACGCCGCCATAGGTCAGCACGCCGCAGGCCAGAACCACGGCCAGAATGGCACGCTCGGCGCCGACCTTGGCGACGATTCCCTCGGCAATGGCGCGGGCGGCGCCGCCATCCGCCATCAGCTTGCCAAAGATCGCCCCCAGCAGGAACAGCGGAAAATAGGTGATGACATAGCCGCCAAGCGCCGGCATGAACACCTGCGTATATGTGGCGACGATGGGCAGATCGCCCTGCATGACCACGGCCAGCAAGGCCAGTATCGGTGCAAGGATCAGGACGTTGATGCCGCGATAGGCCAGATACATCAGCAGACCCAGCGACAGGACTATTCCAGCGAATCCCATGGTTCCTCCTCCTGGAAATCGTTTTCAATGTGCAGACTGCAGCCTCTTGCCCCAAGGTCAATGGTGACGCTGCAGTCGCAGCAAAACTTGCGGGCCGGGGCCGGTCTGGGTATTGACCCCCAAACCCAAGGAGTTTCCGATGATCCCGCGCTATTCCCGCCCCGAAATGGTTGCCATCTGGTCGCCCGAGACGAAGTTCAAGATCTGGTATGAGATCGAGGCCTATGCCTGCGATGCGCAGGCCGATCTGGGCGTGATCCCGCGCGAAAACGCCGAAGCGGTGTGGAAGGCGCGCGATGTGGAATTCGACGTGGCGCGGATCGATGAGATCGAGGCCGTGACCAAGCATGACGTGATCGCCTTCCTCACGCATCTGGCCGAACATATCGGCAGCGATCAGGCGCGCTTCGTGCATCAGGGCATGACCAGTTCAGACGTGCTGGACACCACGCTGAACGTGCAGCTTGTGCGCGCCGCCGACATCCTGCTGGCTGATATGGACCGGCTGCTGGCCGCGCTGAAGACGCGCGCCTATGAACACAAGGACACCGTCCGCATCGGCCGCAGCCATGGCATCCATGCCGAGCCGACCACGATGGGCCTGACCTTCGCGCGCTTCTATGCCGAGATGGACCGCAACCGCACCCGTCTGGCCGCGGCACGCGAAGAGGTCGCGACCGGCGCGATTTCCGGCGCGGTCGGCACCTTCGCCAATATCGACCCCGCGGTCGAGGAACATGTCTGCGCCAAGCTGGGTCTGCGCCCGGAACAGATCAGCACGCAGGTCATTCCCCGCGACCGGCACGCGATGTTCTTCGCCACGCTGGGCGTCATCGCCAGCTCCATCGAGAACGTCGCCATCGAGATCCGCCACATGCAGCGCACCGAAGTGCTTGAGGCCGAAGAATTCTTCAGCCCCGGCCAAAAGGGCTCGTCGGCGATGCCGCACAAGCGCAACCCGGTCCTGACCGAGAACCTGACCGGCCTTGCCCGGCTGGTCCGCATGGCGGTCGTCCCCGCGATGGAGAACGTGGCCTTGTGGCACGAACGCGACATCAGCCATTCCTCGGTCGAACGCGGCATCGGGCCCGACACCACGATCACGCTGGACTTTGCGCTGAACCGTCTGGCGGGCGTCATCGAAAAGCTGGTCGTCTATCCGGAAAACATGCTGAAGAACATGAACAAGTTCAAAGGGCTGGTCATGTCACAGCGGGTTTTGCTGGCGCTGACGCAGGCCGGCGTCTCGCGTGAGGATGCCTACCGTCTGGTGCAGCGCAACGCCATGAAGGTCTGGGAACAGGGCGCGGATTTCAAGACCGAGCTTCTGGCCGATGCCGAAGTGACCGCCGCGCTGTCGCCCGCCCAGATCGAGGAAAAGTTTGATCTTGGGTATCACACCAAGCATGTCGACACGATTTTCGCGCGGGTTTTCGGCGAAAACGGCGCGCATTAACCGCCTGTTCTCCTTTTGCTGGCAGATTGCCCCCGAAGAGACGGATTCGGGGGCTTTCTCATGTCGATGGCCGCATTGCCAGCACCACACCTGACGGCCCGCCAAAAGGCCGCCATCATCGTCCGGCAGGTGCTGGCCGAAGGCGGCGACATGGATCTGGCGCAATTGCCGCCCGCCTTGCAGGCGGAACTGGCGCAGGAAATGGCGCTGATGGGCCTGATCGACCGGGACACGCGCAATGCCGTGATCGACGAATTCTGCGACAAGCTGGAAGCCGTGGGCCTCAGCTTTCCGGGCAGCATCGATGGCACGCTGGATCTTCTGGACGGGCATCTGTCGCCCGACACCTCGGACCGGTTGCGGCGGATGGCAGCGCTGAACGGGACGGGCGATCCCTGGGACCGGATCGCGGCGCTGTCCACGCATCTGCTGGCCGAACTGGCCCGCACCGAAGCGGTCGAGATTGCGGCCGTGATGTTTTCCAAACTGCCCGTGCCCCGCGCGGCCGAGGTTTTTGCCCTGCTGGACCCGGAACGCGCGCGCCAGATCGCCTATGCCATGTCGCTGACCGGCATGATCGAAGCCCCGGCCCTGCGCCGCATCGGGCAGGCGCTGATCCAGGCCGCCGATGCCGTGCCGCGTTCCGCGATCGAAGGCAAGGCGGTGGACAAGGTGGGCGCGATCCTGAACTTTTCGCCCTCGGCCACGCGCGACACGGTGCTGGCGGGTCTGGACGACGACGATGCAGGCTTCGCGGGCGAGGTGCGCAAGACGATCTTTACCTTCGCCCATATCGCCAGCCGGATCGACCCGCGCGACATCGCCCGCCTGACCCGCGAGGTCGAAGGCGCGGTGATGATCAAGGCGCTGGCTGGGGCCAAGGGCGCCAATCAGGCAACGGCGGATTTCCTGCTGGGGGGGCTGTCCTCGCGTCTGGCGGAATCCATGCGCGAAGAGATGGAGGCCTTGGGCAAGGTCTCGGGCAAGGATGCCGAGGACGCGATGGATCAGGTCGTCGCCGCGATCCGCCGGATGGAGGCGGCGGGCGAACTGGTGATGATCGCGCCCGACCCCGACGAGGAAGGCGCGACCGCGGCATAGGCAGAGAAAGCGGATTAAGCCCGGCAAGGCGTGCGGCTTAGTCGTTGTTCGGTACCGCCATGCGCCGCGCTCAGCAAAGCCAGCGCAAGGATCGCTGAGTTATGACAACCCGACGGGGTGATGCCCAGAGGGAAACAACGCGGGGGCAACCGGCAGTGTGCTGCAGACCCCGCACCTGTCGCATAACCGCTTGCGGTTTGAGGATGGCCAGATGGATGAAGCGCTTCGTCCCATCCCATGCACGAAGACTAGATCATCTGCGGATGGGGCGCTGCGATCAGGTCGCCCCTTGGCTACGGCATCGCACGCAGGCCGGGGCAAGGGCGCGTTTCCCGCCCCTGCCCCTGACGCGATCAATCGTCGCCGTCGTAATCCTGATCTTCGCCACCCTCCCGGTCATACACGCGCCAGCGGACCGGATGGCGGCCGTCGTCACCTGACCAACCATCCTTTGATTGCGTCATTACCCCCAGGCTGAAGCAAGGACGCTTTTCCCGACCCTGCCCCTGACGCCATCAATCATCGTCGTCGTCATCCTGATCGTCGTCACCCTCCCGGTCATGCCCGCGCCAGCGGACCGGATGGCGGTGGTCGTCACCCGACCAACCATCCTTTAGTTGCGTCATTACCCGCAGGCCGGGGCAAGGGCGCCTTTTCTGCCCCTGCGCCTGACGCCATCAATCATCGTCGTTGTCATCCTGATCGTGGTCACCCTCCCGGTCATGCCCGCGCCAGCGGACCGGATGGCGGCGGTCGTCGTCGTCATCCGACCAGCGATAGTGCGGCGGATAGCCCCAACCCGGCAGCCCGTGCAGGAACAGGCGCTGGATTGCCTGATCGTCGCTGCGATACCGCCTGTCGTCGTCATCTGCCATGGCCAGCCCCGGCAGCGCCATGACCGCCGTGGCCAGCAAGATGCGAAATCCCGTCATCTGTCATCTCCTCCGTTCGCAACGCAGCACCTGTCGGCTGCGATGGGATTACGGCGGGATCCGGGGTTTATTCCCTAAAGCACCGCAGCGATGCCGCCATCGGCCATGATCAGCTGGCCGTTGACATAGTTCGACGCGTCCGAGGCCAGAAAGATCGCGACCCCGGCCAGCTCCTCGGGTTTGCCCCAGCGCCGCATCGGCACGCGGTTTTTGACCCAGGCGTCGAATTCGGGATTTTTCACCAGCGCCTCGTTCATGTCGGTCAGCATGTAGCCGGGGCCGATGGTGTTGGTCTGGATACCCAGCTCGCCCCATTCCGCCGCCATGGCGCGGGTCAGCATCTTGATGCCGCCCTTGGCCGCCGTATAGGGACCGATGGTCGCGCGTGCCAGCTCCGAGGTCAGCGAGCCGATATTGATGATCTTGCCGCGCCCGCGTTCGGCCATGCGCCGCGCCGCCTCGCGCCCGATCACGAAGGCCGAGGTCAGATCCGCCTCGATCACGCGCCGCCAGTCTGCGGTCGCCAGTTCCATCATCGGCTGACGGTGCTGGATGCCGGCATTGTTGACAAGAATGTCGATCTGAATGCCGTCCTGATCCAGCTTCTGGAATGCTGCAAGCACCGCGGCCTCATCCGTGACATCGAAGGCGGCGGTCAGCACGTCGAAACCTGCGGCGCGCATGTCGGCCTCGGCCTCGGCCAGCCGGTCCGGGCTGACGCCGTTCAGCACCACGCGGGCCCCCGAGGCGGCCAGACCTTCGGCCATGGCCCGACCCAGACCGCGGGATGACCCGGTGACCAAGGCGGTGCGGCCCGACAGATCGAAAAGTTTGATGCTCATGCAGCTTTCTCCTTCTCTTGCTGCGGTCAATGTATACATTGCGGGCGAACGCGCCATTGCAAAACGCGCGAAGGCGGCAGATAAGTCCGGGCCTGCCGGATCTGATGATGACCATGCCAAACCGCCCCCGCCCGCTGACCACCGTGCCCGATCTGATCGGCGCCGGTCTGGCTGCAGCTGGCGATCCCCGGCTGGAGGCGGTGGCGCGCGAATTCCGCATCCGCATCACCCCCAACATGCAAAGCACCGCCCCCGGCATTGCCGCGCAATTCGTCCCCGATGCGCGCGAGCTGGTGACGCGCCCCGAGGAACTGACGGACCCCATCGGCGATGACGCGCACAGCCCGGTGCCGGGGCTGACCCATCGCTATCCCGACCGGGTCATCTTGCACATCACCAAGACCTGCGAGGTCTATTGCCGCTTCTGTTTCCGGCGCGAAACCGTGGGCGATGACGGCACGCTGCCGCCCGCGCATCTGGAGGCCGCGCTGGCCTATATCGCGGATCACCCGGCCATTCACGAGGTCATCCTGACGGGCGGCGATCCGCTGGTGCTGTCGGCGCGCCGCATCGGCGTGCTGATGGACCGGCTGGCGGCGATCCCGCATCTGGATATCGCGCGGTTCCATACCCGCGTGCCTGTCGTTGCGCCGGGGCGGATCGACGCGCCCCTGATCCGGGCGCTGCGGCCGGGACGGCTGGCCGTCTGGGTGGTGGTGCATACGAACCATGCCGATGAGTTGACGCCCGAGGCCATTGCGGCACTGGCGCGGCTGGCGGATGCCGGCATTCCTTTGCTGTCACAGACCGTGTTGCTGCGCGGGGTGAATGCGGATGCGGGCACGCTGGCCGATCTGTTCCGCGCCCTGATCCGCAACCGGGTAAAGCCCTATTACTTGCACCACTGCGATCTGGCGCGCGGCACCGGGCATTTCCGCACCACCATCGCCGAGGGTCTGGCGATCATGCAGCATCTACGCGGGCGGATTTCCGGGACATGCCTGCCGACCTATGTGCTGGATCTGCCGGGCGGGCATGGCAAGGTGGCTTTGGGACCGAGCCATGTCGAGGAGCTGAGCCCCGGCCATTACCGCATCCGCGATTGGCAGGGCGGGCTGCACATGTATCGCGATCCCGCCGCGTGACGAAAGCCGGGGGCTTTGCCCCCGGACCCCCAGAGTATTTTCAGAACAGAGAAACCCGGACGCGCCATTACCTGCGCGTCCGCAAGGCCGTCAGGCGGTGGCGCGCATGGCACGGCGGCGGGCGACGCGTTCGCGGATCGCCTGCACATCGGTGATAGGAGTCGCCGCGAAAAGCTCGCGGGTATAGGGATGGGTCGGGTTGGCGAAGACCGCCTCGCGCGTGCCTTGTTCCACCGCCTCGCCCTTGTGCATCACCAGCACGTCATCGGCGATGTAGCGCACCACCGACAGGTCGTGGCTGATGAACACATAGGCGAGGTTGAATTCCTCTTGCAGGTCGGCGAGCAGGTTCAGCACCTGCGCCTGCACCGAGAGATCCAGCGCCGAGACGGGTTCGTCCAGCACCAGAAGCGTCGGTTTCAGCATCAGCGCGCGGGCGATGGCGATGCGCTGGCGCTGGCCGCCCGAGAACATATGCGGGTAGCGGTTGAAGACCTCGACCGGCAGGCCGACCTTGACCAGCATCTCCTCGGCCCGGCGGCGGCGCTCGGCGGCGGGGGTGTCGGTGTTCAGCGCCAGAGGCTCCATCAGCACGTCGCCGATCTTCTGGCGCGGATTGAGTGAGCCATAGGGGTTCTGAAATACCATCTGCACCTTCGAGCGCATCTCGCGCGTCAGGCGCTGGCTGGCGATATCGACGGGCTGGCCTTCTATGCGCAGTTCCCCGCCCGAGGCCGGGTCGATCAGCGCAACGATGCGGGCCAGCGTCGATTTGCCCGAGCCGGATTCGCCGACGATGGCCAGCGTCTTGCCGCGTTCCACCGCGAAGCTGATGCCGTTCACAGCACGCACGGTTCTGGTCTTGCGCGTCAGCGAACCGGGCACGAGATAGTCGCGCGTCAGGGCGCGGCCTTCGACAATGGCGGTCATGGCGTCACCTCGGGTTCCACCATGAAGCTGGAGACGGTCGGCAGCCGGTCGCCGGTGGCGTTTTCCGGCAGCGCCGACAGCAGCGCCTTGGTATAGGGGTGCTTGGGCGCCTCGAACAGCGACAGCACGTCGGCCTCTTCCATCTTCTTGCCCTTGTATTGCACCTGCACGCGGTCGGCGGTTTCGGCCACCACGCCCATGTCATGCGTGATCAGGATCAGCGCCATGCCGGTCTGTTCCTGCAGCGTCATCAGCAGATCAAGGATCTGCTTCTGGATCGTCACATCCAGCGCCGTCGTCGGTTCATCCGCGATCAGCAGCCGCGGCCCGGTGGCGATGGCCATGGCGATCATCACCCGCTGGCACTGCCCGCCCGACATCTGATGCGGATAGGATTTCAGCTTTTCTTCCGGATCGGGAATGCCGACCTGCTGGAACAGTTCCAGCGCGCGAGCGCGGGCGGCGCGTTTCGAAAGACCCGCATTATAGCGCAGCACCTCTTCGATCTGATAGCCGGTGGTAAAGGACGGGTTCAGCGAGGCGATGGGTTCCTGAAAGATCATCGTGATCTCGCGCCCGATGATCTTGCGGCGGTCGCGCGCGCTCATGGTCAGCAGGTTCTGGCCGTCGAAGGTCATCTCGTCGGCCGTCACCGTGGCGGTGTCGGGCAAAAGCCCCATCGCCGCCAGCATCGACACCGACTTGCCCGAGCCGGATTCGCCGACGATGGCCAGCACCTCGCCCTTGTCCACGCGCACGTCGATGCCGTCGACGGCGGTGAAGCTGCCGGTCGAGGTGGCAAAGCGCACGGTCAGATTGCGGATGGTCAGAATGGACATGGCCTCAGCTCCGCTTCAGTTTCGGGTCAAGCGCGTCGCGCAGACCGTCGCCCATCAGGTTGATCGCCAGAACCGAGATCAGGATGGCAAGGCCCGGGAAGGTCACGACCCACCAGGCGCGCAGGATGAATTCGCGTGCCTCGGCCAGCATTGTGCCCCATTCCGACGCGGGCGGCTGTGCGCCCATGCCCAGAAAGCCCAGTGCGGCGCTGTCCAGAACCGCGCTGGAGAATGACAGCGTGGCCTGCACGATCAGCGGCGCAAGGCAGTTGGGCAGGATCGTCTTGAACATCAGGCGCAGGTTCGACGCGCCCGCCACCTTGGCGGCGGTGACGTATTCGCGGGCCTTTTCCGACATGACGGCGGCGCGGGTCAGCCGGGCGAAATGCGGCTGATAGACGATGGCGATGGCGATCATCGCATTGGTCAGGCCGGGGCCGAGGATCGCCACCAGCACCAGCGCCAGCAGCAGCGACGGAAAAGCCAGAATGACATCCATCACGCGCATGATGACGGTATCGACCCAGCCGCCGAAAAACCCGGCGATCAGCCCGATGATGATGCCGCCGGTCAGCGCGATGGCAACGACGACAATGCCGATGAACAGCGAATATTGCGCGCCATAGATCAGCCGCGACAGCATGTCCCGGCCCACCGCATCGGTGCCAAGGATGAAGCCCGCGCGCCCGCCCTCGTCCCAGATGGGCGGCAGCAGCAGCGCGTCGCGATATTGCTGGGTCGGGTCATGCGGCGCGATGACCGAGGCGAACAGCGCCGTCAGCACCAGCAGGACAAAGACCACCAGCCCGGCGACGGCGCCGCGGTTCTGGCTGAAATAGAACCAGAATTCGCGCAGCATCCGCCCGCGCATGGCCGAGTTCGAGATTTTGACAGTTGTATCGGTCATTTGTGGCGGATCCTCGGGTTGATAAGACCATAGGTCAGGTCCACGATCAGATTGACGATCATCACGATGCCCGCGATCAGCAGCAGGCCGGATTGCACCACCGGATAGTCGCGGCGGCTGATGGAATCGATCATCCATTTGCCGATGCCGGGCCAGCTGAAGATCGTCTCGGTCAGGATGGCGCCGGCCATCAGCGTGCCGATCTGCAGGCCGATGGTGGTGATGACGGGGATCATCGCATTGCGCAGCGCATGGACGCCGACGACGCGGCGCATCGGCAGACCCTTGGCCTTGGCGGTGCGGACGTAATCCTCGCCCATCACCTCAAGCATGGCGGAACGGGTCTGGCGGGCGATGACCGCCAGCGGGATCGTCGCCAGCACGATGGCGGGCAGGATCAGGTGGCTGACGGCCGAGGTGAAGGCACCCGCCTGCCCCGAAATCAGGCTGTCGATCAGCATGAAGCCGGTCACCGGCGGGAAGAAATACATCAGGCCGATGCGGCCGGACACCGGCGTCCAGCCCAGCGTGCCGGAAAAGAAGATGATCAGCAGCAGGCCCCACCAGAAGATCGGCATGGAAAAGCCCACCAGCGCGCCGGTCATCGAAATCTGGTCGAACCACGAGCCGCGCTTGATCGCGGCGATGACACCCACGGGCACGCCGATCAGCGTGGCGATGATGATGGCCACCAGCGCCAGTTCGACCGTTGCCGGGAACAGCGCCAGAAACTCGGTCAGGACGGGCTTTTTCGTGACGATGGAATTGCCCAGATCGCCCTGCAGCAGATTGCCCAGATAGGTCAGATATTGCTGCCAGATCGGCTGGTCATAGCCAAGCTGCGCCGAAATCTGGGCGTAACGCTCGGGCGAGACGCCGCGTTCGCCCGCCATCAGCAGCACCGGATCGCCCGGCAACAGCCGGATGAAACCAAAGGCCACCATCGTGATCCCCAGCGCCGTCGGGATCAGATAAAGAAGTTTTGCAAGGATGAATCTCAGCATCAGTCCCTAAGCCTCAAGGGCCGTGCGAGGGGATGCCCCCGCACGGCCGCACGAGTTGGAGATCGGAACGGCCTTACTCGGCCAGATCCACGGTATCGAAGGCGTAATCGCCCAGCGGCGATTGCACGAAGCCGGTGACGTTCTTGGCCATCGGCACATATTGCGTCGAATGGGCAAGCGTGGCCCACGGCGCCTGATCCTTGAAGATCACCTGCGCCTGTTCATAAAGCTTGGTGCGCTCGGCCTGATCCGAGGTGGTCTTGGCCTTGGCCAGCAGCTCCGAGAATTCCTCGTTGCACCAGAAGGCACGGTTCGCACCGCCCTCTTTCGCGGCCGCGCAGGACAGAAGCACGGTCAGGAAGTTGTCCGGGTCGCCATTGTCGCCGGTCCAGCCCAGAATGACGGCGCCCTTGCGGCCTTCCTCCATCGACTTCTTCAGGTATTCGCCCCATTCATAGCTGACGATTTCCACGTTCACGCCGACTTTCGACATGTCGCTTTGGATCATCTCGGCGGTGCGGCGGGCGTTGGGCATATAGGGGCGCTGCACCGGCATGGCCCAGACTTCCATCGTCAGGCCCGACACACCTGCGGCCTCCAGCGCGGCCTTGGCGGCTTCGGGGTCGTATTTGTCGTCCTCGATGGCGTCGTTATAGGACCACATGGTCGGCGGGATCGGGTTCTTGGCGACCTCGGCATCGCCCTGATAGACGGCATCGACAATGGCTTTCTTGTCGATGGCCATGTTCAGCGCGCGGCGCACCTCGGGCTTGTCGAAGGGCGCGACGGTGGTGTTATAGGCCAGATAACCGACGTTCAGACCGGCCTGTTCGTCCAGTTTCAGGTTCGGGTCGTTGCGGATATCGGCGATATCTGCGGGCGAGGGATAGGGCATCAGGTGGCATTCGCCCGCCTTCAGCTTTTGCAGACGCACCGAGGCATCGGGGGTGATGGCAAAGATCAGATCGTCGATCTTGGGCGCTTCGCCCCAGTAATCGGCGTTCTTCTGATAGCGGATCACCGCGTCCTTCTGATAGGCCACGAACTTGAACGGGCCGGTGCCGATGGGGGCGTTGTTCAGGTCTTCCTTGGTGCCTGCGGCGTCCAGCGTGTCGGCATATTCCTTGGACAGGATCGACACGAAGGGCATCGCCACGTTGGCCAGGAACGGCGCTTCCGGCTGGTTCAGCGTGAATTTCACGGTGGTGTCGTCGACCTTCTCGATGGACTTGATCAGCTTGTCCATCTCCATCGACGAATAATATTCATAGGTGATCCCGGCGATATACTGGTGCCACGGATCATCGGCGCTGGCCTGACGGTTGAAGGTGAAGATCACGTCATCGGCGTTGAAATCGCGCGATGGGGTGAACTTGTCGTTCGAGTGGAACTTGACACCGGGGCGCAGGTGGAAGGTGTATTCCAGCCCGTCCTCCGACACATCCCAGCTTTCGGCCAGACCCGGCTCGATTTCGGTGGTGCCGGGCTTGAACTGCACAAGGCGGTTATAGATCGCATGCCCCGAGGCATCGAAGGTCGTGCCCGAGGTATAGGGCGCCGGATCGAAGCCTTCGGGCGAACCTTCCGAGCAATAGACAAAGGTCTTGGCGCTCAGCGGCGTGGCCGCTGCCAAGGCCAGCGCCGAGACGGCCAGGAAACGGGTAGAGAAGATCGACATATTGCCTCCCATGTCGCGTTTTTGTTTTTCGATCTGCCGATGCAAACGAAACTACAGTTCAGGTCAAGACCCCTGCCCTATCAGGATGGCCATTTGCCAAGATGACGCAACGGAATCTGTCAGACTGACTTACAGTTTCGTCAATCCGTCACCCCGCGGCGGATTATCATTCCCCAGTCTTCCGGCTCGCAGCGAACCGTTTCCCGGAATCCATCCAAATTGCAAAATAGCTGCCCGGCTGGCTGCGGTCTGTCCTGATGAAAGCGTCTGCCTTGGCAATGCGGCTGTCAACAGCGGCGCGTGGTCCGGACACAAAAAAGGCCCGCACCTTTCGGGCGGGCCTTGATGGGCAAAAGGACCGGACGCTTATTCCGGCAGGATGCGCACCGCGCCCTTGTCGGCGGATGCGGCAAAGGCGGCATAGGCCTTCAGCGCGGTCGTGACATTGCGCTTGCGCGGCTGCGCCGGTTTCCAGCCCAGCCGGTTCTGCTCAGTGCGGCGGGCGTCCAGTTCAGCCTCGGGGACGGCAAGGTTGATGGTGCGGTTCGGGATGTCGATCTCGATGATGTCGCCATCGCGCACCAGACCGATCAGCCCGCCCTGCGCCGCCTCGGGCGAGGCATGGCCGATGGACAGGCCCGACGTGCCGCCCGAGAACCGCCCATCCGTCACCAGCGCGCAGGATTTGCCCAAGCCCTTGGATTTCAGATAGCTGGTCGGATACAGCATCTCTTGCATCCCCGGCCCGCCTTTCGGCCCCTCATAGCGGATGACGACCACATCGCCGGCCTTGACCTTGTTGCCCAGAATGCCGCTGACCGCCGCATCCTGACTTTCATAGACCACGGCGGGGCCGGTGAATTTCAGGATCGATTCATCCACGCCCGCCGTCTTCACGATGCAGCCGTCCAGCGCGATATTGCCTTTCAGCACCGCCAGACCGCCATCGGCGGTAAAGGGCGAATTGACCGAGCGGATGACCCCGTTCTGGCGGTCCAGATCCAGCGTCTCCCACCGGGCGTCCTGACTGAAGGCGGTCTGCGTCGGAATGCCGCCGGGCGCGGCGCGAAAGAAATTGTGGACGGTTTCGCTGTCCGTGCGCGAGATGTCCCAGCGGTCGATGGCATCGCCCAGCGTCGGCGCATGGACGGTGGGCGTGTCGCGATGGATCAGCCCGCCGCGTTCCAGCTGGCCAAGGATCGCCATGATGCCGCCGGCGCGGTGCACGTCCTCCATATGCACGTCCTGCTTGGCGGGCGCGACCTTGGACAGGCAGGGCACATTGCGCGACAGCTTGTCGATATCGGTCAGGTCGAAGTCGATCCCGCCCTCATAGGCGGCGGCAAGGATATGCAGCACGGTATTCGTGGACCCGCCCATGGCGATGTCCAGCGACATGGCATTTTCAAACGCCTTCTTGTTGGCCACATTGCGCGGCAGCACCGACATGTCGTCCTGTTCGTAATGGCGGCGGGTGATGTCGACGATCAGATGCCCGGCCTCGATGAACAGCCGCTTGCGGTCGGCATGGGTCGCAAGGGTCGAGCCATTGCCCGGCAGCGACAGGCCCAGCGCCTCGGTCAGGCAGTTCATCGAATTGGCGGTGAACATGCCCGAACACGACCCACAGGTCGGACAGGCCGAGCGTTCAATGACCTTCACGTCCTCGTCGGACACGCTGTCATCGGCGGCGGCGACCATGGCATCGACCAGATCCAGCGCATGGGTCTTGCCGTTCAGCACGACCTTGCCCGCCTCCATCGGTCCGCCCGACACGAAGACCGACGGAATGTTCAGCCGCATGGCCGCGTTCAACATGCCGGGGGTGATCTTGTCGCAATTGCTGATGCAGACCATCGCATCGGCGCAATGCGCATTGACCATATATTCCACGCTGTCGCAGATCACCTCGCGCGAGGGCAGCGAATACAGCATCCCGTCATGGCCCATGGCGATGCCGTCATCGACCGCGATGGTGTTGAATTCCTTGGCGACGCCGCCCGCCGCCTCGATCTCGCGCGCGACAAGCTGGCCCAGATCCTTCAGATGGACATGGCCGGGCACGAATTGCGTGAACGAGTTGACGACGGCGATGATGGGCTTGCCGAAATCGCCGTCCTTCATGCCGGTCGCACGCCAGAGGCCACGGGCCCCTGCCATGTTCCGTCCATGCGTGGTCGTGCGAGAGCGATAGGCTGGCATTTTGCTAATTCCCGTATCGAGCTTGGACCGCAGCGGGTCCATCGGATTTGACAGGACTATACCCATGCAGCCTGCGATTCCAGTGCAAGCTGGGTCAGTCCTTCTGACCCAGCAGGTCGATCAGCGCCATGGCCGCCTGCGGGTTTCGCTCTTTCGCGCCGCTGATGACATACAGAAACACATCGCGCGGCAATTCGGGCGCGGGACTGCCGCAATAATGCAGCCCGTCCGGACTGCCGCCATCCGCCCATTGCCGGGCGCGGTCGGCCCATTGTTCCAGCGCCTTTCTGGAATAGCCCTGCGGGCGCTTGGCCTCGGTTCCCATGATCCGGGCATAGATGAACCCGGCGGTCGGATCGGCGATCTGCGGAAATTCGCCATCACCCGCGACGACGATCGCCACGCCATGGTCGCGGCACAGATCGACGAATTGCGGCACGCGGAAACTGTCATGGCGCACCTCGACCGCGTGGCGCAGCGCAAGGCCGCCCGCCTCGGCCGGCAGAAGCTTCAGGAAGGCCGCGAAATCTGCCGCGTCGAATTTCTTCGTGGCCATGAACTGCCAGTTGATCGGCCCCAGCTTGTCGCCCAGCAGCACGACGCCGCTGTCGAAAAACCGCGAGATGCTTTCGCCCGCCTCGGCCAGGACCTTGCGGTTCGTGGCAAAGCGCGGGGCTTTCAGGGAAAAGACGAAATCGGCGGGCGTCTCATCATGCCATTTGCGAAAGCTGTCGGGCTTTTGTGAGCCGTAATAGGTGCTGTTGATCTCGATGCTGGTCAGCTGGCGGCTGGCATGTTGCAGCTCTCGCTTCTGGGCCAGCCCCTCGGGATAGAAGACGCCGCGCCATGGTTCATAGGTCCAGCCGCCGATGCCTATGCGTGTATTGCCCATCCCGCTTTCTCCGCTGAAGCGCATGAAGCCGGAGCATGACAGAGACCACCGCCAAGGCAAGGCGCGGCATGATTACCATCCGCCACAATATGCGCTTGAGCTTTTGGGTTCACCCCAACGGCATCGTGCTGGCCGGTGGCAGAGGTGCGGCAACGGCGAAAAGCGGCCGCCAAGGGAAGGATACGCTGGCGGACTAGCTGGTCGGCAATGACAGAACACCTGTTGATCTCTCGGCCCCATCAGGGCCCGGTCATCGCGCCGGGTCCTTGTCTTGCCAATGCGCAATTCCTGGCCAATTCGCGATGCAATTGCCGTCAGGCCCGCGTGACTTCGGTTTTTTCGCAGTCAGCGACCACGGAACAGGCAGAAGGGGCCCCGGTCTTGCGCGGCTTTTTGCGAACGCGATATTTTAGTTTTACAATTTCAGGTTGTTTTGCTTGCATGATTCAAGGGCGGCACCGTTGCCCCATTCCAGCGCAAGAGCCATACCCATGCCCGATCTGTCCCGCTATGAGCTTGTGTTTCGCGACGATTTCGACAGCCCCGACCTGAACGCCTATCGCGGTGGCAAGGGGCTTTGGTCAACCTCGTCCCGGCGCGACGACATCATGACCAACGGCCCGCAATCGGTGTTTCTTTCCGATGCCACCACGACCGAAGACGGGCGCAAGGTCGGTATCGACCCGCTGACGATCTCGGATGGCAAGCTGAACATCGGATCGGGGGTCATTCCCGATCACAAGCGCGATCTGGTGGACAGCGCGCTGGCCAATGTCGGCCGAGAAGGCGATGCGCAGAATGTCAGGTATTATACCGGCATGGTCTCGACCGCCGATACATGGGCGCAGGCCTATGGCTATTATGAAATCACCGCCGAGATCCCGGTGGGCAACGGCCATTGGCCCGCCTTCTGGCTGGCCCCGGCAGGCACGGGATGGCCGCCCGAAATCGACATCTTCGAGGCTTATGGCCAAAGCGTGGGCGACCGGAACACGCCGCCGGGCGGGCGCTTCACGGTCGCGTCCTTCTTTGACAGATACGATCTGGACGGCAACCCGACGCAATCCGTCGATGTGACCAACCCCTATGATCTGGACGAAAACGGCAACCCCGCCGCGCCGATCGTGCGCCAGCAGCAGGGCGGCACGCAATACATGTTCCGCGACACCGTGGATGTGGAACGGGAATTCGGCGGCAACCTGCATGACGGGGCGTGGACATGGGCCGTCGAATGGACGCCCGACTATATCGCCTTCTATTTCGGGCGCGACCGCGGGTCGCTGGTCGAGGTGTTCCGCACCCCCACGCCCCAGGACCTGACCACGCCGATGTATACCATCATCAACGACCAGATCAGCTCGACCTGGGGCTGGAACCCCGAAGCGGGGCTGGACCATCTGACCTTTGCCGATGGCAATGAATTCAGCATCGAGTCGGTGTCGGTCTATGCCATGCGGCCCGACAGGCAGATCACGGCACAGGGCGTCGGCGCGACCATCATCGACGATGCGCGCGGTGCAAGCATCACCGGCTCGGTCGGGGATGACATCATCGTCACGGGTGGCGGCGCGGGACAGGATTTCATCGACCTGAACGGCGGCAGCGATATCGTGCATGTCATGCGCGGCACGGGAAATGCCATTCTGTCGGGCTTTGGCGCGGATGATCATATCGTGCTGGAGGGCTTCAATCTTGACGGCGCGCAGGACGCTCTGGCGCGGCTGACACAGGTCGGCAACGATGTCTGGCTGTCGAACGGCGCCTATCCCGCCGATCCGCAGACCGTGATTTTCCGCGACACCCGCGTCGCGGATTTCCGGTCCGAGCAATTCGTCATCCGCTGGTCGGAAACGCCCGATGTCTGGTCCAGCCTTGCCGTGGACGACCGCTGGCTGACCGATACCGACCGCGACGGGCGCGTCACCGCCCATGCCGATGGCAGCCGGCTGTCGGACGGGCTGGCCAATCATCCGGGCGGGGTGACATTGCAGGGCGGGGTCAGCGGCGATCAGCATTACGTCTATCGCCCGAATACTGTGGTGCGCGAGGCGGCGGGCGGCGGGGTCGATACCGTTTACACCTCGCGCAGTCACGTTCTGGCCGCGCATGTGGAAAACCTGATCGCGCTGCCCGGCGCGCAAAACGCCACCCTGACCGGAAATGACGGCGACAACCGGATCCAGGGCAATGCCCATGCCAACACGCTGGCGGGTGGCAGGGGCGCGGATCTGATCGTCAGTCTGGGTGATGACCGCATCCTGCACCAGTTCGGCGACGGGCATGACGTGGTGCTGGGTTTTGATGGCCATGACACGCTGCAGCTGCGCGGCTATGCCATCGACGACCTTGAGGATCTGCGCGCAAGGCTGGTGCAGGATGGCGGTGACGTGCGGCTTGATCTGGGACAGGGCGACAGCATCACGTTTCGCGATACGGCGCTGTCGGTGTTCGATGCCGACAGTTTCGACATTCTGCGCGGCGACAATGCCTTTGGGGCCAGCGCGCCCGATCCGTTCACCCGCCCCTCGACCGAGGTTGCGGGCACGGTCGGCGGACCCGGTCCGCAGCAACCCGAGCCCCAGCCGCCTCCGGCGCCGCACATCCTGAACGGCACGAAATGGCGCGACACGCTGGACGGCAGCGATCAGGACGACCTGATCCGGGGCCGCAATGGCGATGACGTGCTGCGCGGCCATGCCGGCAACGACCGGCTGCTGGGCGGGCACGGAACAAACCGCATGGATGGCGGCAGCGGCAATGACACGCTGAATTCGCAAGGGCGCGGCGACACAATGTTCGGCGGCGCGGGCGACGACCTGTTCTATATCGGCCGCCACTCGACCGATGCACGGATCATGGATTTCGCCGCGGGCGACCGGCTGGACATCTCGCGCTTTACCGGCGGGCCACAGGACGTGCTGCTGACGCGCCATGGCGGCTGGACGGCGGTCGCGGTCGCGGATGGCGACGGCTGGAGCGAGCTTTTGCGGGTGCGGGGCGTGACCCCGGCGGAACTGTCGGACTGGCTGATCACCGGCTAGGGCGGCTGCCCCTTGCCCTGCGCCTGTGGCTGGCCTAGCACATCGACGACGCAACCTGCGGGACCGACCTGATGACCAATCGCATCGCCCTTGTGCTGGGCCTGATGATCGTCGCGCTGTTTCTGGCCGATGCCGTCTTCATGTCGGGACAGTTGCCCGTGTTTCTGGGCAAAGAGATGGCCTCGCTGATCGAGTATCTCAGCTTCTGGCGCTAACGGCCCAGAACCACCGGGCCACCGCCCGCAACTGTCGGCGCTAACATTGAAAATTCCGGTTTTTTCCGGCAAATTCGTGCTTTTGGGGATTTGCATTCCCCCCGGAAATGCGGTCTACCCGACAGCGAAACTCATTCAGCGTCGGAGGAAAACCATGGCTGTCAAGGTTGCGATCAACGGCTTTGGCCGGATTGGACGGAACGTGCTGCGCGCCATCATCGAATCGGGCCGCACCGATATCGAGGTGGTGGCGATCAACGATCTGGGTCCGGTCGAAACCAACGCGCATCTGCTGCGCTACGATTCGGTGCATGGCCGCTTTCCGGCCAAGGTGACCGTGTCGGACGAATCCATCGACGTGGGCCGCGGCCCGATCAAGGTGACTGCGATCCGCAACCCGGCTGACCTGCCCTGGGGCGATATCGACGTCATCATGGAATGCACCGGCATCTTCACCTCGAAGGAAAAGGTGCAGCCGCACCTGTCGACCGGCGCGAAACGCGTGCTGATCTCGGCCCCCGGCGACAATGCCGACAAGACCATCGTGTTCGGCGTGAACGACAGCACGCTGACCAAGGACGATCTGGTCGTCTCGAACGCAAGCTGCACGACGAACTGCCTGTCGCCCGTGGCCAAGGTGCTGAACGATTCGATCGGCATCGCGCGCGGCTTCATGACCACGATCCACAGCTATACCGGCGACCAGCCGACGCTGGACACGATGCACAAAGATCTGTATCGCGCCCGCGCTGCCGCGCTGTCGATGATCCCGACCTCGACCGGCGCGGCCAAGGCCGTGGGTCTGGTGCTGCCCGAGCTGAAAGGCCGTCTGGACGGCGTGGCGATCCGCGTGCCGACGCCCAATGTCTCGGTCGTCGATCTGGTGTTCGAAGCAGCCCGCGACACCTCGGTCGCTGAAATCAACGCGGCAATCAAGGCCGCCGCCGATGGCCCGCTGAAAGGCATCCTTGGCTATACCGAGGAACCGCTGGTCTCCAGCGACTTCAACCACGACCCGCACAGCTCGGTCTTCCACATGGATCAAACCAAGGTGATGGAGGGCAAACTGTGCCGCATCCTGACCTGGTATGACAACGAATGGGGCTTCTCGAACCGCATGTCGGACACGGCGGTGGCGATGGGCAAGCTGATCTGATCAGCCGCCCCCTTGCAAAGACACGAACGCGCCCCGAATCGGGGCGCGTTTCGCATTGCGGGCGACATGATTGCCGCTGACCTGGCTGGGCCAGATCACCTTTTGCGCGTCAGCCGCTTCACATTGGCCTTGGTGCGTTTCCGATATGGCCGCAGCGCCGCCGACATGACCTGATCGGCCCGCGCCCCGCGCCCGGCTGCATGCAACGCGGCAAACATCGCCTCGGTCGCCGCATCGGCTTTTTCCATAACCATTCGCGTGGGTTCGGTCACGTCCTGCTGGACCATGCCCATCATCCCTGCGGTCCGCAGCACAATGATCATCTGCGCTTCCCATGCCATTCTGGCCATTTGCTGCCACAGCACGAAAGGCGCTTGTGCGGCTCTGACGTCGAACATCGCGTACCCCATCACAAACTCCGATTATCACAAGCTAAGAATAACTGCACCCGAAGCGCCTGGTTGCCAAGCCATCCTTTGGCACAATTGCCGACGGCTATTTCCATGCCCACGCGCGCAGTATAGAGGAAAACCATGACGAAATCCGTAACGCTTCGACGCCCCGACGATTGGCACCTGCATCTGCGCGATGGCGAGATGCTGGCCGCAGTTGCTGCATATTCCGGTCATTTCGGCCGTGCGATCATCATGCCCAATCTGGTGCCGCCGGTCGTCACCGGCGCGCAGGCGGCGGCGTATCGCGACCGGATTCTGGCGGTTCTGCCGGAAAATGTGACGCTGCGTCCACTTATGACGCTGTATCTGACCGAAACCACCGATGTCTCGGATCTGGTCAATGCGCATCGCGATGGAATCATCTCGGCAGTCAAGCTTTACCCGGCAGGCGCGACGACGAACTCGGCCTCGGGGGTGCGGGATTTCGACAAGGTGCGCGGCGTGCTTGAGGCGATGGCCGACGCGGGCATCCCGCTGTGCATGCATGGCGAAGTGACCGACCCCGAGGTCGATATCTTCGACCGCGAGGCCGTGTTCATCGACCGCGTGCTGGACCCGATCCGCCGCGCGACGCCCGGGCTGCGTGTGGTCATGGAACACATCACCACCTCGAACGGCGTCGATTACGTCAGCAGCCAGGACAATATCGGCGCGACAATCACCACGCATCATCTGGTCATCAATCGCAATCACATCCTCGTGGGCGGCATCCGGCCACATTATTACTGCCTGCCGGTGGCGAAACGCGAAAGCCACCGCCTTGCGCTGCGCCGCGCCGCGACCTCGGGCGATCCGCGCTTCTTTCTGGGCACCGACTCGGCACCGCATCCCGACACGGCCAAAGAAAGCGCCTGCGGCTGCGCGGGCTGCTTCACCGCGCCGAATACCATGTCGATCCTTGCACAGGTCTTTGAAGACGAAGGCGCGCTGGACAGGCTCGAAGGCTTCACCTCGCTCAACGGCCCGGCCTTCTACCGCCTGCCGGTGAACGAGGACATGATCCGTCTGGTCAAGCGCGACACGCCTGCGACCTATCCCAGCCATATCGACGCCGGCCGCGAAACCGTCACCGTCTTCGATCCCGGCTTCCCCCTTCTTTGGCATGTCGAGGATCCCGCATGACCCTGCCCTTCCCCCCGGCCGATGAAATCGCCCGCCTGACGGCCCGGATGCTTCTGGAAATCGAGGCCGTGCATTTCAACGCGGCCGAGCCCTTCACCTATGCCTCCGGCCTGAAGGGCCCGACCTATATCGACTGCCGCAAGCTGATCTCTTATCCCCGCATCCGCTCGACGCTGATGGATTTCCTGTCGGCCACCGTGCTGCGCGACGCGGGCTTCGATGCCTTCGACAATATCGCGGGCGGCGAAACCGCGGGCATCCCCTTTGCCGCACTGGTCGCCGAACGGCTAGAACTGCCAATGACCTATGTGCGCAAAAAGCCCAAGGGTTATGGACGTAATGCCCGTATCGAAGGCGCCATGACCGAAGGCCAGCGCGTCCTGCTGGTCGAGGATCTGACCACCGATGGCGGCTCGAAACTCAGCTTCGTCGATGCGATCCGCGACACCGGCGCCACCTGCGGCCACACGGCGGTTATCTTCTATTACGGGATTTTCCCCGAAACGACGCAGCGCCTTGCCGATCACGGCGTGAAACTGCATCACCTCTGCACCTGGTGGGACGTGCTGGCCGAAGCAAAGGCGCAGGGCTTTTACGACGAAGCCACCCTGTCCGAGGTGGAAAGCTTCCTGACCGACCCGCGCGCCTGGCAAGCCGCGCATCCCTGAAAAACCCGACCCGCTTGCGGCGACGCCGTATGAGTATTTGTTGAACAGAGAAACCACGCCGCAATGCGCTGGCGTTTCTTCGTTCTTCAAATACTCATGCGACAGCGATCACAGGCGGTGGCGGGCGGATTTTCTCTCCACAGCTTATCCACAGGATATCCAGATGGACCCAAGCGGCCAGAAGGTGGATAAGAGCCTTCTGTCCAAACCATCCGGGAGCTTTCGGTGATGAGCGAGCTGCGCGCCGTCGAAATCAGGAAACCCAGCGAAATCGCCGAGGCCGCGGCCGCGCAGGCCGTTCCCTTTTCGATCGAGGCCGAGCAGCAGCTTCTGGGCGCGCTTCTGACGAATAACGAGGTCTATGACCACGTGTCGCGCGTCATTCAGGGCAAGCATTTCTACGACCCCGTGCATCGCCGCATCTATGAAATCTGCGTCGAACGCATTGCCAAGAACGCGCTGGCCAGTCCGGTGACGATCAAGGCCTATATGGAAAACGACGCGGGGCTGAAGGAACTGGGCGGCCCGGCATATCTGGCGCGCCTGGCGGGGGCGGCGATCTCGTCCCATGCGGCGCGCGATTATGCCCAGATGATCCGCGAATTCGCCATGCGCCGCGAGCTGATCCAGCTTGGGCAGGATATCTCGTCGCGGGCGCAGACGGTGACCGTCAGCGACAGCGCAGAAGACCAGATCAAGGAAGCCGAGCAGACGCTTTACAAGCTGGGCGAACAGGGCGTGGCCGAACGCGGCTTCCAAAGCTTTCTTGCTGCCGTCAGCGGCGCGCTGAATGCGGCCAATGCCGCCTTCAGCCGGGGCGGCGGGCTTTCGGGGATTTCCTCGGGGCTGATCGATCTTGACGGCAAGATGGGCGGTCTGAACCGTTCGGACCTGATCATTCTGGCCGGGCGTCCCTCGATGGGCAAGACCTCGCTGGCAACCAACATCGCCTTCAACGTCGCCAAGGTGCACAAGATGGGCGAAATGCCCGATGGCAGTCAGGGCAGCGTCGCGGGCGGCGTCGTGGGCTTTTTCAGCCTCGAGATGTCGGCCGAACAGCTTGCCGCGCGGATCCTGTCGGAAGCCGCCGAAGTGCCCAGCGAATCCATCCGCCGCGGCGACATGACCGAAGATGAGTTCCGCCGCTTCGTGAAGGCCGCGCATGATCTGCAGAACTGCCCGCTTTACATCGACGACACGCCCGCCTTGCCGATCAACCAATTGGCCGCCCGCGCCCGCAAGCTGAAACGCACGATGGGGCTGGATCTGCTGATCGTCGACTATCTGCAGCTTCTGCGCGCGGCTTCGGCCAAGGACAGCCGCGTCAACGAGGTCTCCGAGATCACGCAGGGTCTGAAAGCCGTCGCCAAAGAGCTGGACATTCCCGTCATCGCCCTGTCGCAGCTGTCGCGCGCCGTCGAAAGCCGCGAGGACAAGCGCCCGCAACTGTCAGATCTGCGCGAATCCGGCTCGATCGAGCAGGACGCCGATATCGTGATGTTCGTGTTCCGCGAGGAATATTACCGCGAACGCGAAAAGCCCGCCGATCATGAGCTGGACAAGATGGCGACATGGCAGCAGATCATGGAATCCTGCCACGGCAAGGCCGAGGTCATCATCGGCAAGCAGCGCCACGGCCCCATCGGCACGGTCGAGCTGTCCTTCGAGGGCCGATTCACCCGCTTCGGCAATCTTGAAAAGCACCGCAGTTGGGACCGGCAGGAATGACCCTGCCGGTTCCGGTCCTGACCATCGGGCTGCTGATCGCCTCGAACATCTTCATGACCTTTGCCTGGTATGGCCATCTGAAGTTCAAGGCCGCGCCACTGGTGACGGTGGTTCTGGTCAGCTGGGGCATCGCCTTTTTCGAATATCTGCTGCAGGTGCCGGCCAACCGCATCGGTTACGGCCATTTCAGCGCGGCCCAGTTGAAGACCATCCAAGAGGTCATCAGCCTTTCGGTCTTTGTGCTGTTTTCATGGCTCTATCTGGGCGAAAAGATCACCTGGAACGTCGCGCTTGGCTTTGCGCTGATCTGTCTGGGGGCGTTTTTCATCTTTCACCGCTTCGGCGGCAGCGGTTCCTGAACTACCATACAATAGCGATTGCCTTTGCCCGCAGGCCGGGCGATGACGTTGCCATGACCGCCGCCATCCGAAGACCCAGCCTGCTGACCCTTGTGTCCATTACCGGGACCGGGGCCTTGTCAATGAACGTGTTCCTGCCCTCGTTGCCCGGCATGGCGCGGCATTTCGACGTGCCTTATGCCACGATGCAGCTGTCGGTCTCGGGGTTTCTGGCGGTCAGCGCGGTGCTGCAACTGCTGTGCGGGCCGATCAGCGACCGCTTCGGGCGGCGTCCGGTGATCCTGACCGCCTTCGCCATTTTCGTGCTGGCGACGCTGGGCACGCTGATGGCGCCCTCGGCGGGATGGTTTCTGTTCTTCCGCATGGTGCAGGCCGTCATCACCGTGGGCTTCGTGCTGAGCCGCGCCGTGGTACGCGATATCTATCCGGCCGAGCGCGCGGCCAGCATGATCGGCCTGGTGACCATGGCCATGTCGCTGGTTCCGATGATCGCGCCCACCATCGGCGGCGTTCTGGACGAGGGTTTCGGCTGGCGCGCCAGCTTCATCACCATGGGTATTGCCGGGATGGCGGTCTGGATCCTGTGCTGGTTCGACCTGACCGAAACCGCACGCGGCGGCGGCGTCCCGCTGCGCCAGCAGGTTGCGACCTATCCGATCCTTGTGCGGTCGCAACGCTTCTGGGGCTATGCGCTGGCCGCGACGCTCAGCGCCGGAGGGTTCTATGCCTTTCTGGGCGGCGCGCCCTTCGTGGGCCAGAACGTCCTTCACCTGACGGCGGCCCAGACCGGCTATTGGTTCGCCGCGCCTTCGATCGGCTATGCGCTGGGGAATTTCATCTCGGTGCGCTGGTCGACGCGGCTGGGGATGAACCGGATGATCCTGATCGGCGCGCTGACCTGCACCATCCCGCTGACGGCGGCCTTGCTGATCGACCTGCTGGGCGGGCGGGCGCCGCTGATCTTTTTCGGCTCGGTCGCCTTCATGGGGATGGGGAACGGCATCCTGCTGCCCAATGCCAATGCCGGGATGATGAGCGTGCGTCCCGAACTGGCCGGAACCGCCAGCGGTCTGGGCGGGTCCATGTCGGTCGCGGGCGGGGCCGGACTTGCGGCGCTGGCGGGGGCGTTCTTGCATGACGGCGCGGGCGCGGCCCCGCTGCTGGCGATCATGGCGGCCGTCTCGGCGGGCTCGATCGTGGCGATCCTTTGGGTCATGGCGCGGGCAAGGCGGGTGCTGGACGCGGGCTGAGCCCTTGCGCGACCGGCTTTGCAAAGCTTAGACATGACTTTGCAAAGCAAAGGACGCAGCCCCGTGGCCACGCAAAAGATCTATGCCGGTGTTGCCTTGCGCGACACCCGCGGCAGGGCCGGGCTGACGCAGCGCGCCTTTGCCGACCGTCTGGGCGTGTCGCTGCCCTATCTGTCGCAGATGGAAAACAACCACCGCCCGGTATCGGCGGGGGTGCTGCTGCGGCTGGCCTCGGAATTCGCGGTGGATCTGGGCGCCATCGCCATGGGGGACGCGGAACGCATGGTCATGGACATGACCGAGGCGCTGGCCGATCCGGTCTTCGACGCGCCGCCGCCCCGCGCCGATCTGCGGTTGGCTGCGACCAATGCGCCGGCGCTGGTGCGGGCCTTTCTGGACCTTTACCGCGCCCATCGCGACGGGCAGGAACGGCTGGCCGCGCTGGATGAGGCGCTTGGGGCAGGCGGGCAGAACGCCACCGCCTCGCCTTGGGAGGAAGTGCGCGACTTCTTTCATTACTGCGACAATTACATCGACGCCGTGGACCGCGCGGCGGAACGTTTTGCCCGCCAGCACACGGGCAGCCCGCCATTGCAGCGCGCCATCACCGGGCTGGCGCGGCAGGGCATCACCGTCAGGATGGCGGAACTGCAGGGCGGCGCGGTCTATCTGCGCAATGGCGATCTGGTGACGCTGAACGCCAGCGCGGGCACGGCGACGCAGGCCTTCCAGCTTCTGCATCTGCTGGCCTTGCAGACCCATGCCGATCTGCTGGAGGCGACGCTGGAACTGGGCCGCTTTCGCAGTGCCAGCGCCCGCGACATCGCCCGCCTTGGGCTGGCCAATTACTTTGCCGGGGCCGCGATGATGCCCTATGGCGATTTTCTGCGCGCGGCGCGTGCGGAACGCCATGACCTTGAACGGCTGGCGCATCTGTTCCACGCCTCGCTGGAGCAGGTGGCGCATCGGCTGTCCACCTTGCAGCGCGGCGGCGACCGGGGCGTGCCGTTCTTTTTCGTCCGCGTCGATCAGGCGGGCACCATCACCAAGCGCCATTCCGCCACGCGGATGCAATTTGCCCGCTTCGGCGGGGCCTGCCCGCTGTGGAACGTGCATCAGGCCTTCGAGACGCCGGGCCGCTTTCTGCGCCAACTGGCGGAAACGCCGGACGGCAAGCGCTACCTGCTGCTGGCCCGCGACGTGTCGAAACCCGCCGGGGCCTTCAACGCGCCGGTGCGCCGCTTTGCCATCGGTCTGGGTTGCGAGATCGGCCATGCCCGCGATCTGGTCTATGCCGACGGGCTGGATCTGGGCAATCCGCAGTTGTTTGAACCCATCGGCGTGTCCTGCCGGATCTGTCCGCGCACCCGCTGTCATCAACGCTCGGTGCCGCCGATGGACAGACATATTCGCATCCCGGACGACAGGCCCGGACCCCTGCCCTATGAACTGGCCTGAGGCCGCGTGAACGCAAAGCCCCGCAGGCGGTTCCCGGAAGGTCGGGCGAATCTGTCGCTAGACCTGATACATTTGCCCAATGATCGAGCAAATATCCGAATGTCGTTTTCTACAACCCAGCCAGCGAAGAAATCCGCCCCGACCGGCCGATTTTCGCCTATTCCATCATGGGTTGTCCAAGGTTTCCTCGACTTTCGACCTGTCCCGGCAACTCGCCTTATACGGGAAATCAGGCGGCAATCCTCCTGCGGGAAAGCCGGGGATCGGCGTCAATCCGCCCAGAACCCATGCTTATATTTCAGCAATGTTGCGCTTTCGTCACAGCTCGGATTTATCAGGCATCAGCCGCGCCTGCCTTTCGCCCGGCGGACGCGTCGCAAACAAAATGGACCAGGGACATTGCGCATCACTCATAGCCTGAATTCAGTGCTCGAGCGCTGGCTGCCCGAACAGCGCCTGTTCCTGAAATCGGACGATACGACCCGGTTCGTGCGGCTCAGCCCCTCGACCCAATTGGTGGCGCTTGGCGGAACGGCGGTGGTGTTCGGATGGGCGATCATTGCAAGTTCGATCCTGGCCATTGATGCCGTCACCGCGCATGGGACGCGCGATCAAAGCCGCCGTTCGCAAGATGCGTTTGAACAGCGGCTGACCGATCTTTCCGCCGAACGCGACAGCCGCGCCGCCGAAGCCGTGGCCGCACAGGCCCGCTTCGCGACGGCGCTGAATCAGGTGTCGTCGATGCAATCGCAATTGCTGGACAGCGAGGCGCGTCGGCGCGAGCTGGAAACCGGCATGGGCGTGGTGCAATCCAGCCTGCAATCGGCGATCAAGGAACGCAATCTGGCGAACCAGCAGATGGCTGCCGCAGGTCAGGAAACCCCTGCCGCGCGCACCGCAGAACTGCAGGCGGCGCTGGATATCGTGTCGAACGAACTCAGCAAATCGGCCAAGGACCGCGCCGATGCCGTGGCCACCGCCGCCGAGGCGACGCGCGCCGCGCAGGCCGTTACCATCGAACGTGACCAGATCATCGCCCGCAACGATGAAATCCTGACGCAGGTGGAAGACGCCGTGTCGATCTCGGTCAAGCCGCTGGACCAGATGTTCCGCGGCGTCGGCATGAACCCCGACGAGGTGCTGAGCACCATCCGCAAGGGCTATTCCGGCGAGGGCGGACCGCTCAGCCCGATCAGCTATTCCTCCAGCGGCGATGCCGACATCACGCAGGGCGAGGCCAAGGCCAATGAGATCCTGATCACGCTGGACAAGATGAATTCCTATCGCATCGCGGTCGAAAAGATGCCGCTGGCGATGCCGGTGCAGTCGGCCTTCCGCTATACCTCGCCCTTTGGCCGCCGCTGGGGACGGATGCATGCCGGGATCGACATGGCCGCGCCCGTGGGAACCGAAATCTTTGCCACCGGCGATGGCGAGGTGATCTTTGCGGGCTGGCAAAGCGGCTATGGCAACCTGATCAAGATCAAGCATGAGCTGGGCACCGAAACACGTTATGGGCATCTGTCCAAAATCAAGGTGAAGGTCGGCCAAAAGGTATCGCGCGGCAGTCTTATCGGTGCTATGGGCAACACAGGCAGATCGACCGGCCCGCATCTTCACTATGAAGTCCGCGTGAATGGTAACGCCGTGAACCCCATGACCTTCATCAAGGCGGCCCAAAATGTTTTCTAAGACCCGCGTGACCGAACCCGGACCCCGGACCCAACCGGCAGCCGAGCCCGAGGCTCCGCGCAGCTTCGATGCGGGCTTTGACGCCCCCGCCGCGTCCGCAACCGCGCCGCGTGCGCGCACCGCGCCCTCGGTTCTGGCGGCGGATCTGACCGTCAGCGGCAATATCAAGACGCAAGGCGATATTCAGGTCGAAGGCACCATCGAAGGCGACATCCGCGCCCATCAACTGATCGTCGGCGAAAGCGCCACCATCCGCGGTGAGATCGTGGCCGAAGAGGTCGTCGTCAATGGCCGCGTCGTCGGTCGCGTGCGTGGCCTGAAGGTGCGCCTGACCGCCACCGCGCGGGTCGAGGGCGACATCATCCACAAGACCATTGCCATCGAATCCGGCGCGCATTTTGAAGGCTCGGTCCAGCGTCAGGAAGACCCGCTGGCCAATGGCGTGACGCCGAAGCTTGCGCCCCCCGCTGCCGCGAAACCCGCCGCGTCCGAGGAATAAGCCCGCGCACCCATACGACAATGAAAGGCGGCCCCGGTGGCCGCCTTTTGCATGTCTGGCGGCTGTCAGGCCGAATAGCGCGCGATCAGCGCGTCATTCACCGCAGGCGTCACGAATTTGCTGACATCGCCGCCCAGCCGGGCGATTTCCTTGACAAGCTTCGATGCGATGGCCTGCCGCCGCGCATCCGCCATGAAGAACACCGTTTCGATATTGGCATCCAGCGCGCGGTTCATGCCGACCATCTGGAATTCATATTCGAAATCCGCCACCGCGCGCAGGCCGCGCACGATGACCGAGGCGCCCACGTCGCGCGCGCAGTCGATCAGCAGGTTTTCAAAGGGATGCACCAGAATTTCGCCGCCGACGCGATCCGCGATGGCGGCGCATTCGCTGCGCACCATCTCGACCCGTTCATCCAGCGAAAACAGCGGCCCCTTGTCCCGATTGATCGCGACGCCGATCACCAGCCGGTCCACCAGCGCCATGGCGCGCTGGATGATGTCCAGATGGCCCAGCGTGATCGGATCGAATGTTCCGGGATAAAGTCCGATGCGCATGGCGGTTCCCCCTTCCCTCAGCGGCTCGCGCAGCGAAACAGGTTTTGCCCCGCAATTGCAAGGGGGTAAGGCTTGGGTCGCGGCCGCGACGGTGGGTCAGTTCCCCATGATCATCCCGGTCAGGGCTTCCTTTTCGGCGGCCAGTTCCTTCAGCCGCGCGGAAACCGCATCGCCGATCGACACGATGCCCAGCATATGCCCCTGTTCGTCCACGACCGGCAGGTGGCGGAAGCGGCCCTGCGTCATGCGGTTCAGGATCTCCAGCGCGTCCTCGCCGGTGGAACAGGTCATCAGCTTGCGCGTCATCAGATCGCTGATCGGCTGGTCCAGCACCGCAGCGCCGCGCCGGCCCAATTCGCGCACGATGTCGCGTTCCGACAGGATGCCCAGCGGCACCTTGCCGTCATCCGAGACCACGATCGCCCCGATGCGCTTATCGGACAGCAGCTTCGCGGCATCCGCCACGGTCACGTCCGGCGCGACGGTATAGATGTCGCCGCTGGCCTTCATCGACAGGATCTGGTTCACGAGCATCTGCGGTCTCCTCCTCCTCAGGTGGCAATCATGGGCTGCCCATGGCTTAGCGTTGCCTTGTTCCCCGCTTGCGTCAAGTGCGCCGTTCCGCCGATCCTTCCTGCGTGGCAAGCTGTGTCTCCAGCCGCGCGACCTCGGCCCGGATGCCCTGCCCGAGCGCATCGGCCAGCCGGTTCATGCGCTGCGAGCGGCGGTCGTCGGCATGGCGCAGCAGCCAGAAACTGCGCCGCAGCGAGATCGCCCCGGTCAGCAGCCGCCGCACACCGGGATGAAACGGCACCGCAAAATCATGCACGATCCCCAGCCCCGCCCCGGCCCGGATCGCCTGCATCTGCACCGAAACCGAGTTCGAGGTCAGTTGCGCGTGATGCGCCCCGGTTTCCGTCAGATAGTCCAGTTCGCGGTCAAAGATCATGTCGGGAATATAGCCGATCAGGCGGTGATGCTGCAGATCCTCGATCCGGTGGATGGGCGGGTGGCTGGCCAGATAATCCTCATGCCCGGCAAGGTGCAGGCGGTAATCCGTCAGCCGCTGCACGACCAGCCGACCGGCCTGCGGCTGCGACACGGCGATGGCGATATCCGCCTCGCGCCGCGACAGGCTGAACATGCGCGGCAGGGCGACGATCTGCAATTCCAGACCGGGATGGGCGGCGCATAGCCGGGCACAGACCTGCGGCAGCAGGTAATTGGCGCAGCCATCCGGCGCGCCGATGCGCAACTGCCCGGACAGATCACCCGGCCCCGACACCGCCTCGGCCGCGGTGCTCAGCGCCTGTTCGGCGGCCTCCGCATGGGGCAGAAGCCGTTCGCCCTCGGGGGCCAGCGCATAGCCCTGCGGGGTTTTCACGAACAGCTTGGCCCCCAGCACCTGTTCCAGCCGCGCGATCCGCCGCCCCACGGTCGAGGCGTCGATGCCCAGCCGCCTGCCCGCCCCCGACAGGCTGTCGGCGCGCGCCACGGCCAGAAAGATGCGCAGATCGTCCCAGTCCATCCTTGGTCCTTGCGAGGCAATCCTTGCAAAAATGCAAAACGCCTTTGCCAGACTTCCCCTTTTTTCGGCAAGGATGCAACGCTATGGTCACGGCAACGCAATGCTTCAGGAGGTTGTCATGGAAGAGCTTTCGCACTGGATCGACGGCAAGGAAGTCAAAGGCACGTCCGGCCGCTTCAGCGATGTCTATAACCCCGCCACCGGCGAGGTGATCGCCCGCGTGCCGCTGGCCACCCCGGCCGAGCTGGACGCCGCCATCGCCAGCGCCGCCCGCGCGCAGGTCGATTGGGCCGCCACCAACCCGCAGCGCCGCGCCCGCGTCATGATGAAGCTGGGCCAGCTGATCAACGAACATATGGACGAGCTGGCCGAACTGGTCTCGCGCGAGCATGGCAAGACGCTGCCCGACGCCAAGGGCGATGTGCAGCGCGGCCTTGAGGTGATCGAGGTCTGCATGGGCGCGCCTGCGATGCTGAAGGGCGAATTCACCGATAATGGCGGCCCCGGCATCGACCTTTATTCCATGCGTCAGCCGCTGGGGGTCGTTGCGGGCATCACGCCGTTCAACTTCCCGGCCATGATCCCGCTGTGGAAGATGGGCCCGGCACTGGTTTCGGGCAATGCGATGATCCTGAAGCCGTCCGAGCGCGTGCCCTCGACCTCGATCATGCTGGCGAAGCTGGCGCAGCAGGCCGGGCTGCCCGATGGCGTGTTGCAGGTGGTGAATGGCGACAAGGAAATCGTCGATGCCATTCTGGATCATGAGGTGGTGCAGGCCGTGGGCTTTGTCGGATCGACCCCGATCGCGCAATATATCTATGGCCGCGCGGCGACGAACGGCAAACGCGCGCAATGCTTCGGCGGCGCCAAGAACCACATGATCATCATGCCCGATGCCGATCTGGACAAGGCGGCGGATGCGCTGATCGGCGCGGGCTATGGCGCGGCGGGCGAACGCTGCATGGCGATTTCCGTCGCGGTGCCGGTGGGCGAGGCCACGGCCGATGCGCTGATCGAGCGGCTGGTGCCGCGCATCGAAAAGCTGAAGGTCGGCCCCTATACCGGCGGCGATGACGTGGATTTCGGTCCGGTCATCACCAAGGCCTCGCAAGAGCGGATCAACCGGCTGATCGCCTCGGGTCTGGATCAGGGCGCCGATCTGGTGGTCGATGGTCGCGATCTGAAGATCCAGGGCTATGAGAACGGGTTTTTCTGCGGCCCGTCGCTGTTTGACCGCGTGACGCCCGACATGGAGATCTACAAGGAAGAGATCTTCGGCCCGGTGCTGACCACGGTGCGTTCGGGCAGCTATGACGAGGCGCTGAAGCTGGTCATGGACAACGATTACGGCAATGGCACCGCGATCTATACCGCCGATGGCGACACGGCGCGCGATTTCGCCAGCCGGGTGAATGTCGGCATGGTAGGCATCAACTTCCCGATCCCGGTGCCGCTGTCCTATTACAGTTTCGGCGGCTGGAAGAAATCGGCCTTCGGCGATCTGAACCAGTATGGTCCCGATGCCTTCCGTTTCTATACAAAGACCAAGACCGTGACGGCGCGCTGGTTCTCGGGGATCAAGGACGGGGCGGCGCTGAACTTCAAGGCGATGGACTGACCCGAAAGGCTGGGGGGCGCTGCCCCCCAAGACCCCCCGGAGTATTTTCAGAACGAAGAAGCCGTGCCCGCCCGGCGGTCTCCGGCGCGCAGGATATAATAGCAGCCGCCGCCGATCAGCACACCGAAGAACCAGCCGTAAATCCCCCACCACGACGGCAGGATACTGGTGAAGGTCGGCAGGATCGACGAAAAGATCATGCCGATCACCAGAGCGACGAAGGCCTTCTTGTGCCAGCCGTTCTGGAAGCGGAACTCTCCGTGTTCGTCATAGAGTGCGGCGACGTTCACCACGCCTTTGCGGATCAGGTAGTAATCGACCATGATGATGCCGAAGATCGGTCCCATGGTCGAGCCGATGAAGTTCACGAAATGCGTGGCATTGGTTTCCCAAGGCGCCCATGGATACAGGATCAGCGCGATCATCGCCGCGATGAAGCCGCCGCGTTTGAAGCTGATATGTTTGGGCATGGTATTCGAGAAGTCGAAGGCGGCCGAGACGAAATTCGCCACCACGTTGATGCCCAGCGTCGCCACCGCGAATGTCGCCGCCGCCAGCAGGGCCAAAAACCAGCTATCGAATTTCGCGCTGATCGCGTCGGGATGCAGCAGCACCTCGCCATAGACGTGGAAGGCGGCGGTGGTGGTGACGCCCGCCACAAGGCAGAAGGCCAGCAGGTTCACCGGCAGGCCCCAGGCGTTGCCGATCCGCAGGTCGCGTTCGCTTTTGCAATAGCGCGAGAAGTCGCAGAAGTTCAGGTACAGCGCCGCGAAATAGGTGATCCAGGTCGCGGCCACCGCCATCAGCGTCCAGAAGCTGCCCGGCAGGCCCGGCACGCCCGCTTCGCGCGTGGCCTCCAGCAGCACCTCTTGCGGGATTTCATCGCCAAAGCTGAAGGTGCCGGATTTGACGACCAGATAGATGGCAAGGATCAGCATCATGATCCAGACCGCAGGCCCGGCCCAGTCCTGAAACTTGCGCACCGTCTCCATGCCGTTCTGGATGATCAGCAGTTGCGCCACCCAGACCGCCAGATAGCAGATCACCTCAAGCGTGGAATGGCCCAGCATCTGGCTGGTCTGGTGAAATTCCAGCATGGCGGGGTTGCGCAAGAGCAAGGCGACGATCGCGCCCGAGGCGGCGGCGCTTTGCGCGCCATACCAGAAGCAGGCCACCACGGCCCGGATCAACGCCGGCACATTGGCGCCGAAGGTGCCGAAGCTGGCGCGTGCCAGCACCGGAAACGGCACGCCCGTGCGCACGCCCGCAAGCCCGACCATCTGCATCAGCGCATAGATCACCAGCGAGCCCAGCCCGATGGCCAGCACGAAATTCACCAGACTGCCGCAGAGCAGGAACAGGCTGGCGGCCAGATAATAGCCCCAGAGGCTGTGCACGTCCGAGGTCCAGACGTTGAAGATGGAAAACGCACCCCATTTGCGATCCTGAGCCGGGGCCAGATCTTCGTTGTAAAGCTTGGGAGAGGGATTGTTGACTTGCATGACGACTCCGCGTTCATGACACCCCGCGCTTGCTGGCGGTGCGGAAATGCTACGCCCGCCCCGGAAACCGGCGAAGGAAATTCGCGAAATCGTCATCGCGATGTCGCATGTGATGCAAATTCCGCGCAACACTTGCAGGATGCCTGTGCCATTCGGCAAGAAACCGCAGGCCGTGCAACGGGTTGATCCCGACGTGCAGCGACAGGGAAGGACAAAAGACCCGATGGCCGATCTGATGACCCGCAGGGACCGCAAGGCCGGTCGCATCACCTTCACCCGCCCGCAGGCGCTGAACGCGCTGGATCATGACATGGCGCTGGCCATCCATGCCGCTTTGGCCGACTGGCGCGACGACGATGCGGTGGCGCTGGTCATCATCGATGCGGAAGGCGATCGCGCCTTTTGCGCCGGAGGCGATATCGCGGCGGTCTATCGTGCCGGGCTGGCCGGGGACCATCAGGTCGGGCGCGATTTTTTCCGCGACGAATACCGGATGAATGCCCGCATCGCGGATTACCCCAAGCCGGTCGTGGCCTTCATGCAGGGTTTCGTCATGGGGGGCGGCGTCGGCGTGGGTGGCCATGCCAGCCACCGGATCGTCGGAGACAGCACGCAGGTCGCCATGCCCGAAACCGGCATCGGCCTGATCCCCGATGTCGGCGGAAGCTGGCTCTTGGGCCATGCTCCGGGCCGGTTGGGCGAATATCTGGGGCTGACCGGCGGACGAATGGGACCGGGCGATGCGATCTTTGCCGGGTTCGCCGATACCTATCTGCCGGAAGCCGCATGGCCCGATCTGATCGACCAGCTTGCCGAAACCGGCGATCCGGGCCGAATCAAGGGCAAGCCGCGCCCCGATGCGCCGCTGGAGGGCGCAGACCTGCAAGCCTTTGGCGGGCGCACCGTCGGCGACATCATGGCGGCGCTGGAGGCTGCGGGCGATGAGGCCACATTGAAGGTGCTGCGGCGCAACTCGGGCCTGTCGATGGCCGCGACGCTGGCGCTGGTGCGGGCGGCGCGCGGCGATCAAAGCCTGCGTGACAGTCTGGCGCGGGAATACCGCTTTACCTATCGCGCCACCGCGGAAAGCGATTTTCTGGAGGGCGTGCGGGCGCAACTGATCGACAAGGACCGCAAGCCGGATTGGCAGGCCGATGCCTCGGACGCGCATGTGCGGGCGATGCTGGCGCCTTTAGGCGACGATGATCTGAAATGGGAGGAGAGCCGGTGAGGATCGCGTTTATCGGAATGGGCAATATGGGCGGGCCGATGGCCGCAAATCTGGCGCAGGCGGGCCATGAGGTGACGGGGTTCGACCCGGCGGCGGCCCTGCCCGCCGCTGTGCGCGCGGCCCCCGATGCCGCTGCCGCCGTGGCGGGGGCGCAGATCGTCATCACCATGCTGCCGAATGGCGACATCCTGCGCGCGGTCGCGGCGCAGGTGATCCCCGCCATGTCGGCGGGGGCGGTGCTGTGCGACTGTTCGACCGTCGATATCGACAGCGCCCGCGCGGTGGCCCGGCAGGCGCAGGCCGCCGGGCTGGGGTCGCTGGATGCGCCGGTCTCGGGCGGGATCGGCGGCGCGGCTGCGGGCACGCTGACCTTCATGGTGGGCGGCGCGGATGCCGATTTCGCCACGGTCGCGCCGCTGTTTCAGATCATGGGGTCGCGCGCGGTGCATTGCGGGGCCGCAGGGGCCGGACAGGCGGCGAAGATCTGCAACAACATGATCCTTGGCGTCACCATGCTGGCCAGTTGCGAGGCCTTTGCGCTGGCCGATGCGCTGGGGCTGGACCGGGGCAAGATGTTCGATGTGGTGTCGACCTCATCCGGGCAAAGCTGGTCGATGAACAGCTATTGCCCCGCACCGGGCGTCGGGCCGCAATCGCCGGCGGATCACGATTATCGACCGGGCTTTGCCGCCGATCTGATGCTGAAGGATCTGCGGCTGAGCCAGCAGGCCGCCATGACCGTGGGCGCCACGACGCCGATGGGCCGCAAGGCGGCCGAGCTTTACGCGCGCTTTGTCGAAGAGGATGGCGGCAGCGGGCACGATTTCTCGGCGGTTCTGCCCTGGCTTGCGTCGCACCCCACCATCACATGATGCCGGAAGGTCACGCTTCGCGCAGGCGGCGAACAAAAGCCCGTGACGAGGGATCCCGGCCTTGGAGCTTATCGTTATCTTTGCGAACCAACCTCACCGCAAGACAACCTTCAGCCCCGCAAGACCAGCCCCAGCCCCCGCCATGTCACAGCAGCTTCGCATCACCATCGCCACAATCGCCATCGCCGCCGCCACCGCGGCCATTGCCCAGCAGGCACTTTTGCCTCAGGCCTAGGCGCCGCCCGTCCGGCAGGCGAATATGGATCCGGAACCGCTGGCGGCGCCCACACCCGATCAGCGGCTGGGCATCGCGAAGCTGGACGGGCTGCCGCAGGTCGGCCAGCGCATCGACCCGGACGCGCTGCACCGTATCAAGCGCCCCGGCCTTTACGGCGTGGGCACCTCGGTCGACGGCAGCAGCAATTACGGCATTCTTGAGGGGCGGCTGATCCGTTACGATCCCGACACGCTGCGGGTGCAGTCCGTCATCCGCGAGGTGGACCAGATCCTGGATTAACCGTCCAGCAGCGCACGAGCGGCATCGCGCGCGGCCGGGGTGATGGCCTCGCCCGAGATCATGCGGGCGATTTCATCTACCCGCTGACCGGCATCCAGCGCCGCCACATTGGATGTGGTCATGCCCTTGGCCACGGATTTCGCCACGCGGAAATGATTGGCCCCCAGCGCCGCCACCTGCGGGCTGTGGGTCACGACCAGCACCTGCGCGCCTTCTGCCAGCCGCGCCAGACGACGGCCCACGGCATCTGCGGTCGCGCCGCCGACGCCCCGGTCGATTTCGTCGAAGATCATCACCAGCGCGTCATTGCCCTGCGCCAGACAGACCTTCAGCGCCAGCAGGAACCGGCTGAGCTCCCCGCCCGAGGCGATGCGGTCCAGCGCCCCGGCGGGCGCGCCCGGATTGGTGGCGACGGTAAAGGCCACGGCATCGCGCCCGTCCGGGCCGGGCTCGGCGGCGGTCAGTTCGGTGGTAAAGACCGCGCGCTCCATCTTCAGCGGCGCAAGCTCGGCGGCCATCGCGGCATCCAGCCGCTTGGCCGCCGTGGCGCGCCGGTCGGTCAAGGTGGCGGCGTCCCTGTCATACGCCGCGTCGGCCGCAGCAACGGCGTCGGTCAGCCGCGCCAGATCACCCGCACCGGCATCAAGGCGCCCCAGACGCCCGCGCAGATCATCGGCCAGCCCCGCCAGATCATCGGCCAGCACGTCATGCTTGCGGGCCAGCGCGCGCAGGGCAAACAGCCGCTCTTCGGTGGTCTCCAGATCGCGGGGGTCGAATTCCATGGCGTCCAGCGCGGCCTCGACACCGGCTGCGGCATCGCCCAGCTCGATCAGCGCGCGTTGCAGCGCGGCGCTTGGCGCTTCCAGCCGCCCCTCGGCGCGGTCGGCGGCATTGTCCAACCAGCGCACGGCGTCCAGCATCGCGCCTTCGGCCCCGTCCGGCCCCAAGGCCTGCGCGGCACGGGCGACATCCTCGCGGATGCGTTCGGCACCTTGCATGGCACGGCGGGCGGTATCCAGCGCGGCTTCCTCGCCGGGTTGCGGGTCCAGCTTGTCCAGTTCGGCAACCGCGTGGCGCAGGAATTCCTCTTCGCCGCGTGCGGCGGCCAGCGCGGTCTCGGCCGCGGTCAGCGCGGCGCGCGCCTCGCGGCGGGCAGACCATGCGCCGCGCACCGCCGACAGATCGACGCCGGCAAAGGCATCCAGCAGCAACCGATGGCCGCGCGGGTTCAGCAGCCCGCGATCATCGTGCTGGCCGTGCAGTTCCACCAGCGTTTCCGACAGCGCCCGCAACACTTCGCCCGAGGCGCGGCGGTCATTGATCCAGCCGGTCTTGCGCCCGTCCCCGGCATTCACCCGGCGCAGGATCAATTCATTCGATACCGGAAAGCCCGCATCGGCCAGCAAGGCGCGGGCCGGATGAGCGGCGGGCAGATCGAAAACGGCGGTGACTTCGCCCTGCGTGGCACCCTGACGCACCAGATCTGCGCGCCCGCGCCAGCCCAGCACGAAACCCAGACAATCCAGCAGGATGGACTTGCCCGCCCCGGTTTCGCCGGTCAGGACGTTCAGGCCCGGCTGGAACTCAAGCTCCAGCCGGTCGATCAGCAGCATGTCGCGGATGTCCAGATGCCGCAGCATCGGCCGTTACAGCCACTTGCCCTGAATGACCTGACGATAGACATTCGTCAGCCAGCTGTCGCCCCGCGCCTCGGGTTCCAGACCGCGACCGCGAAGCTGCCGGAAGGCATCCTGATAGAAGGGCGAGGACTGGAAGTTATGGCCAAGGATTGCGCCCGCCGTCTGGGCCTGATCGTTCAGCCCCAGCGCCAGATAAGCCTCGACCAGTCGCATCAGCGCCTCGGGCGTGTGGGTGGTGGTCTGGTAATCCTCGACCACGACGCGGAAGCGGTTGATGGCTGCGGTGTAATGCCCGCGCTTGAGGTAATAGCGCCCGATCTCCATTTCCTTCGCGGCCAGATGGTCGAAGGCCAGATCGAATTTCAGGATCGAGCTGCGGGCATATTCGGTGTCGGGATATTCTTCGATCACCTCGCGCAGCGATTGCAGCGCCTGGAAGGTCAGCCCCTGATCGCGGCCCACATCGTCGATCTGATCGTAATAGCTGAGCGCCAGCAGATATTTGGCATAGGCCGCGTCCTCATCGCCCGGATAGGTGTCGATGAAGCGCTGCGCCGCGCTACGGGCCTCTTCGTAATCCTTGGCACGGTGATAGGAATAGGCCTGCATGATCAGCGCGCGCTTGGCCCATTCCGAATAGGGGTAAAGCCGCTCGACCTCGGAGAAATAGCGGACGGCATCGGCGGGCTTGCGGCTGTTTTCCAGCTCATATTCGCCGCGCTTGTAGATTTCTTCGGCGGTGAAGCTCTCCAGCGATTCGGGGGCCCGGCTGCCCGCCCCGCCGCAGCCGGCCAGCAGACCAATGGACAGCACCGCCGCGACCAAGGAACCCGATCTGATGCCCGCCATATCTACCTGCCCGTCCGAAATATTTTTTCCGCCCCGCGGCTGATTTTCCGCGCAGCCCGCACGTCCTAGCACAGAAATTCTGGCGGCGCAAAATGCCAAAACGCGGAATTTTCGAGGGGAATGGTCACGAAGCCGAAGGACCGCCGCCCGGTTCAGGCGACGGCAAGCTGATGCATGGCCCGCATGTCGGCAGGCACCACGCCAGCACCCGGCAGATGCTGCTGCATTTCCGGCGTCACGGTGACCCATTCCCAAGCGTCCGGGGCGGCGAAAAGCGCCCGCAGCAGCTTGTTGGTCATCGCGTGGCCCGCACGGTGGCCGGTATAGCGCGCCAGCAGCGGCGCACCGGCCAGCGCCAGATCGCCCATGGCGTCCAGCATCTTGTGGCGCACGGCCTCATCCTTGTGGCGCAGGCCGCCGGGCGACAGAACCTTGTCGCCATCGACCACGACGGCGTTCAGATAGGTGCCGCCAAGCGCCAGACCGTTTTTCTGCATCTGCACGACATCGGCCTGACGGCAGAATGTGCGGCTGTCCATCAGCTCGTGCACGAAGCTGCCATTGGCCATATCCAGCCGCTTTTCCTGATGACCGATCGCGGCATCGGTAAAGTCGATGTCGAAATGGATCTGCAGATGATCGGCGGGCGACAGGCGGGCGAAGGCCTCGCCCTGCTGGACCTCGACCGGGCGCAGCACGCGGATGGCGCGCAGCGGCGCGTCCTGATGGCGGATCCCCGCCTCCATGATGCCCAGCACGAAGGGCGCGGACGAGCCGTCAAGGATCGGCACTTCCGGTCCGTTCACCTCGACCAGCGCATTGTTGATGCCGGTCCCGGCCAGCGCCGCCATGACATGTTCGACGGTCGACAACGTCACACCGTCGCCATTGTCCATCAGCGTGCACAGCTGCGAGGGCGTCACCTGATCCCAGCGCGCCGGGATGCGGACGCCGCCAAGGTCGCTGCGGCTGAACACGATGCCATGATCGACCGGCGCAGGCAGGATCGCAAGCCGAACCGCTGCACCCGAGTGCAGCCCGACACCGCGGAACTGAGCTTTCGTAGCAATGGTGGTCTGCATCGTCTTGCCTGCCTTCATCGAATCGTCATGCGCGTGGGAACAACCCTTTTGCGCTATGGTCATGAGGTAGGTGCAGGGCGGCCTTCACTCAATTAACGAATTGTAACCGCATGAAACAATGCCGCCCGCCAACAGGCGCAGATCCGCCGCACCGCAGCAAACCCCTGAAATCGCCAGTAAAAAAGGACCGCCGAAGCGGTCCTTTCCTGAAACATCGTGCAAAACTTGTGATCGGATCAGTTGGCCTGACGGCGCAGGAAGGCCGGGATTTCGACATTCTCATCGGTGCGGTCCGGGCTGGCCAGATCGTCGAAACCCGCGTCGAAGCCGGTATTCTTGCGCGCGGCCACCCGCTCATTCACGCGTTCGGCGAGGGTTGAGGCGGCGGGCTTTTGCGCCGGTTGCGCCTGTTCGCCATGGCCCGAGATCCGCTCCAGCATCCGGCTGAGGCCACCCATGCGGCTTTGCACGCGGCTGGCCACATCCGAGGCGGGCTGCTGCTCGGGCGCTTGCGCGGCCGGAGCCTGCTGACGCGGCGGCGTGGCGGGTGCGGCCTGCTGACCGGGCGCGCGCTGCACGGCTTGCGCCAGACGCTGCATCACTGCATCGGTCGGCTGACCGGGGGCGGCGGCACGTCGCGGCGCCATGAAACCGGCGCTGTCGCCTTGCAGCGCGTCCGCCTGCGAGGGGGCCGCCGGGCGGGCCTCGGCGGGCTGATAGGCCGGGCGCGGCATGTCTTCGTCGTCATTGCGCGCGGGCTGCATCCGGGCGGTGGGCGCTTCGGCCTGATCGGCTGCGGTCACCACGCGGCGCGGCGGGATCTGCGGCTCGTCGTCCTTTTGCGCGATGGACGGCGTCTGGGTCAGCGGATCCTTCATGCCACGGCGCGGTGCGGGCAGTTCGGCCGCCGAAGCGTCGATGCCGGTCGCGACGACCGACACGCGGATCGAGCCTTCCATCGACGGATCCAGCGTCGAGCCGACGATGATATTCGCCTCGGGATCGACCTTCTCGCGGATCTTCTCGGCCGCCTCGTCCATTTCGAACAGGGTCAGGTCGTAACCGCCGGTGATGTTGATCAGCACGCCACGCGCGCCGTTCAGGCTGATTTCGTCCAGAAGCGGGTTGGCAATGGCCTTTTCGGCGGCCTGCACGGCGCGGTTCTCGCCCGAGGCTTCGCCCGTGCCCATCATCGCCTTGCCCATCTCATCCATCACCGCGCGCACGTCGGCGAAGTCGAGGTTGATCAGGCCCGGACGCACCATCAGGTCGGTCACGCCCTTGACGCCCTGATACAGCACGTCATCGGCCATGGCGAAGGCTTCGGTGAAGGTGGTCTTTTCGTTGGCCAGCCGGAACAGGTTCTGGTTGGGAATGATGATCAGCGTGTCGACGACCTTCTGCAGCGCCTCGACGCCCTCGGCGGCCTGACGCATCCGCTTGGTGCCTTCGAACTGGAAGGGCTTCGTGACGACGCCGACGGTCAGGATGCCCATCTCGCGGGCGGCCTGCGCGATGATCGGGGCCGCGCCCGTGCCGGTGCCGCCGCCCATGCCGGCGGTGATGAAGCACATATGCGCGCCCATCAGGTGATCGACGATATCCTCGATGGTTTCCTCGGCGGCTTTCGCGCCGATCGAGGGCTTGGCACCAGCGCCCAGACCTTCGGTCACTTTCGGGCCGATCTGGATGCGGGCCTCCGCTTTCGAGGATTGCAGCGCCTGCGCATCGGTATTCGCCACGACGAATTCGACGCCCTCAAGCTGCTTGTCGATCATGTTGTTGACCGCATTGCCGCCTGCGCCTCCGACGCCGAAGACGGTGATGCGCGGCTTCAGTTCTTGTTCGTCGTTCAGCATCAGGTGGATCTGCCGTTCCATGTCTCGCCTGCCTTGTTTTTGCGCCGGACATGGCGTCCGGTCGAATCCCCGTGATATGTCCAAGCCTAGCCAGATTCCGCTTGAACGTCACCCGAAAAACACAGTCACGCCACAAAATATGGCGGTCTGTTAAGGGTGTTTCGGCGGTATCTTGCCCACGCGACTGCATCTGGTGGGGCAGAAAGCCGCCGCCACCTGATACAGAGCGGATGCAACTACCAGTTGCTTTTGAACCAGCGGTAGGCGCGCTTCAGGCTGCGTGCGGGATAAGCCTCTGCGGGCATTGCGAAATCCCACCATTCGTCTTGCGGATGCGCCGTCAGCAGCGCCAGCCCGATCGCCGATGAGAAACTGGGCGCAGTCGCGTTATGCGGGAGCCCCTGGATCCGCAGCGGACGCCCGATGCGCACGTTCTGGCCCAGCATCCGCGCCGCCAGCACGTCCAGACCGGGGATCTGGCTGCCGCCGCCCGTCAGCACGATCTGGCGCGAGGGCATGAATTCAAAGCCCGCCGCATCCAGCAGCTCGGCGACCTTTTCCAGGATCTCCTCGACGCGGGGGCGCATGATGCCGATCAGATCGGCGCGGCTGATGCTGCGGCGGTCGGTTTCCCAATCGCCGGTCTCGCCGCCCAGTTCGATCATCTCGCGGTCGTCGCGGCCCGTCGCCTCGACGCCGCCATGCAGGGTCTTCAGCCGCTCGGCCACGGCATGGCTGACGCGCAGTCCCTTGGCGATGTCCATGGTGATCAGATCGCCGCCGAAGCGCACGGCATCGGCAAAGATCATGTGCTTCTTGATAAAGACCGACACGCCCGTCGTCCCGCCGCCCAGATCGACACAAGCCGCGCCCAGTTCCTGTTCGTCCTCGACCAGCGCCGCCAGCCCCGAGGCATAGGAGGCCGAGGCCACGCCCGCCAGTTCCATGTCGCAGCGCCGGATGCAATGCACCAGATTGCCCGCCGCATCGCCGTCGATGGTCAGCACATGCATGTCCACGGCCAGCCTGTCGCCGGTATGTTCGCGCGGATCGTTCAGACCCGAACGGCCATCCACGGCGAAGTTCACCGGCTGGGCGTGCAGAACCTCGCGCCCGCGCCCGAAATCCGGCACGTCGCAGGCGCCCAGAACGCGGGCGATGTCATCTTCGGCGACCTTGCCCGCATCCAGCCGGATCTCTCCGGCCAGCCCATAGGATTGCGGCCGCGCGCCGGAAACGCAGGCGATGACGTGATCGACCCGCACCCCGGCGACTTTCTGCGCCGACTGGATCACTGTGCGGATCGCGCGCTCGGTCTCGGCCATATTGTCGATCTCGCCGAAGCGCATGCCACGCGACCGGGTATGCGCCGTGCCGATGACGCGGAAGTTGGACTGACCGGCCATGGGGCCCACGCCATCGGTTTCGCGGAACTGGCCGGGACCGTCGAATTGCAGCACAAGGCAGCCGATCTTCGAGGTGCCAATGTCCAGCACCGCAATGACGCCGCGCTGCATCGCTTGCCGGCGCATGTTGCGCATCGCCCGCTGGCCTTGGTACAGATCCCTCATTTATCCAGCTCCATCAATGACCTGTCAGGTCTTCTTCACGCGGCTTGCAGTCTTTGTCGTGCTTTTCCCGGCGGCATCCGTCCCCGGCTCGATCGGCTTGCCGTCCGGGCCGATCTGGTCCTGACCACGGGCGCGGCGGATGGCGTTCTGGGCGTCCAGTCCGATCTGCACGACCGGGCGGCCCTCTTCGCGCAGGTCCACCACGGCGATGTCGCGGTCCAGCATGTGCTGGGCCTTGTCCATCGCGATGACATGTTCCAGCGCGCGCAAGGCACCTTCGGCGGGCAGCTTGATGCGCTGGCCGCGATCCAGCACCACGTCCCAGCGCCGTTCGCCCATCCGCTCCAGCCCGCGCAGGCGGGGCAGGATCGGGCCAGCGGCGTCGATCAACGCCATCGCCTCGGCGGCGGCACGGTCAGCCCCCTCGCCCGCGATGATCGGCAGATCGCCCCGCACATCGCGCGATGTGGCCGAGGCGACGCGGTGCCCGGTCTTGTCCAGCAGTTCGATCCCACGGGCATGACGCCACAACACGGCAGGCACACGCTCGGTCACGGTTGCCGACAGCACACCGCCGGGCAGGATGCGCAGATCCACCGCCTCGACCGCGTCTAGCTTCAGCACCCTTTCCCGCAGTTTTTCCAAGTCAATTTCAAAGCTCGACGCCGGCAGGTCCACTGGCAGCATCGCCCGCAGCCCCTTGTCCACGACAGCCGAGGCGCCGTGGATTTCCATGCTGTGCACCATGAAGGCCTCACGGTGCTGGATACGGTCGACCAGCCCGTCGATGCTGCTGGACAGATTGGCGCGGCGCGTGTCGTCCGACAGCCAGATCCCCACCACCATCGCCGCCAGAAAGGCGGGAATGCCGATCCGCACCAGACGGCGGATCAGCGGGCGCAGCATCATGCGGTTCAGCCGATAGGCCAGACGCGATGGCGCCGGATCGCGGCGCGGCGTCGCGGTCTTGGGCTGCGGCGCGGGGCGCATCGGCGCGTGGCGCACCGGCGCGGGACGCCCGGCATCGGCGCTGCGACCGAAGGGGTTCAGGCCCTGCATAGCGCCTCCTTCACGATCCAGTCGCACAGCGCCGGGAAATCCATGCCGACATGCGCCGCCTGTTCGGGCGCAAGCGAAGTCGGCGTCATGCCCGGCTGGGTATTCACTTCCAGCAGGATCAGCCCGTCCAGCCCGCGGCTGTCATCCCAGCGAAAATCGGTGCGCGACAAGCCGCTGCATCCCAAGGCGGCATGGGCGCGCACGGCATAGTCGCGGCAGGCGGCGTCGATTTCGGCGGGGATCTCGGCGGGGATCACATGGCGCGAGCCGCCGGGCTTGTATTTCGCATCATAGTCATACCAGCCCGAGGTGACGATCTCGGTCACGCCAAGCGCCCGGTCGCCCAGCACGGCGGTCGTCAGCTCGCGCCCCGGCGCATAGGTTTCGACCATCACGCGGGCGGGCATCTTGTCGGACAGCTGCGGCGGTGCATTGGCCCCGTCATGCACGATATAGACGCCCACGGACGAGCCTTCGTCATTCGGCTTGACCACATAGGGCGGCGGCATGACATGGCGCTGGCGCACCTCGGCGGCATCGGCGATCAGGCTTTCCATCACCGGCAACCCGGCTTCGCGGAAGGCATGTTTGGCGCGGGTCTTGTCCATGGCCAGTGCCGAGGCCAGCACACCCGAATGGGTATAGCGAAAGCCCAGCCAGTCCATCAGCCCCTGCACGCAGCCGTCTTCGCCCCAGCGGCCATGCAGCGCATTGAAGACCATATCCGGCGCAGCAGCAGCCAGTTGTGCGGGCAAATCCCTGCCCGCGTCGATTTCCGTGACCTCATAGCCCGCCTGCCGCAGCGCAACCGCGCATTCGTGGCCCGATGACAGCGACACCTCGCGCTCAGCCGAGGGTCCGCCCATCAGGACTGCGACTTTCGGGGCCGAACTGCTCGCCCTGCCCGCCAATTTACTGCCTCTTCGCCCCGGTTGATCCGGGTATTTCTATGCAGAGAAGGATAGCCGCTGAATGGTCATCGCAAAAGGGGATTTTCGCGTTCCGGGCGAAAATTCGCTAGGCAACGGGCGGGCTTAGGCCTCGCCCACCCGGATGACCTCCCATTGCAGGTCATGGCCCGAGGTTTCGCGCACCCGGTCGCGCACCAACTCGCCCAGGGCTTCCAGCTCGGCTGCGGTCGCGCCATCGGCGTTTGTCAGGAAATTCGGATGTTTTTCAGACATTTGCGCGCCGCCCAGCCGGTGTCCGCGCAGGCCCGCCGCATCGATCAGCGACCATGCCTTCAGATCATGCACATCATCCGCCCGCCCGGTCGAGGAAAAGCCCGCCGGATTGCGGAAGGTCGAGCCCGCCGTGCGGTCCCGCGTCGGTTGGCTAGCATCGCGGCGCTGAAGCTGGTCGTCCATTTTCGCGGCCAGATCGGCGGGATCGCCCGCCTCGGCGCGGAAACGCGCCTCAGTGATGACCCAGCCCTCGGGGATCTCGGCATGGCGATAGCTCAGGCGCAGATCGGCGGCCGGGATCTCGACCGCCTGCCCCCCGCGCGTCACCGCCCGGACCGAGATCAGGTGATCGGCCACATAGGTGCCATAGCAGCCCGCATTCATGCGCACCGCGCCGCCGATGCTGCCGGGGATGGTGCGCAGAAAGGTCAGATCGCGTCCCGCCTCGGCGGCCTTGCGGGCGACATGCGCATCCAGCGCGGCCGCGCCTGCGGTCACGGTGTCGCCGTCGATCTGAATGGTGTTGAAGCCCCGGCCCAGCCGGATCACCACCCCCCGGATCCCCCCGTCGCGCACGATCAGGTTTGACCCCACACCCATGGCAAACACCGCCATCCCCGGATCCAGATCCGCCAGAAACTGCGCCAGATCATCCGCATCGGCGGGCTGGAACAGATAATCGGCAGGCCCTCCGACACGCAGCCATGTCAGATCGGCCAAAGGGCGGTTCGGCGTCAACGCGCCACGGGGCGTGGGAAGGGTCTGGGTCATGGGTGGGTTGGTTAATCGCCGTTACGCGGGGCGTCAATCGGGCACGCGTTGCCGGAGGAACGGCAAAGAGGCATCAAGTTGCGGATCTTCAGCAAATGTTTCGGTTTTGGCCGCGACATGCGCGCACTGAGTACCCACAGTTGCCGCATGGGATGCGGGTGGTGAGGGGACGCTAGCGGAGATTTAACATCTCATAGATGATGCGTTGGGCATCTTTGACAATCGGATTGCCGGCGAGAAACTGCATGGCCTCCAGCAACTCCGCGCCTTTGGTCAGGGCGCGGAAGGTCAAACCAGCCCCTATGGCGATTGCAGCAGTGAACCGTAGGATGCGAAGCAGGCGACCGGATAGGCGAAACGACGCACTGCGTCGTTCTGCCGGATCGCTATTCGGGTCGGTCGCGATGGCAGCATCCTGAGGCAGCGTCTCGGCCAAACGCCCCTCAAGCAGCGGCGCTACCGTTGCGACTACTTCGTTGATGGTGTCACAGCCTTTGATTAGCTCGTCATTGTCGGTGATGGCTTGGCGGCGTTCAAGCACCCGGCGGGCCTCAGCATTTGAGCCCAGAATATCGGCGCCAGCATCGCGCAGGCGATTGCGATAGTCCGCCAGCAGGGGGTCGCCGTCGACGGGCGGGCATTCGCCCTGCTCGGCGCGCAGCGCAAGCCGAAGCAACGCGGACGAACACGCGTCGTAGAGTTCGACTGGCAGGTTCTGCGCATCCTCGACCGCACACTGCAGCATCGCAAGATCGGGGGTAAGCGCACGATAGGATTGCGGCAGCGGTTGCTCGAATACGGCGATGGCCTTGAGCATCTTGCGTCGGACATAGATGCCCATTTCTTCAGGAAGATCAGCGGTCGGGACCAGGCGCAGCTTGCCGGTTTCCGGGTTGATCTCGACAGTTTCGCCGTTTTCGGTCATAGCAATCGAGAGATCATCGACCGCGTCGTCTATCGCTTTGTCGAGCGTCGCGGCGCCCTCTTCCCACGCGGCATCGTCTATCTGGGCGATGCGGTTAATTAAACTCCAATTTGGCGCCGTGCCGGCGATCACGCTTTGATACCACTTGTTCCAGAACGGGTGCAGATGCCGGCCTTCTTGTTCCGGCACGAGACCTGAAGTGTGCTCGGGTGTAAGGGGCAGTATCTCGGGCAGTTCCGTCGGTGCTTTTTGCCAAGCATCAGCCGCGCTTGCCCTGATTTGCCGTATGTCATCCAGAATGAAATGACTCTCTGGGACCAAATTAGAAATTCCCGTGGAGGCAATGACCATACTTGGCGGACCAAAGCCTGCACCGTCGTTACCGACTAAACACTTGCACATATCGTTTGCAGCACGGTCAACAGCTGGCCGGTCGCTTGACGTGCTCCAATAGCCATCAAAGCTCGGTCGGGTCGCGTTCGCCGCGCGCTCCAGCGTGGTGATCTCTGCGCGGCCAGCCATGAAAAGTTGCGCGACGAGCGCCTGCCGCAAAACACGGATACTGTTATTTGCGTGTAGCCTGCGAAGGCCCTGGGGCAGCATCCTTATGATGCTGCGCCACGCGAGCGCAGCTTTTTGGTCTGATGTCAGCTGTGCATATTCACGAGGGAAGCGTTCAAAATTCTCATTGTGCTGTACCATGGGGACCCTGCTTGCCTCGTCGCCCGACCATGCGACGAAAGCTTTACAACCGCAAAGCCTTATCCCTTAGGCCTCACCCCGTTTCCGGCGCATCGCCCCGGCGGGGGGCCAGACGAGGATAGAGATTCCCAGCGCCAGAAACAGCACGCCGAAACCCGGTCCGCACAGATAGGTCAGCCAGCCCAGCACCGGCACGCCGATCACGATCAGCCCCCAGATCGCCGCGTGCTGGCGCGCGGGGCGGACCAGCGGCAGCAGGCAGGCCAGCACGGCCCAAAGCACCGCAATCAGGGCGGCGGCGCCGGGATGGTTGGCCAGTTCGCTCACGCGGCTTTCTCCGACAGTCTGTCCGGCAGGCCATTGGCCCAGGTCGAGATGGTGCCTGCGCCAAGGCAGACCACCATATCGCCGGGGCGGGCCTGTTCGCGAACCAGACGGGCAAGGTCATCCTCGCCCAGAACGGCGCGGGCGTGGCGGTGGCCATGGGCGATCAGCCCGGCGACCAGATCGTCGCGCGACGCGCCGGGGATCGGGTCTTCGCCTGCGGAATAGACCTCGGCGATGGCCACGACATCGGCCTCGTTGAAGCAGGTGCAGAAATCGTCGAAAAGGTTCGACAGCCGCGAATAGCGATGCGGCTGATGCACAGCGATGACGCGGCCCTTGGTGGCCTGACGCGCGGCCTTCAGCACGGCGGCGATTTCCACCGGGTGGTGGCCGTAATCGTCGATGATGGTGACGCCATTCACCTCGCCCACGCGGGTGAAGCGGCGACCGACGCCGCCGAACTTGGCCAGCGCATCGCGGATCTGCGCGCGCTTCATGCCCAGATGGCGGGCGACGGCGACAGCGGCCAGCGCGTTCGAGACGTTGTGATCGCCGGGCATCGGCAGGGTGCAGCCCTCGATCACCGGGCTGCCCTCTTCGCCCTGCAGGGCCACGTCGAAATGGGCGATGCCGTTTTCATAGCGCAGATTAATCGCGCGGACATCGGCCTGTGCGTTGAAGCCGAAGGTCACGACGCGACGGTCGGTCAGCTTGCCCACCAGCGCCTGCACCTCGGGGTGGTCGGTGCAGCAGACGGCAAGGCCATAGAACGGGATGTTCGAAACGAAATCGTGGAACCCCTTGCGCAGCGCGTCGAAGCTGCCCCAGTGCTCCATATGCTCGGGGTCGATATTGGTGACGATGGCGATGGTCGCGGGCAGGCGGTTGAAGCTGCCATCGGATTCGTCGGCCTCGACCACCATCCATTCGCCGGCCCCGGCGCGGGCATTGCTGCCATAGGCATGGATGACGCCGCCATTGATGACGGTCGGATCCAGCCCGCCCGCATCCAGAAGCGTCGCCACCATGGTCGTCGTCGTCGTCTTGCCATGCGTCCCGGCAATCGCCACGTTCGAGCGCATGCGCATCAGTTCGGCCAGCATCTCGGCGCGGCGGACCACGGGCAGGCCACGGCGGCGCGCTTCCTCAAGTTCCGGGTTGCCCTTCTTGATCGCGGTCGAGATCACCACGACGCCCGCATCGCCGATGTTTTCGGCGCGCTGGCCTTCAAAGACCGCCGCCCCCAGCTTTTCCAGCCGGTCGGTGATCTTGGACCGCTTGGCGTCCGAGCCCTGCACCGAATAGCCCAGCGTCATCAGAACTTCGGCAATGCCCGACATGCCGATGCCGCCGATGCCAATGAAGTGGATGGGGCCAAGCTCGCCCGGAAGTTTGGTCGCTGCGTTCATTGGTGAAGTTCCGTTACAAGTTCTGCAAGACGGGCGGCCGCATCGGGTCGCCCAAGGGACAGGGCCGTCGCGGCCATGCGGCTGGCCAGCGCGCCGTCGGAAAGGATCTCTTGCATGTCGCGCCGCAGGCTTTCGGCGTCAAGCATGGATTCGGGCAGCACCAACGCCGCGCCGCTGTCGGACAGGGCCTGCGCATTTGCGGTCTGGTGATCGCCGGTGGCGGCGGCAAAGGGGATCAGGATCGCCGGGCGTCCGATCACGGTGATGTCGGCCAAGGACGAAGCCCCGGCCCGGCTGATGACCAGCTGCGCCTGCGCGATGCGCTGGGGCACGTCGTCGAAGAACGGCTGCACGGTGGCCCGGATGCCCGCCTGCGCATAGGCCTCGGTCACACGCGCGGCATCCTCGGCCCGGGCCTGATGGCTGACGCGCAGGCGCGGGCGCAGGGCATCGGGCAAGGCCGCGATGGCCAAAGGCACCACATCGGACAGGACGCGCGCGCCCTGACTGCCGCCGATCACCAGCAGGTTCAGCAGATCGTCGGCGGGCGCGGCATAAGGCGCGCCCGCCTGATCCAGCACCGCCTTGCGGACTGGGTTACCCGTATGGATGCCCGTGACGCCGGGCGGCAGCGCCGTGGGCCATGTGCCGCAGGCGACCTTGTGGACGCGGCGGGCAAAGGCGGAATTCACCCGACCCATGATGCCGTTCTGTTCGTGGATCATCCGCGGAATGCGCAGGGCAAAAGCCGCCGACATCGCCGGAATGGTCGGATAGCCGCCAAAGCCCACCACCACGGCGGGCCGGTCGGCGCGCATGGCGGCGATGGCCGCGACGATCCCCGCGCCGATGCGCGCGGGCACGATCAGCTTGTCCAGCTTGCCGCCGCGCGCGGTCGTGGCCGAGCTGACCACCTCGCGCGTGACGGCATCGGGAAAGCCGCCCGCATAGCGCGCGCCGCGGTCGTCGGTGGACAGCTTGACGCGCCAGCCATGCGCCAGCAGCACCTCGGCCAGGGACTGCGCGGGGAACATATGGCCGCCGGTGCCCCCGGCGGCGATCAGGCACAGGGGTCCGTCGCTCATCCCCGGCGCCCCAGCAGATCGCCCATCCGGCCCTGCGGAAGGGCGCGGGTCAGCGCCAGCAGCATCCCCACCGCGATCCCCGAGGCGATCACCGATGAGCCGCCATAGCTGACGAAAGGCAGCGTCATGCCCTTGGCGGGCAGCAGGCGCACGGCAACGCCCATATTGATCAGCGCCTGCACGCCGAAGGCGCAGGCAAGGCCGGTCCCGGCGATGCGGGCGAACGGGTCGCGTTCGTCGCGCAGCCGCATCAGTGAGCGCACGACGACCGTCATGTACAGCGCGATGATGGCCAGCACCATGATCAGGCCGTATTCCTCGGCCGCGACCGCGATGATGAAGTCGGTATGCGCATCGGGCAGCGACCATTTGACCGAGCCCTCGCCCACGCCGACGCCGAAGAAGCCGCCTTCCTGAATGGCATTGGTGGCATAGCCGATCTGGGTGCGCGGATCGACCTCGGCGGCCAGAAAACCGTTGATCCGGCGGGCGAAGTGTTCCGAGGCGTTATAGGCGAAAAAGCCGCCCGCGACCGCCGTGCCCAGCACCGAAAACAGCAGCATCAGCGGCGCGCCCGCGATGAAATACATCACGCACCACGAAAACAGCACCAGCGAGGCCTGTCCGAAATCGGGCTGCAGCGCCAGAAGGATCACCACCGCCCCCGCGACGCCTGCGGAATAGGCGCGACCGGGCGGCCCGCCCACGGACTGGCCTGCCGCCATGAACCATGCGCAGATGGCCACGAAACAGGGCTTCAGGAATTCGGAGGGCTGCACGGACATGCCGCCGGGCAGACGCAGCCAGCGCACCGCGCCCTTGCCGAAATCCGTCCCGACAAAGGGCAGCGCCAGCACGACGGCAAAGGTCACCAGAAAGCCCAGCACGCCGATCCGGCGCACCTGCTTGGGCGAAAAGGTCGAGATGACCAGCATCGCCACCATTGCCGCACCGCCAAAGATCGCCTGCCGCGTGACGTAATAGAACGGCGTCAGGTTGTTCTTTTCCGCCAGCGGCACCGATGCCGCCAGACCAAGAAGCAAGCCGATCGCGAAAAGCGCCAGCACACAGGCAAGGGACCAGCGGTCCACCGTGCGCCACCAGCGTGGAAGAATAGGATCACCAGCCCGAACGGGCGTGGTGCCAAAGACCATCTCGGTCATGGAAAAACCGCCGTCACTGCCTCTGCCAAATGCCCGCTTGCGGGCTGCCCGGTTCTCCGGGTCTGGGGGCGACTATAGCGCGGATGTGGCGCTCGCGCTACAGGGGATTGCTGGATGCGCCGCCAAAGCTTGCCAAAACGCAAACGCGCCCCGCAGGGCCGGCAAAGCCGGGTGCGGGGCGCGCGCATCGACCCAGGGGCCGGGGCTGGTTTGTCGTTATTTCCCGGTCAGTTCCTTGGCGTCCTGACCTTTGGTGCGCCACAGCGAATAGGCGACGCCCGCACCCAGAATGGCGAAGGTGATGCCAAGCGAAATCGCGGGCGGGAACTTCTCCATCCCCATCAGATCGGCAAGGAACACCTTCGAGCCGATGAAGATCAGCAGCACCGCCAGAGCCTGTTTCAGATATTCAAAGCGGTGAATGATCGCCGCCAGCGCAAAGAACAGCGCGCGCAGACCCAGAATGGCGAAGATGTTCGAGGTATAGACGATATAGGGGTTCGTCGTGATGGCAAAGACCGCGGGCACCGAATCGACGGCAAAGATCACGTCGGCAATCTCGATCATCACCAGCGCCAGCAATAGCGGCGTGGCAAAGCGGCGGATGCGGCCGGTCTTGGGATCGGGCTGCTTGACGATGAAGGAATGGCCGTGCAGTTCGTCGGTCAGCGGCATGCGGCGGCGCAGGAACTTCAGGATCGGGTTGTCGGCCATGTCATGTTCTTTGTCGCCGACAAACAGCATCTTGATGCCGGTCAGGATCAGGAAGCCCGCAAAGATATACAGGATCCAGCCATATTCCGCGACCAGCGTGGCGCCCAGACCGATCATCAGGCCGCGCAGCAGGATCACGCCCAGAATGCCCCAGAACAGCACGCGGTGCTGATAGCGGCGCGGGATCGACAGCGTGGCAAAGATCAGCGCGATGACGAAGACGTTGTCCATGGCCAGCGTCTTTTCGACCACGAAGGCGGTCATGTATTCGGCAGCCGCCTGACTGCCCATCTGATACCAGACAAAGCCGCCGAAAAGCACGCCCAGCGTGATGTAGAACGCCGAGAGCTTCAGGCTTTCGGCCACGCCGATCTCGTGTTCCTTGCGGTTCAGGACGCCAAGGTCAAAGGCCAGCAACACGCCGACCAGCCCCAGAAACAGCAGCCACAGCCAGATCGGCGTGCCCATGAAAAGTGTCAGATAAAAAGGTTCCACGTCAGGCTCCACATGATGAAGGATGCCGGGTGCATGACCTGGAAGGGAAAACCGGGCTGGCACCGAGCAGGCTCGATGCGGTCCGACATCACGACAATCGCCGTCAGAGGGGCCCGGTCCGCACCAAGCCACATAGGAACTGCCAAACCGATTGCAAGCCCTTCGCGCCCGATCATGTGCATCGCCGCCCGCGCTGCCCCTTTTCATGGGGCGCGCATGGCACTAACTATCGCCTGCCCTGACGAAGGAACGGCGATGCTTTACTCAACGGCAAGCGAATGGCTGGCGGCTCCGCGCAAGCGGGTGCTGTTCTTTGGCATGTCCGGGCTGGGCAAGACCTTCCTTGCCACCATGCTGCGCGGGGCGGGCGACTGGTTTCACTACTCGGTCGATTACCGCATCGGCACGCGTTACATGGGCGAGCTGATCGCCGACAACTTCAAGCGCGAGGCGATGAAAGTGCCGTTCCTGCGCGAATTGCTGCTGTCGGATTCGGTCTATATCGCCAGCAACATCACCTTTGAGAATCTGGCGCCACTGTCGACCTATCTGGGCAAGCCCGGCAGCGAGACGCGCGGCGGGCTGCGCTTTGACGAATACATGCGCCGTCAGGACCAGCACCGCATGTCCGAGATTTCGGCCCTGCTGGACAGCGGCCATTTCATCCGGCGCGGGCAGGACATCTATGGCATCCCGCATTTCGTCTGCGACTCGGGCGGCTCGATCTGCGAGGTGGTGGACCCGTTCGCGCCGACCGATCCGGTGCTGGACGCGCTGGAACGCGACATGCTGATGATCTGGATCAAGGGCAGCGACGCCCATACCGCCGAACTGGTGCGCCGCTTCGACCGCGCGCCGAAACCGATGTATTACCAGCCCGAATTTCTGGACCGCGCCTGGACCAGCTACCGCGTGGAAAAGGGCCTGAACGAAGATGAGGTCAATCCCGACGACTTCATCCGCTGGACCTATGCCCGCGCGCTGGCCCATCGCCAGCCGCGCTATCAGGCGATGGCCCGGCGCGGCGTCACCCTTCTGGCCGAGGAAGTGGCCGAGGTGAAAACGCCCGAGGATCTGAACCAGCTGATTGCCACGGCCATCGCAAGAAAGGACGCGTAATGCCGATTACCCTGCCCAATGACCTGCCCGCCTTCGATATTCTGTCGAATGAAGGCGTCATGGTCATGTCGCCGGGTCGCGCGGCGATGCAGGATATCCGGCCCTTGCGCATCGGGCTTCTGAACCTGATGCCCAAGAAGATCCAGACCGAAAACCAGTTCGCCCGCGTCATCGGCGCGACCCCGCTGCAGATCGACTTCCAGCTGATCCGCATGTCCGATCACGAAAGCCGCAACACCGCCGCCGACCATCTGCAAAGCTTCTATCGCACCTTCCGCGAGGTGCAGGCGACGGGCGAGAAATTCGACGGGCTGATCATCACCGGCGCGCCGATCGAACATCTGCCCTTCGATCAGGTGACCTATTGGGACGAATTGCAGCAGGTCTTCGACTGGACCCAGACGCATGTGCATTCGACCTTTGGCGTCTGCTGGGGCGGCATGGCGATGGCATGGCATTTCAACGGGCTGGAAAAGCACGCGCTGGACCGCAAGGCCTTCGGCTGCTTCCGGCATCGCAACATGGCCCCCGCCAGCCCCTATCTGCGGGGATTTTCGGATGATGTGCTGGTGCCGGTCAGCCGCTGGACCGAGGTGCGGCAGGATCAGGTCGATGCCATCCCGGCGCTGCGCACGCTGATCGCCTCGGATCAGGCGGGGCCGTGCTTGCTGGAGGATGCCGGGCGGCGCGCGCTGTATGTGTTCAACCATTTCGAATATGACAGCACGACGCTGAAGGATGAATACGACCGCGACGTGGCCGCAGGAAAGCCGATCAACGTGCCGGTGAACTATTATCCCGATGACGACCCCGGCCAGCCGCCCAGCAATCGCTGGCGCAGCCATGCGCATCTGCTTTACGGTAACTGGATCAACGAGATCTATCAGACCACGCATTACGACATGGCCAAAATCGGGAGCGAGTGACATGGGCAAGGAAAAGGCACTGACGCAGCATCATCCCGACCTGCCCTATGTCGGCGCGATCACCCGCTTTCTGGAAGATGGCGCCCCGGACGACATCCGCCGCGCCGTCAAATCCGCCGATGGCAAGAAGATCCTGAACCCCGATTATCCCTATGACGCCGAGATGAAGGGCAAGGATTACGACGCCCATCTCGAGGCGCTGCAATTGCAGCTTGTCCATCTGATGCGCGACGTGATCCATACCGGCAAGCGCATCATCGTGCTGTTCGAGGGCCGCGACGCCGCAGGCAAGGGCGGCACCATCGAACGGGTGCGCGAAAACCTGAACCCGCGTTCCGCCTATATCGTCGCGCTGCCCAAACCCAGCGAGCGTGAGGCGGGCCAGTGGTATTTCCAGCGCTATACCGACTGGCTGCCCGGCGCGGGGGAAATCGCGCTGTTCGACCGCAGCTGGTATAACCGCGGCGTGGTCGAAAAGGTCTTTGGCTTTTCCACCGATACGCAGCGCGAGACGTTCTTCCGCCAATTGCCGCATTACGAAAACATGCTGGTCGATGACGGCATCGTGCTGGTCAAGCTGTGGCTGAACGTGGGTCGCGCCGAACAGCTGCTGCGGTTCCTTGACCGCGAGGCCGACCCGCTGAAGCAGTGGAAGCTGAGCTCGATCGACGTGGACGGTCTGGCGAAATGGGACGACTATACCGATGCCATCCGCGACACGCTGGCACGCAGCCATTCGGGCATCGCGCCGTGGACGGTCATCCGCTCGGACGACAAGCGGCGGGCGCGGATCGCGGCGATCCAGACCATCCTGCGCGCGGTGGATTTCGCCGGGCGCGACGATGCGCTGATCGGCATGCCCGACCCCAAGATCGTCGGCGGCCCCGAGATGCTGGCGGGCTGAGCCATGCGCCACCTGCTGGCCGCGCTGCTGGTGATGCTTGGCCTTGCGGCAGGGGCTGCGGCGCAGAACCTGCCCGAGTGGCAATCGACCACGGTCAATGACCTCGCGGGCCTGCTGAGCCCGGCCGATGCCACGGCCATCGACCGCGCGCTGGCCGAGCTCAGCCGGTCGACCGGCGTGCAGGGCACGGTGGTCACCCTGTCTGATCGGGCGCGCTATGGCGGCGCGGATGGGCTTGAGCCCTTTGCCACGCGGCTTTTCAATCACTGGGGCGTGGGCGATGCGCAGCGCAATGACGGCTTCATGCTGCTGGTGCTGCGCGACGACCGCGAGGCGCGGATCGAACTGGGCCGGGGCTATTCGCCCGAGGCCGACATTCTGGCGCAGGACATCATGCGCGGCACGCTGCTGCCCGCCATGCGCGGCGATGCGCCGTCCCAAGGCATCCGCCAGACGACCGAGGATATCATCCGCCTGATCGTCCGCCCGGTGGCCGCGGGCGCGCCGCTGGCCCGCGAACGCTCGGATGGCTGGGTCGGTCTGGTGATCTTCGGCGCGTTCGGCGCGATCTTCGCCGCCATCGCGCGCAAGGCATGGACGCGGCGGCGCTGCCCCGAATGCAGCCGCAGCGGCGTCACCACCACGCGCCAGCCGCATCGCGAAGCCCAGCCCGACGGCGGCTATCTTGTGGCGCAACAGGAAATCATTCGGCGCTGCCCGCATTGCGGCTGGCATCAGACCCGCCTGTCGCCCAACCCGCAGATGATGTGGTATGGGGCCACCGGAGAGCTTCTGCGCCAGCAACGCAACAACGACTATCGCGGCGCGCCGGGCCAGCGGGGTCCGGGCGGCGGTTTCGGCGGTGGATCATCGCGCGGCGGCGGCGCATCGGGGCGCTGGTAACCCCTGCCCTTTTGTCAGGCAGTGCCAAGAGAACGTGCAGGCCGGGGCGTCGCGAATGCTTGCGGGGCTGCGTCGCTGTCGCTAGCGTCAAACCTATGCTGCCACACTTCACCAGATAAGGTCACAGATGAAACTTCTGCGCTCCTCTGCCATTGCGCTGGTCATTGGCTCTGTCGCCGCGCCCAGCTTCGCCGCCGATCCCGAACTGACGGTCTTTGACTGGGCCGGGTTCGAGGAACCTTCGATCTTTCAGGGCTATGTCGACAAATACGGCGACAGCCCGACCTATGCCTTCTATGGCGATGACGATGAGGCGTATCAGAAACTCGCCTCGGGCTTCAAAGCCGATGTGGCGCATCCCTGTTCGCAAATGGTGTCGAAATACCGCGATGCCGGTCTGATCGAGCCTTGGGACACCAGCAAGATCCCGGCTTTCGACACCATCGCGCCGCGCTTTCTGGACAGCGAGATCTTCAAGGATGACCAAGGCGTCTGGTATATCCCGACCGACTGGGGCGCGACCGCCATCGCCTATAACAAAGAGGTGGTTCCGGCCGAGGACGTGGCCAGCCTGAACGTCTTCATCAACCCGAAATATCAGGGCCGCACCAGCCTGCCCGATTCGGCGGATGATGTCTGGGCGCTGGCCTATCTGGCCACCGGCACGACCGACTGGACAAAGGTCACGGACGAGCAGTTCAAGGCCGCCGCCGACTGGCTGCGGCAGGCGCATCAGAACGTCGCCGCCTATTGGGCCGATCCGTCCGAACAGGCGCAGCTGATGGCTTCGGGCGCGGTGGATATCGCGTGGTCGTGGAATGACGGCGTGGTGCTTTTGGAAAATGACGGCTTCCCGGTCGGCTTCCAGCGCGCCCCGACCGAGGGCAGCTCGATGTTCTTCTGCGGCTTCATCAACCTGAAGAACGGGCCGGGCAAGGAAGAAAAGGCCTATGACTTCATCAACGCATGGCTTGCCCCGCCCGCGGCCAAGGCGCTGCTGGACACCATCGGTTACGGCCATACCTCGACCGTGGCGATGGAGACGATCAAGGACGAACCGGCGGTGAAAGAGGGCCTTGCCGATGTCGATGCCCCGATCCTGTCCCAGACCCCGAACGACCCGCAACAGCGCGAACGTCAGTTGCAAGAGTTCGAAAAGATCAAGGCCGGCTTCTGATCGGATCACAGCGGCGGGCCGGTCCCGCCGCAGGGTCTGAGGCCAGGGCGGGATGTTCCCGCCAGCCCGACCAGCAAACGCAAGGGGAACGCGCGCAGCGCTCCCCTTTTTTGTTCTCTTTCTTCGCCTTATGGTTGCTTAACTGAAACGATCAGGCCAAACCATGAACGCCAAGGCAACATCTGCAACAAATGTTTGCCCGCCTTGCGTCCCTGTCACCGCCCCCCTATATTCGCCCTGTTCGGGTTCGCCCGGGCTATGGACATAAACGCGCATGGAATAAGCGGATCGGACCCGGGGGCGGTACCCGGCGACTCCACCAAACCACCCTCGTTGGGGGCAAATGGGGTCGAAACAGGATCGACGAACGTCTAAAGATGTTAGCTTTGTCTCGGTGAGCTACCACCGATATCGGTGCAAATTGTACAGTTGCCAACGACAACCGTGCTCCGGTCGCTCTGGCTGCGTAAGCAGCTCGGGTAACCGAAACTTAAGTCCTGTCGCTTAGCCGCGGCAGGCGGGGTCGGCAGGAACCTGGCAACAGAATCCTGCATTTTCCCTTTCTCGCTGGCCCTTTATCGCTGGTTTTTCAGCACGCGCGCCCCTATCTCTGCGGCACGTTCAAGGGAATGCCACGATGAAAGACCTGACCCAGCAAGATGCCGATGCGCTGATCGCCCGGATGGGCCGCGATGCGCGCGACGCCGCAAGCGTGCTGGCCGAAGCAACGGCCGAGCGCAAGCAGGCCGCGCTGAACGCTGCCGCCGATGCCATCCATGCCGCCGAAGCCGCCATTCTGGACGCCAATGCGCTGGACATGGCGCAGGCACGGGACAAGGGTCTGTCGCCAGCCATGCTGGACCGGCTGATGCTGGATCCCGCGCGCGTGGCGGCGATGGCGGACGGGTTGCGCTCGGTCGCGGCCCAGCCCGATCCCGTGGGTCAGGTGCTGGCCGAATGGGACCGCCCGAACGGTCTGCACATCCAGCGCGTAGCGACGCCTCTGGGTGTGATCGGCGTGATCTATGAAAGCCGCCCGAACGTCACCGCGGATGCGGCGGCGCTGGCGCTGAAATCCGGCAATGCGGTGATCTTGCGCGGCGGCTCGGAAAGCCTGCACTCGGCCGAGGCGATCCATGCGGCGCTGGTGCAGGGCGTGACGCAGGCGGGTCTGCCCGCCGCCGCCGTCCAGATGGTCCCCACCCGCGCGCGTGAGGCGGTGGGCGCCATGCTGCGCGCGCAGGGGCTGATCGACGTGATCGTGCCGCGCGGCGGCAAGGGGCTGGTCGGGCTGGTGCAGTCCGAGGCCCGCGTCCCGGTCTTTGCCCATCTTGAGGGCATCTGCCACGTCTATGCCGATGGCGATGCCGATCTGGACAAGGCGCGCCGCGTGGTGCTGAACGCCAAGACCCGGCGCACGGGGATCTGCGGCGCGGCGGAATGTCTGCTGATCGACCGCGATTTTCTGGCCAAGCACGGCCCGGTTCTGGTGCAGGACCTGCTGGAGGCCGGGGTCGAAGTCCGCGCCGAGGGCGATCTGGCGCAGGTCGCAGGCACCATCCCGGCGCAGCCGGATGATTTCGGGCAAGAGTTTCTGGACAAGATCATCGCCGTGCGGCTGGTCGATGGCGTCGAGGGCGCGATTGCGCATATCCGCCGCTATGGCTCGAACCATACCGAGGCGATTTTGACCGAAAACGATGCGACCGCGAACCGCTTCTTCCGCAGTCTGGACAGCGCGATCCTGATGCGCAATGCCTCGACCCAGTTTGCCGATGGCGGCGAATTCGGCATGGGCGCAGAAATCGGCATCGCCACCGGCAAGATGCATGCGCGCGGCCCGGTGGGGGCCGAGCAGTTGACCAGCTTCAAATATCTGGTGACCGGCGACGGCACGATCCGCGGCTGAGCCTTGCGACAGGCCGAATGTCTGCATCAGGACGCGCGCCACCGGGTGACGCTGTTTCGCGCGCCCGAAGGCAGCCGCCGCGCCGTGGTCTGCTTTGAGCCGGGCCGCGACCGGATGCAGGGGTTCGAGCCGACATCCTGCCCGCGCTTTGCCGAACGGCAGGGGATCGATGCGCTGACGGTGCAGACGGCGCGGCGCGACTGGTTCGTCTCGGGGCGCAGCGCAGCGCTGGCGCGCGCGTTGACGCAAGCGACCGCCGGATATGACGAGGTGACGGCCACCGGCTTTTCCATGGGCGGATATGGCGCGCTGCTGTATTCCAAGGCCGCGCATGTGTGCCGCGCGCTTGTCGTGTCGCCGCAATATTGCATCGACCCGCAGGTCGCGCCCTATGATCCCGGCCGTCACGCGAAATTCGCCCGCATCGGCCGCTCCATGCCGTTGCCGGAATCGCAGGGGGATACGGGCCTTGGCGGCGTGCTGCTGTATGACCCCGCCATCCCGGAAGATCGCGCACATGCGGCGCGGATCGGCGCGGCCTTCCCGCATCTGCGGCTGATCGCTTTGCCGCATGGCGGCCATCCCGCCACAGGCGTCATCGGGGACGCGAACGGCATCGGCGCGATCTCAACCATGCTGATCCGGGGACAGTTGAACGCCGCGCGCATCCGCAGCCTGCACCGGGACGCGCGGCGCGGCTCGGTCCGCTATCGGCTGAGCCTTGCCCATGCCGCCCTGCCCCGCCATCCTGACCGGGCGCTGGCGATGCTGGCGCAGATCGCCCGGACCGCCCCGCCGCAGCAACGGCTCGAGGCCTGTTTGACGCTGCTGCCGCTGGACCCGGCCACGGGCACGGCGGCGCTCAGCAAGCTGCTGGAAGACGTGCCCGACCCGCCGCCCGGCTGGGCGCGGCGCATCGGGCGGGCATTGGCCGAGGTGCCGGATTAGAACGAGATCTCGCCGCCGCTGTCGTCCAGTTCCCATGCCAGCGGACGGCCCTCCTGCGCGGCGAATGCGGCCAGCAGGGCGAAATGCACCTCGCCGGGGGCGGGATCGGGACGGTCGCGCGACGGGTCGCGGTCCAGCCATGACCACAGCGCCGGATCGGCCTTGCTGCGCGTGGTTTCGGCCACCAGACGCCAGCCCGACGCGCCGCGACAGACCAGCACGCTGCCGCCCCATGGCAAGGCGGTTTCCAGACACATCAGCGCCAGCAGGATCATCCGCGCCTCGGTCCGGGGCAGATCGCCCTGCGCGTCCAGCCGCACGCGGATGCGCCCGCCCTTTTCGACATCGCCCAACAGGCTGCCCAGATCGTTCTGCCCCATGCGCTGATCGGCCGAGGCCGCGCCAAAGGCCACGCGGAAGCAGCGGATGCGCGCCCGCGCCGCCTCGACGCTTTCGGAAATCAGCATCAGTTCGGGGCTTTTGGCGATGCCGGGAAATTCGCCCGACATCTGCAGCAGCTCAAGCCCGTTGCCAATGGCCCCAAGGGGCGAGACCAGATCATGACACAGCCGCGCCCCCACCAGCGCCGCCAGCCGTTCCGGCGGCAGCGCCCGGTTTGCCTGTTGGTCCTGTCCGGAGGATGAGTTGCGGTAAAGACCTAGATCGTCCATGAAAGCCTTGCCTTGATTGCGCGCTGTGAAAGGTCGCGAAGATGAATGAAATACTTGAACCGGGTATGATCGTCCGCCACCCCGGAGCCCCGGATTGGGGCACGGGTCAGGTGCAGTCGCGCATCGGGGACAAGATCACGGTGAACTTCGCCAATGCGGGCAAACAGGTGGTCGATGGCCGCCATGTGCGGCTGGAACTTGTCACGGGTCACTCCTGATGCAGACAATTCAAGCTTATTTCAACTTTTAATTGTGTCAATGTCTTACGGCAGTGCCACTCGTGCCGCATGTTGCAATGTGCGGGCTGCACGCCTAAACCGGGTCGGAACCGCCACTTTGCACAGGGTCTGCGCCTTCAGATGACTCCCGAAAGCTCGTATTTTGAAACGCGGCTTGCCACGGACAAGGCGGACCTGCTGGCGGCACAACGCCTGCGGTATCGCGTTTTCGTTGAGGAATTGGGCGGAGACGGCCCGCTGGTCGACCACGAGGCGCGGCTGGAATGCGACGAATTCGACCCGGTGGTCGATCATCTGGTGCTGGTGGACAACCGCCGCTGCGCCAGCACGCTGGATCATGTGGTGGGCGTCTATCGCCTGTTGCCGGGCGAACGGGCCGCGACATTCGGTCGCTTCTATTGCGATGCGGAATATGACCTGACGCCGCTGCGCCAGTCGGGACGGCGCTTGCTGGAACTGGGCCGGTCCTGCATGGATGCCGATTTCCGCGGCGGCTCGGGGATGTTTTTGCTGTGGAACGGTCTGGCGGAATATGTGCTGAGCCAGGGGATCGAGCTTTTGTTCGGCGTCGCCTCGTTCCATGGCACCGATCCCGCGCCGCTGGCCCAGCAACTCAGTTGGCTGCACCATCACCATCTTGCGCCCCAAGGACTGCGCTGCCGCGCCCTGCCTCAGGGCTTTCAGCGCATGGACCTGATCGCGCCCGAGGATCTGGACCGGCGCGTCGCCATGGCCGCGATGCCGCCGTTGATCAAAGCCTATCTGCGCATCGGCGGCTTCATCGGCGAAGGCGCCTATCTGGACCGCGAATTCAACACCACCGATGTGTTCCTGATGATGGACACCGCCACGATGTCGGCCAAGCATCGCAAGTTCTACGAAACCCGCTGGCTGCCGGAATGACCGATCAACCGGCCGAGGCCGCCGCCGGGTCCGGCTTTCGCGGCGCGTGGCATGGCGACGGCCCGCCCCCCGCGATCCCGCGTCCCGGCCTGCTGGGCTGGTGTCTGGTCGCCACGCGCGGCTTCGGCATCATCTCGGTTCTGCTGATCGGCGTGATCCTGATCCTGCCGCTGCGCTGGTCCGAGCGTCTGTTCACCGGCCCGCGCCGCCCGCTGACCGGGCCATGGGTACAGGGCGTCTGCCGCATCTGCCTGTGGATCATGGGGCTGCGCTGCGACCGTGTGGGCCAGCCGATCCGGGGGCCGGGCGCGGTGGTGGCCAATCACTCAAGCTGGCTGGACATCTTCGTGCTGAACGCGGCGATGCCGGTGTTTTTCGTGTCGAAATCCGAAGTGGCGGGCTGGCCGGGCATCAACATCCTGACCCGCGTCACCGACACGCATTTCGTGACCCGCGACCCCAAGCTTGCCCGCGCGCAGGCGTTGGAGTTTGCCGCCCGCACCCGTGCCGGGCATCGCCTGCTGTTCTTTCCCGAAGGCACCAGCACCGATGGCCGCCGCGTGCTGCCCTTCAAGCCGACGCTGTTTCAGGGCTTTCTGGACCCTGCCTTGCCCGACGCCTTGGCGATCCAGCCGATGACGGCGGTCTATCAGGCGCCGCCCGGCGCGGATCCGCGCTTTTATGGCTGGTGGGGCGACATGGCGCTGGGGCCGCATCTGCTGGCTGTGCTGGCCCGCCCGCGTCAGGGCCGCGTCACGGTGCATCTGCACCCGCCCATCCCCGTCGCGGGCCAGACGCGCAAGACGCTTTCAGCCAAGGCCGAAGCTGCCGTGCGCGCCGGGTTCGACTAGACGGGGTTCGACCAGATCACAGCGGCCAGAACAGCGGGATCGTCAGGCAGGCCACGATGCCGCAGATGATGTCCAGCGGCACACCCACCCGCACGAAATCCGAGAATTTGTAGCCGCCCGGACCATAGACCATCATATGCGTCTGATAGCCGATGGGCGTCGCGAAGGCGACGGTGGCCGAAAACATCACCGCCACGACATAGGCGCGCGGATCGTGGCCCAGCGACTTGGCCAGCGCGATGGCGATGGGGGTCAGCAGCACGGCGACGGCGTTGTTCGACAGCACCTCGGTCATGATCAGACCCAGAAAATAGATCGCGATCAGCGTGAAGAAGGGCGGCATTCCCTGCAGATAGGGCGAGACGAAATCCACGATCAGATTGACCGTGCCGGTATGTTCCAGCGCCTCACCCACGGCCAGCATGGCAAAGATCATCGCCAGCAAGCGGCCATCGACGAATGAGAACGCCTCTTCGGCATCGACGCAGCGCGTGATCAGGATGACCGCCGCCGCGATGAAGGCCAGCGCCTGAATCGGCGCCACATCCAGCGCCGCCAGCGTCACCACCGACAACAGGCAGATGATCGCGATGGGGGCCTTGCTGCGGCGATAGGCCCGCGCCGCCGGGCGCGACACGTCGACCAGTTCCATATCCGAGGCAAGCCGCGCAATATCCTCGGGCGCGCCTTCCAGCAGCAGCGTGTCGCCGACGCGCACGACCAGATCGTCAAGCTGACGCCCGATATTCTGGCTGCGGCGATGGGCGGCCAGCACATAGACGCCATATCGCCGACGCAGCCGCATATCGCCCAGACGCCGCCCGACCAGACGCGCCCCGGGCGAGATCAGCACCTCGACCGTCTCGGTGGCGACGGAACTCAGCTTGTCGACCATCTGCAGGTTCTTGTTGCCCTGCATCTCCAGCAGATCCGCCATTTCCGAGCGCAGCACCACACGGTCGCCCGGCTCCAGCACCACCTCGGACAGGTTGCGCCGCAACGAGGCATCGCCGCGCAGCACGTCGATCAGCCGCACGGCCTCGCGCTTGAACATGGCGATGTCGGTGACGTTCTGGCCGACAAGGCCGCTGTCTTCGGGAATGGCGATCTCGGTGAAATATTTCATCTCGCGCTTGGTGCCCAGAAACCCCGCCAGCGAGGTGCGGTCGGGCAGCAGGTGCTTGCCCAGCAGCGCGAAATAGACAATGCCCGCCAGCGTGATGGCGATGCCGACCGGCGCGATTTCAAAGATGGTAAAGGGCGCCATGCCCTGCTCGCGCGCCACGCCATCGACCAGCAGGTTGGTCGACGTGCCGATCAGCGTCATCATCCCGCCCAGAATGGTAAAATAACTCAGCGGCATCAGCAGCTTGGATGGCGCGATGTTCAGGCGCAGCGCAAGCTGGATAAAGATCGGGATCATCACGGCGACGACCGGCGTGTTGTTCATCACCGCCGAGGCGACGATGACAAAGCCGAACAGCGCGCAGATGGTGAACAGCGGGTTCGTGTCCGCCCGCGCCGTCACCACGCGCGACATCAGTTCCAGCGCGCCGGTGCGCAGCAGCCCGCCCATGATCAGGAACATGAAGGCGATGGTCCATGGCGCGGCATTCGACAGCACGCTGCCCGCATCCTTCACCGGCAAAAGCCCCAGCAGCATCATCGTCGCCGCCGAGCCGATCGCCACGACCTCGGGCGGGTGCTTTTCGCGAATGAACTGGATGAAGGTAATGGTCACGACGACAAGCATCGCGAGCGCCGCGTTATTTCCGGTCAGTTCGAATCCAAGCATGAAGTCCTGTCCCGAGACGCCGCTAAATCACGGCTCACTTGATGGGAGATAGAATTATTTTCTACAGCGCCGCAAGCAAAAGCAGATCTGCAACCGCGATCATGCGGAAAGATGCGTCTGTTGCAGCTTGCCTCCGGCGCGCACCGCCTCGATTGCGGTGGCCTTGCCCGTGCGGTCGTCAGTGGTGACCAGAACACCGGCAAGCGTCGCCTCGCCCTCGGCGGGGGTGAAGCGTTCGCTGGACATGCCGGTCAGGAATCGCCGCAGCGGCTCGGCCTTGTCCATGCCGATCACGCTGTCGTAATCGCCGCACATCCCCGCGTCCGACTGATAGCCCGTGCCGCGCGGCAGGATCATGGTGTCGGCGGTCGGCACATGGGTATGCGTGCCCACGACAAGGCTGGCGCGCCCGTCGCACCAATGCCCGATGGCCATCTTTTCGCTGGTCGCCTCGGCATGGATATCGACCACGGCGGCCTGCACCAGCCCGCCCAGCGGATGCGCCTTCAGCACCGCCTCGATGGCCGAGAACGGATCGTCGAAGGGGCGTTTCATGAAGACCTGACCCAGGATCTGCGCGACCAGCACCTTGCGCCCGCGCGTGGCCTCGAAGACGCGCGCGCCGCGACCGGGCGCGGCCTTGGAATAGTTCAGCGGCCGGATGATGCGGGGTTCGCTGTCGATATAGGACAGCATGTCCTTTTGATCGAAGGCATGGTCGCCCAGCGTGATGCAATCGGCCCCGGCCTCCAGCAGCAGCTTGGCGTGACCCGCCGTCAGCCCCATCCCGCCCGAGGCGTTTTCGCCATTCACCACGGTGAAATCCGCCCCCAGCCGCTGTTTCAACGGTGAAAGCCCATCCGTGATCGCGCGCCGTCCGGCGCGGCCCATCACATCGCCAAGATATAAGATCCGCATGAGGCCAGCGTTATGACAAAGCCATGACGCGCTCAAGCGTTTTAAGCCGGGCTAGCCCAGCCAGGCACCCACGGCCATGCCCAGAAGGCTGATCCCCGCTCCCAGCAGCAGCCCCGTCACCAGACCGCGACGCCGCGACGGCACGGGCGCGGGCGGAGTCTCACGCAGCAATTCGGGCATCCGGCGTTCAAGGAATTCGGGCAGAAGCGGCGCGAAGCGCGCCAGCACCTGCGCCGAGCGGCCCAGATCGCGCGCGGCGGCCTTGGGGCCCAGATTGTCGCGGATATAGCTTTCCACCACGGGCCGGGCGACTTCCCACATGTTGATCTGCGGGTCGATGGACCGCGCCACGCCTTCGACCACGACCATGGTGCGCTGCAACAGGATCAGTTCGGTGCGTGTGGCCATGCCGAAACGTTCGGTCACTTCGAACAGATAGGCCAGCAGGTTCGCCATGCTGATGCGGCTGGCATCGGCGCCGAAGATCGGCTCACCCACGCCGCGCAGCGCCCGCGCGAATTCGGCCATGTCGCGGTCGCGCGGGACATAGCCCGCCTCGAAATGCACCAACGCCACGCGCATGTAGTCGCGGCGGATGAAGCCCATCAGGATCTCGGCATAGACGCGGCGGGTATATTCGTCGATCTCGCCCATGATGCCGAAATCATAGATGACGATATCGCCATCCGCCGCGACCTTCAGATTGCCCTGATGCATGTCGGCGTGAAAGAAGCCGTCGCGCAGCGCGTGCTGCAGGAACAGTTGCAGCACCCGCGCCGCAAGCTTGGGCATGTCATGCCCCGCCGCTTGCAAGGCCGCGACATCGCCCATGGGCAGGCCCTCGGCCCAGTCGCTGGTCAGCACGCGCCGCGCGCTGAGATGCCAATGCGGGCGCGGCACGCGCATATCGGCGTCATGTTCGGTGTTTTCCGCGAATTCCGAGGCATTCGCCGCCTCGCGCCGCAGGTCCAGCTCGCCGGTGACGACAGATTCGAAATGGCTGACCACATCGCGCGGCCGCAGACGCCGCGTCGACGGCGAGACAAGCTCGATGGCCCCCGCCGCGAAGTGGAAGGCGTCGATATCACGGCGAAAGCCCGCCTCGACCGAAGGGCGCAGCACCTTGACCGCAACCTCGCGCCCATTGTCGGCGCGGCGCGCGCGGTGCACCTGCGCGATCGACGCCGCGGCGATGGGCTGCGAGAATTCGGAGAACATCGCCTCGACCGGCTGGCCCAGATCCTCGGCGATGATCCGGCGGGCATCGTCTTGCGAAAACGGCGGCAGACGGTCCTGCAGCATCGACAGCTGCTGTGCCAGTTCCGGGCCCACGACATCGGGCCGCGTCGACAGGATCTGGCCGAACTTGATATAGGCAGGCCCCAATGCGGTGATCGCCCGCGTGACCGGCGGCAGGTCCGGATCGCCCTGATAGCCCAGCCATGCGAAGGGCCAGCCCAGCACGCGCGCCGCCAGCCGCAGCCGGGCGGGCGCATCCACCGCATCCAGCGCGACGCCCATGGCGCCGGTGCGCTGGAATGTCGCGCCCGTGCGGATCAGACGCCAGATATTGTGCGGCCCCCGCATCAGACCTTCCAGCCGGAATGCAGCGCGGCAATGCCCATGGACATGTTGCGATACTGCACACGCCCGAACCCGGCATGGCGGATCATGTCTGCAAAGGTCTTCTGGTCGGGGAATTTGCGGATCGATTCCACCAGATACTGATAGCTGTCGCGGTCATTCGCCACCACCTGCCCCATCGCCGGGATGACGTTGAAGCTGTAGCGGTCATACAGCCATTGCAGCATCGGCACCGGCATCTGGCTGAATTCCAGCACCATCAGGCGACCGCCGGGCTTCAGGACGCGCCGCGCCTCGGCCAGCGCGTCGGGGATACGGGTGACGTTGCGGATGCCGAAGCTGATCGTATAGCGGTCGAAGCTTTCATCGGCGAAGGGCAGCTTCATCGCATCGCCCGTCACCCATGCCAGACGGTCCGACAAGCGTTCGGCCTCGGCGCGCTTGCGGCCCTCGACCAGCATGGATTCGGTCATGTCGCAGACGGTGACGCGCGCACCCGAGGCGCGCTCGAGAAAGCGAAAGGCGATGTCGCCCGTGCCGCCCGCCACATCCAGCAGGTGCTGGCCGTCGCGCGGGGCCAGCCAGTCCATCATCGCGGTTTTCCAGATGCGGTGGATGCCCACGCTCATCAGATCATTCATCACGTCATAGCGCGATGCCACGCGCGAAAAGACGCCATGGACCAGACCGGCCTTGTCTTCCTCGGCGACGGTGCGGAAGCCGAAATGGGTCTCTTTGCGCGGATCCTGGGTCATCTTGCTTGTCCATTCTGTCATTCGCGCCCAGATAGACCGGATACGCGCGGCGCACCATGCGACGAATGGAAAAGAAATGCCAGAACTGCCCGAGGTCGAAACCGTCCGTCGCGGACTTGCCCCCCATCTGGAGGGCCGGGTCATCACGCGGGCCGAGGCGCGCCGCCCGGATCTGCGCTGGCCGCTGCCGCCCGATCTGGTGCAGGTGGCGACGGGCGCGCGGGTGACGGGGCTGCGGCGGCGGTCGAAATACATCCTGATGGATCTGGAAAACCGCGGCAGCATCCTTTTGCATCTGGGCATGTCGGGCCGCATGGTGATCGAGGGCGCGGTGATGGGCGAATTCCTGCGCGACCCCGCGATCCTGCCCCGCCACGACCATGTGGTGTTCTGGACCGATCAGGCCACGCAGATCACCTTCAACGACGCGCGGCGATTCGGCATGGTCGACCTGATCGCGCCCGGTGCCAGCCATCCGCTGCTGGCGCATCTGGGGCCCGAACCCTTGTCCGGGGATTTCACCCCCGAAGTGCTGGCCCGCGCCTTTGCCGGTCGCCGCACGCCCGTCAAGGCCGCGCTGCTGGATCAGCGCATCGTCGCGGGTCTGGGCAATATCTATGTCTCGGAGGCGCTGCACCGCGCGGGCATCGACCCGCGCCGCCTGACCGGCCAGATCGCCGCCGCCGAACTGCCGCCGCTGGTCGGCCATATCCGCGACGTGCTGACCGAGGCGATTGCGGCGGGCGGATCCTCGCTGCGCGATCACCGGCAGGCCAGTGGAGAGCTGGGCTATTTCCAGCACGCCTTCCGGGTCTATGGCCGCGAAGGCGCGCCCTGCCCCACGCCCGGCTGCCCCGGTCAGATCCGCCGCATCGTCCAGTCGGGGCGGTCGAGCTTTTTCTGCGAGCTCTGTCAGAGCTGACAGGTCGCGACGTGAGTATTTGGAGAACAGAGAGGCCGGCGCTGGTCTAAGGGTCCAGCATTTGCTAGGAGTTTGGCCAAGCAGATGTGCAGAAGGCTAGGATTGATGGCTTACCAGACCCTTACCGTCGAGATCGAGGACTATGTCGCACTGATCCGGCTGAACCGGCCCGAGGCATTGAATGCGCTGAACTCGCAACTGATGGGCGAGTTGGCCGAGGCCACCGCCGATGCCGACCGCAACGAAAAGGTGCGCTGCATCGTGCTGACCGGCAGCGAAAAGGCTTTTGCCGCCGGGGCGGACATCAAGGAAATGTCCGAAAAATCCTTTGTGCAGGTCACGACCGAGAATATCTTCAGCGCCGAGATCGACCGCATCACCTCGGTCCGCAAGCCCATCATCGCCGCCGTATCGGGCTATGCGTTGGGGGGCGGCTGCGAACTGGCCATGGCCTGCGATTTCATCATCTGCGCCGATACCGCGAAATTCGGCCAGCCCGAGATCAATCTGGGCGTCATCGCCGGGATCGGCGGCACGCAGCGTCTGACGCGTTTTGTCGGCAAGTCGAAGTCGATGGACATGCATCTGACCGGCCGTTTCATGGATGCGGCCGAGGCCGAACGCTCGGGGCTGGCCAGCCGTGTGGTGCCTGCGGCCAAGCTGATTTCCGAAACCATGGCAATTGCCCGCAAGATCGCCGAAAAATCGCTGATCGCCACCGCCGCCGCCAAGGAAGCCGTCAACCGCGCCTATGAAACCACGCTGGCCGAAGGCATCCTGTTCGAGCGCCGCAGCTTTCAGGCCCTGTTCGCGACCGAGGATCAGAAGGAAGGCATGAACGCCTTTCTGGAAAAACGCGAGGCGCAGTTCCGCGACCGTTGATTTTCGCTTGGCTTTTGGCACGGGTGGCTGTATAGGCCCTGCCTTACATGCGCGTGGGCCCGCTTAAAGGCAAGAATCGTAACCGTTCCGGCAAGGAACGGTGCCGGGGCTTTTGCGTGATCAAGATGAACAAATAAAGAGATAACGCACCCATGGCAAATTCGCCCCAGTCCAAGAAGCGCGCCCGCCAGATCGAGCGCGTCACCGCCGTCAACAAGGCCCGTCGTTCGCGCATCCGCACCTACCTGCGCAAGGTCGAAGAAGCCATCGCCTCGGGCGATGCTGCGGTTGCTGCCGAAGCGCTGAAAAGCGCACAGCCTGAACTGATGCGCGGCGTGACCAAGGGCGTCGTCCACAAGAACACCGCCTCGCGCAAGATCTCGCGCCTGGCATCGCGGGTGAAGGCACTTGCCTCGGCCTGATCGGCTGAGACATTTACGCAACTGACAGTTGGTAAAGGTTAAGGGCGCACCCGCAAAAGGGTGTGCCCTTCGCCTTTTTGCGACGGACGGCAACAGGCCGTAATTCACTGAAATTCCTGATTTTTCGCCCTATGCGGTGCGAAATCGGGCAAATGAGATTCGATTTGGCAAAGTGAGTGTCAAGCGCGAAGATCTGTTGTCGGCAGAGCGCGCTTCTTGCTAGCTTCGGTCCTGCGATTCACTTCGCACCTGGGGGACATGCCCGCCGAACCGGCTCTGCCGCCGGACCGTGGGCAAGGCAGCATGATCGGGGGACGATCAGCTACCGATGAAGAAGCAGGACCGGCTGCCACCGGGCCTGTCATTCATGTCTGGACGTTGGGCCGCAGGATGGCTATTGCGCTGCACTTCGCGGCGTAGGCCTTCTGTTTCCTTTCGACCTGTCCATCCGGGCGCCGAATGCCGAATCAAGCACGCCGGGTGAACACCGGCGGGACAAGGGCAACGGAACGGATATGGGCGAAATGGACAAGATTTGGGGGCAGGCGCGTGAGGAACTTCAGAAAATCGTCGGGGCCGACAGCTTCGCGACCTGGATCGAGCCGCTGAAGCTGACCGAGGTCGAGCAAGGCAATGCGATCATCGCCTGCCCGACGCGCTTCTTGTCCGACTGGGTATCGCGCCATTACAGCGACGACATCCTGCAGGTGCTGGACCGTCTGGGCGCGCCGGTGTCGCGGCTGACCTTCGAGACCCGCAGCCAGACCAGCCGTCAGGTGCAGGCCGCAGCCGAGGCCCCCAAGCGCCCCTCGCGCGTGCATGCCGAGGAAGAGCTGACCGCGCCGCTGGACCAGCGTTTCACCTTTGACAATTTCGTCGTGGGCAAGCCCAACGAGCTGGCCCATGCCGCCGCCCGCCGCGTCGCCGAAGGCGGTCCGGTGACCTTCAACCCGCTGTTTCTTTACGGCGGCGTCGGGCTGGGCAAGACCCACCTGATGCACGCCATTGCCCGCGAAACCCAGTTGCGCCAGCCCGATGCCCGCGTGCTGTATCTGTCGGCCGAGCAGTTCATGTATCGCTTTGTTCAGGCGCTGCGCGACCGCACCGTGATGGATTTCAAGGAACTGTTCCGCACCGTGTCCGTGCTGATGGTCGATGACGTGCAGTTCATCGCCGGCAAGGACAGCACGCAAGAAGAATTCTTCCATACCTTCAACACACTGGTCGATCAGGGCAAGCAGATCGTGATTTCCGCCGACCGCGCGCCGGGCGAGATCAAGGACATGGAAGAGCGCATCAAGTCGCGCCTGCAATGCGGCCTTGTCGTCGATCTGCACCCGACCGATTACGAATTGCGGCTGGGCATCCTGCAATCCAAGACCGATGCCTTCCGCGTGCAGTATCCGGGCCTGCAACTGGCGCCGGGCGTGCTGGAGTTTCTGGCGCATCGCATCACCTCGAACGTGCGCGTGCTGGAAGGCGCGCTGCAGCGGCTGTTCGCATTCGCCAGCCTGATGGGGCGCGAGATCACCCTGGACATGACGCAGGAATGTCTGGCCGATATCCTGCGCGCCAATGACCGCAAAGTCTCGATCGAGGAAATCCAGCGCAAGGTCGCGGAACATTACAATGTGCGGCTGGCCGATCTGATCGGTCCCAAGCGCGTGCGCACCGTGGCCCGTCCGCGCCAGATCGCGATGTATCTGTCCAAGCAGATGACCTCGCGCAGCCTGCCCGAGATCGGGCGGCGCTTCGGCGGGCGCGATCACACCACCATCATGCACGGCGTCCGCAAGATCGAGGAATTGCGCAGCGCCGATCGCAGCCTTGCCGAGGATATCGACCTTCTGCGGCGTCTGCTGGAAGCCTGATCCGCTTGACCCGGCGGGCAAATCTGCCACATTGCCGGTCGACCACCCGGGCGATAATCTGGCCCGCCGCGCCCAGGATGTAAGGACCGACCATGAAATTCGCGATCGAACGTGCCGATCTGGTGAAAGCCGTTTCTCAGGCGCAATCCGTTGTCGAGCGGCGCAACACGATCCCGATCCTTGCCAATGTGCTGATCGAGGCCACGGCGGATGGCGTCAGCTTCCGCGCCACCGATCTGGACACCGAAATCGTCTATCGCACCACGGCGCAAATCCAGACGCCGGGTGCCACGACCGTATCGGCCAGCATGCTCAACGACATCTCGCGCAAGCTGCCCGATGGGGCGCTGGTGCAACTGACGCTGGACGGCGCATCGCAGCGCCTGACGGTGCAGGCGGGCCGGTCAAATTTCAGCCTGGCGACGCTGCCGCGCGAAGATTTCCCGGTCATGTCCTCGTCGGAATATTCGGCGAATTTCGCCGCGCCCTCGGCCACTCTGCGGCGGCTGTTCGACAAGTCGAAATTCGCGATCTCGAACGAAGAGACGCGCTATTACCTGAATGGCGTCTATATGCATGTGGCGCAGGGCGAAGACGGCCCGGCGCTGCGCTGCGTGGCGACCGATGGTCACCGTCTGGCCCGGATCGATGCGGGCCTGCCCGAGGGTGCCGCCGACATGCCCGGCGTCATCGTGCCGCGCAAGACGGTCACGGAGCTGCGCAAGCTGCTGGATGACGATGATACCGAAATCGCCGTGTCGGTCAGTGAAACCAAGGTCCGCTTCGCCACGCCCACGATCACCCTGACCTCGAAAGTCATTGACGGCACCTTCCCGGATTACAGCCGCGTCATCCCCTCGGGCAATACGCGCAAGCTTGAGGTGGATGCGGGCGATTTCGCCAAGGCCGTGGATCGCGTGGCCACCGTCAGCAGCGAACGGTCGCGCGCCGTCAAACTGGCCTTGGATGAGGACCGGCTGGTGCTGTCCGTCAACGCCCCCGACAGCGGCGCGGCGGATGAGGAGCTGCCCGTGGCCTATGCCGATGAGCCGCTGGAGATCGGCTTCAACGCCAAATACCTGCACGAGATCGCGGGCCAGATCGACCGGGAAAATGCGGTCTTTCTGTTCAATGGCTCGGGCGATGCGGCGCTGATCCGCGAAGGCGGCGACACCTCGGCCGTCTATGTCGTCATGCCGATGCGCGTGTGACGCTGAGCCACCTGCATCTGGCCCAGTTTCGCAGCTGGGCCCGTCTGGACATTGCCCTTGATCCCCGCCCGGTGGCCATTCACGGCCCGAATGGTGCAGGCAAGACGAATATTCTGGAAGCGATTTCGATGCTGGCGCCCGGTCGCGGGATGCGCGGCGCGGCCCCCGGCGATCAGGCCCGCAAGGGGCCGGATGTCGGCTGGCAGATCCGCGCGACCATTGCAGAGCATCAGATCCAGACCCGCGCCCTGCCCGGCCAGCCGCGCGAGGTTCTGGTCGATGACAAGGCCAGCCCGCAGGTCGCGCTGGGTCGGCTGGCGCGGGTGATCTGGCTGGTGCCTGCCATGGACCGGCTGTGGACCGACGCCCCCGAGGCGCGCCGCCGCTTTCTTGACCGGGTGACGCTGAGCTTTGTCCCCGGCCATGCCGAGGACGCGCTTGGCTATGACAAGGCGATGCGCGAACGCAACCGGCTGCTGCGTGACGAGGTTCGGGACGCGGGCTGGTATCGCGCGCTTGAGGTGCAGATGGCGGATATGGGCGCGGCGATCACCCGCAACCGGCTGGATGCGCTGGCCCGGATCATGGCGGCGCAGGACGGGGCCCGGACCGCCTTTCCCGCAGCACGGTTGCAGCTTCTGGCGGGCGATGGCTTTGCCGACGATCCCGATCCGTTGACGATGGCCGAGCGGTTTGCCCAGATGCGCCCGCGCGACATGGCCGCCGGGCGCACGCTGAGCGGGCCGCACCGCGCCGATCTGGGCGCAAGCTGGGGGCCGCAGGACATGCCTGCGGCGCTGTCCTCGACCGGAGAGCAGAAGGCGCTGCTGCTGTCACTGATTCTGGCCAATGCCCGCGCCTTGGCGGATGAGGCGCCGATCCTGCTGCTGGATGAGGTCGCGGCGCATCTGGATGCCGACCGCCGCGCCGCACTTTACGATGAGATCTGCGCGCTGTCGGCGCAGAGTTTCCTGACCGGCACCGGGGCCGAGCTGTTCGAGGCGCTGCGGGATCGGGCGCTGTTCCTGGCCGTGCAGCGGTCGGGCGAGACATCGGCCCTGGCATGAGTATTTGAAGAACGAAGAAGCCGCCTGAGCGCCGCGCCTCAGGTTTCGTTCGGCACGTGCAGGTCCACCAGCTTGAACTGCGTGACATCGACGATGCCCAGATCCGAGATGCGCAGTTCCGGGATGACCACCAGCGCCAGCAGGACATGCTGCATCACGGCGTTGTTCAACTGACAGCCGCAATCCTGCATGGCCCGGACGATGCCCTGCGCGGATTGGGCGACCTCATCCGCCGGGCGGTCGGACATCAGGCCCGCGATGGGCAGGGCCACGGTCGCAAGTTCCTTGCCGTCGCGGAAGACGGTGATGCCGCCGCCGATCTGGCCCAGATGGTTTGCCGCCGCCGCCATGCTGTCGCGGCAGGTGCCGACGACGATCATGTGGTGGCTGTCATGCGCCACGGTCGAGGCGATCGCCATGCGCCCCTGATAGCCGAAGCCCGACACGAACCCGTTGACCACGCCCCCCGTGCCGCGATGACGTTCGACCAGCGCGATATGGCAGATGTCGCCCTGCGCCGCCACCATGCTGTCCCGCACCGGCAGATCGGCACTGAGCGCGCGGGTCGGCGCCTGATTTTCGACCACGCCGATCACCCGGACGCGGGCGGTGGTCGAGGCCGTATCGGTGGCTGCGACCGCGAAATCGGGCGCGTCGAGCATCCGGCCCAGATGGACGGAATTGCGCGCCTGATCCGGCCAGTCGATCCGTGGGCAATCGGCCAGCAAAGCCCCGTCCTGCGCCACCACCTGCCCCTGCGCGATGACGGTCTGGACCGGAAGCGCGTGCAGGTCCGAGGTCAGGATGATATCCGCCCGCCGTCCGGGGGTGATGCTGCCCAGTTCACGTTCCAGCCCGAAATGGCTGGCCGGGTTGATCGTGGCCATCTGGATCGCCACCAGCGGATCGCAGCCGCAGTCGATGGCATGGCGCAGCACGCGGTTCATATGCCCGTCATGGACCAGCGTGCCGGAATGGCTGTCATCGGTGCACAGGATGAAAAAGCGCGGATCGAGGCCCTTTTCGGTGATCGCGGTGATCTGGCTTTCCACATCATACCAGGCCGAGCCCAGCCGCATCATGCAGCCCATGCCCTGACGCACCCGCGCGATGCCCTGCGCTTCCGAGGTGGTTTCATGATCGTCCGCCGCACCGCCCGCCACATAGGCGTGAAAGGGCCGGCCCAGATCCGGGCTGGCGTAATGGCCGCCGACCGTCTTGCCCACCGCGCGGGTCGCGGCGATTTCGGCCAGCATCTGCGGATCTCCGGCGGCGACACCGGGAAAGTTCATCATCTCGCCCAGACCGATGATGCCGTCCCAGCCCATGGCCTGCGCCACCTCGCCTTCGGTGATCGGCTGGCCGGTCGTTTCCAGACCGGGGGCCGAGGGCGCGCAGCTGGGCATCTGGGTGAACATGCTGATCGGTTGCAACAGCGATTCGTCGCGCATCAGCCTCACGCCTTCAAGGCCCATGACATTCGCGATTTCATGCGGGTCGTGAAAGATCGTCGTGGTGCCATGCGGGATGACGGCGGCGGCGAAGCCTGCGGGGGTCAGCATCCCAGATTCCACATGCATATGCGCGTCGATCAGACCGGGCAGCATGAAGCGGCCACCCGCGTCGATCACCTGCGTGTCAGGGCCGATGCAGGGTGCGGCGTCGGGGCCGACATAGGCGATGCGGCCATCGGCCACGGCGATGTCGGTGGCGGGGATCACCTCGCGCGTGTGGACGTTCACCCATTGCCCGCCCCGGATCACCAGATCGGCGAAGGCGCGGCCCGCCGCGATTTCGACCAGTCTTGCTTGTGATTGGATCCAGGGTTTCAGCATGGCGCGCTCCTTGTGGGTTGCCACCAAGCTGCGGCATGGTGGCGGCAAAGGAAAGGCGCTTTACATGGAATGGCACGGAGAGGCCAGCGTGGTGCAGACCCGCAGGCATGGCGAAAACGCCGTGATCCTGACGGTGCTGGCCCGCGATGCCGGGCTGATTTCGGGGCTGGTGCCGGGCGGGGCCAGCGCCAAGCGCGCCGCGATGTTGCAGCCAGGCGGGCGGGTCAGCCTGCGCTGGCGGGCCCGGCTGGAGGACCAACTGGGCACGTTCACCGCCGAGCCGGCCCGCGCCCGTCCCGGCCTTCTGGCCAATGCCGATGCGCTGGCCGGGGTCAATGCGGTGACGGCGCTGTTGAGCTATGCGCTGCCGGAACGCGATCCGCACCCGCGCCTGACCGACGCGACCGAGGCGTTGCTGGACCAGATGGATGCGGATGATCCCTGGGCCGAGGCCTATCTGCGCTGGGAGATGCGGCTTCTGGACGATCTGGGGTTCGGGCTGGATCTGGGCAGTTGCGCCGTCACGGGCAGCCGTGACGGGCTGGCCTATGTCAGCCCGCGTTCGGGCCGGGCGGTCAGCGCGCAGGCGGCGGGCGACTGGGCGCCGCGCCTGCTGCCCCTGCCCGCGCTGCTGGGCGGTCGCGGCAATGGCGGTGTTGCGGATGCGCTGGCCCTGACCGGGTATTTTCTGGAAACCCGTCTGGCCGAATTCCACGCGGGCAAGCCCTTGCCGCCCGCGCGGGGTCGTCTGGTCGCGCGCCTGCTGGCGCGCGAGGCGTGATTACTGGTCCTTGCGGTAGCCCGGCTCGAAGGTCAGATAGGTCGGGCCGGTGATGGCCAGCACGCCGCCTTCGTATTTGATGCCGTTCGCCTGTGCCAGCGCGGCGAAATAGCGATTCTCAAGCTCGGCGGCGCGGCCGGAACAGGCCATGCGGGTATTCGTCACCGGGCTCAGCGCGAAGGCCGGCGGCTCGGCGGTCTGGGTGGCGGTGTAATGGTTGCAAGGCGCCTGACCCGAGATCGAGCCATCGGCATTGATCGTCAGCCCGACATTGCGCTGCGGCACGGTGTCAGAGCCGATGCCGACCAGCACATATTGCCCCGTCGGGATGTTATGGGCCGGATCCGAAGGCGCTGCGGGTTCACAGGCGGCAAGCGCGGTCACGGCGGCAAGCGCGGCAGAAAGGGTCAGGATACGGGTCATGTTGGGCCTCTGTTCTGTCATGTTGGGGCCATAATGCCCGAACGCCCCCGACTGTCCAGCCGCGCAGGGAATTTCGCGTCAGCCCAGTAACCTGCGTGCAATAACCTGAGCCTGAATTTCCGCCGCCCCCTCGAAGATGTTGAGGATGCGCGCGTCGCACAGAACCCGGCTGATGGTATATTCCAGCGCAAAGCCGTTGCCGCCATGGATCTGCAAGGCATTGTCGGCCGCCGACCACGCCACCCGCGCGCCCAGAAGCTTGGCCATGCCTGCCTCAAGGTCGCAGCGGCGGCCATGGTCCTTTTCCCACGCGCTGAAATAGGTCAACTGCCGCGCGATCATGATCTCGACCGCCATCATCGCCAGCTTGTCGGCAACGCGCGGGAACGCCACCAGCGCACGCCCGAACTGCTTGCGGTCCAAAGCGTATTGCAAGCCGATCTCGCAGGCGGACTGCGCCACCCCGACGGCACGGGCGGCGGTCTGAATCCGCGCAGATTCAAAGGTTTCCATCAACTGCTTGAAGCCACGTCCGGGTTCGGCGCCCAAAAGATCCTCGCCCCGGATGCGGAAGCCGTCAAAGCCCAGCTCGTATTCCTTCATGCCGCGATAGCCCAGAACCTCGATCTCGCCTCCGGTCATGCCGGGGGTCGGGAACGGGTCATCATCGGTGCCGGGGGTCTTGCGGGCCAGAAACATCGACAAGCCGCGCCAGTCGCTGCTGTCGGGATCAGTGCGGGCCAAAAGCGTCATGACATGGCTGCGCTGCGCATGGGTGATCCATGTCTTGTTTCCCGTGACCAGCCAGTCATCGCCGTCGCGCACCGCACGGGTGCGCAGGCTGCCAAGGTCGCTGCCGGTATTGGGCTCGGTAAAGACCGCCGTGGACAGGATCTGACCCGAGGCCAGCCCCGGCAGCCACTCCGCCTTTTGCGCCTCGGTTCCGCCGCACAGGATTAGTTCGGCGGCGATTTCGCTGCGCGTGCCAAGGCTGCCCACGCCGATATAGCCGCGCGACAATTCCTCGGTCACCACCGCCATCGAGGCTTTCGACAGCCCCAGCCCGCCATATTCCTCGGGGATGGTCAGGCCGAAGACGCCCAGCTCGGCCAGTTCGTTGATGATCTCAAGGGGGATCAACTCGTCCTTCAGGTGCCAGCCATGCGCATTGGGGATCACCCGTTCATCGGCATAGCGGCGGAACTGGTCGCGGATCATCTCCAGCTCATCGTCCAGACCCGAGGCGCCGAAGGTCGCACGGCGGTTGTTGTCCTGCATCAGCCGCACCAGCTCGGCACGGGCTGCCGGGCTATTGCCCGCCATCAGGCGGCGCAGGTCGTCATCAGGCTGCCAGTCCAGCCCCAGATCGGACAGACGGGCGAATTCGGTCTGGCTCATCGGGATGCCGCCCGCGATCTGGGTCAGGTATTCGCCGAAGCCGATCTGCAGGATCAGCGCCTCGGTCCGGCCAAGCGCGTCCTCGGCGGCCAGACGGTCGGCCCAGCCCGCAAGCTGGCGCAGCGCCTCGATATAGGTCGCAAGCCACGAAAGCGCGTGCACGGCGTGCTGATGTTCGTCCAGCAGGGCCGCATCGGGCTTGCCATCGGGCGCGACACGGTGGCGCAGGGCCTGGGTCGCCTCAGTCAGCAGCGTCTGAAGCGCCGGGTCGGCGGCCTTCACGGCCTGAAGCAAAGCGGTTGGCTGATCGGCCATGGCAGGCGTGTCCTTCATCGGCATGTCCCTTATGCGGCATTGCAGCATTTCTAGCCAATCGCAGATGTCAAAGCAACTATCATGCGCATATGACCACCATATCGAACTAAAATAACCAAGCAATATGCGTCTTGCGCCCGCGTCGGCAAAGGTTAGGACTGGCGGTCATGTTCGGCCTTGATCCTTTCCATTTCTGGACGGCTATCGCTGTCACCGTCGCCGCCGGCTTTGTGAAAGGCGCAATCGGCTTTGCCATGCCGATCATCATGGTCTCGGTCCTTGGGTCGTTCCTGACGGCGCAGCAGGCGCTGGCCGCGGTGATCCTGCCGGTGCTGATCACCAATATCCATCAGGCGCTGCGGCGGGGCTGGCGTCCGGCATGGCAGGCGGTGCTGGATTATCGCTGGCATATCGGCGCGCTTCTGGTCGTCATCCCGCTGAGCGCGGGGCTGGCGACCGTGGTGCCGCAATGGCTGATGTATGGGCTGTTGGGCCTGCCGATCACCGCCTATGCGCTGTGGCAACTGGCCGGGCGCAGCATGGTCATCCCCGTCCGCCATCGCCGCGGGGTCGAGATCGGCAGCGGCATCATCGGCGGGCTTTACGGCGGCATCGCGGGCATCTGGGGGCCGCCGCTGATCGTGCTGCTGCTGTCGATCAACGCGCCAAAGGAAGAACAGATGCGCGTGCAGGGCGTGGTGTTCTTTCTGGGCGCCGCGATCCTGACCGTCGCGCATCTGCAGACCGGCGTGCTGAATGCCGACAGCCTGCCCTTTTCGGCCATTCTTGTGATCCCGGCGGTCATCGGCATGGCGCTTGGCTATCTGGCGCATGACCGGCTGGACATCGTGCAGTTCCGCCGCTGGACGCTGATCCTGCTGACGCTGACCGGGCTGAACCTGATCCGCCGGGCGCTGGAGCTTGGCGGCCTGCCGGTGTAAACCCCTGCCAAGACAGGAGGCCCCATGACCCGATCCCCAGACCCTGCCGAATTGACGGCGCAACTGATCCGCTGTCCCTCGGTCACGCCGGAAGAAGGCGGCGCGCTGCTGCTTCTGGCGGATGTGCTGACGGCGGCGGGCTTTAGCTGCACCCGCGTCGACCGCAACGGCACGCCGAACCTGTTTGCGCGCTGGGGGGCCAAGGGCGCGGCGCGCAGCTTCGGCTTCAACGGCCATACCGATGTCGTGCCTCCGGGCGATATTGCGGCGTGGACGCATCCGCCGTTTTCGGGGCATCAGGCCGATGGCTGGATCTGGGGGCGCGGCGCGACCGACATGAAATCCGGCGTGGCCGCCTTCGTCGCCGCCGCCATCGCCCGCGTGACCGAGGCCCCGCCCGACGGCGCAATCCTGCTGGCGATCACCGGGGATGAGGAAGGCCCGTCCCGCGACGGCACCCGCGCGCTGCTGGACTGGATGGACCAGACCGGCGAGCGGATGGATGTCTGCATCGTCGGAGAGCCCAGCAACCCCGACCGCATGGGCGAGATGATCAAGATCGGGCGGCGCGGCTCGATGACGCTGGAGATCGAGGCGCAGGGCGTTCAGGGCCACGCCGCCTATCCGCACCGCGCCAAGAACCCGCTTCATGCGCTGCTGCGGCTGCTGCATCAGCTGACCGATCAGCCGCTGGATCCGGGAACCGCGCATTTCGACCCCTCGGGGTTGCAGGTCACGACCATCGACTGCGGCAATCCGGCCAGCAATGTCATCCCGGCCAAGGCCCGCGCGACGGTGAACATCCGCTTCAACGACGCGCACCGCTCGGAGGGTCTGGATGCGATGATCCGCGACAAGGCGGCGGCGATCGCGGCCGAAACCGGGGTCGGCTTCGACATCCAGACGCAGGTTTCGGGCGAAAGCTTCCTGACCCAGCCCGGCCCCTTCGTCGATCTGGTGGCCGATGTGGTGCGTCAGGCGACGGGGCTGGATCCGGTCCTGTCCACCTCGGGCGGCACCTCGGATGCGCGTTTCGTCAAGGATCACTGCCCGGTGCTTGAATTCGGCCTTGTCGGTCATTTCATGCATCAGGTCGATGAACGCGTGCCCGCAGATCAGGTGCGCCAGCTTTCGGCCATCTATCGCACCATTCTGGACCGTTATTTCGCATGATCGAAAAGACCGACGACATCGCCGCCTGCCGCGCCATCCGCCACGAGGTCTTCGTGATCGAACAGCACGTCCCGGAAGCCGAGGAATGGGACGGGCGCGACGGCGAGGCGATCCACCTGATCGCCCGCGACGACAGCGGCGCGCCCATCGGCACGGCGCGGCTGCTGCTGGAGGGCGCGACCGGCAAGATCGGTCGCGTGGCCGTGCTGAAAGCCGCGCGTGGCAGCGGGACCGGCGCGGCGCTGATCCGCGCCTCGTTGCAGGAACTGGCGGGCATTCAGGGCATTACTCGCGCCAAGCTGGGCGCGCAGACCCATGCCATCGGGTTTTACGAAAAGCTGGGCTTTTCCGCCTATGGTCCCGAATATCTGGACGCGGGCATTGCGCATCGCGACATGACACAGGAGCTGTGATTGATCCGCCCCGAACTGCGTCCATGGGCTGAAACCGTTGCCGCCTTGGCCGCGACGGGTTTTGGCATCTGGGTGTTTTCGCTGGGCGGCTGGATCCTGTGGCCGGTGGGCGCGCTGATTGCTGCCGCCTCGGGCGCATGGGCGCTGGATGCGCGGCGGCGGATGCGGTTTCGCAGCAATGCCTCGGCCCCCGGCGTGGTGGAACTGGACGAAGGCGCGATCCGCTATCTGTCGCCCGACCGCGTGCTGGGGGGCGAGATCCCGCTGCGCGATCTGTCGGAAATCCGGCTGATGCGACTGGACGGGCGCAGGCATTGGCGGCTGAAAAGTCTGGATCGGCAGGCGCTGCTGATCCCGGTCGATGCCAGGGGGGCCGAAGGGCTGGCCGATGCCTTTGCCGCCCTGCCCGGCGTCGATATGGGCCGCATCGCCCATGCGCTGTCCGGTGACGGCCCCGCGATCCAGACCGTTTGGACCAGGACCGACCGCGCGCGCTTGACTTGAGCGCCGCAGATTGCCACCTGTGGCGGATGAAGGCACAGAAAGGCCACCGATGTCCATTCCTCAACAGGGCGGCGGCCCGATCGAACGTCCCGAACAACTGGCGGAATATATCGCTTCGGGCGAAAAGCCCCGCGACCGCTGGCGCATCGGGACCGAGCACGAAAAGTTCGGCTATCGTCACGCCGATCTTGCGCCTCTGCCCTATGACGCGCCCGAAGGTCAGGCCAGCATCAAGGCCATGCTGGACGGCATCGGCGCGCGCTATGGCTGGTCCCCCGTCCGCGAGGGCGAGCATATCATCGGCCTTGAACGCGACGGCGCGAATATCAGCCTTGAACCCGGCGGGCAGCTTGAACTGTCCGGCGCGCCGGTCGAAACCATTCACCAGACCTGCGATGAGGTGAACCAGCATCTGGCCGAGGTGAAATCCGTCGCCGATGAGATGGATGCAGGTTTCATCGGCCTTGGCGCGGCGCCGATCTGGTCGCAGGATCAGATGCCGATGATGCCCAAGGGCCGCTATCGCCTGATGACCGACTATATGGGTCGCGTCGGCGAGTTGGGCACGCAGATGATGTATCGCACCTGCACGGTGCAGGTTAATCTGGATTTCGGATCCGAGGCCGACATGGTGCAGAAGCTGCGTGTGGCGCTGGCCCTGCAACCCGTCGCCACGGCGCTGTTCGCCAATTCGCCGTTTCTGGACGGCAAGCCCAATGGCATGAAAAGCTGGCGCGCGCATATCTGGCAAAACCTTGACGATGCCCGCACGGGCCTGCTGCCCTTCGCCTTTGAAGACGGCATGGGCTATGAACGCTGGGTGGATTACGTCTTGGACGTGCCGATGTATTTCGTCTATCGCGACGGCAAATATATCAACGCCTTGGGCCAGAGCTTCCGCGATTTCATGAAGGGCCGGCTGCCCGCCCTGCCCGGTGAGATCCCGACCCTGTCGGACTGGGCCGACCACCTGACCACCGTCTTCCCCGAGGCCCGCGTCAAGAAATTCATCGAGATGCGCGGCGCCGATGGCGGGCCGTGGCGCAGGCTTTGCGCCCTGCCCGCGCTGTGGGTCGGGTTGATCTATGACCAGTCGGCGCTGGATGCGGCATGGGATCTGTGCCGCGGCTGGAGCGCCGAACAGCGCAACGGTCTGCGGGTGGCTGCGGCGCGTGACGGGCTTGCGGGGGAATATGACGGGCTGCACCTGCATGACATCGCCCGCGACGTGCTGGAAATCGCCGAACATGGCCTGAAGAACCGCGCCCGCCCCGGTCAGGGCGGTCTGGTTCCCGATGAAACGCATTTCCTGAACGCGCTGCGCGAAAGCGTCGATACCGGCAAGGTTCCCGCTGATGAGTTGCTGGCGAAATACAAGGGCGAATGGGCGGGCGATCTGTCCCGCATCTATGGCGAATATTCCTACTGAGATCCGCCAGTCTGCAAAGCGAAGCGCCCCAAGACGAATGGCTGCAAAACGAAGGGCCGGGGAAACCCCCGGCCCTTTTGCGTCACGCCTGAACGTCGCGCGGTTCCTTGCGGTTCTGCATGAACTGGTCGAATTCGGCCTTGTCCTTGGCCTCGCGCAGCTTCTGCAGGAAGTCCACGAATTCGTTGTGCTCGTCCTCAAGCCGCTTCAGCGTTTCGCTGCGATAGGCGTCAAAGGCCGAATTTCCGCTGGACTGAAAGCGGTCCGCGTTGCGGCTGCGGCGGTCGGTGCGGGGACGGCAGGAAAACATGCGTTTGCTCCAGATCATATATCCAAGGATGGCAAGGCCGACCGGCCAGACGATAACGAAGGCGGCGATCATCGCGATGATCCACGCGCCCTTGCCGCGTTCATCCAGCCAGTCGCGGACCGCGATCAGAGCCGATCCGATCCGGTCCATGACCGAAGGTCGTGCGGCGGGGTAAGTGTTCATGTGGCTCCCTTTCTGATGTGAATGTTAATCACATTTACATAAATGGAGATCCCGCCCCGTCCTTCAATGGGTCACAGGCAAAATTTATGCGGAAATCACGCCAAGGCCGCGCAGATAGATCAGCGTTCCGCTTTCCAGCATATCCTCGGGCGAGATCGGCGAACGTCCACCGGGTTTGCCGCGGCTGAACAGCTCGACCACGCCATGGCTGAGCGCCCAGATATGATCGGCCACCATCCATGCAGGCGGGCGCTGGTCGCCGGGTGCGGTGCGAAACAACTCCTCGGCCGCCGTCACCAGAACGCCGCGCGCCCGGTCCGCTGCCTGTGTCAGCGCGGAATTCGAGGTGATCGAGATGCCGGATTCAAACATCGCGATGTAATAGCCGCGCCGTTCCGCCGCAAAGGCCAGATAGGCTTTGCCCATGTGAAACAGCGCCGAAAGCGGTGTAGGCTTGCCACCAGAAAAGGCGGTTTCAAGCCGCTGCGAGAACTCTTCAAAGCCATGCCGCGCGACTTCTTCCAGCAACTCGTCACGACCAGCGAAATGGCGATAGGGGGCGGCGGCGCTGACACCCGCCTGACGCGCGGCCTCGGCCAGAGTAAAGGCCTGCGGGCCCTTTTCCTCGATCAGATGCACGGTCGCCTGAACAAGCGCCTGCCGCAGATTGCCGTGGTGATAGCTTTCGCGGGCCATGTGAGCGGCCCTTACATGCCTTCGCCGAAATAGTCGCCGACAAGCGCGGTCAGCGCCTCGGCCAGTTCGCTGGCCTGCGCGCCCTTGGTCGTGACGGAAATGGTGCTGCCGCGCGGGGCGGTCAGCATCAACAGCCCCATGATCGAATCGCCAGACACGCTCATCCCGTCCTTTTCGACGGTGGCGCGGGCGTCGAAGCGTTCGACGGTTTCAACGAATTTGGCACTGGCCCGCGCGTGCAGGCCCTTTTCGTTGATGATCTTCAATTCGCGCGTGATCGGCGCAGGGCTTATGTCATTCATGAGGCAGCGCGGCTTGGGACGGGGATGATATCGGCAGGAAGCACATCATAGCTGTTGATGTATTTCCGTCCCGCGTCCTTGGCCAGCGAAACCGCGTCGGCGACAGGCAATTTGCGCGATTTGGCCAGCTTCACCAGCATCGGCAGATTGGCCCCGTAAAGGATCGAGCGATTGCGCGCATGACAGGCCATCAGCGACAGATTGGATGGCGATCCGCCGAACAGATCCGTGACCACCACGACCCCGTCCCCGGTATCCACCGAATCGGCTGCGTCGCAGATCTCGGCCTGCTTCGCACTCCTGTCATGATTTTCCTCTATCGTCACGGCGCGGATGCCCGCCTGTGGCCCGACGACATGTTCGACCGCCGAGAGATATTCCCGGGCAAGTCCACCATGTGCCACGATGACAATTCCGATCAAATTTCCCCACCACGCATGGTCATGCCGCTAACCGACCGACGCCACGCGGGGGCCAGAGGACTGGCCATCATCCGCAGGTGCCGGCGCCTTTTGACGGCGTTCAAGTTCCCGATGTCTAGTTGACACTTGCCAGCCTGCTTTCGCAAGCGCATCTGCCATTTTTTCGGCCATTGTGACCGAACGATGTTGCCCGCCGGTGCAGCCGAAGCCGATCACCAGATGGGCCTTGCCCTCTTCCAGATGTGCCGGAAGGACGAAAAGCAGCAGATCAAGGATCCGCTGGAAGAATTCGGCGAATCGCGAATCGGCCGCCACATAATCCTGAACCGCCGCATCGCGCCCGTCCAAGGGCCGCAGCGCCGGTTCCCAGTGCGGGTTCGCCAGAAACCGGCAGTCGAACATCGTATCGACACCGCGCGGCACGCCCCGCTTATAGGAAAACGACTGGACCGAGACGGTCAGCCGCCGCCCCTGATCGGTATCGAACCAGCGCGCCAGTTCCGCCTTCAGATCATGCGGCGACAGTTCGGACGTATCGACCAGCACATCGGCCCGCGCCTTGATCGGCGCCAGCATGTCGCGTTCGGCAAGGATCGCGTCCAGCGGCGCGCCCTCGGCCCGCAGCGGATGGCGGCGGCGGGTTTCGTTAAAGCGGCGCAGCAACTGTTCGGTGGCGCAGTCCAGAAACAGCACCTCGGGTTCATAATCCGGCAACCGCGTCAGGCGGTCGATCAGTTCGATGACATTGGCCGCCGAAAAGTCGCGGTTGCGCACATCCAGCCCCAAGGCCAGCGGCACGGGCCGCGCGGGCCCGTCCAGAAGGCGCGGCACCAGCGACAACGGCAGGTTGTCGATCGCCTCATATCCCAGATCTTCCAAGACGTTGATCGCAGTCGAGCGTCCGGCACCCGAGGGGCCGGTGATCAGGACAAGTCTTTGCGTCTGGTCGTCGGGTTTGGCGTCTTGTGTCATGGCGACGGGCTGGATCAGGGTTGGCAGATGACCTTTTAAGGCGGCGACACGGCAGTCGGGTCAAGCCCCGGCCCCGTCCGCGCGTCCGGCAGTCAGATATTGCAACAGCACTGGTGCAAGATGGCCACGTCCCTGCCCCAGCACAAGGGGCAGCCCAATGCCAAGAAGATCAAGTTTTCGGTGATCGGGCAGACGGTCAGGCTCGGAGCGGTCCAGATCGACGGCCAGCGCCAGCGGCGCCTCGGGCAGCGCCTCGGCGGCCAGAATGCCCACGCCCCGCGCCTCGATCCTGCCGCAAATCGACGGCGGGCATGTCGCAATCAGCAGGTCGCCGCGGCGGGCGACCCAGATGCGGTCATCGCCGACAAGCCGCGCGCCATAGGCCATGAGTTGCAAGGCCAGAGTCGATTTCCCCGAACCGGACGCGCCGAGAATCAGTAGCCCGCGATTCATCCATGACACGCATGAGCCATGCAGCAGGACAGGGTCTTTATCTTCCATGGGCAGAAACAGCTTCGCGGATTTGATGAAGAAACACAGGAATATCGCCTTGGCGCCTTAACCAATTTTTACAAATCGCCGTTTGTTTGCGCGAACAATGCATGGTTGCGCTAAACCTATCCATATGTCCGCTTTCGTCATAGACTTGCCATGCTATAGCACAGTCGAAATGTCGGGCAGCCAACACCCGACGATCATCAGGAGCTGAGCAGGACATGTCCGAACCGCGCGTCAACCCCAATTGCCGTCTCGAAGATCAAGGGATCACCGGTCTTGGCAATGTCTATTACAACCTGCTGGAACCTGCGCTGATCGAAGCCGCTCTTCAGCGCGGCGAAGGCAAGCTGGGCCTTGGCGGCACGTTCCTTGTCTCGACCGGCGCGCATACCGGCCGCTCGCCCAAGGACAAGCATGTGGTGCGCACCGCCTCGGTCGAGGAGTCGATCTGGTGGGACAACAACAAGCCCATGGCCCCCGAGGCATTCGACGCGCTTTATGCCGACATGCTGGCCCATATGAAGGGCAAGGATTATTTCGTGCAGGACCTGTTTGGCGGTGCCGACCCGGCGCTGCGTCTTGACGTGCGCGTCGTGACCGAGCTGGCATGGCACAACCTGTTCATCCGCCACCTGCTGCGCCGCCCCGAGGCGTCCGAGCTGGCAAGCTTCGCCCCGGAATTCACCATCATCAACTGCCCCAGCTTCAAGGCGGATCCCGTCAAGCACGGCTGCCGCAGCGAAACCGTGATCGCGCTGAACTTCGATCGCAAGCTGATCCTGATCGGCGGCACCGCCTATGCGGGCGAAAACAAGAAATCCGTGTTCACGCTGCTGAACTACATCCTGCCGGAAAAAGGCGTGATGCCGATGCATTGCTCGGCCAACCACGCCATCGGCAACCCCGATGACAGCGCGATCTTCTTCGGCCTGTCGGGCACCGGCAAGACCACGCTGTCGGCGGATCCGTCGCGCGTGCTGATCGGCGATGACGAACATGGCTGGTCGGATCACGGCATCTTCAACTTTGAAGGCGGCTGCTACGCCAAGACGATCAACCTGTCGGCCGAGGCAGAGCCGGAAATCTTTGCGACCTGCAGCAAGTTCGGCACCGTGATCGAGAACATGGTCTATGATCCCGAAACGCTGGTGCTGGATTTCGAGGACAACTCGATCACCGACAACATGCGCTGCGCCTATCCGTTGGACCAGATCTCGAACGCATCGGTCGACAGCCTTGGCGGGATGCCCAAGAATGTCATCATGCTGACCTGCGATGCCTATGGCGTGCTGCCGCCCATCGCGCGGCTGACCCCGGCGCAGGCGATGTATCACTTCCTGTCGGGCTTCACCTCGAAGACGCCGGGGACGGAAGTGGGCGTGGTCGAGCCGACCCCGACCTTCTCGACCTGCTTCGGCGCGCCCTTCATGCCGCGCCGCCCGGAAGTCTATGGCAAGCTGCTGCAGGAAAAGATCAAGGCGACCGGCGCGAATTGCTGGCTGGTGAATACCGGCTGGACCGGCGGCGCCTTCGGCACCGGCAAGCGCATGCCGATCAAGGCGACGCGCGCGCTGCTGACCGCCGCGCTGGACGGTTCGCTGAACGATGCGCAGTTCCGCAAGGATCCGAATTTCGGCTTCGAGGTTCCGGTCTCGGTGCCCGGCGTCGACGAGAAGCTGCTGGACCCGCGCCAGACCTGGGCCGACGCTTCGGCCTATGACGCGCAGGCGGCCAAGCTGGTCGGCATGTTCAGCGACAACTTCGCGCAATATGCCGACAAGATCGACGACGACGTGCGCGCCGCGGCCATCGGCTGAGGCTTGCGTCCCGCGACGCGGGGGCTCTGCCCCCGCACCCCCGGAGTATTTCGGGAACGAAGAAGATGAAGCGGTCCGGGGCGGGCCGCTTTTTTTGTTTTGCGGCGCGACTTGCTGACAGAGCGGACCTTGGCTGTCATCCTTGAGACGCCGCATGGACCGTTCAAGCTTGGATGAACACTTGGATGAACACTTGGATGAACACTTGGATGATATACTTGAGCCATTTGGCTGGACGGAAATTCCCAAAACATTGTTTTACAGCTGCTAGCTTGCCCTGCGGTTCGAACTTGGGGACCGTCACGTTCTTGGGCCAGCCAGATTTCTGCAGAGCATAGATCGCGCAAGACACATCGCGTCGACGGTTTTCACTGGGGCAAGCATGCTGACAGTCGCGATCCCTGACGGCGTGCGCTTTCAGAGCAGCGCGGTAAAGGAGGCCGGCTTTGTGGGACAGTTCAAACCCATCAGGCATCTGTCCTCAATGAACCGTGCCGCCGGAAAGCGCATCGGTTGGGCTGCCGAGTTTCCTAATCAGCAAGATGAATTGGCGGTGCTTCTTTGGGCGCCTATTGCGAACGAGATGGGCGTAAAGCCGACCCTCGGCTGGATAGTGCCCCGCGGCGTGGTGTAGGAGCGCCGACCCTCGGAGAGGTCAGGGCTTGTTCAGGTGGCCACGGCGGGCAGCCTGACGGTTGGATTGTCGGTCACACGGGCGAGCGTTTCAAGGCTCAT
>NZ_WMII01000015.1 GCF_009711265.1 Paracoccus shanxieyensis | reverse complement strand
CGGCACAGTTCCGGCACCGCAACGCCGCCCTCAGCCTGGCGCAGCACCGCCATGATCTGCGGCTCGGTAAATCGGGTTTTTCTTATTCGAATCTCCTCAGTTCACGCTACGAGAAAATTCTACTGCCAAACCCCTTAACCACGGGGAGGATTACCCCTGAACCATGGGTAAGTGCCGCCCTTGCAGCTGTTACAATCGGCGCGACGATTTTTTCACTGCGGCGGCAACTTTTTTCACAGCGCCGAGATGATGGTCAGCAGCGGGGTGACCTGACGCACCTGTCCGCCGGTCGGCTGCACGGCGGCCCGCAGCGCCGCCAGCGGATCGCGCAGGTCATAGATCCCACTGATCCGGCGCCCGGCCAGCGAGGGCGAGGCGATGACCAGCCTGCCCGGCAGCCAGCGCGCGATGCGCGCCGAGACGCTGGCCAGAGGCTCGCTCTGCGCGATTAGGAAAGCGTCGCGCCAAGAGGCGATTTCGGTCGGGGGGCGGGTACCTGCCTGCAGCGTCCTGCCTTGGGTGTCCAGTCGCAGCCAATCGCCTGCCGCCAGTATACGGTTCTGTGCGCTGACCTGACCCCCGGCGACGGACAGGTCGATTTCCCGCGCCTGCATCGACAGGTCGAACTGCCCTTGCGACAGCTCGAACGCGCAGTCATCGGCGCGCAGGCGGAACGGCTGCGGGGCCGCTTTGATGTCCAGAAAGACCATGCCTTGCAACAGGGCCGCCTGACGCGGCGCGGGGGCGGCCAAGGCTGTCTTCGGGCCCAGCGTGACCCTGCTGCCATCGGCCAGAGTGACCTCGCGGATTTCGGCCAGCCCGGTCTGGTAATCGGCCCGCGCGACAGTCACCAGCCCCGGTCCCAGCGACAAGCCCAGCCCCGCAAGAGCCAGCCCCCCGATCAGCAACGTGCGGCGCGGCATGCCGGCTGTGTCCTTTGGGGCTAGCACCTCGCCACTTAGCCCGTGCAGCTTTGCGGCGCGACACCATGCGGCCTCATGCTGGGGGCTGCGCTGGCGCCAGCTGCGGATCAATGACAGCGTGATCTCGGGGCTGGGCTCGCTTTGCAGGCGGATCAGCAGGTCGATGGCCTGATCCAGCAGGGGCGCGCCCGATCCACGATCAGCGCTCATCGACGCGCTCGGCCAGATGGCGATAGGCCTCGCGGATCAGCCCCCAGGCCCGCGAGGTCGAGATGCCGAGGATCTGTCCGATCTCGGCCATGCTGCGTTCCTCGATGCGGTGCATGACAAAGGCCCGGCGGGTGCGGTCGGGCAGTTCCGCCAGCGCCAGCGCCGCCTGATCAAGGCATTGCCGCGCATGAAGCGCCTGATCGGTGGTCGGGGCCTGACTGGCAAGGTCGTCTTCGCCCAAGGCCACCATCTGGACCAGCGCCTCGCGCCGGCGGTGGTTGATGCCCAGCCGATGAGCGATGCGATAAAGATAGGCGCGGGGATTGTAGGCACCGTTCGTCTGCGGGACGGGCCTCGCCAGCACCCGCAGAAATGCATCCTGTGTGAGGTCATCAGCGACATCCGGGTTCAGACCGGCCCGCCGCAATGCCCGCGCCGTGCCGCCCGCATGGCTGCGATAAAGTGTCGAGATATCCCAGCTCATGGCGATGGCATCATGGTCATTTTGCGGTAACACGATCCTCGGGGCGACGGAATTTTCGTTGCCATTCTTCGGGGCACGGGCAGGTGTGGGAAAGAACGCTGCCGCGAAAATGTCAAGAGGATTGAAGATTTCTCTGCTGCTGCGGGCATGCCATCGCGGCGCGGGTCCAGATAATTGAAATCGGCGGCACCATGCCCAGCTGGCGCAAATCCGATCTCCATAGCCGTTCTGTGGCGGGCCAGATCATCCACCGGCTGCGGCTTGGTCGCGCGATCCGGCAATCGGGATCCTGTGATCATGCCCGTGTGACCGCCGCCTCGGCACGGCCGGACTGCGAAAGCAAGACGCGGTTGTCAGACTGCACGCCGCATTCGATTGGGATGCAGTATTCCTGATCGGCGCAGGTTCGCGAAATGTGAGTCATGTCGGATTCATGCAGGCTGGGGGAAGGGCTGCGCGCAGGGCAAACCACTCAATCGACGTTGGCAAGGTCACAGGATGGTCGCACCGGCATCACCCTGCTGCGCCAACTTTCCCGGTCCTGACAAGGGATCGGCGTTCAACAGCTGCGCTGCAATGTCTTGTGCCCGGCGTGAAAGACTATTTTCCGCCGGTTCACCATCCGTAACCGGGCATCCGCGGATCGTGGGATGCGGTGCCGCAAGATAGATCAAGGATCTAGGCGCATCCTTGGGGCCGGGCGTCTATGACCGGCGGCCCGGCAACGCTTGGGGCTAATTCGGACCGCGGCTGGCGAGCATTCGATACCGTGAGCGGCAGGTCAAGCCGGCCACTGAAGAAGCGGCTGAGGCAATTACCCGTGTCCCTGTCCGAACGCCCCTCGGCACGGCTGGCCGCCGCTCCTCCCCCACCCCCGCAAGCCCCCACCTGCCGTCTTGACGCCGCGCGCGGGGCAGCGAAAAGGTGGTCCATGTTCGGCTTTCGCGACATCTTCATCATTCAGGCCATCGTGCAGCATGGCGGCTTTCGTGCGGCGTCCGACGCGACAGGTGTGGCGCAATCTGCCATCTCGCGTCGGGTTCGCCATCTTGAAGACCGGATGAAGATCACGATCTTTGAACGCGACGGGCGGGGGGTGCGGCTGACGGCGGTCGGACGGCGCCTGCTGGAAGAGGCGGATACCCTGATTACCCAGCGCGACCGCATTCTTGAGGAATTGACGCAGAACATCATGGCCGGGGTCGTCCGGCTGGGGGTTGCGGAAACCCTTAGCCATACGGTGCTGCCGCTGATGCTGACCGAATTGCGCCGCCGCCACCCGCTGCTGAGATTCGAGATCTCGGTGGACACGTCCGAGCAGATGGCGCGGATGCTGATGGCCGACCAGTTGGATGTGGTGATGCTTCTGCGCGATCAGGCCCCGCGCGAGGCCACGGTGACGCCCCTGCCGCCGGTCAGCCTTGGCTGGTTCGTGTCCGCCGCGCATTTCACGATTCCGCAGCCCGCACGGGTCGAGGATATCGCCGATCTGCCAATCGTGACCTTTCCAAAAGGCAGCCTGCCGCACCGGCAGGTCGAGGCGCTTCTGTCGCCCCTGCGGCGGCAGGCGGCGGCGGTGCATGGGTCGGCGTCTCTGGCGACGATGTTGCTGCTGGTGGATCGGGGCTTCGGCATCGGCACGATTCCCCACGATCTTGTCGCCGGCTGGCCTCAGATGAAGCTGCAAGAACTGCATGTCGCTACCGAGGCGCGATTGCCGGATCTGGAATTCGTCATCGGCTATCTGCCCGATCGCAATGAGAAAATCGGGCGCGAAGTCACCTCGGCTGCGCTGGCATCGCATTGACTGATCTGTTTTTGGCATCGGTATTGCACATCATTGAATTCTTGATGCGATAGGTTCTGGCTGCGATTTTGGGCACACATCCGCGGGGCCCGACTGACCGAAGCCCCGCATCGGTGTTCGTGGCCCGCATGGTCCGGGCATTCAAGAATGCGCCGCAAAGGCCGCAATGATCCAACAGGAGAACGATATGAAACTTGCCGCCGCCATTCTGGGGACGACGATGCTTGCCACTCCGCTTATGGCCGAGGAGCTGAGCGTGGTCGGAAGCTGGAGCAACCTTCCCCTTTATCAGGATTTTGAAACGCCGTTCTGGACGCAGAAGATCGGCGGCCTGACCGATGACCAGTTCACCGCCCAACTGACCAGCTTTGACCAGATGGGCATGGCGGGGGCCGATGTGTTCCGCATGCTGGGCGACGGGCTGTTCGACGTGGGCGCGACCGTGGCCGATTACACCGTGGGCGACGCGCCCGAGCTGGAAGGGCTGGATGTGCCGCTGCTGGCGACGACGGTCCCCGAGGCACAAGCGATGGTCGATGCGGCCAAACCGATGGTTGGCGATATCATGCGCGCCCGCTTCGGGGCCGAGCTTCTGGGCATTGCCCCTTATCCGCCGCAGATCGTGTTCTGCCGGGGTCAGATCACGTCGCTGGACGATCTGAAGGGCAAGAAGGTGCGCGGCTCGGGGCGCATGACCACCAAGTTCCTTGAGGCTCTGGGGGCCGAGGGCATCAACATCGCCTTTTCCGAGGTTCCGGGATCGCTGGAACGCGGCGTGATCGATTGCGCGGTGACCGGGGCCGGGTCGGGCTTTTCGGCCGGATGGTGGGAGGTCAGCGACACGCTGGTCGCCTTGCCGTTGGGCGGCTGGGATCCGGTGGTTATCGCCATGAATGGCGACAAGTTCGACGCCCTGTCCCCGGACCAGCAGACCGTGCTGAAAGCGGCGGTTGCCGAAGGGCTGGAGGCGCCCGCATGGGACGCGGCCGAAGGTGGGCTGGATGCGGACATGGCCTGTCTGACGGGGGCGGATGCCTGCCCGCAACCGACGAAAGCCGCGATGACGCTCTTGGAACCTTCCCCAGAGGATATCGCTGCGGCCCGCACCATCCTGACGACCGAGGTTCTGCCCGACTGGTCCAGCCGTGCCGGTGCCGAATGGGTCACCCGCTGGAATCAGACGGTGGGCGCCACCTCTGGCGTGACCATCGCGCAGTAGGGCCAAACTCATGATCGATGACATCCACGGCGCGCTTCGGCGCGCGAATGGGGCCATCGCCATCCTTCTGGGGGTGGCCTTGATCCTGACGGTTCTTTTCATTCTGTCCGACGTGCTGTTGCGGCGCTTCGGCCTTGGTTCGCTGGGCGGTTCGGACGAAGTGTCGGGCTATGTCATGGCGGCGGTCGCAAGCTGGGGGCTTGCCTGCGCGCTGATGGACCGCGCGCATGTGCGCATCGACCTGATCCGCCAGAAACTGGCCGATCCGGGCCGGGCATTGATGGACATCTTCGCGATGATCGTCACCACCTCGGTCATCCTGCTGATCGCGGTGAAATGCTGGCCGGTCCTGTCCAAGACCCTGACCAGCGGCGCGCGGGCCAACACCCCGCTGCAGACGCCCCTGTGGATTCCGCAGGGCATCTGGTTCGCCGGCTGGGTCTGGTTCGCAGTGACCGCGACCGCGCTCAGCCTGATTGCCATCTATTACCTTGCCACCAATCGCCGGGCCGAGCTTGAGGCGACCATCGGCATCGGATCGGAGTTGGACACATGATCTGGACCGTCGCTTTTTCGCTGCTGGGCCTGATGGCCCTGTCGCTGCCGGTGGGCATCGTGCTGTTCCTGCTGGGCATCGGGGTAGGCGAGTTCTTCTCGGCCTTTCCGTTGCTGCGCGGCTTGGGGCAACTGATCTGGTCGTCCTCGGCGTCCTCGACCCTGATCGCCATTCCGCTATTCGTCTTTCTGGGCGAAATTCTTGTGCGCGGTGGCGTGGCCGAGCGGACCTATGGCGCATTGGACAAATGGCTGTCCTGGCTGCCGGGCGGGCTGGTCCACGCCAATATCGCCACGGCGACCATGTTCTCGGCCACGTCGGGATCCTCGGTCGCAACGGCCGCGACCGTGGCCACCGTCGCCATGCCGCAGGCCGAGCGTCTGAACTATGATCCCCGACTGTTTTCCGGCGCCATCGCGGCGGGCGGCACGCTGGGCATCCTGATCCCGCCGTCGATCAATCTGATCGTCTATGGCTTTCTGACCGAGACCTCGATCCCGCAGCTGTTTTCCGCCGGTCTGATCCCCGGTCTGCTGATGGCGGTGGGCTTCATGGTGATCACGGTGCTGATCTGCGTCATCCGCCCGTCGCTTGGCGGTCCGTCGCGCAGTTTCGACTGGGGCGCGCGGCTGCAAAGCCTGACCCAGCTTGTCCCGATCATGCTGCTGTTTGGTGTCGTCATCGGCTCGATCTATGCCGGGTGGGCCACGCCCACGGAATCTGCGGCAATCGGCGTCGTGATGGCGGCCATCATCGCCTTCGCCTTTGGCGACGGGCTTGGCCGCGTGGCTTTGGCCGATGCGCTGAAGGGCACGATCCGCATTTCGGCGATGATCATGCTGGTGGTGGCGGCGGCCTCGTTTCTGAACTTCGCCATGACGGCGGCGGGGCTGGGGCGGCAACTGACGCAGATGATCGAAGGCGCGGGTCTGACCCCGTTCGGCACGCTGCTTCTGGTGATCGCGCTTTACATCGTGCTGGGCTTTTTCATCGAGACGCTGTCGCTGATGGTCGCGACCATTCCGATCGTCGTGCCGATCATGGCGGGCCTTGGCTATGACAAGGTCTGGTTCGGTATCCTGATGATCGTTCTGATCGAAATGGCGCTGATCACGCCGCCCGTCGGGCTGAACCTGTTCGTCGTGCAAGGCGCGCGGCGGTCGGGATCCATCAATCAGGTGATCATGGGGGCCATCCCCTATGTGCTGGTCATGCTTTGCATGGTCGCCGCGCTGATCGCCATGCCGGGGCTGGCGCTCTGGCTTCCCTCTATCCTGTGAAAGACCAAGACATGACGTTTATTCTGAACGGCGCCCCGCTGGATATCGCGCCCGCACATCTGGTGGTGGCGGGCTGGACCGGGCGCGACGCCGCCGCGATCCAGCATCATATCGACGAACTGGCCGCATTGGGCGTGAAACCCCCATCGACCACGCCCCTGTTCTATCGTGTGGCCGCGCCGCTGCTGACCACCGCCGCGCAGATCGAGGCGGTCGGCCCGAATTCCTCGGGCGAGGTCGAGCCGCTGATCCTGCAGGTGGACGGCCGGCGTTACCTTGGTCTGGCTTCCGATCACACCGATCGCGCGCTGGAGGCGCATTCCGTCGCCATGTCCAAGCAGGTCTGCGCCAAACCCTGCGCCGCCGAGCTGTGGCCATGGGAGGAGGTCGAGCCCGTGCTGGAGGACATCCGCCTGCAAAGCTGGATCCAGGAGCGGGGCGCGTGGGTGCCCTATCAGGACGGCACCATTGCCTCGATCCGGCCCTTGGCGGACCTGATCGCCGGGGCCGATCTGGACGGGTTGGCCGCAGCGGGCGGCGTGGCGATGATGTGCGGCACGTTCGGCGCCAAGGGCGGCGTGCGTCCGGCCGCGCGGTTCCGCATGGCGATGACCAACCCCGCCACGGGCCGCAGCATCACCCATGAATACGAAACCGTCACGCTGGCGGAGGTCGCATGATCGCGGCCTTCCGCAGCAAGGTCGACACTGCCATCGCCCGCGTCGAGGCGATGGCCGAGGCCGAGCGCCGCGCCATCTTCACCGAATTCGATCCCGTCCGCATAAGCGCCGAGGCCGAAGCTCTGATCGCCCGGCACGCGGCGGGCGAAAAGATGGCGCTGTTCGGAACGCTGGTTTCGGTCAAGGATCTGTATGATGAGGCCGGGCAGGTGACGGCAGCCGGATCACGGCTTCTGTCCGACCAGCCGCCCGCCAGTCGCGATGCGGTGGGTGTGGCCCGGCTGCGCGCGGCCGGTGCGCTGATGTTTGGCCGCACGTCGATGTCGGAGTTCGCCTATTCCGGCGTGGGCCTGAACCCGCATCACGGCACGCCGTCCAGCGTTCTGGCGGCAGGCACCATTCCCGGCGGCTCGTCGTCGGGCGGGGCGGTCACGGTGGGGCTGGGGCTTACGGATGCGGCGCTTGGCACCGATACCGGCGGGTCGTTGCGCATCCCTGCGGCGGCGAACGGTCTGTGGGGGATCAAGCCGACGCAGGGGCTGATCGACGATAGCGGCGTGCATGCCCTTGCCCCCAGTTTCGACACGCCCGGCCCGATGGCCGCCGACCCCGACCTGCTGCGCCAGATGGTCGAAGTGATGGCGGCAACCGCTTTGACGGACGCGACCACGGGGCCTTACACGCTGGCCGTGCCGGTCGGGGCTTTCACCAACGGCCTGTCACCTGAGGTTGAGGCGCTGTTTGCTGGCGATCAGGCGCGGCTGCGCGCGGCGGGGCACGAGTTGCAGCCGCTGGATCTGACGTTTCTGGGCGAGGCGATCGGTCTGAACCGCATCATCGTCGCGGCGCAGGCACATCGGATCTATGCCTCACATCTGACCGCGCTGGAGACGGCGGGCGATCCGCGTGTTCTGTCGCGCATCCGGTTTGCGGAAACGCTGTCACCCGCGCAGGTGCAGGATGCGCTTGCGGCGCGGGCCCAGATCGCGGCCCGCTTCGACGCCGCGATGGCCCCCTTCGATGCGGCCATCGCCCCGACGCTTATGCGCATGCCTCCGACCATTGCCGAGGTCGAGGCGGATTTCGACGCGCTGAACGCGGCGATGCTGCGCAATACCTCGCTGGTCAATCTGGCGGATGGCTGTGCCTTGGCGATGCCCACGGCGGGTGCGGGCGGCTGGTCGATGACCATGCTGGTCGGACGGCGCGGCACGGATGCGCGGCTGTTCGCTGCGGCGCGGGCATATGGCTGAGGGCTGAAGACCGGGCGTCCCGGTCGTCCGTGCGGCGCAGCGTCCTGATCAGATCAGGGCGCTGCGCCGTGCGATGGATCGCTGCAACGCCTGTCGGTTCGCGCTGTTGGCACAGTCGTGAAGGTCACCGGCGTTGGCGCGTGGGCCGCTGCGTCGAACTGCGGCGCGAAACTCAAGCCCGGAATCCGTGCGCGGTGTCGGCGCTGTCACGCGCCGCATCGCAGCCTTGGCAGTATCATCTGTCGACGCGCCAAAGCGGCCTTATCGGGTGCTGCCATGGATCCGCGCCCCAAGGTGTCTGCTGACGGGCCATGGCTGGATGACAACGATCTGGCCGCCAGATCATCCAACCGCGCAAAGCCAAACGACCGGCCAAACCGCATGGGCCATGACCACGCCATCTGCTGCGCCGGGGCCTTCACCAGCGCGGCAGATGGCTGCCGTCGGGTCTACAGGAAGAAGTCCGCCGCGCTCAGCGCCGGTGCGCCGCGCAGCTCAAGCCGGAAATCGGCGATGGCGTCGCCGTCCAGATCTGCGGTGACGATGGTGCTGCCGCCTTGGGTCTCGGTCCGCAATTCGCCGCCACGCCCGCTGAAACCTGCATCCCCGATCAGACGGAACGCCTGGTTCCCGGCGCGGGTCGCATCCGCGTCGATGCTGCGCAGATCGATCCGGTCTCCCTCGGACGCGTCGAAGTCCAGGATCACGTCGCCCGAACCTGCCGCGCTTTCACTGGCGCTGCGGAACACGAAACGGTCAGCCCCGTCGCCGCCACTCAGCGAGTCATCTCCCAAGCCGCCAGAGATCGTATCCGCACCAACTCCACCGTAAACCGTATCGTTGCCGCCCCGCGCATCCAGCACCGCATTGCTGCCGCCGCTGATGTAATTGTCCAGATCATTGCCCTGACCGCGATTGGCCGTGCCGCCGAGATACAGCCAGTCGACGCCAGCGGTCATGGTGAAATTGACCGAGCTGTGAACGACGTCATGCCCGTCACCGCCAATGACCCGATCACCCAGATTGTCGACGTAATAGTCGTTGATCCCGCCGCCGCCCGTCATGGTGTCAGCGCCAAGGCCGCCATCCAGAGTGTCGCTTTGCGTGCCGCCGGTGATGCGGTTGTTCAGGGCATTCCCGGTCAGGTTTATGCTGGTGCCGTGATACACGAAGTGTTCGACATTCTGCGGGATCGTGTAGGACACGCTGCCGTAGGAATAGATGAAATGCAGCGTATCGACACCGCCATTCGCCTCTTCGACAATCGAATTCAGGCGGTGATAGGAATAATAGGTATCGTTGCCCGCGCCGCCGATCAGCGTGTCTTCGTTGGGCTCTCCCTCCCAGCGGCGCATACTGTCCAGCACATTGTTGCCCGCATTTCCGACCAGCAGATTGGCATAGATCGTGCCTGTTGCATTGATATTCGCCGTGCCGGTCAGCACCACGTTTTCGACATTCGCCGCGGCCCGATAGCTGACCGAGGTCCGGACGGTATCCACGCCGCCACCGGCAAGTTCGGTGATCACATCTCGCGCATTGTCCACGATATAGACATCCGCGCCGGCACCGCCCTCCATGGTATCCGCGCCCCGGCCGCCGTCGATCAGGTTGGCGGCGGTGTTGCCGCGGATCCAGTTGCCCGAGGCGTTGCCGGTCGCCGTCAACGAGGCGGTGCCGGTCAGGGTCAGATCTTCGACATTGGCGCCCAGCGTATAGTTGACCGAGGCCTCGACCGTATCGCGTCCCGCGCCGCCCAGTTCGATCACCACATCGCCTGCGTCGTCCACGACATAAGTGTCGTGACCGCCGCCGCCCTCCATCGTGTCGGCACCCATGCTGCCGTCGATGCGGTTTGCACCGGCATTGCCGACCAGACGGTTCGCGATGGCGCCGCCGGTGATGTCGATATTCGCCCGCCCGGTCAGAATGCCGACCTCGACATCCGTGAGGGAATAGCTGACGCTGGAGCGAACCGTATCGTATCCAGCGCCGCCGCTGACCTCATCCCAGATATGGTCGACGATCAGCACATCATCGCCCGCGCCGCCCAGCAGGGTGTCGAAGCCAAGCCCGCCATCCAGCGTGTTATTGCCGGAATTGCCGGTGATCAGGTTGTTTTCGGCATTGCCCGTCCCGGTGATGTCGGCGGTTCCGGTCAGTTCCAGATCCTTGATGTTCGGCCCCAGCGTAAAGCTGACCGAGGATTCGACGGTTTCATACCCGCCCGGTTCGACGATCACCACATCGCCGGGATTGTCGACGATGAAGCGCGTGAAGTTGCCACCGCCGATCATCGTGTCGGCCCCACGCCCGCCATCGACGTAACCCCTGCCGCCGACCATGTGGTTGTCCAGATCGTTGCCGATCAATTCAACTGACCCCGACATTCGGTCGATGACGTTTTCGACATTTTCGGGCATCCTGTAGAAATAAAAGCGAACCGGGCTGGATGACCATTCAAAGCCGCGGTTCGGGGTCAGCACGGTGTCGATGCCGCCATCCGCCTCCTCGATCACCACATCGCCATAGCTCAGGTCATAGGTATCGTTGCCCGCGCCGCCGATCAGCATTTCCGGGTCATTGGTGCCGATCAGCGTGTCGTTGCCCGGACCGCCCATCGTCAGGTTGAAATCCGCGATCTCGATGCTGACGACCTGCCTTTGGCTGCCATCGCTGAACTGCGCATCGCCGCCCAGCTGCACGATCAGCGAGGCGGTCTCGGTCGGTTCGCGGATATAATCGCGCAGCGCGGCGATATTGATGGTGATGCTGCGATCCTGCGGCGTGACCGAGGCGACATCGAACCAGCCGCTTTCGGACAGCGGCTGCAGATCCGTGTTGGCGGCCGAGCCGTCGAAGGCGATGGAATAGCTCCAAGTCACCATGTGGTTCTGCAAGCCCTGAAAGCTCAGCAGCAGATCCCGGCTTTGGCCTTCGACAAGGCCGATCGTCGAGGGCAGAAGCGGGGTGGTGGGGCTGGGCATATGACGCTCCGATAACGGTTACAAAAACATGGGCTTGCGCGAATGACGACTTCCGCAAGGGCTGTCGAGGGTGCAGACAAAATCGACTTTTGGAGAGCGCGCCGATCCGCCACAACCTGCCATTTCCGCTGGTTGCTGCCGGCGCGCGTTCGCCTCAGGATTGTCCGGCGTTCCGTCATACCTGGCGTTGATGTGCCAAGACGCCGCTGATTGCCCGCAGATCCGAACGCGCGATTTGCCCGGATTTCACGCCATGGCGATGATATGGGGCGCGGTTGCCTGATTTTTCGGCCTTGCGGGCGGCTTTGGCCGAACTTCCGCAGACAGCCCGCATAAAAAGCTATCCAGCATTTATTGTTTGTCTGCAAATGATGATCGCATGGGAATCATGGAGAGCGTCCGTGACGCATATCAGGCAAAGCAAGATCGCGGCCTTTGGGGTTGCAGCAGCCATGGCCACGATCCGACGCTCACCGGCGGGGCGCGCCATCGGCTTCTGCGACGCGCTGCCCACGCTTGGGCCGCTGCATGCCGGGAAAAATATCCGTCCCACAAGAAGGGCTGCGCGATCTGCGCGCGATCCGTCACAGGCCTTGGCTTTGCCGTGCACAGATGGCGGGCGCCAACGCCCGGGTCGCGCTTCAGGCGTGATTGCAGGGCAGGGCTGCGCGAAATCTCGAACGTCTACATATGGTTTACGCAAGCAAAAGGCAGACCGGACGGCGTCGTCTGTCACTGGGCCGACCTGACAGCGCCGGGACAGGCGAGACGTGAAACGGCCGGGACGGTGGCTTGCCATCCAACCCAAGCCACAGTTCAAAAAGCAAAACACCAACGGGGAAATCAATGTCATCAGCAACCATATCCGTCGAGCAGGGCATACAAGCCGCTGGCGTCGGCAAGTTCCAGTATCGCCTGTTCGTCATCTTCGGCCTTGTCTGGCTGGCAGATGCGATGCAGGTGCTGTCCATCGGCTTCAGCGCGCCCTCGATTGCCGCGAGTTTCGGCATCACCGTGCCGCAGGCTTTGTCCACCGGGACGCTGTTCTTTACCGGGATGCTGATCGGCGCCTTTGCCTTTGGTCGGCTGGCGGACCGTATCGGACGCCGCCCCGTCCTGCTGATCGCGGTGTTGATCGACGCGATCTGCGGCGTGGCTTCGGCCTTCGCGCCCGATCTGCAATGGCTTCTGGTGCTGCGCTTCCTGACGGGCGTGGGCGTGGGCGGCACGCTGCCCGTCGACTATACCATGATGGCCGAATTCCTGCCCGCATCGCGGCGCGGTCGCTGGCTGGTGTTTCTGGAATCCTTCTGGGCCATCGGCACCATCGCCTTGGCCATTCTGGCGCTGGTCGCGGCGAATTTCGGTCCTGACGCATGGCGGATCATCTTCTTCGTCACCGGCATTCCCGCGCTGATCGGCGTCGTGCTGCGCTTCTATATCCCGGAATCGCCGCATTATCTGAACAAGACCGGCAAATCCGACGAGGCGCGCAAGGTGTTGCAGCGTGTCGCGAAATCCAACGGCTCGACGGCGGAAATCGCCCCGCTGACCCCCGAGGTGATGGAGCGCAAGTCCATTCTGGCGCTGTTCAGCGGCGGGATCGTGCGGCGCACGGTCTGCCTGATGGCGGCATGGGCGCTGGTGTCCATGGCCTATTACGGCGTCTTCGTCTATCTGCCCATCCGGCTGTCCGGCGAAGGGTTCGGCTTCATGCGCGGTCAGGTCTTTCTGATCATTCTGGCCATCGTGCAGCTGCCCGGCTTTGCGCTGGCGGCCTATGGCGTGGAAAAATGGGGCCGCAAACCGACGCTGATGGGCTTTCTGCTGCTGTCTGCCGTGGGCTGCCTGTTCTATAGCTTCGGGACCAATACCTATGTCGTCGTCGGATCGACCTTGCTGCTGAGCTTTGCGCTGCTGGGCACATGGGCCGGCCTTTACGCCTTCACCCCCGAGGTCTATCCCACCAGCCTGCGCGCCAGCGGCATGGGCCTGACCGGCGCGACGGCACGGTTCGGCGGGCTTCTGGCGCCCTCGATCATCGCCCCGATCATGAGCACGCAGTTCACGCTTGCGCTGATCGTGGTCTCCAGCATGCTGGTCGCGGCGGCGGTGGCGATTTGGCTGATGGACATCGAATCCCGCAACCGCGTGCTTGAATGACAAAGGCCGGGGCGACGGGGGCGGGGCAGGGCGACCTGCCGCCCTGTCCGTCGCCCCGCCGCGCGCGGCTAGGTGCCGCGCCCTGTCGCCCGACTGCCCAAAGGACCCCGCCCGATGAGCCAGATCCGTTCCTTTTGCACGCTGTGCCGGTCGCAATGCGGCACGATCAACGTCGTCGAAGGCGGGCGTCTGGTCGAGGTGCGCCCTGACCCCCACCACCCCACCGGACAGGCCGCCTGCCGCAAAGGCAAGGCCGCCCCCGAGATGCTGGCCGCAAACAACCGGATCCTTTATCCGATGCGCCGCACCACCCCCAAGACCGACCCGGATCCCGGCTGGGAACGCCTCAGCTGGGATCAGGCGCTGGACATCGTCGCCGCCAGACTGACCCAGATCCGCGACACGCATGGCCCCGAGGCCGTGGGCTTTCTGGTCACCACCAAAAGCGGCACGGCGATTGCCGATGGCATCGAATGGGTCGACCGCTTCACCCGCGTCTTCGGCAGTCCCAACGTCACCGGCGCGACCGAGATCTGCAACTGGCACAAGGACAGCGCGCATAAGTTCACCTTCGGCTGCGCCATGCCGATGCCGGATTACGAAAATGCCGGGCTGATCCTGCTCTGGGGGCACAATCCCACCAGCACATGGCTGTCGCAGGCCGATGCCATCGGACGGGGCCGCGCGAATGGTGCGCAGATGATCGTCGTCGATCCGCGCCCCACGGCTTTGGCGCAGGCCGCCGATCTGTGGCTGCGCGTGCGCCCCGGCACCGATGCCGCGCTGGCGATGGGCCTGTCGCGCCTGCTGATCGGCACCGGGCAGGTGAAATGGGATTTCGTCACCGGTTGGACCAATGCGCCCTTGCTGGTGCGCGGCGATACGGGCCGCTTTCTGCGCGCAGCCGATCTGTCGGGACATGATGATCCGCGCCTTGTTGCTTGGGACAGGGCGCAGCACGCGCCCGTGCCATATGACACCCGCCACGCCTTGCCGAAATCTGCCGATTTCGCGCTGGATGGCCGCATGGAGGTCACGCTTGCCGATGGCCGCAGCGTCGCCTGCCGCCCGGCATTCGATCTGTTCCGCGCCAATTGCGCCGAATGGACGCCCGAGCGGGTCGAACAGGTCTGCGGTGTGCCCGCCCCGGACCTGCGCCGCGCGGCGGATCTGCTGGCCGCGCATGGGCCTGTGGCCTATTACGCGTGGAACGGCGTCGGCCAAAACACCAATGCCACCCAGACCGAGCGCGCCTTGGCCACGCTTTACGCGCTGTGCGGATCCTTCGATGAACCCGGCGGAAACCGCGTTCTTGCCACCCACAAGATCAACGCCGTCGACAGCCCCGCGCTGATGCCGCTGGCGCAGCAGCAAAAGGCCATCGGCGCGGCAGAGCGTCCGCTTGGTCCTCCGGCGCAGGGGCGGATCAAGGCGCTGGATCTGTATCGCGCGGCGGCCACCGGCAAGCCCTATCCGCTGAAGGCGTTCTTTGCATTCGGCACCAACCACCTTGCCACCCAAGGCGATGAGGCCGAGGTCCGCGCCGGCTTTGAAAGCGCCGAGTTCCATGTGCATTGCGAATGCGTCGACACGCCCACGGCGCGATATGCCGATATCGTGCTGCCGGTGAACCTGCCATGGGAACGCGAAGGGCTGCGCGTCGGCTTCGACATCAGTCCCGCCGCGAATGAACTGATCCAGCTGCGCCCCGCCGCCGTCCCCCCGATGGGCGAGGCGCGCAGCGATACCGAAATCGTTTTCGATCTGGCGGTGCGGCTGGGCTTTGGCGACATGTTCTTTGGCGGCGACCCCGAGGCTGGGCAGGATCACATCCTTGCGCCGTTGAACGTGACCAGCGCCGAATTGCGCGCCGCCGGTGGCCAGATCCGCCGCCCGCTGGAACAGGGCCTGCGGAAGTATCGCAAGCTTGCCGCGGATGGCACGGTCGCGGGCTTTGACACGCCGACCCGCCGCGTCGAGTTCTATTCGGAGTTTCTGCTGGGTCACGGACAGGCGCCGCTGCCGCATCACCCGCTGCCCGCAGATGGCGCGGATTCGGCGCTGCCCTTGCTGATGACCAGCATGAAGAACGGCTATTTCTGCCACAGCCAGCACCGGGGCATCGCCTCGCTGCGCCGCCGCCAGCCCGAGCCGGGCCTGTGGCTGCATCCCGATCTGGCCTTGGCGCGCGGCATCGCGCCGGGCGATCTGGTGCGCGCCTTCAACAGCCATGGCGCGGCGCTGTTTCGCGCCCATACCGATGCGCTGCTGGCGCCGGGGGTGGTCGCTGCCGAATTCGGCTGGTGGGAAAGCTGTGAGCCGCTGGGACGCGCGGGTCCGAAAGCCTCGAATTTCAACGCGCTGGTTTCGGCCGATGCGCGCGATCCCATCAGCGGCTCGGTCGCGCATAAGGCCGTGCCCTGCGACATCGAACGCGCCGACGATCCGGCGATCCAGCCATGGACCGGCACGCGCCGTTTCGTCGTCAGCGCGCTGAGCGCCGAGGGGTCCGAGGCAATGCGCGTCACCATGACCCCCGAAGACGGCGGTCCCTTGCCGGATTTTCTGCCCGGCCAGCACCTGTCCATCGGCCTGCCGGGCGCGGGGACGCAGGTGCCTTTGGTGCGGTCCTATTCGCTGACCAGTCCGGCAATTCTTGCCCGCCGCGACAGCTATGAGCTGTGCATCGGCCGCGCGCTGGATGCCAGCGGCGGTCCCGGCAAAGCCTCAAGCTATGTCAACGACCGCCTTGCCGTGGGCGAGATCGTGACGCTGGAGACGCCGAACGGGAATTTCACCATTCCCACCCAGTCGAAAGCGCCGCTGATCCTGATCGCCACTGGCATCGGCATCACGCCCTTTGTCAGCTATCTGGAAACCTTGCTGGATCAGGTGCCGCGCCCGCAGGTGCTGCTGATCTATGGCAACAAAAGCCGCCAGACGCAGGCCTATGGCGCGCGTCTGGCCGAACTGGCGGCGCTGATGCCGGAACTGACGGTGCTGTGCCGCTATAGCCGCGATCCTTTGGTGGATGCCGCCCTTATCGGGCGGATCGGCCCGGATCTGATCCCGGACGCGCTGATCGCGCAATCGCCGCGCGTCTATCTGTGCGGTTCGCAGGCGATGATCGACGGCTTCACCGGCCCGTTGAAGGGCCGTGGCGTGCCGGGTTTCGACATCTTCAGCGAAGAATTCCGCTCTCCGATCCAGCTGCCCACCACCGGCAATGAGACATTCGAGGTCGAGTTCCGCCGCAGCGGCAAACGCGCGATGTGGACGGCGGCATCCGGAACGCTGCTGGAGCTTGCCGAGCGCAGCGGTGTGCCTGCGGCCAGCGGTTGCCGGGTCGGGCAATGCGAAAGCTGCGCCGTGCGCGTGCTGGGCGGCGATGTGGCGCATCTGGTCGCGACCGCGCTGGACGATGCCAGCCTTGCGCTGGCCTGCTGCGCGATCCCGGCCAGCAAGGTCGTGCTGGATATGTAATGGTCCCAAGATGAAACGCCCCCCGAAGCGCAACCGCGTCGGGGGGCGTTTGTCGTCTCAGGCGCGCTGGGCATGGCGTCCTATTGCGCCACCATCCCGGTCAGCGACGCGATCAGCAGCCCGCTTGAGGCCAGAATGGCCAGAAGCCCGATGCCGCCCATGGCGTTCTGCCACCATGTATTGCGCAGCTTGCCCATCATCGGCTTGTTCGCGATCACGATCAGCAGCACGCCAAGGAACGGCGCGACCAGAACCGTCATGGCCTGCGCAAAGATGATCAGCTGCACGCGCGAGCCGGGGGCGAAGGCGACGATGGCCAGACCGAAGGCCAGCACGAAACCCACAAGGGCCTTGGTACGCAGGCAGTCGAAATTGCCGCCCCAGCCCAGCCCGTCCGACAGCAGCGTGCCGCCTGCCGTGGCATTGGCCAGCATCGACGAAAACGCCGCACCGAAAAAGCCGATGATGAAGATCTTGGCGCCGATCTCACCCGCCAGCGGCGTGAAGACATTCGCAAGCTGCACCAGCGTTTCCACCCGCTGTCCGGTATGGCCCAGCACGGCGGCGGCCACCATGATGACCAGCGCGGTCATGATCCCCGGCGCGACGATGCCGGGAATGGTGTCGGTGATCGTGGCATCGCGATACTCGCTGGGTTTGATCTTGCGGGCGCGTGTGGCGTAGCTGGTGAAGAACGCCGCATTGATCGAGAAATTGGTCCCGACCAGCGCAATGATCAGGATCTCGCTGCCCGGCGGCAGGGTGGGCATCAGGCCCGACATGCCCTGAACCCAGTCGGGCTGCACCATGAAGGCGCTGGTGACAAAGCCCACGGCCATCGCGGCGACCAGCACCAGCAACACGCGCTCGACCACGCGATAGACGTTGCGCATCAGCAGGATGAAGGCGACGCCGATGGAACATAGCAGCGTCCACAACAGCGCCGGGCCACCAAACAGCATCGACAGCGCCAGACCGGACCCGGCGGCATTGCCCACCGAAAAGCACAGCGTGATGAAAAAGACGCTGATCCCCGCCAGAACGCCCACGGGTTTGCCAAGCGTCGTCTTGATGGTCTGGATCAGCGAGGCCGGGGCGCTGATGCCGATGCGCACGCTCATATCGGTGAAAAAGATCATCAGCAGCGTGGACAGGGCAATGACCCAGATCAGCGCATATCCGAATGCGCTGCCCGCCTCGACCGCCGAGGCAAGGTTGCCGGGGCCGAACTGCCATGCGCCTGCGATGAAGGCGGGGCCGATCAGCGCCAGCCGTCGCGCCCAGGTCGAGGGCGCGGATGCATCCTTGTCGTAATCTCTGATCTCGGTCATCGCGCCGAGCTTGTCTTCGACGTTCTCGTTCATATGCGTGTCCTCCTCCACGCGGCAGCCTTGCGATCGCGCCTCCCTGCGATCATCGCGCCTGCCTTGATCTGGCCGAATGCCCGGTCCCGCCACCGGGGCGGAACCGAAGATCGGAAATGGCCCGCGCCAAGGGCGCAGGCCGGTCCGCTGATTACTCGGCGGCGAGCACGGCTTCCTGAATCCGGCCCACACCCGCAGCGTCGAAGGCGTCGAAGATTTCCTTCTCGGCTTTTTCGCCCAGATTCTTCAGCGGCTCGCGGATGGTGGCGTGATCCAGAATACCACGTTTCACCAGACCCAGCTTCAGCGCGACCGTGCCCTCCATATGCGAGCCACGGTGATAGACGGTGCGGGTGATCGGCAGAAGCTGTTCAAAGACCTTGCGGGCTTCGGTGTAGTTCTGCGCCTTGCCTGCCTCGATCAGCTTGACCAGCAGTTCGGGGGCGATATTGCCATAGCCGACCAGCAGGCCGTCCACGTCGAACATCGTCGGCAGCAGCCATTCGTCATGGCAGGACAGGATCTGCAGGTTCGGGTTGGCTTTTTTCAGCTCCGGGATCTCGACATACCAACGCTTCATGTTGCGCACGCCGTTTTTGGTGGCGACCACGCCTTCTTGCGTGGCGATGTCCAGCTGGGTGTCCAGATCATACGAGGCCTTGGTGGCATCGGGATACTGGAACAGGATGCATTGCAGGCCGGATTCTTCCCAGATCGCCTTGTAGCGCGACTGCGGAGCGCCTTTCTGATAGCCAAAGCGCAGCCAGCCATGGTTCGGATAGACCAGCGCGCCGGTGGCGCCTGCGGCCTTGCATTTCTTGGCTTCTTCGGCGGCAACCTTGGTGCCTTCGCCGGTGATGCCCGCGATGATCGGCACGGCGCCGTCCACGGCTTCGACATAGGTGCGGATCAGGGCAAGGCGTTCGTCTTCGGTCAGGAAGGTGCCTTCGCCGGCATGGCCAAGGATGACCAGCGACTTGACGCCTTTGACCGATACCAGCCAGCGCGCCAGACGGGCATTGGCTTCGTGATCGACGTCGCCGTCGCGGGTAAAGGCGGTGACGGGGGCGGGGCTCAGGCCGCGCAGGTCCATGGGGGTCATTTTTCTCTCCTCCGGGTGGCTCAGGTGATTCCCTGCTTATGGGAACGTTTCTGGGAACGATCCCAACATGGCTTTGCATTCCGAATCTGTCAAGGCTAGATTGAAGCGAACCCACCCAGGAAAGCAGGCACGCCATGAGAGAGGAAAAATCCGAGCGCAGCTCTCAGGCTCGGGTGACGATCATGGACGTGGCCGAGGCGGCGGGCGTGTCCAAGTCCAGCGTCTCGCGGTTTCTGGATGAAAGGCTGCCGCCCTCGCAAAGCGAGGTGGCCAAGCGCGTGCGCAAGGTGGCGCAGGATCTGGGCTATGTGCGCGATGTGTCGGCGGCCAGCCTGCGCCGGGGATCGACCGGAACCATCGGCGTCATCGTGCCACGCCTGACCGATACCGTCATGGCGATGCTGTATGAAGCCCTTGCGCGGGCGGCGGCGCGGACCGGGCGGTTTGCCATCGTCGCCACCTCGGACGACGATCTTGCGGCGGACCGGCGCGCGGCCGATGCGCTGCTGAACCGGGGCGTCGACGGTCTGATCTTGTCCACCGCGCGTCAGGGCGAGGATTTCACCCGCGACCTTGCCCGGCGCGGGGTCGCCTTTGCGCTGGCGCTGCGCACCGATGGCGTCAGCCCTTCGGCCGTGGGGGATGACCGGCTGGGCGGGTATCTGGCGACGCGCCATCTGATCGACCTTGGCCACAGCCGCATCGGCCTGATCGCCGGTCCCGCCTATGCCTCGAACGCGCGGGGCAGGGCTGACGGCTATGCCGCCGCCATGGCCGAGGCCGGTCTGCCGGTCGATCCCGGCTGGGTCGTGCCGTCAGGCTTTGGCATCGAGACGGGGGCCGAGGCGGCAACCACGCTGATGGCGCTGCCGCAGCGCCCGACCGCCATTTTCGCGGTGAACGACAATACCGCGATCGGGGCGCTGTCGGCGCTGGCGGGCATGGGCCTGCGCGTGCCCGAGGATGTTTCGCTGGTGGGCTATAACGACATCCCCATCGTCAGCCATCTGGCGACACCGCTGACCACGGTCCGCGTGCCCTTCGACCAGATCGCCGCCGAGGCGCTGGAGCTGGTTTTTCAACCCGAGGGCACGCAGGGCGACGCGACGCGGCTTCTGGCGCCCACGCTGATCCCGCGCCGCTCGACGCGCAAGATCTGAGGCCGCAAGATCTGAGGCAGCAAGGCTTAGCGGTAATACAGCGCCATGCGATGCCCGGCGATCTCTTGCACGGGAATATCCATGTCATACAGCCGCGACAGTGTGTCCGGCGTGACGATCTGATCCACCGCGCCGGTGGCAAAGACCTTGCCATCCAGCATCGCCACGATCCGGTCGGCATAGCAGGAGGCGAAGTTGATGTCGTGCAGCACCACGATGACCGTCTTGCCCAGATCGCGCGCGGCCTGTGCCAGCAGCCGCATCATGCCGCGCGCGTGTTTCATGTCCAGATTGTTCAGCGGCTCGTCCAGCAGGACGTAATCGGTGTCCTGCGCCAGCACCATCGCGACAAAGGCGCGCTGCCTTTGCCCGCCCGACAACTGGTCGATGAAGCGTTCGGCCAGCGGGCCAAGGTCCAGATAGTCCAGCGCGCGCTGGATGGCCGCGCGGTCAGGTTCGCTCAGCCGTCCCTTGGAATGCGGAAAGCGGCCAAAGGCCACCAGCTCGCGCACGGTCAGGCGGGCGACAAGGTGGTTTTCCTGCCGCAGGATCGCCAGCTTGCGGGCCAGATCGCCGCTGGGCGTCGTGGTGACATCCATGCCGTCCACGCTGACGCTGCCCGTATCGGGCGCAACCAGCCGCGCCATGATCGACAGCAGCGTGGATTTCCCCGCGCCATTCGGCCCGATCAGCGCGGTCACGCCGCCCTTGGGCAGCACCAGCGACACATCATGCAGCACGGTCGTCCGGCCATAGGATTTCGAGACGTTCCGGATTTCGATCATCTGCGTCCCTTTGCGATAAGCAGCGCAATGAATGTCAGCCCGCCGATGAATTCCACGACGATGCTCAGCGCGGTGTTGAAGGCAAAGACCCGCTCCAGCACGGTCTGCCCGCCGACCAGCATGATGATCCCCACAAGCGAGGCCGCCGGCAGCAGATAGCGATGCGCCGACTGCCCCACCGCCAGATGCCCCAGACTGGCGGCCAGAAGGCCAAAGAACAGCACCGGCCCCACCAGCGCCGTCGAGACCGAGACCAGCAGCGACACCGCCGCCAGCACCAGCAGCGTCTCGCGCCGCCAGTTCAGGCCCAGATTGACCCCGACGGGCCGCCCCAGCGCCATGACATCCAGCCGCGCCAGGCGCGGGATCAGCCACAGCGTGACCGCCATGACGATCAGCGTCGACACGCCCAGCAGCATGGCGGGGATCGTGTTGAAGCTGGCAAACAGCATGTCCGTCAGCACCATGAATTCGTTGGGATCCAGCAGCCGCTGGACGAATTGCGCCAGCGTGCGCAGGAAGATGCCAAAGACCACGCCGATCAGCAGCAGCCGGTGCAGGCTGCGCTCTTCGCCGCCGAACAGCCACAGATACAGCGCCATCGAGGCCGCGACCATCACCACGATGTCGCCCAGAAACATCAGCCGCGGATCGAACCCCGCCACCACGCCCGAGCCGAACGCCGCCACCAGCAGCGTGCTGCCCAGAACGAACAGCGCATCAAAGCCCATGATGGCGGGCGTCAGGATGCGGTTGGCGGTCACGGTCTGGAACAGCACGGTGGAAATGGCCACGGCATGCGCGACCAGCAGCAGGCCCAGCAGCTTCTTGCCGCGAAACGGCAGCACGAAGCCCCAGTTGCCGCGCGCGCCCAGCACCATGAAGCAGATGACGGATGCCGCCGCGCATAGCGCAAGGGCGATCAGCGCCAGCCGGGCGCGGCGGTCGTGCGACATGTCACGCAGCACGGCGGCCTCGCAGGATCAGGATCAGGAAGACGGCGCTGCCGATGACGCCAAGGACCGTGCCCACCGGGATCTCATAGGGGGCGCGGATGATGCGGCCCAAAATATCGCAGGCCAGCACCAGCGAGGCGCCCGACAGCGCCACCCATGGCACGGCGCGGCGCATGTTGTCGCCAAGCGCAAGGCTGACGATATTCGGCACGATCAGCCCCAGAAAGGGGATCATGCCCACCGTCACCACCACCACCGCCGTCACCAGCGACACGATGGCCAGCCCCAGCGCCACGACGCGGCCATGCGCAAGGCCCAGCGACAGCGCGATGTCGCGGCCCAGCCCCGCCACGGTGAAGCGGTCCGCCGCGGTCCACGCGATGGCGGCCAGCAGCGCGCCCAGCCACAAAAGCTCGTATCGGCCGCGCAGCACGCCCGACAGATCGCCCTGCGTCCAGGCCAGCACCGTCTGCATCATGTCGAAGCGATAGGCGATGAAGGCCGTGCCCGCGCCGATGACGCCGCTGTAAAGAATGCCCAGCAGCGGCACCAGCATCGGGTCGCGCAGCGGCACGCGGCGCAGCATGGCCAGAAACAGCCCCGCGCCCGACATGGCGAATGCGCTGCCCACCGCCATCTTGACGATGATCGGCGCGCCGGGCGCCAGCAGGGTGACGACCAGCAGGCCAAGCCCGGCAGCCTCGGTCGTGCCGGTATTGCCCGGCTCGACGAAGCGGTTGCGGATCACGATCTGCGTCAGCAGCCCGGCAATGGCCATGGACGCCCCCGCCAGCAGCAGCGCCAGCATCCGCGGGACGCGGCTTTCGACCAGCACCAGCCAGTCGGTGTCATTGCCGGCCAGAATGCCCGCCAGACTGACATTGGAGACACCGACGAACAGGCTTGCCACCGCAAGCCCGCACACCAGCACCACTCCCGCCATCAGCCAGCGCATGGATCAGGATTTCGCGGCCAGCGCCGTGGTCAATTGATCCAGCAGGCGGTTCAGCGCGGTATATCCGGCATAGGCGACATAGGCCGCATGAGCATCCAGATAGACCACCTGACCCTGCTGCACGGCCTTGGTCTGCGCCATCAGCGCATTGTCCAGCATCGACTGCGCCCCCGCGCCCGCATCGCCGACCCCGGCGTCGCGGTCGATCACGAAGATCCAGTCCGGGTTCTTTTCAAGAATATATTCGAACGAGATCACGTCGCCACCGTGGAAACGGTCGTCGATGTTTTCCTCCAGCGGGGCAAAGCCCAGTTCCTTGTGGATCCAGCCCACGCGCGAGGCGGGGCCGTAAGCGCCCAGCTTGCCGCCATTGGTCACAAGGATCAGCGCCGTGGCGGCATCTGGGGCGACCTGCTTCAGATGCGCCAGCTTGCCGTCGATTTCGGCGGTCATTTCGGCCGCACGCTGTGGCTTGCCAAAGATCTGGCCCACCCGCGCGATATTGTCATCGACCGAGGCGAACAGATCGTCGCCGACGCTCAGATCGACGGTCGGCAGGATCTGCGACATCTGGGGATAGGATGTCCGGCTGCGGGTGCCGACGATCATCAGATCCGCGCCCGAGGCGGCGACGGCCTCATAGTCCGGCTCAAACAGCGTGCCGACCTTCAGATAGTCGTCGGATGCGTATTTCTGCAGATAGTCGGGCAGGTTGCCGTTGACCACACCGGCAGGCTCGGCCCCCATGGCATCCGCGATGTCCAGGGCGTTGATGTCCAGCACAAGCACCTTGGACGGCGCGGCGGGCAGATCGGTGCTGCCCTGCGAATGTTCGATCGTCATCGGATCGGCAAACGCCATTCCGGAAGAAAGCAGCATTGCGCCGGTCGCGGCGATAACCTTGTGAAACATCTGGATCTCCTTCGGACACGCGCGCAGGTAAGGGGTGATGGCGCAGCCGGTCAACCCATCCTGAGCGTTTCTCTAGGGTTATCTGGCGCGAAATTGAACCGGCAGGGATGCTGCCCGCGCAGGCGCGCCTAGACGTGGCCGGGGATCGCCGCGACCAGACTGCGGGTATAGTCGTTCTGCGGCGCGCGGAAGATCCGGGCCGGAGGGCCGCTTTCCACCACCTTGCCGCGATGCATCACCAGCACATGATCGCAGATCTGGCTGGCCACGCGCAGGTCATGCGTGATGAAGATCATCGCCAGATGGCGTTCCTGCTGGATGCGGGCGAACAGCTCAAGGATCTGCGCCTGAATGGACACGTCCAGCGCCGAGACCGCCTCATCGGCGATGATGATTTCCGGATCAAACATCAGCGCCCGCGCGATGCCGATGCGCTGGCGCTGTCCGCCGGAAAATTCATGCGGAAACCGCTGATAGGCCATCGGGTCCAGCCCGACCTGCCGCAGGATCTCATGCGCCTTGGCCCGCGCCTCGGCCGGTTTCATGCCCTGCGCCACCGGCCCCACGGTCAACGACGCCCCGACCGTCTGGCGCGGGTTCAATGAGGCATAGGGGTCCTGAAACACCATCTGGATGCGCGGGCGCAAGGGCCGGAACTGCGCCTCGGTCAAAGGCAGGATATCGGTGCCGTCCAGCAGGATCTGCCCCGCATCGGCATCGGTCAGCTTCATCAGCACCTTGCCCATCGAGGACTTGCCCGACCCGCTTTCGCCCACCACGCCGACGGTCTGGCCGCGGCGCAGGGTGAAGCCCAGATCGCGCACCGCCTGCACCTCGCGCCGGCGGCCCAGAAAGCCCGAGGAGGTGCGATAGGTCTTGTCCAGCCCGCTGACCTCAAGCACGACGGGCGCGTCGGGGCCAAGCTCCTTGTCGGCTTCGCGCAGATGCGGCACGGCGGCGATCAGGCGCTGGGTATAGGGATGGCGCGGCGCGGTCAGCACCTGCGCCGCCGGGCCCTGTTCCACCAGCAGGCCCTTTTCCATGACGATCACCCGGTCGGCGATATCGGCGACGACGCCGAAGTCATGGGTGATGAACATCACGCTCATGCCCTTTTGGCGCTGGATGCGGCGGATCAGGTCAAGGATCTGCTTCTGCGTCGTCACGTCCAGCGCGGTCGTCGGTTCGTCGGCGATCAGCACATCGGGATCCAGCGCCAGCGCAATCGCGATCATCACGCGCTGACGCTGGCCACCCGACAGGCGGAAGGGATATTGGTGGCGCAGCAGTGGCGGATCGGGCAGGCCGACCTCGGTCAGCAGCTCCAGCACCTTGGCGTCGCGCTGGCTGCGGTCGCGCCAGCCATGGGCCACCAGCACCTCGTCGATCTGCGCGCCGATGGTCATCAGCGGGTTCAGCGCCGACAGCGGATCCTGAAAGATCATCGACAGCGATTTGCCCCGCAGCGCGCGGCGCTGGCGTTCCGGCAGGGCCAGCAGATCCTGCCCGGCATAGATGATCCGCCCGCCCGCAACCTTCATGATCGGCGGCAAAAGACCCATCACCGTGCTGGCCGTGACCGATTTCCCCGACCCGGATTCGCCGATGATGCACAGGATTTCGCCGCGCCTCAGATCGAATGAGATGGCTTCGACGGCATGGCGGCGATCCATCTGCACCGGCAGGCTGACAGTCAGGTCACGAACCGACAGCACGGCATCGGCAGGCGCGGGATTGGCGAGAGGCGTATCGGGCACAGGATCGGACGGCACAGGATCGGACATGGCGGACCTCAGGGCTTGGGAACGACGGTGGCAAGCTTGCGGAAGGGGGTCAGCACTTCCAGCCAGGGCGCGACGCTTTTGGGCACGCGCACGATCGCGCCGGGGCCGATCTTTTCGGCCTTGCCGTCGCCCAGACGGCAGATCGCCTCGCCCTGCAAGACCACGAAGGTCTCTTCAAGGTCGCGATGGTATATCCGCCGTCGCGGCGTTTGCGGATGGCGAAATCGCGGTGCCAGATCGCCTGTTCCGGCCCGCCCTCCAGCGGCTTGGTGCGGATGACAGAGTTCAGCACTTTCAGCTGCGGAAATTCGATGCCCATATTGCCCGCAAACAGGCTGGACCACGCGCCCCCCGCCAGCACCACGGCATCGCAGCCGATCGGTCCGCGTTCCGTCACCACGCCGCTGACCCGCCCGCCCGAGGTCTCGATCCCGCGCACGGCGCATTCGGTCAGGATATGCGCGCCCCGGTCGCGCGCGGCCTCGGCCACGGCGGGGGCGGCGCGTTGCGGCTCGGCCCGTCCATCGGCCGCGGTATAAAGCGCGCCTTTCAGATCAAGCTGGCTGCCCGGATACATCTCGCGGAACTCGCGCCCCGAGATCATGCGGCTGTCCAGTTGATAGCCGTCCAGATTGCGGTTCCAGCGTTCGTGCTGGGCATAATCCTCGTCGGTGACGCAGGTGAAGACGATCCCGGCGCGGGTGTAGCCGGTTTCGCGGCCCGTGCGGCTGTCCATGTCCTTCCACAGCCGCAGCGCCTCGGCCATCAGCGGCACTTCGCGCGGATCGCGGCGCGAGATGCGGACCCAGCCCCAGTTGCGGCTGGATTGTTCATGCCCGATGCCGCCCTTTTCGCACAGCGCGACCCGCAGCCCGCTCTCCGCCAGCTCTAGCGCGGTCGAGGTGCCGATGATGCCGCCGCCGATGACGACGACATCGACCCGATCGGGCAGTTCGGCATCGCCATGGACGGGGACGACATAGGGGCCGGGCATCAGAAACTCTCCTCCAGTTGGCAGTTCACGGCGAATTCGGCGACGCTGGCTTCGTTCGGCAGATCAAGGATCATGGCGATGATGCGGGCCAGATCGGCGGGCTGGGTCATGGCACTGTCGCCGCGATCGGTCAGCGCGCGGGCCATGTCGGTGGCGACAAAGCCGGGGCAGATGGCGGTGGCGCGGATGCCCAGATCAAAGCCCGCCTGCCGCAGCGCATGGGCCAGACCGACGGCGGCGAATTTCGACACCGCATAGCTGCCCGATGTCGCCGATTTCACCCGCTTGCCCGATAGCGAGGCCAGAATGGCAATGCGTCCGCGCCCCGAGGCGGCAAGCGCATCCCACGCCGCCTGCGCCAGTCTGCGCGGGGCCAGCACGTTGATCTGCAACATGGATTGCAGATCGTCCTCGGATGCCTCGATTACGGATTTCGGCACCATGACGCCCGCGTTGGCGACGATGGCGTCGATCCGTCCGAACCGCGCCAGCGCATCGGCGACCCATTCGCGTTCGGCCCAGTCGGCGCTGGCGTCATAGGCGTGCAGATGCAGACGCTGGGCATCGGCCCAAGCGGGCAGCACCGGATCGCGCATCCCCAGCGAAAGCTGCCAGCCCTCATTGGCAAGCCGCTGTGCGACGGCGGCGCCGATGCCGCGCCCCGCGCCCGAAATCAGTGCGACCCGGCTCATGCTTCGGCCTGTTGCAGCCGGTGATAGGCGCGTTTCAGAATGCCCAGCAATTGCACCTGTTCCTCCTGCGGGATGATGGGATCGAAGAATGTGGCGGATTGTTCGACGACGATGGCGCGCACCTTGGCGGCCAGCGCCGCGCCCTTGTCGGTGATGAAGCAGCCCTGCGCGCGGTTGTCCTGATCCGAAACCCGGCGCGTGATCAGCCCATGCGATTCGAAATGGTCAAGGATGCGCCCCATGGCCGAGCGGTCCTTCAGGACCACATCCGCCAGCACCGAGGACCGGATGCCCGGATTGCCGTCGATCAGAAACAGCGCGGTGATCTTGCCCTTGCCGCGCGCGACCTCCAGCCCGTCCAGCCGGGTGTCCAGATTGCGCGACACCTGCGAATCCAACACGCGGATATAAAAACTCAGCGTGTCTTCAAGCACATCCAGCGCCACGTCGCGGGCCTGAAGGGATGGCGCGTCGGTTTTCGTCTGGTCCCGCATCGTCATGATCCCATGCTTTTGACAGGGGGTGGCCCAAGGGACTCGGGCCGGGCATGTGACGACGGTGTGTCAGGCGGCTGACAAACGCAAATGAAAATGGTGGATAAATACAACTATTTTCGCGGCGCCCTAAAATGCGCGAAATCCGGGCAAGCTGCACCCGCGCTCGACGTGCGATTGCGCAGCGCGGCAGGGGTTCATGACGGGAGGGGGCAGTATGGCCGCGCCGCCAAGGGCACGGCCACCAGCGGCTCGGGGCCTAGCCCAGCCCGGCCAGCAGCTTGTCCGCGGTGACCGGGAAGTCCCGGATCCGCACGCCCGAGGCGTTGTGCACCGCATTGGCGATGGCTGCGGCGACGCCGCAAAGGCCAAGCTCTCCGACGCCCTTGGCCTTCAGGGGCGTGGACACCGGATCGGCCGTGTCCAGAAAGATTACCTGCTGTTCTGGGATGTCCAGATGCACCGGGACTTCATAGCTGGCCAGATCGTGATTGGGAAAGAAGCCCTTGTCCGTGTCGATGGCGATTTCCTCCATCAGCGCGGCACCGACGCCCATGACCATCCCGCCGATCAACTGGCTGCGCGCGGTCACCGGGTTCAGGATGCGCCCGGCATCGCAGACCGCCAGCATCCGCCGCAGCCGGATCTGGCCGGTCAGGCGATGCACCGCCACTTCGACGAAATGCGCGCCGAAGGTGGAGACGATATGCTGCTTGTCGCGGAACTCGCCGAAGGTGATCTTGTCCTCGGCGCTCAGCTCGCCCAGCTCTGCCAGCGGGATGTCGCGCCCGCCGACATGCACCTGCGCGTCGGAAAAACGCAGCGGCGCATCCCCGGCCTGCAGGACTTCGGCGATGCGCTTTTGCAGGGCAAGGCAGGCGGCATAGACCCCAGCGGTGGCGCTGGCCGCGCCGAACTGCCCGCCCGAGCCTGCCGAGACCGGAAAGTCGCTGTCGCCGAGCCGCACCTCGACCGCCTCCAGCGGCAGGCCCATGGTTTCGGCGGCGGTCTGCGCGATGATGGTATAGCTGCCGGTGCCGATATCGGTCATGTCGGTTTCGACCAGCAGTCGCGCATCGGGCAGCAGCCGGACCCGCGCGCCGGATGTCAGCACCGGCGATCCGCGATAGGCCCCCGCCATGCCCTGACCGATCAGCCATGCGCCTTCGCGCTGGCTGCGGGGCGCGGGATTGGTCCAGCCGAAAGCCTTGGCGCCCTCGTGCAGACAGCGGCGGAAATTCCGGTCCGAGAACGGGATCTCGGGATCCTCGGGGCTGACCTGCGTGTCGTTCAGCGCCCGGAATTCAACGGGGTCCATACCCAGTTTCAGCGCCATTTCATCCATCGCCACCTCCAGCGCCATCAGCCCCGAGGCCTCGCCGGGGGCGCGCATGGCATTGGCTTCCGGCAGCCGCATTTCGGCGACGTGATTGACGATCAGCCGGTTGGGCGCGGCATAGAACCAGCGTGTCTGGTCCACGGCATTTTCCCCCGAGCCACCCGGCTGACTGTGCGAGATCGCTTCGTGCGAGATGGCGGTCATCCGGCCATCGCGGTCCGCGCCGATCCGCAGCTGCTGGATCGTGGCCGAACGGTGGGTGGTGTTGTTCATGATCGCCGCGCGGGGCAGGGCGACCTTGACCGGGCGTTCCAGCTTGCGCGCGGCCAGTGCCGCCAGAACCGCATCGGCGCGCAGGAACAGCTTGCCGCCGAAGCCGCCGCCGATGAACGGGCTTTCGATGCGCACATCGTCCTGATCCAGCCCAAGGGTCTTGGCAAGGCTTTGGCGGTTCCACGCGATCATCTGGTTCGAGGTCCAGACGGTCACCTTGCCATCCTGCCATGCGGCGATGCTGGCATGGGGCTCCATCATGGCATGGCTGTGGCCGGGCGTGCGGTATTCCTGATCCAGCGTCACCGCCGCCTGGGCAAAAGCCGCGTCGAAATCGCCCTGTCTGGCCACCGGATCGGCATGATCGCCCTTCTTCTGCTGCCAGACCGCGTCCAGATCATAGGCTCCGGTCTGGGCGTCATAGTCCACGCGCACCAGCGCCGCCGCCGTGCGGGCCTGTTCAAATTCTTCGGCCACGACCACGGCAATCGCCTGATGATAGTGATGCACCCGGTCGCCGCCGAACAGCGGCGCGACGTTCTGTTCAAAGGGGTGCGGCATCTCGCCGACCTCCAGCGCGGTAACGATGCCAAGAACGCCGGGTGCGGCCAGCGCGGCTGCGGTGTCGATGGCGGTGATGCGGCCCTGCGGGACGGTGGCCAGCACCGGATAGCCGGACAGCTGGTCGCCCACGACATCGTGGCGTTCATAGGCATAGGGCGCGCGGCCGGTGACTTTCAGCGGCCCGTCGATGCGGCTGATGCCCTTGCCGGTGACGCGGCCATGATCGAACAGGTTTTCGCCTGCGGGTGCGTTGAATTCCATGGCTTATTCCTCCAGCATCGCGGCAAGCATGCGTTTGGCCAGCGTGACCTTGAAGGCATTGTCGGGCCTTGTGCTCGCGTCGCGCAGCAGCGTGTCGATCACGGCATCGGGGCCGTCTTGCAGTCGGGCATCGGCATCGGCGCTGCGCCACGGCTTCGGCGCCACGCCCCCCAGCGCCACCCGGCCCGAGCCATCGGCCTGCCGGATCAGCCCGACCGAGACCAGCGCAAAGGCATAGGACGCCCGGTCCCGCATCTTCTGATAAGACTGCGTGCCGCCGACCGGCGCGGGCAGGGTCACGGCGGTGATGATCTCGCCCGGGTGCAGCGCGGTTTCATGCTGGGGCGTGTCGCCGGGCAGCAGATGCAGATCCTCGATGGGGATGGTCCGGGTGGTGCCGTCTGGGCCGACGGTTTCGACCGTGGCATCCAGCAGCCGCATGGCCACGGCCATGTCGCTGGGATGGGTGGCGATGCAGGATTGTGACACGCCGACAATGCCCAACTGCCGCGACACCGCGCCATCGGCCAGCGCCGCGCAGCCGCTGCCGGGCACGCGCTTGTTGCAGGGCATCGCCGTGTCATAGAAATAGGTGCAGCGCGTGCGTTGCAGCAGATTGCCCGCCGTTGTGGCCTTGTTGCGCAACTGCCCCGAGGCCCCGGCGACAAGCGCCCGCGTCAGCACCGGATAATCGCGCATGATCCGTGGATCGGCGGCCAGCGCGGTATTGCGCACAAGGGCGCCGATGCGCAGCCCGCCCTGCGGCGTCGCCTCGATCTGGTCCAGCCCCAGCCCGTTCACGTCGATCAGATGCGCGGGCGTGTGGATCTGATGCTTCATCAGGTCCAGAAGATTGGTGCCGCCTGCCACGAACATCGCATCCGTCAGGCTGGCCGCGCGCGCCGCAGCCATGGCGGGATCGATCGCGCGCTCATAGGAAAACGCCTTCATGCCCGGCCCTCCGCCACCTGCCGGATCGCGGCAAGGATATTGGCATAGGCCCCGCAGCGGCAGATATTGCCGCTCATTCTTTCGCGGATCTCATCGTCGGATATGGCGATGCTGGACAGGTCGGCGGTGACGTTGCTGGGGATGCCCGCGCCGATTTCCTCAAGCACGGCCTTGGCCGAGCAGATCTGGCCGGGGGTGCAATAGCCGCATTGAAACCCGTCATGCGCGATGAAGGCGCTTTGAATCGGGTCAAGATTGCCGGGCTGGCCGATTCCTTCGATGGTTTCGACCTGATCGCCATCATGCATGCAGGCCAGCGTCAGGCAGGAATTGATGCGCTGGCCGTTCACCAGCACCGTGCAGGCCCCGCATTGCCCGTGATCGCAGCCCTTCTTGGTGCCGGTCAGGTGCAGATGTTCGCGCAACGCGTCCAGAAGCGTGGTGCGGTTGTCCAGATGCAGATCGTGCGGCACGCCGTTCACGGTCAGGCGGGTGTCGGATGCCATGCCGTCCAATGGGGTATCCCGGCGGCCTGCATCCGCGTGGGTCTGGGCTGATGAGCTCATCTTAGGTCCTTTGTCTGGCGTGGCACGCGCGGCGCTTCGGCTGGTGGACGTTTCGGGCGCGGCTGCATGTTCTGGCGAAATAGCGGCGCGGCCCTTCCAGCTATGGCAACCATGTGGCTGTCGGATGGGTTCCGCCTTGTGATCAGTAACCCAACTGTTCCCATGGCTCGCGCAAGCGTGACGAAAGCTGATGCGCCGGGGGGCTGCGGATTGGTCGCGGCGACGATTATCTTTCATTATCGACATTTTGCTGACGGAGGGCGCATGGAGCAGAATTCAACGGCAGCCGATCGTTCCGGGGATCGCTATGCGCGCGAACTGGAACGGCATCTGGACTGGCTGGATACCTTCAGCTCGACTGCGCTGGGGGTGCTGGCGGCGGCGTCGGGGATCTATACCTATCTGGGGGTGCGCACGCTCTTGGACGATCCGGGGATCTGGACGACCTTTGCCGCGCTGTCCTATTCCATCGCCGTATCTGTCGGGATCTTCGTCTTCTGGTCCTATATGCTGCGGCTGCTGCCCGCCGTGCGCTCGGCTGCGTCGCGGGTGGGGCTGCTGCTGACGATGGCCTTGGGCTGCGTTGCGATCATCGCCATGTCCTCATGGCTGAACGCGGCGGCGCTGGCGGGCGGGGCGGCGGTGGAAACCCATATGGCCACCACCGTGCAGCAATATCAGGCCGGGCTTGAGCGCGCCCATGCCAATGCCGTGGCGGGGCAGTCGCTGTCGCGCGACGTGGCCCGTGTGCGCCAAAGTTTTGAAGACCTGTCCGAACAAGAGGCCGGCGGCACGCTGTCGGGCTTTTCCGGGCGCGGCGCGGTGTTTCGCGTCCTGACGCAGAAAAGCGCGGAGCTGCAGGCGCTTGAGGACCAGATGACCGGCGTGGCCGAGCCCATCGAGCAGGCCTTTGCGCGCGGCAATTCGATCCTTGCCAGCATGCGCAGCCTGTCGGTCGAGCCGGGCCCGATCGAGGATCGCACCGTGCGCTTTTCCGAAGCGGCGGTCGAATTGTCGGGCATCATCACCCAGATGCGCCAGCTGAACCCCGCGCCGCTGGTCGCGCGGGCGGCGCAGGATCTGTCGGATGCGGTGGTGCTGCCGGAACTGGACGGCTCGACCGCGGAAATGCGTGCCGGGCAGAACAGCACGATCAATTCGGTGCTGTCGCTGGTCGAACAGCGCGCGCAGACGCTGACACAGGCGGCGGGCGAGGTGCTGGCCCTGCCGCAACCGTCCGAGGCGATCTATGCCCCGATGTCGGCCGCCGATGCGGTCATCGTCTATGCCGGGAATTTCATCCCCGCATGGGCCGGCGCGATTTCCATCGACCTGCTGCCTGCGGTGCTGGTCTTTATCATCATGGTGGTGCAGGCGGCGATCCGGCGCGGGCGCGGCGACGGGCATACCGATGACCGCATGACCGTCGGCGAAATGCGCGCGGCCCTTGCCGCCGCGGACATGCTGCGTCGCCCCGAAGCGCCCGACCAACCGCCGCGCGCGCTGATCCGGCCGGGCGAATAGATGGCGAAGCTGGCAAGCCCGCAGGGGGCGATCCGGGCCGTGCTGATCTCGCAGGTGCTGCTGGGGGCGGCGCTGGTCTTTCTGGATCTGCGCGGCAGCCCGGGCGAGGCCGCGCCGGGCATGTTCGCGCCGCCCGCGCAGGGGCCAAGCGTCCGCCCCTATCGCCCCGATCTGCGCCCGGGCGAGCCCGGCGCACCCGCCATGCGCCCCATGCCCGAGCGGCTGGAATTCGTGGCCGCCGACGGCAGCATCGACATTTCCGGCCAGATCGCGCCCGGCGATGCCGACCGCTTTGCCGCGTGGCTGGAACAGAACCGCCCCGAGGCAAGCCGCGTCACGCTGGACAGCTCGGGCGGCTCGGTCTCGGACGCGCTGGCGATTGGCCGCACCATCCGGGGCGCGGGCTATGCGACCGAGGTGCAGGACGGTGCGGTCTGCATGTCGGCCTGCCCCTATCTGCTGGCGGCGGGCACGGAGCGCCGCGTCGCGCCGGGGGGCGTGGTGGGTGTGCATCAGCATTATTTCGGCAAGAACACCATGCTGCCCACATTCATGGCAGTGAACGACCTGCAACGCGGGCAGGCGGGGGTGATGGATTATCTGACGGAAATGGGCGTCGATTTGCGGCTGATGTCCTATGCCATGCGCACGCCGCCCGATGAAATCAACGTGCTGGATGCGGGTCTAATGCGCGAGTTGTCGCTGACCACTGCGCCGAACGCCTGAGCGGCTGGCGGTCTGTGCCTGCGGAAGATGCAGAGCCCGCACGGCCCTTGATGCGGCGGGGCGGGCCTATGGACCTTGCCGACATTCGCGCCCATGATCTGCGGGGGCCACCAAGGATACTGTCATGACCTATCGCGCCAATGCCCGGGGCGAAACCTTCCGCTTTGACGACCTGCGCGCCGTCATGGCCGCCGCCTCGGCCGAGCGGTCGGGCGATCAGCTTGCCGGGCTTGCGGCGGACAGCGCCTTGCAGCGTGTCGCCGCGCGGCGGGTGCTGATGGATCTGCCGCTGCGCGTGTTTCTGAACGATGCGCTGATCCCCTATGAAAGCGACGACGTGACGCGGCTGATCATCGACAGCCACGATGCGGCGGCCTTTGCGCCGGTGGCGGCGATGACGGTGGGCGATCTGCGCGACTGGCTGCTGTCGCCTGCGGCCAATGCGGTCTCGCTTGCGGCGCTTGCGCCGGGGCTGACGCCGGAAATGGTCGCCGCCGTCAGCAAGCTGATGCGCAATCAGGACCTGATCCGCGTGGCCCGCAAGATCCAGATCGTCACGGCCTTCCGCAACACCATCGGCCAGCGCGGCACCTTGGCCACGCGCCTGCAGCCGAACCACCCCGCCGACGATCCGCGCGGCATCGCGGTCTCGGTGCTGGACGGGCTGTTGCAGGGCGCGGGCGATGCGGTGATCGGCATCAACCCGGCCTCGGACAATATCGGCAATTGCCATGCGCTGCTGGTGGCGCTGGACGACATGCGCCAGACCTTCGACATTCCCACGCAAAGCTGCGTGCTGACCCATGTGACGAACGCGCTGACCCTGCTGGAGCGCGGCGCGCCGGTCGATCTGATCTTTCAATCCGTCGCCGGGACGCAGGCCGCGAACGAAGGTTTCGGCGTCACCCTGTCCGTGCTGGCCGAGGCACATCAGGCCGGGCTTGCCGCCGCGCGCGGCTCGGTCGGGCAGAACTGCATGTATTTTGAAACCGGGCAGGGCGCGGCGCTGTCCTCGGACGCGCATCACGGCGTCGATCAGCAGACGGTCGAGGTGCGCGCCTATGCCGTGGCGCGCGCCTTCGATCCCTTGCTGGTCAATACGGTCGTGGGCTTCATCGGGCCGGAATATCTGTATGACGGCAAGCAGATCACCCGCGCCGGGCTTGAGGATCATTTCTGCGGCAAGCTGATGGGCCTGCCGATGGGCGTGGATGTGTGCTATACCAACCATGTCGAGGCCGATCAGGATGACATGGACAATCTGGCGACCTTGCTGGCGCAGGCCGGGGTCAGTTTCGTCATCACCGTGCCGGGGGCCGATGACGTGATGCTGGGATATCAAAGCCTTGCCTTTGAAGACATCGCCTATCTGCGCGAGGTGACGGGCTTGCGGCCCGCGCCGGAATTCGCCCGCTGGCTGGCCGAGTTCGGTCTGGCCGGGCAGGGCACGCGGGCCTTGCCCGACGCCGCAGCCCTGGCCCGCCGCATGGGGCTTTCGGCATGAGCGCGCCGGACCAGTTCGCGCCTTTGCGCCTGCTGACGCCCGCCCGCGTGCGGCTGGATCCGGCGACGCGGCCCACGCCGCTGTCGGCGCTGCTGGCGTTTCAGGAAGACCATGCCGCCGCCCGCGATGCCATCCACGCCGCCCTCGACATGGCCGCGCTGGCGCAGGGGCTGGCGCCTCGGCCCTGCCTGCAGGTCGAAAGCCGGGCCGTGGACCGCGCCACCTATCTGCGCCGCCCCGATCTGGGCAGGCAACTGGCCGAAGACACCGAATTGCCGCGCCTTGACTGCGATCTGGCGCTGGTGGTCTGCGACGGGCTGTCGGCGCCAGCGGCGATGGCGCAGGCCCCCGGTGTCGTTGCCGCGCTGTCGCAGCATCTGCCGGAACTGGCCACGCAGCCGGTGGTGCTGGTGCGGGGCGGGCGCGTGGCCATCGGCGATCCCATCGGCGCGGCCCTTGGCGCGGCCATGGTGCTGGTCCTGATCGGAGAGCGTCCGGGCCTGTCGGTTGCCGACAGTCTGGGCGCGTATCTGACACTGAACCCGCGTCCCGGCCTGCGCGACAGCGCGCGCAATTGCGTGTCGAACATCCATCCGCGTGGCGGGCTGTCGCACAAGGCCGCAGCCGACCGGCTGGCATGGCTGGTGGCCGAGGCGCGGCGCATCGGCGCGACCGGCGTGGCGCTGAAGGATGAAAGCGGACAGGCCGCCATCGCGCCTTAGCCCGCCGCCCTGCACATGCAAGAACGGCCACGCCCGAAGGCATGGCCGTTGACCTGTCTGACCGAGGGTTTCGATCAGTTATCGTGACCGCGACCCGAGGTATGCAGCCCGAAATAAGCCACGTCGTCATCGCTTGCGACGGCATTCACGATGCCAGCAGCTTTTTCCTGCGCGATGAAGTTGGCGCGGATCGCCTGGCGCTGGGTGTTTTTCTCGGACGCGATCTGACCCAGTTCGCTGGTGGTGAATTCGCTGGCGTTCAGGCCCAGCAGGTCGGCTTGCATCTGACGGCCGGGGTTGATGTCGGCGGCAAAGGCGGGAACGGCCATGGTGGCGGCGACAGCGGCAATAACAAGTTTATTCAGCATCTTATTTCTCCATTCATCCGGCGGTATCTGTTTCTGCGCCGGTATGAGGCCAATATGACCATTGCGATCCTGCATTAAACGTCCCAAAATCCACAGTGATTGTGCAAAACTGAGCGGAACCCGATGCGGCTGAATCTTTGGACCGAAATCCGCACCGTGGCGCAGGTGGCGCGGCTGGGGCGGGTCAGTGCGGCGGCCGAGGTGCTGGGGATGCACCATTCTTCGGTCATCCGGCATATCGACACGCTGGAGGCCGAGCTTGGGGTCAAGCTGTTTCAGCGCAACGCGCGCGGCTATACCCCCACCGAGGCGGGCGAGGAATTGCTGCGCACCGCCAGCGCGGTCGACGAACAATTCGTGCAGATGCTGGGGCGGATCGAAACCGCGCGCGAACAGGTCTCGGGGCGGCTGGTGCTGACGGCGGTGCCCAGTCTGGATCCGCTGATCCTGCCGATGATCGGTCGCTACCTGTGCGAAAATCCGTTGGTGCAGGTCACCTACAGCTCGGACGAACGCACGTTCGAGCTGTCGCGCGGCGAGGCGCATATCGCCTTGCGCGCCGGTCCGCGCCCGACCGCGCAGGACAGCGTCGTCACGCCGCTGTTTCAGCATACCCATGCGCTTTATGCCGCGCCGTCCTATATCGCGCGCCATGGCCAGCCGCGCAGCCTTGACGATCTGGCGCAGCACCGGCTGATCGGCGGCGAGGACAGCTTTTCCCGCGCGCCGTTCTATCAGTGGCTGTTCAACCGCGTCCCCGAAGAGGCGTTTTCCCTGCGCACGCCGCAAAGCGCCGTCGCCTATCGCGCGGTCGAACAGGGGCTGGGCATCGGCTTCATGAGCCCGCTAAGCGTGTCGCCCGATCTGGTCGAACTGTTCCCCAGACACCGCCCCGAGGAATGGCGGTCTTCGATCTGGGTGGTGACGCATGTCGATCTGCACCGCAGCTCGAAGGTGCAAAGCATGACGCATTTCATCCAGAACGAGGCCCGCGACTGGCGCGCGGCCATTGCTGCGCGGGATGCGGCCTGCGATCAGGCGGCGGGCGGCTGATCCGGGTCTGCGGCGCGCTCAGCGCCCGTCCAGCCGCTCGATCCGGCGCAGCACCGGAAAGGCCCACAGCCAGATGGCGACGACAGCCAGCGTGCCCACGCCGCCGATGACGCCCGCCGCGACCGGGCCAAAGGCGCCGGCCATCATGCCGCTTTCAAATTCGCCCAGCTGGTTCGATGTGCCGATGAACAGCGAATTGACGGCGTTCACCCGGCCCCGCATCTCATCCGGGGTCATCAGCTGCACCAGCGAGGATCGCACGACCACGCTGATATTGTCCGCAGCCCCCACCACCCCCAGCGCAAGGATCGACAGCCAGACATGCGTGGACAGGGCAAAGACGATGGTGGCCATGCCGAACACGGCCACCGCCGCGAACATCTTGCGCCCCGCGCCTGCGGTGATCGGCACCCGCCCCAGCACGATCGACATGCCAAGCGCGCCGATGGCAGGCGCGGCCCGCAGCATGCCCAGCCCGAACGGCCCGGCGGACAGGATGTCCGAGGCAAAGATCGGCAGCAGCGCCGTCGCGCCCCCCAGCAGCACCGCGAACAGATCCAATGAGATCATGCCCAGCACCGCGGGCGTGCGCCGGATGAAGGCCACTCCGGCAAAGACCGTCTGCAAGGTCACCGGCATGCGCGCGGCGGGCGCGGCATTCAGCACCCGGATCGTGGCAACGCTGTAGCCTGCCACCAGAAACAGCACGACCGAGACGATGAAGGGCACCAGATGCCCCAGCCCATACAGCAGACCGCCCATGGCCGGGCCGACGATCAGCGCCGTCTGCATGAACGAGGTCGAGGTGGCGATGGCCCGTTGCAGCATGGCCGGTCCGACGATGCCCGGCAGTAGCGATGCCATGGTCGGACGCTCGAACGCCTGCGCGGCCCCCAGCACGGCCACGGCCATCAGGATGCGCGCGGGCGTCATCTGCCCGTGCCACAGCAGCAGGATCAGGGCCAGAACGGTGGCGGCCTCGACCCATTGGCAGATCAGCCCGATGCGCCTGCGGTCATAGCGGTCGGCGACCGTGCCCACCACGAAGGTCAGGACCAGCATCGGCAGGAACTGGCACAGCCCCACCCAGCCCAGCATCCATGCCGAGCCGGTCAGCTCATAGATCATCCAGCCCATCGCGACCGTCAGCGACTGGAACGCCAGCGATGAACAGGTGCGCGAGACCAGAAAATGCCGGTAGTTGCGATTTTGAAGAACCGACGGGGCGTGATCCTGCCCGGTTTCGGTATAGTCCTGACTGCTCATGCCGTGATCCTGCACTGTCATCCGTGCCTGTGCGCCTGCGACGCGGCAAGGTCAAGCCATGTGGGCCGGATCGCGCGATCTGCCCGCCTTGCGCCCGCATCACGGCGGGATTCGGCCCGAAGCCGGGCCAGGCTTTCGCGATTTGCCCGGATATGCGGCGATGCCCGCGGATTTGCCGCCGCAACCGGCAGGAAAACGTATGCTTGGTGAATTAAAAATTGCATACAATTAAAAAACTATAATGAACGCAATTTATGCCTCTACTGCATCCATACCCGGATGCAGGACATGAGACGACGATGCAATCAGCCGCAAGACATCAGGCCGACGCCGTGAAACTGTGGGAGGCCTCGGTTTCCTTCGGCCCGGCAGATCGCGCGGTTCCCGCGTTGCAGCCGACGAACCTGACCATCAGGCAGGGCGAGTTTCTGGCCCTTGTCGGCCCCTCGGGCTGCGGCAAGTCCACCATCCTGCGGCTGGCCGCCGGGCTTTTGGAGCCGACGACTGGCGACGTGCTGGTCGGCGGGCGCGAGGTCAAGGCCAAGGCGCTGCGGCTGGGCATGGCGTTTCAGAACCCGACCCTGCTGCCATGGCTGACCATCGAAAAGAACGTGATGCTGCCTTTGCGCATCGTGCGCCCGTTTCGCCAGGATTTTGCCCGCAAGAAGCGCGGCGAATACCGCGACCGCGTGCATGCCATGCTGGACGATGTCGGCCTGTCGAAATTCGCAGGCCATTATCCGTGGCAGCTGTCGGGCGGCATGTTGCAGCGCGCCAATCTGTGCCGCGCCCTGATCCACGAGCCGCAGCTTCTGCTGCTGGACGAACCCTTTGGCGCGCTGGACCAGTTCACCCGCGAAGAGCTGTGGAACGCCATGCAGACGCTGTGGATGAAGCGCAAGCCCACGGTGATCCTTGTCACCCATGACCTGAAAGAGGCCGGTTTCCTTGCCAGCCGCATCTGCGTGATGAGCGCGTGCCCCGGCCGCATCATCGACAACAGCCCGGTCGATTTCCCGCGCCCCCGCACCGTCGCCATGACATTCGAGCCGGATTTCGTCGCCATGAACCAGGCCCTGCGCGAAAAGATCATCGCCGCACGCAACCAGCCGGCGGAGACCGCAGCATGAGCAGCTATCACTTTCGTCGCCGCGCATGGGCCGCCGCCCTGATCGTCGGGTTCTTTCTGGCATGGGAATTGCTGTGCCTCAGCCTGAACATCTCGGATCTGATCGTGCCGCGGCCCAGCCAGATCTTTGCCGTGATGGTGCAGCGAATGCCGGTGCTGTGGCCGCATATCCTGCAAACGCTGTGGACGACGATGATCGGCTTTGCGCTGGGGGTGGTGGTCGGCGTGGTGATCGGCGTTCTGATCGGCACGTCGCGCATCGCCTATGACACGGCCTATCCGCTGCTGATCGGCTTTTCCTCGATCCCCAAGGTCGCCGTGGTGCCGATCTTCGTGCTGTGGTTCGGCGCGGGTCCGGTCCCGGCCATCCTGACGGCCTTGGCGATGTGCTTTTTCCCCATCGTCGTCAATATCGCCACCGGCCTTGCCAGCACCGAGCCCGAGCTTGAGGACGTGCTGAAGGCCCTTGGCGCGTCGAAAATGGATGTGCTGGTCAATGTCGGCCTGCCGCGCACCGCACCTTTCTTCTTCGCCTCGCTGAAGATCGCCGCGACCTTCGCCTTTGTCGGCACGGTGCTGGCCGAGACCGTCGCCTCGAACAAGGGGATCGGCAATGTCATGATGGCCGCCTCGTCGAATTTCGATGTGCCGCTGGTCTTTGCCGGGCTGTTCATCTTGGCCTTTCTTGGGGTCGCGCTTTACGTCCTGTTTTCCCTGATCGAACGGCGTTTCGTCGGCTGGGCCAACCGCCGCTCGGACGCTGCCGCCTGATCCCGTCATCCCCCACCCAGACAACCCGGAGACTGCCATGTTCCAACGACTTGCCGCATCCATCGCCCTTGGCCTTGCCCTGACGGGCACGGCGCTGGCCGAAACCGACATCCGCTTTACGCTGGGCTGGAAGACCCAAGGCTCGGACGCGCCGATGCTGCTGGCGCTGAGCAAGGGCTATTTCAAGGACGAAGGCCTGAACGTCACCATCGATCAGGGCGAAGGCTCGGGCGCGACGGTCACGCGCATCATGTCGGGCACCTATGACGCGGGCTTCGGCGACATCAACGCCATCATCCAGAACGCCGCGACCCGGCCCGAGGAAACCCCGGTCATGGTCTATCAGATGTGGAGCGTGCCGCCCTTTGCCATTTCCTCGCGCAAGGAAACCGGCATCACCACGCCCGCCGATCTGCTGGGCAAGACCCTTGGCGGCGCGCAGGGGACGCCGACGACGCGGCTGGTCACGGTGCTTGCCCGCAAGAACGGCATCGACCCGGCGCAGTTGCAGATCACCAACCTTGCGCCTAACCTGCAAGAGCCGATGCTGATCAAGGGCGATATCGACGGCGCGCTGGTCTTCAACATTACCGGCTGGTTCAACCTCATCAACAACCGGCAGGATCCGGAAGCCGATTACAACTGGCTGAACTTCGGAGATTTCGGGCTGGATCTTTACTCCAATGGCGTCATGGTGTCGCGCAAGCTGATCGCCGAAAATCCCGACGCCGTGCGCGGGCTGGTGCGGGCGATCAACCGTGCCGCGATCGAGATCGGCACCGATCTGGATGCAGGCGCGGCCTCGATCACCGCCTATGACAACCTTGCCAAGGCCGATCTGGAACGGGACCGCATGATCTTTGCTTACGAACGCCTGATGCAATCGCCGGAATCGCAGCGCATCGGTCTGGGCGATCTGGACGATGCCCGCCTGACCCGCGCCATCGACATCGTGGCCGAGGGCTATGAGCTGCCCGCAAAGCCCGAGGCAAGCGCCGTCTTCACCCGCGACTTCCTGCCCCCGCAAGAGGAACGCACGCTGGTTTATACCGCAGAATGACCAGAGCGGTCGTCATATCGCCGCATGACGCCTCGGCCAAGGCCGGGGCGGATGTGCTGGCCCAAGGCGGCAATGCCATCGAGGCGCTGGTTGCCGCGGGCGCGGCGCTGGCGGTCAGCTATCCGCATTTCTGCGGGCTGGGCGGCGATGCCGTCTGGATGGTCACCGATGGGAAAGGGTCCGTCGATTGCTATCTGGGGATCGGGCAGGCCACCACCACGCCCGTCATGCAGATCGACCAGCGCGGGCCGGGCTCGATGCTGACGACGGCGGCGCTGGTCGACAGCTGGGACCACCTGCTGGCCCATTCCCGCGATGCGTGGTCCGGCACGCGGTCGCTGGGGGATCTGCTGCAACCCGCCATCGGGCTGGCGCAGGACGGTTTTGCCGTGTCGGCCTCGCAGCGGTTCTGGCAGGAATTTCGCGGCACCGCGCCGCTGATGCCCGATGGCGACTGGCAAAGGCAGCCCGATCTGGCCCGCACGCTGGGCCTGATCGCCCGCGACGGCGCGGCCAGCTTTTACCGGGGCGAACTGGCGGGGCGGATCGCGGATGCGCTGCGGAATGCGGGCGCGCCCCTGACCGCCGCCGATCTGGCTGCGACGCAGACCCGGCGTGTCGCGCCGCTGCGGCTGGATTATCGCGGCCTGACGCTGCATGCGCCGCCGCCGCCGACGCAGGGCGCGACCACCTTGCAGATCATGGGCATCCTGCAACGCTTTCAGATGGGCCGGATGGCCCCCGATGGCGACGCCTTTCATCACCATCTGGTCGAGGCGGTGAAGCAGGCCTTTCTGGATCGCCCCGCGATTGCCGATCCGCGTTTCGCGCCGCTTGATCCGGCGGCGCTGCTGGATGCGGCGCGACTGGACGCGGCGGCGGGCCGGATCAGCGACCGGGCGATGGACTGGCCGCAACCCTGGCAACCGGGCGACACCGCCTTTCTGGCGGCGGTCGATGCGCAGGGGCGCGCGGCCTGCGTGCTGCAAAGCCTGTATTTCGACTGGGGCAGCGGCGTCATGCTGGGCGATACCGGCATCATCTGGCAGAACCGGGGCGCGGCCTTCACCACGCAGCCCGGCCATCCCAACGCCATCGCGCCGGGCAAGCGGCCGTTCTATACGCTGAACCCCGGCATGGCGCTGGGGCCTGACGGTCGCCCGCGCCTGATCTATGGCACGCAGGGCGCGGACGGACAGCCCCAGACGCTGAGCCTGCTGCTGTCGCTGCTGATCGACCACGGCCTGTCCGCCGCCGAGGCGCTGGCGCGTCCGCGTTTTCTGCTGGGCCGCACCTTTTCCGACAGCCGCGACAGCCTGAAGCTTGAGGACGGCTTGCCCACCACCACCACCGACGCCCTGCTGGCGCGCGGGCATGAGCTTTCGCCGCTTCCCGCGCTTAGCCCGCTGGGCGGGCAGGCGGGGGTGATCCGCATCGGACCGGATGGCGGCACGGATGCCGCCCACGACCCGCGCAGCGATGGCGGCGCGATCTTTGCGGAGCCGTCATGCTCGACCTGCTGATCCGCAATGCCCGCATCGCCGGGCAGGACGCCTTGGCCGATATCGCCGTCAGCGCGGGCCTCATCGCAGCCATCGGCCCGGCGCTGCAGGGGCCTGCGCGCGAGGTGACCGATGCGCAGGGCATGTTCGCCTTTCCGGGCTTTGCTGACAGCCATATCCATCTGGACAAGGCCGACATCCTTGGCCGCTGCACGATCTGCGAAGGCACCTTGCCCGAGGCGATTGCCCAGACCGCCCGCGCCAAGGCCGATTTCACGGCGCAGGACGTCTATGCGCGCGCTGCGCGGCTGGTGGAACGCGCCATCCTGCATGGCACCACGCTGATGCGCAGCTTCGTCGAGGTGGACCCGCGCATCGGCTTTCGCGCGCTGGACGCGCTGCTGCGCCTGCGCGAGGATTACCGCTTCGCCATCGACATCCAGCTTTGCGCCTTTGCACAAGAGGGGCTGACGCAGGAACCCCAGACCATAGACATGCTGCGCGACGCGCTGCGGCGCGGCGCGGATATGGTGGGGGGATGCCCCTATGCAGATCCGGATCCCGCGCGCCACATCGCCACCATCTTCGACATTGCGGGCGAATTCGATGTGGATGTCGATTTCCATCTGGATTTCGATCTGGACCCCGGCCACACCAACCTGCCCGCCGTCATCGCGCAGACGGCAGCGCGGGGCTGGCAGGGGCGCGTCAGCATCGGCCATGTCACCAACCTGTCGGCCATGCCGCCTGCTCAGGTGGCACGGATCGGCCGTGATCTGGCGCAGGCGGGCATCGCCTTGACCGTGCTGCCCGCGACGGACCTGTTCCTGACCGGGCGCGACCGCGACAGGCTGGTGCCGCGCGGCATCGCGCCCGCGCATCTGATGCGGGGTCAAGGCGTGCTGACCTCGATCGCCACGAACAATGTGCTGAACCCGTTCACGCCCTTCGGCGATGGCTCACTGCTGCGCATGGCGAACCTTTATGCCAATGTGGCGCAGCTTGCCTGCGATGCCGATATGGACGCGGCCTTCGCCATGGTGGCCGAGGACGCGGCCCGCATCCTGCGTCGCGACCACGGCCTGTGCGTGGGCGCAAATGCCGATATCGTCCTGCTGGACTGCACCGACCGCGCGGGGGCGATCCGCAGCTTGCCCCGCGTGGCGATGGGCTGGAAGCGCGGCAGGCGCAGTTTTCACAACCCGGCGGGGCAGGTGATCCGCGCAGACCAGCCGCAGGCCGTATTCTCCGTATCCGGATCGTGACCCATGCCGTAAAGCCCGATCAGCCCAGCAACCGGCCAGCGCCATTCCCCTTTCTGAACGGATCCCGTCATGTCCACCACCAGCATCCGCAGCGATTCCATCTATGCCTCGCTCAGGCGGGCCATTCTGGAACAGGCGCTGAAGCCCGGCACCAAGCTGCCCGAGGATTCCATCGGTGAGACCTTCGGCGTCAGCCGCACCTCGGCGCGCAATGCGCTGGTGCGGCTGATGGCCGACGGGCTGGTCGACATGCGGCCCAATCGCGGCGCCGCCGTCGCCATGCCCGAATTCGCCGAGGCCGAGGACGTGTTCGCCCTGCGCCGCTGTCTGGAACACGAGGTCATCACCCGGCTGTGCCGCCGCATGTCCAAGGACAGCATCGACGCCCTGCGCAGCCATGTGCGCGAAGAAGAGCGGGCGCTGCGGGCCTCAAGCCCGCGGTCGATCCGGCTGTCGGGGGAATTCCACATCCTGCTGGCCGAACTGACCGGCTCGGCCGAACTGACGGGATTTGTCAGCCGCATCGTGTCGCGCGCCTCGCTGATCCTTGCGCGGTTCGGCCGCCCGCATTCCGCCGAATGCGGCATCGAAGAGCATCTGCGCCTGATCGACGCGCTGGCCGCGCAGGATCTGCCAGCCGCGCTGGCGATCATGGACGCGCATCTGCACGCGGTCGAGGACCGCGCCAATTCCGACGATCCGGTCAAGGAACCGGATGTGGCGGCCATCCTTGGCCGTTATCTGAACAACGCTGATTAAGAAGGCCCGCCTCATGCAGGAACAGACCGCCGCCCCGCCGCAATCGGATTTCACCCGCTTCGATTTTGCGGATCTGTCGGCGCGCGACCGATACAAGCTGCTGATCGGCGCGGTGGTGCCGCGCCCCATCGCATGGGTCACGACCGTCGACCGGCAGGGCCGGGTCAATGCAGCCCCCTTCAGCTTCTTCAACGTGCTGTCCGCCGATCCCGCCATTCTGGCCATCGGCGTGGAAAACCACGACGATCTGCGCTTCAAGGATACCGGCCACAACATCCGCGAAACCGGCGAATTCACCGTCAATATCGTCGATCACGCCAATCTGCATCCGATGAACGTGACGGCGGTGGCCTTTCCGCCCGGCGTCGATGAGGTGACGCGGGCCGGGCTGACCACCATGCCCGGCACCCATGTCGCCGCCCCCTGCATCGCCGAGGCCCCCGTCGCCATGGAATGCCGCCGCTATGTCACCCTGTCGGTCAGCGCCTCGCGCGAGATCGTGCTGGGCGAGGTGGTGGCGATGCATGTGCGGTCCTCGATCGTGAACGAACGGCTGCATATCGACCCGGTGGGGCTGGACGCGCTGGGGCGCATGGGCGGGCATGGCTATTGCCGGTCGCATCAGACCTTCGATCTGCCGGGCCTGTCGCCCGAACAGGTGGCCTAGCCTGCGCCGCCGCGCTGCGCCAGTGCGGCGCGGATCGGCTGGCCATAGACCCGGCGATGCGCCTTGCTTAGCGCCGCCGCATCGCCATAGCCGCAGCGCAGCGCGATCTCGCGCAGGTCGAAATCGGTGCTGGCGGCCAGTTCGCGCGCCTGCGACAGCCGCAGCATCTGGAAATAGCGACCCGGCGGCATGCCGATTTCGCTGCGAAACAGCCGGTCCAGCTTGCTGACCGACACGCCGCAGGCCGACGCGATACGGGCCAGCGGCAGCGGCGTTTCGACCGATCCGATCATCAGGTTCATTGCCTGCCGCAACCGGGCCGAGCCCTTGCGCGGCAGCCCCGGCGCGCGGGCGGGGCCCGCATCGCTGCGGTCGGCATCATGCAGAAACATCGACGAGGCGATGAAGGCATTGGCCTGTCCGAAGCGTTCGGCAATGAAGGCCAGCATCAGATCCAGCGCCCCCGCCGCGCCGCCGCAGGTCCAGATCCGGCCCGCCGCGACATAGGCCGAAGGCTCGACGGCGATGTCGGGAAAGGCCTCGGCGAATTCGGCCAGCAGCGACCAATGCAGCGTGGCGCGCTGGCCCTCCAGCAGCCCGGCCTGCGCCAGCAGCCACGGCCCGCTGTCGGCGCCGATCACCAGACGGCTGTGCCGCGCCAGCCCCGACACCCGCCGCAGCGCCGCCCCGCCCGCATGGTCGCGATAGCCATAGCCCGCCACCACGACCAGCACATCCAGCGCGCCCGCGGCCTGTGCATCCGCCGTCACCGTCAGCCCGCTTGAGGACCTGACCGGCGCATCGTCCGGCGTCAGCACCTGCCAGCGGATGTCGATGCCCGCCTGATCGCGCACGGCCCGCAGCGGTTCCAGCAGGCAGGACAGCACCATGTTGGAAAAGCCCTGACACAGCAGGAAACCGATGCGGACCACGAATGCTGACCTTTTGGGACAAGATCACGGCAGAATAGGACAATCTCGGCCTGCCGCAACCCCCTAGCATCAGCCCATCACACGGCCAGCCGATCAGGAGTTTTCGCCATGCCTCTTGCCATGAACAAGGATGTCTTCATCACCTGCGCCGTCACGGGATCGGGGGCCACGCAGGACCGTTCGCCGCATGTGCCGCGCAGCCCCAGACAGATCGCCGACAGCGCGATTGCGGCGGCAAAGGCGGGCGCGGCGGTGGTGCATTGCCATGTGCGCGACCCCGAAACCGGCGCGCCCTCGCGCAAGCTGGACTATTACCGCGAGGTGACGGACCGCATCCGCGATGCCGATGTGGATGTCGTGCTGAACCTGACCGCTGGCATGGGCGGCGATATCGTCTTCGGCAATACCGAAGCGCCGTTTCCCTTGAACGCCGCCGCCACCGACATGGTGGGCGCGACCGAGCGCATGGCGCATATCGCCGAATGCCTGCCCGAGATCTGCACGCTGGATTGCGGCACGATGAACTTTGCCGAAGCCGATTATGTCATGACCAACACGCCGGGAATGCTGCGCGCCATGGGGGGCATGATGACGCGGCTGGGCGTGAAGCCGGAAATCGAGGCATTCGACACCGGCCATCTGTGGTTCGCCAAGGAACTGGTGCGCGAAGGCACGCTGACCGGCCCGGCGCTGGTCCAGCTTTGCATGGGTGTGCCGTGGGGGGCGCCCAATGACCTGAACACCTTCATGGCCATGGTCAACAACGTGCCGCAGGACTGGTCGTGGTCGGCCTTCAGCCTTGGGCGCGATCAGATGCCCTATGTCGCCGCCGCCGTGCTGGCGGGCGGCAATGTCCGCGTGGGTCTTGAGGACAATCTGTGGCTGGGCAAGGGCCAGCTTGCGACGAATGCGCAACTGGTCGAACGCGCCGTCTCGATCATCGAGGGCATGGGCGCGCGGGTGATCGGCCCGGCCGCCGTGCGCGAAAAGCTGGGGCTGGTGAAGCGCGCGCCGCAAGGGGTGGCAGCATGAAGGCGGCGATCGTCGGCGGCGGCGTCATCGGTGGCGGCTGGGCCGCGCGGTTCCTGCTGAACGGCTGGGATGTGGCGGTCTTCGATCCCGACCCGCAGGCCGAACGCAAGATCGGCGAGGTGATCGCCAATGCCCGCCGCGCGCTGCCCGCGCTTTACGACCGCGCGCTGCCGCCCGAGGGGCGCCTCAGCTTTCACGCCGATCTGGCAACTGCGGTCGCGGGCGCGCAATGGGTGCAGGAAAGCGTGCCGGAAAGCCTGCCGCTGAAGCACAGGGTGCTGCCTGCCATTGCGGCGGCGGCGGGCGATGCGATCATCGGCTCGTCCACCTCGGGCTTCAAACCGTCCGAGCTCAACCAGGCGGGGACGAACGCGGTCGTGGCGCATCCGTTCAACCCGGTCTATCTGCTGCCGCTGGTCGAACTGGTCGGCGATGCCGCCACCTGCGCCCGCGCCGCTGACATCCTGCGCGGCATCGGCATGTTCCCCCTGATCGTCAGAAAGGAAATCGACGCCCATATCGCCGACCGCCTGCTGGAAGCCGTCTGGCGCGAGGCGTTGTGGCTGGTCAAGGACGGCATCGCCACGACCGAGGAAATCGACGAATCCATCCGCATGGCCTTTGGCATCCGCTGGGCGCAGATGGGCCTGTTCGAGACCTATCGCATCGCCGGGGGCGAAGCCGGGATGAAACATTTCATGGCGCAGTTCGGCCCGGCGCTGTCCTGGCCATGGACCAAGCTGATGGATGTGCCGGAATTCAACGACGAACTGGTCGATCTGATCGCGGGCCAGTCGGATGCGCAATCGGGTCATCTGTCGATCCGCGATCTGGAGCGGCTGCGCGACGACAATGTCGTGGGCATGATCCGGGCGCTGCGCCGGTCTGGCAGCGGGGCGGGGGGCGTGGTGCGCGACCACGAAGCCAGCCTGCCCGAACCGGGCGAAAAGGCCGGTTTGCCCGTCACCGCCACGCGGCAGGTTCCGGTCACATGGACCGATTACAACGGCCACATGAACGAGACGCATTATCTGGAAGCCGCCTCGCTGGCGACGGATCGCTTCATGGAAATGGTCGGCGCTGATGCGGGCTATGTCGCCTCGGGCAAAAGCTATTTCACGGTGGAAAACCACATCCGCTATCTGGATGAGATCCATGCGGGCGACCGTCTTACCGTGACGACGCAGGTGCTGGGCGGGCAGGGCAAGAAGATGCACCTGTTCCACCGGCTGTGGCGCGGCGATGGCACGCTGGCCGCGACGGTGGAAACCATGCTGCTGCATACCGACCTGACTGCAAGGCGCACCAGCCTGCCCGATGCCGCCGTGGCGCAGGCGCTGTCGGATTGGGCGGCGCGGCACAGGGACATGCCTGCCGAGGGCGCGGGACGCTTTGTCGGACAGCCTGCGACTTGACGGGCGGGGCGGGTCCGCCCTTAACCTGCGGCGCCGGTGATCTGATGAAAAAGCGCAGCCATGCTGTTTCTGCCCTCTGACCAGCCGCTTCGCGCCACGATCCTTGTGCTGCCCGACGCCTCGCTGATGAGCCTTGCGGCCACGCTGGATCCGTTGCGCGCGGCGAACCGCACCGCAGGGGCCCAGCCTTACCGCTGGAGCGTGGTGTCCGCGGATGGGCGGCCCGTCACCACAAGCTGCGGGCTGCCGGTGCAGGTGGATGGCGCGTTCCAGCCGCAGCATGATTGTGACCTGCTGATCGTGGTGGCCGCCTTCAACGTCATGCGCCACGCCACGCCCGCCATCCTGTCGGCGGTGCGTCAGGGGGCAAGGCGCGCGCGGCTGACCGGCGGGGTCGAGGCGGGAAGCTGGGTGCTGGCCATGGCGGGGCTGCTGGACCGGCGCAAGGCCACCACCCATTGGGAGGATCTTGAGGATTTCGCCGCCCGCTTTCCGCAGGTCCGTGTCATCCCCGACCGCTGGGTCGTCGATGGCCCGGTCTTCACCACCGGCGGCGCGGCGCCTGCCTTGGACTTCATGCTGGCGCTGATCCGCGCACGGCAGGGCTTTGGCGCGGCGCTGAACGTCGCCAGCCTCTATGTCTATGAAGAGGTGCGGCTGCCCTCGGACGCGCAGCCGCTTGTGTCGCTGGGCCGGGCCGGGCGGCTGGAGCAGCGCCTTGCCACCGCCATCCGCATCATGGAGGAACATCTGGACAGCCCCCTGCCCATCGCCGCGATTGCCGAGCGGGTCGGCTGTTCGACCCGCACGCTGGAGGGGCTGTTTCGCGAGATCGTCGAGACCTCGCCCGCCGCCTATTACCAGTCGCTGCGGTTGCAGGCCGCGCGGCGGCTGATCACCGATACCGATCTGGGCATGGCGGATGTGGCGGTGCGGACCGGCTTTGCCTCGATCGCGTCGCTGTCGCGGGCCTTCAGGCGGCGGTTCGGGCATCCGCCCTCCGCCGCCCGGCGCAGCTCACGAGGCTGAGCCTACAGCCCCAGCGCGGTCTTGGCGGCATCCAGTCCGGGCTGGCCGTCGAAAGTGGTGACATCCGCCAGCCATGTGTCCAGCGCGGCGGGATTGTCCTTCAGCCAGCGTTCGGCAGCGGCGCGCGGCTCCATGCCGTCGTCCAGAATATAGGACATCATCATATCCTCGGCCTCGACCGAGAAGGCCAGATTGGACAGGAACTTGCCAAGGTTGGGGCAATCCGCCGTCAGGCCCTTGCGGGTGTTGGTCATCACCGTCGCCGTGCCGTCCTGCGGGCCGAACATGTCCTGACCGTCGGTCAGGTATTCCAGCTCATAGCGCACGTTCATCGGGTGCGGACGCCAGCCAAAGAACAGGATCGGCTGCTTTGCCCCGATGGCGCGCTGCACCTGCGCCAGCATCCCCTGTTCGCTGGATTCGACCAGCTGGAAATCGCCCAGATCGAAGCTGTTCTCCTCGATGGCTTTCAGGATGGTGGCGTTGGCGCTGCTGCCGGCTTCGATGCCATAGATATTGCCGCCCAGCTGATCCTTGAACTTGGCGATATCGGCATAGGTCTTCAGTCCGGCATCATAGGTCGCCTTGGGCACGGCAAAGCCGATCAGCGCACCTTCCAGATTGGGGCGCACCACCTCGATATCGCCCGCATCGACCAGCGGCTTCTGGATCGGATCCTGCAGGGGCATCCAGTTGCCAAGAAACACATCCGTATCGCCCTTTTTCAGCGATTCGAACGTGACGGCGACGGACAGGATCTGCACTTCGGGCTTGTATCCCAGCGCCTCAAGCACAAGGGCCGAGGTCGCGGTGGTGGCGGTGATGTCGGTCCAGCCCACATCGGAAAAGCTGGGGGCCTGACAGGCGGCGGGTTCGGCGGCTTCGGCGCGGGGCAGCACCGCGAGCGAGGCGAAAATTGCAATGGCGATCTGGCGCTTCATTTTCCATTCCTCCGTGTTGGCTGGCCGATCCGTTCCGGTCGGCCCTACGGCAGAGGATAGCCGGACGGGGCGTGATGGATTGGCACGAAGCGCAGTCAGTTTTGCGATTTGCGCAAATCTTGCGGGTTTCCAAAGCCGGATGCCGCGCAAGAAGGAAACGGCGGGGTTTCCCCCGCCGCCCCGTTATCTGGCTGGCCCTTTATCTGGTCACCGCCTTATCTGGCCAAGGCGTCGTAAAGACGCTCCCACCTGTCGGGCAGGTTCTGGCCCGCCTGCGCCGCGTCCACGGCGGCGCTGTCATCGAATACGTCTGCGGCGCCCTTCAGCTTGCGCCGTTCCTCGAACATGGCTTGCTGGACTGCGCTGATGCGTTTGCCGGTCATTGCGTATCCTCCATTTCCGAAAGCGCGACTATCGCGCCACGGGAACAGGGTAACACGACTCGCGCATTATTACACGACAAAAGAAGCCGTGTTTTTCCGGGGGATGCGGGGCAAGGCGATACGCGACCGGCCGAGGCGGCGGGGGGAACCCGCCGATCCGCTGCCGCGGCATCTGGCGAAATCGCCCCGGACGTGTAGCCTGAACCCTGCATGCAAGGAGCCGCCCCGATGTCCCGCAAATCCGCCCGCTATGTCATCGTCCCCGAGGACAACGTCTTCAACGACAGCATGGAGACGACCAGCTTTCAGCTGTTTCGCAACATGCATCACCGCCTGTTTCGCAAGGCGGGCATGCGTCCGGCCAGCACGGCCAGCGGCAGCGATGACGGCGCGGCCCCGGCGATCCGCCCGCCGCTGCGGATTCTGGACACCGATGCGGGCCGCATCCGCCTGCTGGATTCCATCGGTGAAAACGAGGCCTCGCTGGTCAGCATGGCCCCGCTGCAGGCCCGCGCCTTGCAGCGCGCCTATCCCGGCCTGCGCGTGCGGCGTGAACTGATGCTGTATCCGCTGCGCTATGGCCCGATGAACATCATCCGCAAACAGGCCAAGCCCGGCGCGTTCCGGTCGGCCAAGGTGCTGGAATTGCGCTGCACGGACGCGGCGACCGGCAAGCCCGTGGCGGGGGCGGATGTCATCGTGGTGCTGGACGAACGCCGGGGCTTCGGGATTTCCGAGGTCAAGACAGATGAAAACGGCCAGTTCTCGACCCCGCTGCCCGCTGCGCAGACCCGCATCGACGCGGTGATCTGCCAACCCTTGTCGGGCTATTGGCCGATGGGGGTGCAGAATATCGAGGTGACGCCCGATGGCGTGACCTCGGTCGATCTGAAGCTTGAGCCCATCAAGGATGGCTTTCGCGACGGGCTGGACCGCATGCTGGCGGCGGCCAAGCCCGGCGACGGCAAGGGCGTGCGCGTGGCCGTGATCGACACCGGCGTCGATCCCGCGCCGGGACTGCTGCTGGACCGCGGGCTGAACACCACCGGAACCGAGCCCGCCGATGAATGGTATGACAATGGCGACGGTCATGGCACGCATGTCGCGGGCATCATCGCGCGCGTGGCCCCTGCGGCGGTGCTGCATTCCTATCGCGTCTTTGCGGCAGATGAAGAAGGCGCCAGCGAATTTGCCATCGCGCAGGCGATCCGCAAGGCGGTTGATGATGGCTGCGACATCATCAACCTGAGCCTTGGCCAGCCCTCGGAGCCGGTCTCGATCTCGCGCGAGGTGCGGCGGGCGCGGGCCTTGGGGGTGGTCTGCGTGGCGGCGACCGGCAATGATTACCAGGCGCCTGTGTCGTATCCGGCGCGGTCGGCGGTGGTGGCGGCGGTGTCGGCGGGTGGTGTGATCGGTGCGTGGCCCGACGGCGTGATGACCCCGCGCAGCATTGCCAGACATCCCGCGCCGGTGAAGGACCGCTTTTTCGCGGAATTCAGCAATATCGGACCGGAAGTGGACTTTATCGGACCGGGTGTTGGCATTATATCTTGGGTCAGCAAGGATTCCAAAGGGGTGATGGACGGCACCTCGATGGCCTGTCCCGCGGTGGCGGGGCTGTTTGCCCGGCTGCTGTCGCGAAACCCCGGAATTCTGGGCGCTGAACGCAACCAGCAGCGCTCGGACGACATTATAAGGATGGCGAACAGCCATGCGACGCCGATCGGCTTTGGCCCGGACTATGAGGGTGCCGGTCTGATTGACCAAGGGTAGGCCGGTCTGATTGACCAAGGGTAGAATGATGAAGACGCAACGCGAAAAGATCGAAAACTGCGTGCTCGTCTATTCGGACGACCGCGATCCCAGCCGCGAGGAAACGGCGCAGGCGCTGGCGCATATGCAGCCCCTGCCAGCCGAGGAAATCGTGCCGGGCACCATCCGCGTCAAGGGCCGCTTTGCCGAGATTTCACGCCATGCCGCCGATCTGGCGCATTGGCAATTGTCGCGCGAAAAGATCTTCAAGCTGAACCCGCCCGCGAAAGCCATGCTGCGCTGATGCGGCAAAGCTTTGGCCCGGCAGGCGGGCTTGACGCGCTGCGCGTGACCGAAGGCGTCTGGCCGCTGGGGGATTACGCCGACCGTCAGGGCTATGATCCGGGTTTCATCCTGTCCGATACGCCGCTGCCCTTGCCCGGTGCCGGGCGTTGGTCGGATGATCTGGTCGAATTGCTGCCCGAGGCGCGGGGGCAGGGCGATCCGACGGAACTGCGCTATACGCATTTCTCGGTCCGCATGTCGCGCTCGCGCGGGTTGCCGCTTTACAGCGCCTGCAATATCGACGGCGCGCAATCGGACCGCGATGTGCCGCGCACGAATACATGGCGGCGCGATCCGCGCATTGACCCGCAGTTGCAGAACCTGCGCGAAGGCTATGGCGACGAACGCCGGGGCCTGTTCAGCCGCGGCCACATGACCCGGCGCGAGGATCCGAACTGGGGCAGCCGTGACATCGCGAAACAGGCCGATGCCGATACGTTCCACATCACCAATGTCGCGCCGCAGCGGCAGGGCTTCAACGGCGGCATCTGGTTGCAGCTTGAGGATTATGTGCTGGACAATACCGACCGCGCCAACCTGCGCGTGACGGTGATGACCGGGCCGATGCTGTCGGATGTCGACCCGCTGTATTACAACCGGCAGATCCCGGTGGCCTTCTGGAAAGTGCTGGCCTTCGTGCATCCCGACACGCGCGAACTGACCACCATCGGCTATCGCCGCGCGCAGATGGATTACCTGCCGCGGCCTTCGGGCGGGCGGTTCGTCTTTGGCGATTTTCAGGACAGTCAGGTGCCGGTGGCGGGCATTGCCGAGGAAAGCGGGCTTGACCTTGCCGCATGGGCAGAGTTCGACGTGATGGCGGGCGCGTCTGCGCAGATGGAGCTGCGCGTCAGCAGCGTGTCGGATTTTTATCTGACGCGGTAGGGGCTGACATGTGCCCAGTCATTTGCCGATGGTCTATTCGCGCAATTTCGCAGTGGTCATAACAAGGTAGCGCCCAAGTGAAAGCTGGGTTTTAAATATTGCCTGAAGAGGTCTTTACTGTGGAAAGACCATGAACCAGCCACATACTGCTACAAGCGTGATTATCGACCGATCAAAGCTTCCAGAGGGGTTTCCTACCCATCGGCATGCGGCAGAGTTTTGGGAACAGCTTGGCCGAGTGATTGCGTCATTCGGGTTTCTTGAAGAGGTGCTGGGAAAAGCAATCTTTGCCTTTACGGCTACGCGACGCTACAGCAGCGCAGAGATTCATGCTGAATACGAGGCCTGGCTGAAAAAAGCTTGGGCGGGCATTGACAGATCCGCTGTGCAACCTTGCGGACGCCTATGGGAAGGCCGCACGCGAAAATCCGGATACAACAACCGAAAACGTTTCTGATCTTGTCGAACACATCAAAACGGCTGCCGCGATCCGGAACGTGCTGTGCCATGGGTCGTGGCGGCCGCCAGATCGGAACGGGGCGTCGATGCCATTCTTTGTGAACCGACGCAAAGAGGTATTCGATACGCCGATCGACATTGCATATCTTCGGCAACTCCATGCGCATGTCGTCGAACTTTCGTGCAGCGTCATCGATACAGTTACCCATATGGGGTGGCAATTCCCGGGCGGGACAGGTCCGGGAGAGCGGATTTGGCCAAGTGACAAGCCATGATGCGGGATCTCCTCGGATGTTGCAGCAGCCGTTTTGATGTTGAGCTGCCAGCGTCGCTTCCCCTGCAATCAAAAACGTCATGCGCTGCATCGGGGTATTCTTGTTTGGCGGGGGCTAAAGCCTCATGTCGCGGCCTGCGGTCGATGCCATGGATCAGTCGATTATTGCACGGTATAAAGCCCATATGCGCACGCCAATCTTACGCCCGTACGATGAGAAGGATTTGTCGTCCTGCCTTGCAATATTTGACGGAAATGTCCCCGCCTTCTTTGCAGCAGATGAGCGGGCAGAGTTCCAAAAGCATCTTGAAAGCGCCGATCGCGCGGCCGCGCCCTACATTGTATTGGAGGATGTCACCGGCATCGTCGCTTGTGGCGGACTAAGCATAGACGCAAGCCGCAAGACGGCAGCTCTGTCATGGGGCATGGTTGAACGATCACTGCAGGGTCAGGGTTTGGGCAGGTTGTTGACCGAAACCAGATTGGCGCTCGCGCGCTCAATTCCCGGAATTATGCAAGTCGATTTGTCGACAAGCCAGCACACAAGCGGCTTTTACGAGGCTTTCGGATTTACCGTGATCAGAGCTGTTCCTTGCGGTTTCGGACCCGGATTGGATCGCTTGGAGATGGCTCTGCGCCTTTAAGGCCCGACTTGCCGAACGGACCAAACAATAGACGATCATTGTCGGCCACCCCGCTGCTCGGGCAGAGCGGCAGGTCTTGGGGCAGCCTTTCGCGACCACTCCGACCCGCATCCTATCCCATCATGTTATCCATAATCGCCGTGACCTGCGCCATTACGGGGCCGGCATTCGCGACGCCCTCGCGCTGCTGGGCCTCTGCCCAAGCCGCTTGCACATCCTTGTACATCGTGGCGGTCTGGAACTGCGTGACCTCCTGATTGCTGAGCACCCGGACCGTCGCCCCGGCGTTAGCCAGATCCTGCAACTGCGTGTCGAAGCTTCGGTCCATCTCGGCGCCCAGCGTCGCATAGGACTGCGCGGCGGCGTGGCCGATGGCCGCTTTATCCTCGGGCGCAAGGCTGTTCCAGACATCCTTGTTCATCGCCAGAATATAGACATGGCCCAGCCACAGATCCTTGGACACCAGAACATGCGGCGCGGTCTTATGGACCTTCAGCAGATAGCCGCTGTCGACATTCACCATCAGCCCGTCCAGTTGCCCTGCCTTCAAAGCCTGTGGAATTTCCGGCCCCCAGCGCATGGTGACAGGGGTGGCCCCGGCATTTTTCAGGAAATCCAGATGCCAGAAGCTGGCAGAGCGCCATTTGCCGCCCTTCAAATCGTTCAGCCCGGTCATGGGCGCATTGCGGAAGAACGCCACGGGATATCCGGTGCCGAAATAGATCTGTACGATGTTGTTCCGATCCAACTCGGCCGGGAACGCCTCAGCTTCGGCATAGACGCGGTTGAAGAACTCGATCTGCCGCCCGCCGACCGGGCCTGTGACGAAGCTTTTGAAGATCTGGTGCAGCGGCAGGTCCTTGGCGGTGTATTCCGGCACGACCGTGCCGATATCCGTGGTGCCCGAGCGGACAGCGCCAAGCGCATCATAAGCTGCGGCGATGTCCCCGTCCCAATGGTCCTGAATTTTCAGGCGTCCGTTCGATTCCCGCTCGATGGCGGGAAAGACCACCTCTTTCAGAAACCGGGTTCGCATTCCCCCCAAAGGTTCATGATCGCTGAAGGCCAGGACGCGGGGGGCTGCCCGCGCCTGTGCCTGCGGGACCGTGCCCGGCAGCAGCGATGCAGATGCGGCGGCGGTGGCCGAGGCCAGAAACAATCTGCGGCTGACGCCGTTTCCGCCGGACGTTTTTCTGTCATGGATCATCTGAATGCTCTTTGCTGGCTGAGGGGTTGGCGGGCCGCCGCGCCTGTGGACCCGCTTGATCGGATTGTGATGTCCCGACTATACCTGAACACTCCTTCAGAAAGGTATTCGCATCCTTGGAGAGCGCCGTTCCCCCCGTGCCGGGTCATCTGAAGCCCAGAAAAACCCCAGTCCAGTCGCGATCCGGCGCGACGGTCGAGGCAATCCATGAGGCGGTGGTTCAGGTTTTGCTGACCGAGGGGCTGGCCCGTCTGACAACGACCCGGGTCGCCGAGCGGGCCGGGGTGTCGGTCGGCACGCTGTATCAATATTTCCCGAACAAGCAGGCACTGCTGTTCACCATCCTGCTGCAGCATTTCGTTGAAATGGCCGAGGTGATCGAGAAGGTCAGCCGTGACCGCGCGCCCCGACCGCTTGCCGATCTGGCCGATGGGCTTGCCGATGCCTATTTCTCGGTAAAGCTGGCACGTCCAGAGGTGACGACGGCGCTTTACCGCATTGCCGGGGCGATTGATCAGGTCAGACTGCCGCCCGATGTGTTCAAAAGGCTGGAAACGGCGGTGACGCAGGCGCTGAAACATGCGTCCGATGCAACGTTCCATGATCCCGAACGCGCGGCATTCACGCTGCTATCCGCCTTGGCCGGGGTGGCCCGGGCGGGCTTTTCCAGACCGGTTTCGGATCCCGCGTTCCTGCGCCGCCTGCATCGGGAAGGCCGTCTTTTGTCGCGGGCCTATCTGAGAGCGGCAGCCGACACCGCAGCCGATCTTTCCGCGACATCCTGAGGTGCAATGTCGTTGGATGAAGGATGGTGCGCCAGCCATCACCACCCAACAAAAAAGCCCCCGTCGCCGGGGGCTTTTTCGTGTCAGGCGTTGAACAGGAAATGCAGCACGTCGCCGTCCTTGACGGTATAGGACTTGCCCTCGACGCGGAACTTGCCGGCCTCGCGCGCGCCGGATTCGCCCTTATAGGTGACGTAATCGTCATAGGCGACGGTCTCGGCGCGGATGAAGCCGCGTTCGAAATCGCCGTGGATCACGCCTGCGGCCTGCGGCGCCAGCGTGCCCTTGTGGATGGTCCAGGCGCGGGCCTCTTTCGGGCCCACGGTGAAATAGGTCTCCAGCCCCAGAAGGCCATAGCCCGCGCGGATCAGGCGATCCAGACCGGCCTCGGACAGACCCATCTCATCCAGAAACATCTGGGCCTCGTCGGCGGGAAGCTGGCTGATTTCCTCTTCGATCTTGGCCGAGATCACCACATTGCCCGCGCCCTGTGCCCGCGCCATTTCGGCCACGCGGTCGGATTGGCTGTTGCCGGTCGAGGCCTTGTCTTCCTCGACATTGCAGACGAACAGCACGGGCTTGGCCGTCAGCAGTTGCAGCATGTCCCATGCCTTGCGTTCGTCATCGGCGACCTGCACGGTGCGGGCGGGCTTGCCGTCCGACAGCGCGGCCTGCGCGGCTTTCAGCAGCTTTTCCTGCGCCACGGCGTCCTTGTCGCCGCCCTTCAGCTTGCGGGCGATATTGGCCAGCCGCTTTTCGACCGATTCCAGATCGGCGATCATCAGCTCGGTCTCGATGGTGTCGGCATCCGCGATGGGATCGACGCGGCCTTCGACATGGGTCACGTCGCCGTCTTCAAAGCAGCGCAGGACATGGGCGATGGCGTCCACCTCGCGGATATTGGCAAGGAACTGGTTGCCCAGACCCTCGCCCTTGCTGGCGCCCTTTACCAGACCGGCGATGTCGACGAAGGTGATGCGGGTCGGGATGATCTGCTTGCTGCCGGCGATCGCGGCCAGATTGTCCAGACGCGGATCGGGCACGGCGACCTCGCCGACATTCGGCTCGATGGTGCAAAAGGGGAAGTTCGCGGCCTGCGCGGCGGCGGTTTTCGTCAGCGCGTTGAACAGCGTCGATTTGCCCACATTCGGCAGACCGACGATCCCCATACGAAAGCCCATGATGCACCCCTTTGTCCGGATTTTCGCGCCTTTTATGGGGGCCACGCGTCCAAGTCCAGTGGCGGGCGTTGATCTTTGACCCAAAGCCGGGATAGGGCTTGGCGGTTATCAAGGGGATCTGGGGCGCATGAGCAGAATTGACGACACCTTCGCGCGGCTGGCCGACACCAAGGGCAAGGCCTTCGTCGCCTATATGATGGGGTGCGATCCGGATTTCGACACCTCGCTGCAGATCATGCGCGGCCTGCCCGGTGCGGGCGTGGACATCATCGAGCTTGGGATGCCCTTTACCGATCCCATGGCGGACGGGGCGACGATTCAGGCGGCGGGCCAGCGTGCGCTGGCGGCGGGCGGCAGTATCGCGCGGGTCTTCGACATGGTGCGGGCCTTCCGTGAAACCGACACGGCGACGCCGATCGTGCTGATGGGATATTACAACCCGATCTATGCCCGCGGCGTGGATGCCTTCCTGTCCGAGGCGGTGGCTGCGGGGATCGACGGGCTGATCGTCGTCGATCTGCCGCCCGAGGAAGACGCCGAACTGTGCCTGCCCGCGCAGGCGGCGGGGCTGAACTTCATCCGGCTGGCGACGCCCACGACCGATGACCGCCGCTTGCCTGCCGTGGTGCGCAACACCTCGGGCTTTGTCTATTACGTCTCGGTCACCGGGATCACCGGCGGGCTGGCCGCGAATGCCGCCGATGTCGCCCCCGAGGTGGCGCGCATCCGGGCCGCGGCGAATCTGCCCGTCGTCGTGGGCTTCGGCATTTCCACCCCCGAGGCGGCCGAGGCCATTGCCGGGGTCGCGGATGGCGCGGTGGTCGGCTCGGCCATCGTCAAGCTGATCGGCGAAGGCCGCCCGGTCCCCGAGGTGCTGGGCTTTGTCGCCGATCTGGCTGCGGGCGCGCATCGCGGCTGACGTTCGGTCTGGCAGAACGCCGCGTTTGGGCATTTTCGCCTTGGGCAAACGCCGGACCGCGCTATCTTCCGGGTATCGAACAACCCGGAGGATTCCATGACCAAGCTGCTTTATCACACCGGCGCCTGCTCGCTTGCGCCGCATATCGTGCTGGAATGGATCGGCGCGCCCTATGAGGCGCAGCCGGTCGAATTCGGCTCGGCCGAGCTGCTGGCGGTCAACCCTTCGGGCATGGTCCCGGCGCTGATCGAGGATGACGGCTGGGTGCTGACGCAGGCAGGCGCGATCCTGCATTATCTGGCCGCCCAACACCCCGAGGCGGATCTGGCGGGCGGCACCGGCCCGCGCGCCGCAGCCGAGCTTGACCGCTGGTCCGGTTTCTTTACCGGCGATCTGCATCCCAGCTTTTATCCGATCTTCATGCCCCAGCGTTACACCACGCAGACCGAGGGCCGCGAGGCGGTGCAAGAGGCCGGGCGCAAGCTGGTGCGCAAGCGTCTGACGCTGCTGGAGGCGCAGCTGGACGGCAAGGACTGGGTGCTTGGCAAACGCTCGGTCATGGACGCCTATGCGTTCCCGATGTTGCGTTGGGCGGCGAAGATGCTGCCCGAGGGTCTGGCCAAATGGCCGAATGTTCTGGCTCTGCACGACCGCATGGCCGCCGATCCGGCGGTGCAGCGCGTGCTTGAGCGCGAAGAAAGCTAACGGAGGTCTTATCATGCCCACCGGCATCCATCACGTCACCGGCATCACCCGCCGGGTGCAGGCCAATGTCGATTTCTATGCAGGCTTTCTGGGCCTGCGGCTGGTCAAGCGCACGGGCGGGTTCGAGGATGCCGAACAGTTGCATCTGTTTTACGGCGATGCGCTTGGCGCGCCCGGTTCGCTGATCAGTTTTCTGGTCTGGGAAGACGGCGCGCCGGGGCGTGTGGGCCATGGTCAGGTCGCGGAAATCGCGCTGGCCGTGCCGCCTGCCAGCATCGGCGAATGGCTGACCCGTGCCATCACCGCCCGCATTCCCGTCGAGGGACCGCTGCGGGAACATGGCGAAACCCTGCTGCGCCTGAAGGATCCCGATGGGGTGATCGTCAAGCTGGTGGGGATCGATCTGCCCGCCAGCGCGCCGCTGCCCGATCCCATCGCGCCGACCCGGCTGCGGGGTGTCACGATCTTTTCGGAACAGCCTGCGCAGACGCGGGATTTCATCGCCCGCTTCGGTTATCGCGAACAGGGCGGGCGCATGGTGTCGGATCGCGATGTGGTGGATATCCGCGATGCCTCGGGGTTCTTTCCGGGCATTCCGGGCACCGGCACCCTGGATCACGTCGCCTTCCGCGCGGCGGATGCTGATGCGCTGCGGGCCATGCGGCTGGCGCTGAAAGACACCGATGCGACGAATGTGCATGACCGGAACTATTTCCTGTCGCTCTATGTCCGCGAACCGGCAGGCACGCTGCTGGAATATGCCACCGATGCGCCCGGCTTCACGCTGGACGAAAGCCCCACGGATCTTGGCGGCACGCTGTTCGTGCCGCCCATGGAAAATTCCCGCGCCGAGGATCTGCGCGTGATGCTGCCACAATTCGCCCTGCCGGGCGAGGAAAGGACACCGATGCGCGAACTGCATTTCATTCACCGCTTTCACCAGCCGCAGAAACCGGATCGCAGCAGTCTGATCCTGCTGCACGGCACGGGCGGCAATGAATACGACCTGATGCCGCTGGCCAGCCGCATCGCGCCGAATGCGACGCTGCTGGGGGGCAGGGGCCGGTCCTCGGAAGAAGGGATCAACCGCTGGTTCCGCCGCTTCGATGCGGTGACATACGATCAGGCCGATATCCGGGCCGAGGCCGAGGCCTTCGTGGCCTTCATCGACGATGCCGTGCAGGCCTATGGTCTGGACCGGACGCGGCTTGGCGTTCTGGGCTATTCCAACGGCGCGAACCTGATCGGCGCGATCCTGCAGCTTTACCCGCAGGCGATCAGCCGCGCCGTGCTGTTGCGCGGCATTCAGGTGCTGGAAGAACCGCCGCCGCTGCCCGAGGGGGCGCTGTCGGGCCACCGCGTGCTGATGCTGAACGGCGCAAGGGACATGTTCGGCCGCATGGCCCCCGCGCTGGAAAACGCGCTGCGGCAGGGCGGGGCCGATCTTGAAAGCCAGACCTTGCCCGCGGGGCATGAACTGTCGTCCGAGGATGTGACGCGGGCGCAGGCATGGCTGGCATAAAACCGGACGGGGCAGAGCGATCTGCCCCGTTTCCCGACACTACACGTTTCCCAAAACCGAACGCCGCTTTCTGAAATGAACGTCTGGCCCGCACGGGTCCGAAGGTCCAGCCTGCCGGTGGAAGTTCCCGCCGCATTGCGGCACAGGATCAAGGACCATCGCAATGACCAAACCGAATATTGCCATCATCATCGGCTCGACCCGCGACACGCGCTTTGCCGACAAGCCCGCAGCATGGTTGCTGGAAAACGCCCGGACCCGCGACGACATGACCTTTGAACTGGTCGATCTGCGCGATTACGACCTGCCGCTGTTCAATGAGGCCGCGTCGAACCTGTGGATGCCCTCGCAGGATCCGCGCGCCGTGCAATGGCAGGAAAAGCTGGCCGAGTTCGACGGCTATATCTTCGTGACGGCGGAATATAACCACTCGGTCAGCGGGTCGCTGAAGAACGCGCTGGATCAGGCCTACAAGGAATGGAACCGCAAACCCGCCGCCGCGCTGGGTTATGGTGGTGTGGGGGCGGCCCGCGCCGTTGAGCATCTGCGCGGCATCGCGGTCGAACTGATGATGGTGCCGCTGCGCAATGCCGTGCATATCGGCGGCGGCGATTTCTTCAAGGTCTCTCCCTTGGGTGCGGATGGTGAGATGGCAGAGATCGAGGCCAATCTGAAGCCCGCCCTGACCGCCATGCTGGACGAACTGGCATGGTGGGCCGAGGCAACGATGGCGCAGCGCGCCAAGACCGCCTGATCGCCTTTTCCCGCGCCGCGCGGCACGACCTGCGCGGCGCATTTCCCAAAGGTGCATTTCCCGAACGCCGGGGCTGCCGGCTTTTGGAATGGACGACCTGTCAATCCCCGGATCCCCCACCACGTCATACTCTTGACAGAAACCGCGTGATGTGTGAGCATTTGCCCACCGCATTGGCAAATGCTGATCCGTTAGGGAGGACGACCAAGATGAACATGAAGCTGCGCGGCCTGATGGGGGCCTGTGCCCTGACGGCGCTTGCCGCGCCCGCCATGGCCGAGACGCTGACCATCGCCACCGTGAACAACGGTGACATGATCCGCATGCAGAAGATGACCAAGCCCTTTACCGACGCCAATCCCGACATCCAGCTGGAATGGGTCACGTTGGAAGAAAACGTGCTGCGTCAGCGCGTCACCACGGATATCGCGACCAAGGGCGGTCAGTATGACATCGTGACCGTCGGCAACTACGAAGTGCCGATCTGGGCGAAACAGGGCTGGCTGACGCCGCTGGAAGACATGGGCGCCGATTACGACGCCGATGACATCCTGCCGCCGATCCGCGACGGCCTGTCGCTGGATGGCAAGCTGTATGCCGCGCCGTTCTATGGCGAATCGGCGATGCTGATGTATCGCAAGGATCTGATGGAAAAGGCCGGGCTGACCATGCCCGAGCGTCCGACCTGGGACTTCGTCTTCGACGCGGCCCGCAAGATGACCGACAAGCAGAACGAGATCTATGGCATCTGCCTGCGCGGCAAGGCGGGCTGGGGCGAAAACATGGCCTTCCTGACCTCGATGGCGGCCAGCTATGGCGCGCCGTGGTTCGACATGGACTGGAAGCCGCAATTCGGGTCCGAAGCGTGGAAGAAGGCGCTGACCGATTACGTCACCATCATGACCGAGGCAGGCCCGCCCGGCGCGTCCTCGAACGGGTTCAACGAAAACCTCGCGCTGTTCCAGACCGGCAAATGCGGCATGTGGATGGATGCGACGGTCGCGGCCAGCTTCGTGTCCAACCCCGAGGAATCGACGGTTGCCGACAAGGTCGGCTACGCGTTGGCCCCGCAGGGCGAAAAGCCCGCCATGTGGCTGTGGGCATGGACGCTTGCCATCCCCTCCAGCAGCGACCAGCCGGAAGCGGCCAAGAAGTTCGTCGCATGGGCGACCTCGAAGGCCTATACCGAAGAAGTCGCCAAGGCCGAAGGCTGGGCCAACGTGCCGCCGGGCACCCGCACCTCGCTTTATGAAAACCCGGAATATCAGCAGGCCGCGCCTTTCGCGAAGCCCACGCTGGACAGCATCATGTCCGCGGATCTGAAGAACCCGACCACGGTGCAGGTGCCCTATATCGGCACGCAATGGGTCGGCATCCCCGAGTTCCAGGCGCTTGGCACGGCGGTCGGCCAGCAATTCTCGGCCGCGTTGGCCGGGCAGGCGACGGTCGAGCGGGCGCTGCAGATGGCGCAGCAGATCTCGGAACGCGAAATGGCCAAGGCCGGTTATCCCAAGTAATCCGGTCCCGATTGTTTGGCCTTGTTCATGACAAGGGGCGCATGGCCGCCCCTTGTCGCAAATATCTTACCTGATCGCGACCCGCGTAGGGAGGCGCGGCCCGATGGCCACAAGACACCAGAAAACCCTTGCGCGCTTCATGGTCGCGCCCTCGGTCCTGCTGCTGCTGGGCTGGATGATCGTTCCGCTTGGCATGACGCTGTGGTTCAGCTTCCAAAGCTATAACCTGCTGTCGCCGGGGATGGAGCAGTTCATCGGCTTCACCAATTACAAGTATTTCCTGTCCGACCCGGCCTTCTGGCAGGCCATGGCCAATACGCTGATGCTGGTCGGCGGCGTGCTGATCATCACGGTCGGCGGCGGTATCCTGCTGGCCATGCTGCTGGATCAGCCGATGTTCGGCCAGGGCATCGTGCGCATTCTGGTGATTGCGCCCTTCTTCATCATGCCCACGGTTTCGGCGCTGGTGTGGAAGAACATGTTCCTGAACCCGGTCAATGGTCTGTTCGCATGGATCGCCAAGGCGGTCGGCGCGCAGCCCATCGACTTTCTGGCGCAATATCCGCTGCTGTCGATCATCGGCATCGTGTCCTGGCAATGGCTGCCTTTCGCCACGCTGATCCTGCTGACCGCCCTGCAATCGCTGGACAGCGAGCAGATGGAAGCCGCCGAGATGGACGGCGCCAGCGCATGGGCCAAGTTCACCCATCTGATCGTGCCGCACCTGTCGCGCGCCATCACCGTCGTCATCCTGATCGAGACGATCTTCCTGCTGTCGGTCTTTGCCGAAATCCTTGTGACCACCAATGGCGGTCCCGGCTATCAGTCCACGAACCTGACCTATCTGGTCTATTCGCAGGCTCTGCTGCAATTCGACGTGGGCGGCGCATCCGCAGGCGGCATCGTCGCCGTCATCCTGGCCAATATCGTTGCGATCTTCCTGATGCGGATGATCGGCAAGACGCTGGAGTGATCCCATGGCCCGCAAAGTCACCCAAACCCGCCGCATCACCTTCACCGTGCTGGCATGGCTGGTCGCGCTGGCGATCTTCTTCCCGATCCTGTGGATGATCCTGACCAGCTTCAAGACCGAGGCCGACGCCATCGCCTCGCCGCCGAAATTCCTGTTCTTCGACTGGACGACGGCGAATTACTCCGAGGTGCAGGCGCGGTCGCCCTATTTCCGGCACTTCATGAACTCGGTCATCATCTCGATCGGCTCGACGCTGCTGGGGCTGCTGATCGCCGTGCCTGCGGCATGGTCGATGGCGTTCCAGCCCGGCAAGCGGACCAAGGATCTGCTGATGTGGATGCTGTCCACCAAGATGATGCCGGCGGCGGGCGTGCTGATCCCGATGTATGTGATGTTCAACAATGCGGGTCTGCTGGACAGCCGCTTTGGCATCACCTTCGTGCTGATGCTGATCAACCTGCCGATCATCGTCTGGATGCTGTATACCTATTTCCGCGAAATCCCGGCCGAGATCCTTGAGGCGTCGCGGATGGACGGGGCCAGCCTGTCCAAGGAAATCGTCTATGTGCTGACGCCGATGGCGGTGCCGGGCATCGCCTCGACCCTGCTTCTGAACGTCATTCTGGCGTGGAATGAGGCGTTCTGGACGCTGAACCTGACCACGACGCAGGCGGCGCCGCTGACGACCTTCATCGCCAGCTATTCATCGCCCGAAGGGCTGTTTTACGCAAAACTGTCGGCGGCAAGCACCATGGCCATTGCCCCGATCCTGATCCTTGGCTGGTTCAGCCAAAAGCAACTGGTCCGCGGCCTGACCTTCGGCGCTGTGAAATAAGGGGGGAAACATGGGCAGCATTACACTCAAACAGGTCCGCAAGGTCTTCGGCGATGTCGAGGTCATTCCGGGCGTCGATCTGGAAATCAAGGAAGGCGAATTCGTCGTCTTCGTCGGCCCCTCGGGCTGCGGCAAATCCACGCTGCTGCGGCTGATCGCCGGGCTGGAGGATGTGACCTCGGGGCAGGTCATCATCGACGGGCAGGACATGACGCAGGCCGCCCCGGCGCGGCGCAAGCTGGCGATGGTGTTTCAAAGCTATGCGCTTTATCCGCATATGTCGGTCAGGAAGAATATCGCATTCCCGCTGAAGATGGCCGGGATGGACGCGGCCGAACAGGACCGCCGCGTGGGTCATGCGGCGGGGATCCTGAACCTGACCGATTATCTGGAGCGCCGCCCCGGCCAGCTTTCGGGCGGCCAGCGTCAGCGTGTGGCCATCGGCCGCGCCATCGTGCGCGAACCCAGCGCGTTTCTGTTCGACGAGCCGCTGTCGAACCTTGATGCCGCCTTGCGCGTGAACATGCGGGTGGAAATCAGCGAGCTGCACAAGAAGCTGGCGACCACCATGGTCTATGTGACCCACGATCAGGTCGAGGCGATGACCATGGCCGACAAGATCGTCGTGCTGCGCGCCGGTCTGGTCGAACAGGTCGGCAGCCCGCTGGAGCTTTACCGCAAGCCCGCCAACCGCTTTGTCGCGGGCTTTATCGGCAGCCCCAACATGAATTTCATCGAGGGGCAGGTCGCGGCCTCGATGGGGGCCCATGCCATCGGCGTGCGTCCCGAACATTTCCAGATGTCGCGGACCGAGGGCCTGCTGGCGGGCACGGTCGGCGTCGCCGAGCATCTGGGCTCGGACACGTTCCTGCATGTCGATCTGGATGACGGCACGCATGTCATCGCGCGCGGCGCGGGGGAATTCCCCGCCGATCACGGCGACCGCATCTATCTGACGCCGCAGGACGGGCGCATCTATCGCTTTGACGACAAAGGACTAGCCATATGAGGCTGCAAGGCAAGACGGCAATCATCACAGGGGCTGCGCGCGGCATCGGGCGCGCCTTCGCCGAACGCTACATCGCCGAGGGCGCGACGGTGGCGATTGCCGATATCAACGAAGAGGCCGTGCGCGCGACCGCGGCCCAGATCGGCGCCCATGCCATCGTCATGGACGTGACGAAACAGGACAGCATCGACGCGGGCGTGGCCGAGGCGGTGCGTCTGATGGGCGGCATCGACATCCTTATCAATAATGCCGCGCTGTTCGATCTGGCCCCGATCACCGAAATCACCCGCCAAAGCTATGATACGCTGTTTGCGATCAATGTGGGCGGGGCGCTGTTCACGATGCAGGCCGTCGCGCGCCATATGATCGACACCAGCCGCAAGGGCCGCATCATCAACATGGCCAGTCAGGCGGGCCGCCGGGGCGAGGCGCTGGTCGGCGTCTATTGCGCCACCAAGGCCGCTGTCATCAGCCTGACCCAATCGGCGGGGCTGAACCTGATCTCGCACGGGATCAACGTCAATGCCATCGCGCCGGGCGTGGTGGATGGCGAACATTGGGACGGCGTGGACGCGAAATTCGCCGCCTATGAGAACAAACCCCGTGGCCAGAAAAAGGCCGAGGTCGGGGCCGCCGTGCCCTATGGCCGCATGGGCACTGCCGAGGATCTGACCGGCATGGCGGTGTTCCTTGCCTCGGATGATGCCGAATACATCGTCGCCCAGACGTATAACGTCGATGGCGGAAACTGGATGAACTAAGATGACCATTCGATTGAACGACGCCAATCTTTCCGACATCGATGCCGCAAAGCCCGCCTATGACCGGCAGGCGCTGACCGGCGGCATCGTGCATTTCGGCCTTGGCAACTTTCACCGCGCGCATCAGGCGGTCTATCTGGACCGGCTGATGAACACCGGCAAAGGCCATGATTTCGCGATCATCGGCGCGGGTGTGATGCCCTCGGACGCGAAGATGCGCGACGCGCTGGCGGGGCAGGACAATCTGTATACCGTCGTCGAACAGTCGGCCGATGCGTCGCAGGCCCGCGTCATCGGCGCGATGATCGACTATCTGCCCGCCGCCGATGCGGGCGCGATCGTCGGGCAACTGGCCGATCCGGCCACGAAGATCGCCAGCCTGACCATCACCGAGGGCGGCTATTTCATCGACGCCAATACCGGCCATTTCGACCCGGCCCATCCGGCGATTGCCGCCGATGGCGCGACCCCCGATGCGCCGAAAACCGTGTTCGGGATGCTGGTCGCGGGGCTGAAGGCGCGGCGTGCGGCGGGCGTGCCTGCCTTCACCGTCATGTGCTGCGACAACATCCCGCATAACGGCGTGGTCACGCGCGAGGCGGTGGTGGAAACCGCCCGTTTGTCCGATCCCGAACTGGCCGGTTGGATCGCCGCCAATGTGGCCTTCCCGAACGGCATGGTCGATCGCATCACGCCCGCGACCAGCGACCGCGAGCGCGCGATGATCCGCGACGATTTCGGCATTGCCGATGATTGCCCGGTCTTTGCCGAGGATTTCATCCAATGGGTGCTCGAGGACAATTTCCCGCAAGGCCGTCCCGCTTTGGAAGAAGTCGGCGTCGAATTCGTCGCCGATGTCACCCCGTGGGAGCTGATGAAGATCCGCATCCTGAACGGCGGGCACGCGGTCATCGCCTATCCCTCGGGGCTGATGGACATTCATTTCGTACATGAGGGCATGGAAAATCCGCTGGTCCGCGCCTTTCTGGACAAGCTGGAGGCCGAGGAGATCATCCCCGCCGTCCCGCCCGTGCCCGGCACCGATCTGAACGCCTATTACGCCAAGGTGGCCGAGCGTTGCGCCAATCCCAAGATTGGCGACACGATCCGGCGGCTGTGCCTTGACGGTTCGAACCGGCAGCCGAAATTCATCGTGCCGACGATCAACGATCGGCTGGCGCAGGGGCTGTCGGTCGATGGTCTGGCGCTGGAATCGGCGCTGTGGTGTCGTTATTGCGCGGGCGTCACCGACAGCGGCGCGGTCATCGAGCCGAACGATCCGAACTGGGACCGGCTGACCAAGGTGGCGAACGCGGCCAGGGACGATGCCTCGCAATGGCTGGGCATGGCCGACATCTATGGCGCGACCGGCAGCGATCCGCGTTTCGCCGAACCCTTTGCGGGGTGGCTGGCGATGCTGTGGCGCGATGGCACGGCGGCCACGCTGACCACCTATCTGAAGGGGTAAATCAGTGTCACGCGGGCTGATTTTCGACTGCGACGGGGTGCTGGTGGACAGCGAACCCTTGGCCGCCGCCGAACTGGCCCGCATGATGCAGGGGCTTGGGGCCCCGGTCGATGAGGCGCTGGTCTATGACGCATATCTGGGCCGTTCGGTCCGCTATGTCGTCGAGGCCGCGGCGCGCGATCTGGCCATCGACCTTGCCCCCGCCATGCCCGGTTATGCCGAGAGCCTAGCCCGCCGCTTTCAGGAAGACCTGCGCCCGATCCCCGGCATGGCCGAGGTGCTGGCGCAGCTGACTGGACCAAGGGCGGTCGCCTCCTCCTCGACGCCCGAGCGGCTGGCGCTTTCGCTGGGCATGACCGGGCTGGCGCCGTTTTTCGGCGCGCATGTCTATTCCGCGACCATGGTGCAGAATGGCAAGCCCGCGCCCGACCTGTTCCTGCTGGCCGCCGAACGGCTGGGCATCGCCCCCGCCGATTGCGTGGTGATCGAGGACAGCCCGGCGGGCATCCTTGCCGCCAAGGCCGCCGGAATGCGCGTCGTGGGCTTTCTGGGTGGCAGTCATGCCGCACCTGCGGGGCTGGCGCAGCGCCTGGCGGCGCTTAATCCCGACGCGCTGATTGAACATGCCGGCGTTTTGCCCAAGACTTTGGCCGAACTGGCCTGAGGGGGAGACGTCTTGCTGATCGCTGCGGTTGATGTGGGGTCCGCCCGCGCGCGTGCGGGTGTGTTCACTCTGGACGGGCAGCTTGTCGCCCGGACCAGTCGCGGCTTTGCCACGCTGACCATGGGGGGCGGGCAGGCGGGGTTCGCATTCGCGGAAATCTGGCAGGCCACGGCCGATGCGCTGGCCGAAGCCCGCGCCATGGCCGGTGCCCCGCCCGAGGCGATCCGCGCGCTGGCCTTCGATGCCACCTGTTCGCTGGTCGTCGATGCCCCCGGCTTTGCGCCCGATGTGATCGCATGGCACGACCACCGCGCCGTGGCCGAGGCCGCGGCCCTGTCCGCCATCCCGCATCAGGTGGTGGCGCGCGCGGGCGGGGCCGTCTCGCCCGAGATGCAGACGCCCAAGCTGATCTGGCTGAAGCGTCACCGCCCGGATGTCTGGGCCAGTCTGCGCGGCATCCGCGATCTGGGCGACCATCTGGCCTTTCGCGCCACCGGCATCGCGTCGCGTGCGCATTGCGCGGCGGCGGCGAAATGGCCATGGCTGCCCGATCAGGGTGGCTGGGCCTCGGATCTGCTGGCCGAACTGGACATTGCCGATTTCCCGCATTCCGAACCCGTCCTGCCCACCGGCGCGGCCATCGGCCCGCTTTCGGCGCAGGGCGCGGCTGAACTGGGGCTGACCCGCGACTGCATTGTCGCCGCCGGGCTGATCGACGCCTTTGCGGGCGCGCTGGGGGCCGCACCAGACATGCCCGCGCTGATCGCCGGGACATCGAACTGCGTCATGGCACGGGATCTGCCGGTCGCGCCTGCCTTGTGGGGGCCCTATCCCGGCGCGATCCTGCCCGACGAAGCCGTGACCGAAGGCGGGCAATCCGCCACTGGCGCGCTGCTGGAATGGGTGCGCCTGCAATATCCGCAGCCGCAAAGCCATGACCAGATCACCCAGCGCATCGCGGCGATGACTGTGGAACCGGGCGCGGGTCTGCAGATCCTGCCCGATTTCAAGGGCAACCGCGCGCCCTTTGCCGATCCGCTGATGCGCGGTGTCATCCATGGCCAGTCGCTGGATCGCGGGCAGGATGCGATGGATGCGCTGTACTGGCGCTCGGCCGTGGGGATCGCGCTGGGGACGCGTCAGGTCATCGACCATATGGGGCTGGCCCCCACGCGGCTGGCCATGGCGGGCGGGCAGGCGCGCACGGCGCTGCTGCGCCAGCTTTACGCCGATGCGACCGGCGCCGAAATTCATTGGCAGCCCGAGGATGCGGTGCTGCGCGGCACGGCGATTGCCGCGGCCGCGCCGCTGGCCGGTGGCGTGCGCGCCGCGCGGGACAGGTTTGCGCGTCCGGCGGTCGTGACCCTGCCCGATGCGCAGGGCCGGGCGCGGCGGGCGCGCGATTGGGCGGTGTTTTTGCGCATGCAGCAGCAGCGCGATGAAATTCTAAACATGACAAAGGACTAGGCCATGTATCTGGGCATCGACCTTGGCACTTCGGGCGTGAAAGTCACGCTGATCGACGACAGCCAGCGCGTGCTGGGGTCGGAAACGGCGGGGCTGACGGTGCAGCGCCCGCACCCCAACTGGTCGGAACAGGACCCGGCAGACTGGATCCGCGCGACCGAGACCGCGCTGGCCGCGCTGGCCCGCGCCCATGACCTCGCGGCGGTGCAGGGCATCGGCCTGTCCGGCCAGATGCACGGCGCGGTCGCGCTGGATGCAAGCGGGGCTGTGCTGCGCCCCGCGATCCTGTGGAACGACACCCGCAGCCATGCCGAGGCCGCCGAGCTGGACGCCATGCCCGATCTGCGCCGCATCTCGGGCAATATCGTGTTTCCGGGCTTCACCGCGCCGAAACTGGTCTGGATGGCACGGCATGAGCCCGATCTGTTCAGCCGCGTGGCCACGGTCCTGCTGCCCAAGGACTATCTGCGCCTGTGGCTGACCGGCGAGCGTGTCAGCGAGATGTCGGATGCCTCGGGGACAAGCTGGCTGGACGTGGCGGCCCGCGACTGGTCCGACGCCGCGCTGGCGGCGGGCGGCATGAGGCGCGACCAGATGCCCGCGCTGGTCGAAGGCTCGGCGCCGTCGGGCAGGCTGCGGGCCGAACTGGCGGCGCGTTGGGGCATGGGGCAGGCGGTTGTCGCGGGCGGCGCGGGCGACAATGCCGCGACCGCCATCGGCGCGGGGACGGTCGCGCCGGGGCAGGGCTTTGTCAGCCTTGGCACCTCGGGCGTGGTGTTTGCCGCTTCGGACCGCTTCCTGCCCGCGCCGGAAACGGCGGTTCACGCCTTCTGCCACGCGCTGCCCCAGACATGGCACCAGATGGGGGTGATCCTGTCGGCCTCGGCGGCGATGGAGTGGCTTGCGGGCGTTCTGCAGGCAAAGCCTGCCGACCTGACGGCGGGCCTTGGCGCGTTGCAGGCCCCCGGCACGGCGATGTTCCTGCCCTACCTGTCGGGCGAACGCACGCCGCATAACGACGCGCTGGCCAAGGGGCTGCTGGCCGGGCTGACGCCCACCACCGACCGTGCCGCGCTGACCCGCGCCGTGCTGGAGGGCGTGACCTTTGCCCTGGCCGACAACCTGACCGCCCTGCGCGCGGCTGGGGCCGATCTGGACGGGCTGCTGGCCTTGGGCGGCGGGGCGCGGTCGGATTACTGGCTGCGGCTGATCGCCACCACGCTGAACCTGCCGGTGTTGCTGCCCGAGGGCGGCGATTACGGCGCGGCCTTCGGCGCGGCGCGGCTGGGCATGATGGCCGCGACCGGCGCATCTGCGGCCGAGATCTGCACCATGCCGCGCATTGCGCAGGAGATCCTGCCCGATGCCGCGCTGGTGCCAGCCTTTGCCGAAAGCCATGCCCGCTTCCGCGCGCTTTACCCGGCCAGCCGGGGCTAGGCTACAGCAGCGCCGCGCCGGTTGCCGCGTCGGTAATCAGCCCGCCGATCAGCCCGCCCTCCAGCGCACCGCGCAGGGCGGGCACCTTTTCCGCGCCATGCGCCGTGCCGATGACCAGCGTGGTTTCGCGCGGCGGGATCGGGGCCGAGGCCACGCGGTCATTCGACAGCCCCGAGATCAACTGCCCCTGCGCGTCATAGGCCCAGCCGGTGATTTCACCGACCGCGCCCGCCGCGATCATCGCCTGCAGGTCGGGCTGGGTCAGAAACCCGTCCAGCATCAGCGCGGCGCGGTCGTTCATCGTGCCGATGCCGACAAAGGCGACCTCGGCCTGCGCCGACATCTCGATCACGCGCTGGATGCCCGGTTGCTGCATCATCGCGCGACATTCCTGAACCGTGGGCGCGATGACGGTCAAGGGCAGCGGATAGCTGCGCGCCGTGACGATATCCGACATGGAAAACAGCACGTTGTAATACGCAGTTGAACCGTCGGTGGCGATATTGCCGGTCAGCGACACGATGCGGTGCTGCGGGCAGTCGATATGCGGCAATTGCCCGACCGAGGCGCGCAGCGTCCGCCCCGTGCCGATGGCCAGCGTCAGCGGTGCCTCGCGGCGCAGCCAACGCTCCATGGTGGCGGCGGTGTGATGGGCGACGCCTGCCTCGGGGGCGTCGGCGGGGGCGATGTCGCAGAATTGCAGACCCCAGCGCGCCTGCAGATCGGCGGCAAGCTGCATGCAATCGGCAAAGGGGTGGTCGATGCGGATCTTGATCAGCCCGTCGGCCGCCGCCTGCGCCACCAAACGCTGTGCGGTCTGGCGCGAAATGCCCATCAGCCCGGCGATTTCATCCTGCGTCTTGCCCGCGACATGGGCCAGCCATGCGGCGCGCGCGGCCTGTTCCAGCTTGCGGCTCTGGTTCGACATGCAGGCTCTCTCCCTAACCCATAAGGTCATGTATGGCCGTTCCGGGGGCGCTGTCCAGCAAGCTGATCTGGTTCTATCGAAGCGATCAGATTGGATCTATCGAAGCGCCGCGTCCCTGCGTAGTGTGACACGATCAACCCATCGCCCCGGAGACGCGACATGAACGACCTCAGCCCGGTCATCGCAGCGGACAAAGCCCATGTCTGGCATCATCTCAGCCAGCACAAGCAATATGAACAGATCGACCCGCGCGTCTTTGTCGAAGGCAAGGGAATGCGCCTGTGGGATGCCACGGGGCGCGAGTTTCTGGACGGCGTGTCCGGCGGCGTCTGGACGGTCAATGTCGGCTATGGCCGCGAAACCATCGCCGATGCCATCCGCGACCAGCTGGTCAAGCTGAACTATTACGCTGGCGCGGCAGGCACCGTGCCGGGCGCGAAATTCGCCCAACGCCTGATCGAAAAGATGCCGGGGCTGACCCGGGTCTATTATTCCAACTCGGGCTCCGAGGCGAATGAGAAGGTCTACAAGATGGTGCGCCAGATCGCGCATCGTCACCACGGCGGCAACAAATGGAAGATCCTGTATCGCGACCGCGATTATCACGGCACCACCATCGGCACGCTGGCGACCTCGGGTCAGGATCAGCGCGCGCTGCAATACGGCCCCTATCCCGACGGCTTCGTGCGCGTCCCGCATTGCCTTGAATACCGCAAGCAATGGGATGTGGAAAATTACGGCGAACGCGCGGCGGATGCGATCGAGGAAGTCATCCTGCGCGAAGGCCCCGACACCGTGGGTGCCATCGTGCTGGAGCCGGTGACCGCAGGCGGCGGCGTCATCACCCCGCCCGAGGGGTATTGGCAGCGCGTGCAGGAGATCTGCAAGAAATACAACATCCTGCTGCATATTGATGAAGTGGTTTGTGGCGTCGGCCGCACCGGCACATGGTTCGGCTATCAGCAATACGGCATCCAGCCGGATTTCGTGACCATGGCCAAGGGCGTCGCCTCGGGCTATGCGGCGATTTCCTGCACCGTCACCACCGAGCGCGTGTTCGAGATGTTCAAGGACGATGCCAGCGATCCGATGGGCTTTTTCCGCGACATCTCGACCTTTGGCGGCTGCACTTCGGGGCCGGCGGCGGCGCTGGAAAACATGCGCATCATCGAGGATGAGGGGCTGCTGGACAACACCACCCGCATGGGTGAACGGGTGCTGGCCAACCTGAACGCGCTGATGGACAAGCACAGGGTCATCGGCGATGTGCGCGGCAAGGGGCTGTTTTGCGGCGCGGAACTGGTCGCAGACCGCGCCACGAAAGAGCCTGCGGACGAAAAGATGGTGCAGGCGGTCGTCGCCGACTGTCTGGCGCAGGGTGTCATCATCGGGGCGACCAACCGCTCGATCCCCGGTCACAACAACACGCTGTGCCTGTCGCCCGCGCTGATTTCGACGGCCGATGACATCGACGCGCTGACGACGGCCATCGACGGGGCGCTGACACGCGTCTTTGGATAAGGCAGGATGGCGGCCTGACCCGATCCGGGCCGCCACCCCCGTTATCCGACGATGCAGATCCCGCCCGAAACCTTTCTGATCGACCGCGCATCCCCTTTGCCGCTGCAGGTGCAACTGCGGCGGCAGATCGTTCTGGCGGTGCATGAAGGGCGGCTGCGACCGGGGGAACGCATGCCCTCAAGCCGCGCGCTGGCGGCGCATCTGGGGGTGGGACGCATCACCGTCAGCCAGTCCTATGGCGATCTGGTGGCCACGGATTATCTGACGCCGCGCGGGCGGTCGGGCTATTTCATCTCGGCCCGCGTCGATGAGCTGGGGCAGGTGACGGCGCCGACGCCTGCGCCGCGCTTCGACTGGGGCACGCAGCTGGACGGGCGCTTTCGCGCGGCCCGGCGCAAGGATCGGCCCGTGGGCTGGCGCAGCTATCCCTATCCCTTCATCTACGGCCAGACCGATGACCGGCTGATCGACCACGCGGCATGGCGGCAATGCGCGGTGCGGGCGCTGGGGCGGCGTGATATCGGCGCGCTGTCGGACGACCAGTATGACGGCGACGACCCGGAACTGATCGACTTCATCATCCGCCACCTGCTGCCCCGCCGCGGCATCCATGCCCGCCCCGAGGAGATCCTGCTGACGCTGGGCGCGCAGAATGCGCTGTGGCTGATCTGCGACATCCTGCTGTCGCGCGGCGCGACCTGCGCGCTGGAAGAGCCGTTCTATCCCGGCGCGCATGAAATTCTGGCGACGCATGACGCGCGCGTGCTGGCCGTGCCCATCGACGCGGACGGGCTGCCGCCGCAGGCGATCCCGGCGGGGGTGTCGGTCGTCTTCACCTCGCCCAGCCACCAATGCCCGACCAGCCGCACCATGCCGCGTGCCCGGCGCGAGGCGCTGCTGCGGCTGTCCGCCGAGCGCGGTTTCGCCGTGGTCGAGGACGATTACGAATTCGAGATCAGCTTTGTCGGCGCGACCTCGCCCGCGCTGAAGGCGATGGATCGCAGCGGGGCGGTGATCTATATCGGCTCGTTCTCGAAGTCGGTCTTTCCGGGTTTGCGGCTGGGCTATATCGTCGCCGACCCTGCCTTCGTGGCCGAGGCGCGGGCGCTGCGCGGCATGATGCTGCGCCACCCGCCGGGGCATGTGCAGCGCACCATGGCCTATTTCCTGTCGCTGGGCCATTACGACCGCCAGTTGAACCGGATGCGTCAGACCTTTGCCGAACGCCGCCATGTCACCGCGGATGCGCTGGCGCGGCACGGGCTGGATGCGGCGCAGGGCAGGGCGGGCGGTTCCAGCTTCTGGCTGCCGACGCCTGCGGGCATCGACAGCGACGTGCTGGCCGCCGCGCTGCGCCCCGAGGGCGTGCTGATCGAGCCGGGACGCCCGTTCTTTCGCCAGCGCGAACAGGGCGCGGGGTTTTACCGGCTGGCCTATTCCTCGATCGACGCGCCGCGCATCGACGAAGGCATCCGCCGCATTGCCGCGACCTGCCGGGCCTTGGCATAAGGTTGCCCGCCGCGCGGCCCCGGCGCCCGTTTGACATCCCCCGTGGCTGGCCCGAGAAGGGGGCCAAGCAAGCACTGGACCGACATGAGCCTGACAGGACGCCGCAGCCTGACCTTTGCCCTTGCAGCCATCGGCGCTGCGCTGTTCGTGATGCTGGGCCTGCCCCTGCCGTTCCTGCTGGGGCCGATGCTGTTATGCCTGATCGCCGCGCTGTGCGGCGCGCCGCTGGAGGGGGCGGGCCAGTTCGGCACGCTGATGCGCACGATCCTTGGCGTGGCCGTGGGGGCCTCGATCACGCCGCAGGTGCTGGCGGGGCTGCCTGCCATGGCAGGGTCATTGGCGCTGGTGCCGGTGTTCATCGCGGTGATCGCCTGCGTGGGCTATCCGCTGCTGCGCCGGGTCTTTGGCTTTGACCACGCGACGGCATGGTATGGCGCGATGCCGGGCGGGTTGCAGGACATGCTGGTCTTTGGCGAGGAAGCCGGCGGCGACGTGCGGGCGCTGTCGCTGATCCATGCGACCCGGGTGCTGGTCATCGTCACCGTCGCGCCGCTGATCATGACGTTTTACTGGGGCACGGATCTGTCGCAGCCCCCCGGCCAGCCCATCGGCACCATTGCACCGCGGGAACTGCTGCTGATGGCCATCTGTGGCATCGCGGGCTGGAAAATCGCCCAGCGGGTCGGGCTGTTCGGCGCCTCGATCCTTGGGCCGATGATCCTGACGGCGGCGCTGTCGCTGTCGGGCCTGATCACGCACCGCCCCCCGGCCGAGATGATCCAGGCCGCGCAATTCTTCATCGGCATCGCGGTTGGGGCGAAATACGCGGGCATCACCGCGCGCGAATTGCGGCTGCATGTCACGGCGGGGCTGGTCTATTCGCTGATCCTTGCGGCGATCAGTCTGGTCTTTATCGAGATCATCTTCCAGCTTGGCCTTGCGCCCGCGCTGGACGCCTTTCTGGGCTTCCTGCCGGGCGGGCAGGCCGAAATGATCGTCATCGCCATCATCGCAGGCGCGGATCTGGCCTATATCGTCAGCCTGCACCTGCTGCGGATCGTGCTGGTCATCCTGCTGGCCCCCATCGTGTCGCGGCTGATGCGGCGCGGGGGTTAGATGTTCATCTGCGTGCCGATCTCGACCACGCGGCCTGCGGGAATGCGGAAGTAATCCGACGCGCCCGCGGCATTGCGGGCCAGAGCGATGAACAGCTTGCCCTGCCAGCTTGGCACGCGCGAGCGGGTCGAGATGCGGATCCGCCGGCGCGACAGGATGAACGAGGTCGCCATGATGTCGAATTTCCAGCCCTGTCTGCGGCAGAGCAGCAGCGCCTGCGGCACGTCGGGATCCTCGGTATAGCCGTAAAGCAGCTCGATGCGGCGAAAGCGGTCGTTGATTTCCTCCATCCGCACGCGGTCGGCGGGCGACACGCGCGGCACCTCGGCGGTGGTGATGGTCAGGATGACGTTCTGTTCATGCAGCGACTTGAAGTGCTTGAGGCTGTGCAGCAGCGCCGCCGGGGCCAGATCGGGGGTCGAGGTCAGAAACACCGCCGTCCCCGACACCGTGGCAATGGATCCCGATTTCGCGATCTGCGCCAGCAGCGTGTCCAGCGGCAGTTCGGCATCGCGGTCCTTGATTGCGACGATGGCGCTGCCGCGCATCCAGCTGGCCATGACGATCAGCATGACGGCGGCGATGCCCAGCGGCACATAGCCGCCATCGGCGATCTTCATCAGGTTCGCGCCCAGAAAGGTCAGATCCAGCAGCAGAAACGGCAGCATCATCGCCACTGACAGCCACAGCGGCAGCTTCCAGTGCTTATGCGCCACGATCATCGCCAGCGTCGCGGTCACGACCATCGTGCCGGTCACGCTGATGCCGTAGGCGGCCGCCAGACTTGAGGACGACCCGAAGGTCACCACCAGCGTCAGCACGGCGACCATCAGCCAGCGGTTGATGCTGGGCAGATAGATCTGGCCGTGATGTTCTTCGGATGTGTGGCGGATCTTCAGGCGCGGCAGCATGTGAAGCTGCACCGCCTGCTGGGTCAGCGAAAACGCTCCGGTGATGACGGCCTGACTGGCGATGATCGTGGCCAGCGTGGCCAGCAGCACCACGGGCAGCAGCGCCCAGCTGGGAAACAGCAGATAGAAGGGGTTTTCCAGCGCCTCGGGGCGCGACAGCACCAGCGCGCCCTGCCCGAAATAGGTCAGCAGCAAAGCCGGGAAGGCCACGAAGATCCATGCCAGCTGGATGGGTTTCTTGCCGAAATGGCCCATATCGGCGTAAAGCGCCTCGGCCCCGGTGACGGCCAGAAACACCGCGCCCAGCACGATCAGGCCAAGCTGGCCGTTGCTGGCGACAAAGCGCACGGCATGGACCGGGTTCAGCGCGGCCAGCACCTCGGGCGCCTGCAGCATCCAGTGGATGCCCCCCGCCGCCATGACGCAGAACCAGACCAGCGTGACCGGGCCGAAGAAGCGGGCCACGGCCTCGGTGCCGCGGTTCTGCACCAGAAACAGGCCGATGATGATGGTGATGGCAATGGGCAGGATGAAGGGATCGACGCCATCGGCGACCAGCTTCAGCCCCTCGACCGCCGACAGCACCGAGACGGCGGGGGTGATTGCCGCGTCGCCGTAAAACAGCGCCGCCCCCAGCATCCCCAGAAACAGGATCACGCGGTTCTGCCGGCCCATGGCACGCTGCGCCAAAGCCAGAAGCGACAGCGTGCCGCCTTCGCCTTCGTTGTCGGCCCGCAGCAGGATCAGGACGTATTTCACCGTCACGACCAGAACCAGCGCCCAGACGATCAGCGACAGCACCCCCAGCACGTCTTCGCGCAAAACGCCGCCATGGGTGGCACCCGCGGCGTGCATCGCCTCGCGGAAGGCATAAAGCGGCGAGGTGCCGATGTCGCCGTAAACCACGCCGATCGCTGCCAGAGACAGCGACCAAAGGCCCGCGCGTTTTGCCGGGGCTTCGGTCAGCTCGGTATCCAGACTGGCCATGTTGTCCTTACCTGACGGGGAAACTGATCCCATGAAGAACACGCAATCTGCCGCAGGACAGCATAAAACTTCGATGTGGATTTGCGGCGGCGGCATAAGGAAATGATAAATACTGTGGACAAGGGCCAAGGCTTTCCGCCAGATCCGCCTATGAACCGTGCCGATCCCCCCCGTCTCAGTGATGACCGTCGTTGGTTGTCGTCGCCCACGCTTGGCGGGTTCGCCGGGGCTGCGGCCATTCTGATCGTCGTGGCGGTGGGTGTCGGATCGGCGCGCCATGTCATGCCGGAATCGGTGGCGATCCTGCTGTTTCTGACCGCCGTGCTGATCTCGGCTGCGGGATTTGGCTTCTGGGTGGGCATTGCCAGTGCCTTCGGCGCGCTGGCGGGCTTCAACTTCATGTATGTCGAGCCGCATTTCACCCTGCATATCGCCCGGCCCGGCGACATCATCAAGCTGGCGGTGTTCCTGCTGGCGGCGGCGATCACCGGCTTCATCTCGGGGCGGCTGCGCGAACAGGCCGATGCGGCGAACGGGCGGGCGGCGGCGCTTGAGGTGCTGTCGCAGCTGTCCACGGATCTGTCGCTGGCCCGGTCGCAGACCGATGTGGCGCAGATCACCGTGCGGCATCTGCACGCGCTGGCCGATGGTCCGGCCATCGCGCTTGGCATGACCGGCGGCGATCTGCAGGTGCTGGCTGCCCAGCCGCAGGGCTATGTGCCCAATGCCAGCGAGCTTGAGGCCGCCGATGTCGCCATGCGCCGGGGGCGTGTCGAGTTCGCCTCGGCGCAGGGATGGAGCGGGTCGCGCCTGACCTTCTATCCGCTGGGGGCCAAGCGCGACGGCACGCTGCCGCCGGTCGTGGGCCATCTGCGCCTGCCGACCGACCGGCGCGATCACGGCTGGCGCGAACAGGCGATCGAGGTGATGCTGCGGCAGGCCGGGCAGGCGCTGGAGCGGCTGGCCCTGACCGAAGAAGCCGAGGCCGAGCGCCGCCGCGCCACCAGCGAGGAGATGCGCGCGGCGCTGCTGGCCTCATTGTCGCATGATCTGCGCACGCCTTTGGCGACGATCCTTGGATCCGTCACGACGCTGCGCGAATTGCGCGCCACGCTGTCCTCGGAGGCGCAGGGCGATCTGCTGGCCGCCATCGAGGAAGAGACCGAGCGCCTTGGCCGCTATGTCGAAAAGCTGCTGCAACTGACGCGTCTGCAGGCGGGCATGGAGGTGCATATGGCATGGGTGGATGCGGGTGATGCCGCCATGGCCTCGGTCGACCGGGCGCGGCGGTCATGGCCCAATGCCCGGATCGAGGCGCATCTGCCGCCCTTGCCGATGATCCGCGCCGAGGCGGGGCTGCTGGAACAGGCGGTGTTCAACCTGATCGAGAACGCGGTGAAATACGCGCCCGGCCCGATCCGCGTCATGGGCGAGGTGCGGGGGCGGGAACTGGTCCTGTCGGTCGCGGATCGCGGTCCGGGCCTGCCCGCGGCCATCGCGGCATGGCTGACATCGGATGAAATGGCGCGACCGCCGCAGGGGGCGGGGCTGGGGCTGCCGATCAGCAAGGGCATCGCCACCGCGCTTGGCGGCAGCATCGCCGCCGTGACCGCGCCCGAGGGCGGGGCGATGATGGAGATCCGCCTGCCCATTCCCGCCGAAAGCCGGGCGGCATGAGCCGTCAGACCATCCTGATCGTCGATGACGAGCCGCAGATCCAGCGCTTTCTGGGTCATGCGCTGACTGCTGCGGGCTATGACACGCTGCTGGCCGCCAATGGGCATGAGGCGCTGGAGCGTCTGGCCGCGCATCGGCCCGATCTGATGATCCTTGATCTGGGCCTGCCCGACATGAACGGCAAGGAGGTGATCGAGCGGCTGCGCCAGCGCCACGATCTGCCGGTGATCGTGCTGTCGGCGCATGATCAGGAGATGGAAAAGATCATGGCGCTGGATCTGGGGGCGGATGATTTCGTGGCCAAGCCCTTTGGCATCGGCGAGTTGCTGGCACGGCTGCGCGTCAGCCTGCGCCTGCGCCGCCCGGCGCGGGCAGAGGTGATCGCGCAGGATGGCGTGACCATCGACCTTGCCGCCCATCAGGTCAGCCGCGACGGCGAGGCGCTGCGCCTGACGCCCAAGGAGTTCGACCTGCTGGCGGCGCTGGCCTCGAATCCCGGCCGGGTGATGACGCATCGCAAGCTGTTGCAGCAGGTCTGGGGTCCGGCGCATGTCGATGACGTGCCCTATCTGCGGGTCTTTGTCGGGCAGTTGCGCCAGAAGCTGGAGGCCGATCCGGCCCGTCCCGCGCTGATCCTGACCGAGCCGGGCATCGGCTATCGCTGGGCGCAGCCGGTCGAGGGATGAGAGGCCGCGCCGGTTCGGGCGCGGCTTTCTGAGTATTTGCAGAACAGAGAAACCGATGCGCGGTCGCGTCAGTGCCCGGTCGATTGGCGGTTGCTGAGCAGCAGGTCGCGGCCCGCAAAGATGCCGCCCACGCATTCCATCTGGAAGCGTTCCATGTCGCGGTCGCGGATCGCATCCATGACGTCGTCGATGTCTTCGGGGCTGTCGCCCAGACGTTCCAGCGCCTCGCGGCCCAGGGCGAAGGCGCTTTCCAGCACCTCGCGCAGCTGGAAATCGGCCCCGGCCTTGACCAGTTCCAGCGCGTGTTCGCGGTCGAAGGCGCGGGCGATGACCGGGACCAGCGGGAATTCGTGCTTGGCCAGTTCGACGATGCGCGTCACCGCGTCCTTGTCGCCCGCCACGGCCACGATCAGGCTGGCATTGGCCGCGCCCGCCGCGTGCAGCACATCAAGCCTTGCGCCGTCGCCATACCAGACCTTGAAGCCGAATTCATCGGCATCGCGGATGGTTTGCGGGTCTTTTTCGATGATGGACAGCGAATGGCCGCGGGCGATCAGCGGCTGGCTGATGATCTGGCCCATGCGGCCAAATCCGATCATCAGCACGCGGGCGTTGAGGTCATGGGCCGCCTCGACCCCGTCGAGCGAGACCTTGGGCTTGGGCGCCAGCCGGTCATGCAGGATGATCATCAGCGGCGTCAGCACCATCGAGACGATGACGATGGCCGTCAGCACGGCGTTTTCCTGTTCCGAGATGATGCCCACGCCCATTGCCGCCGCATAAAGCACGAAGGCGAATTCGCCGCCCTGTGCCATGAGGACGGCGCGTTCCAGCGCCTCGGACCCGCTGGCGCGGAAGAGGCGCGCGACGATGTAGATGACGCCCATTTTCAGGATCATGTAGGCGGGCACGCAGATGGCGATCAGCGCCCAGTTCTGCGCGATGATGTCCAGATCCACCGCCATGCCGACGCCAAGGAAGAACAGGCCCAGCAGCAGGCCGCGGAAGGGTTCGATATCGGCCTCGAGCTGGTGGCGGAAGGTCGATTCCGAGAGAAGCACACCGGCAAGGAAAGCGCCCATGGCCATGGAGAGCCCGCCCGCCTGCATCAGGATCGCAGCACCCAGCACGACCAGAAGGGCGGCGGCCGTCATCATCTCGCGTCCGCCGAAGCGGGCCAGCAGGCCGAACATCGGGTTCAGCAGATAGCGGCCCGCCACGACCAGTGCCGCAATGGCGCCAAGGCCGATCGCCACGCTGGTCAGGCGTTCGGGCAGCGTCACCTCGGGGCCGCCGGGGGCGAGAAACACCACCAGCGCCAGCAAGGGCACGATGGCGAGGTCTTCCAGCAGCAGGATCGCGATGATGCGGCGACCCTTGGGCAGTGCCATCTGCCGGCGTTCATCCAGCATCTGCATCACGATCGCGGTCGAGGTCAGCACGAAGCCCGTACCCGCGACGAAGCTGGAGGCGACGGGAAAGCCAAGCGCCAGCCCGACGCAGGTTAAGACGCCAATGGCCAGCGCCACCTGCGCAAGGCCAAGGCCGAAGATCTCGCCGCGCATGGACCACAGACGCGAGGGCTGCATTTCCAGCCCGATGACGAACAGGAACAGCACCACGCCCAGTTCGGCGAAATGGATGATCGCCTGCGGGTCGCCGAACAGCCCAAGGCCGAAGGGGCCGATGGCCAGCCCGCCCGCCAGATAGCCCAGCACCGAGCCAAGGCCCAGCCGCCGGAACAGCGGCACGAAAATCACCGCTGCTGCCAGCAGGATCACCGCGCTTTCGATGCTTGCGCCGCCCTGATGGGCGGCCTCGGCCGCTTCTGTTACAGCCATGGCCGCCCTTTCTTGGTGTCAGCGCCAGCCCAGTCCGGGGGCGACATGTTTCAGGATAGAGCCGATCAGATGGGCATTGTAATCCACGCCCAGCTGGTTCGGCACGGTCAGCAGCAGGGTATCGGCTTCGGCAATCGCCTCATCGGCCTGCAATTCCTTGATAAGCTGGTCAGGTTCGCCGGTGAAGCCGCGGCCGAAGATGGCGCGGGTCTTGTCGATGACGCCGACCTGATCCTGTTCCTTGCCGCCGCGTCCGAAATACTGCCGGTCGGTATCGCTGACGATCGGAAAGATCGAGCGGCTGACCGAGACGCGGGGCGTGTGCGGGTGGCCGTGTTCGGCCCATGCCTGACGATAGATGCGGATCTGTTCGGCCTGCTGGACGTGGAACGGCTTGCCGTTCTCGTCGTCCTTGAGGGTCGAGCTTTGCAGGTTCATCCCCTGACTGGCCGCCCATTTCGCCGTGGCGTTCGAGGACGCGCCCCACCAGATGCGCTGACGCAGACCCGGCGCATGCGGTTCCAGCCGCAACAGGCCGGGCGGATTGGGAAACATCGGGCGGGGGTTCGGTTCTGCAAAGCCCTTGCCTTCGATCACGTTCAGAAACACCTCGGCATGGCGACGCGCCATGTCGGCATCGCTTTCGCCTTCGGCCGGTTGATAGCCGAAATAGCGCCAGCCGTCGATCACCTGTTCGGGTGACCCGCGCGAGATGCCAAGCTGCAGCCGCCCGTTCGCGATCAGATCGGCGGCGCCGGCATCCTCGGCCATGTAAAGCGGGTTTTCATAGCGCATGTCGATGACGGCGGTGCCGATCTCGATCCGGCTGGTGCGGGTGCCGACCGCCGCCAGCAGCGGGAAGGGCGAGCCAAGCTGGCGGGCGAAGTGATGCACGCGGAAATAGGCGCCATCCGCGCCCAGTTCTTCGGCGGCGATGGCAAGCTCGATGGATTGCTGCAGCACGTCCTGCGCGCTGCGCGTGGCCGATCCGGGATCGTTCGACCAATGGCCAAAGGACAGAAAGCCGATGTTTTTCATGATGTCTCCTTGCCCACCTGCCAAGGCGGGTTCTTCAGTTCGGATGCCACATGGTCGACGAAACGTCGCAGCTTTGCGGGCATCGGCGAAACGGGCGGCCAGACCGCCACGATGGGCAGCCGCCGGGTGGGATAATCGGTCAGCACCCGCACCAGCCGCCCCGAGGCGATTTCAGCCGCGACGATGAAGCCCGGCAGCATGGCCAGACCCAGCCCCTGCAGGGCCATTTCGCGGATCGCCTCGCCATTGTTCAGCGAGATGCGGCTGTTGACCATGGGCGATACGAACCGCTCATGGTCCTGAAACTGCCAGACCTGATTGTTCGGGACATGGCTGTAGCTGATGACGTGATGATCGCGCAGGTCGGTCATGCTGTGCGGCTGACCGTGGGCGGCCAGATAGGCGGGGCTGGCGCAGGGCACGCCCTCATCCTCGCACAGCTTGCGCTGCATCAGGGCCTTGTCGCGGGGCTTACCGATGCGGATACCGATGTCGAAGCCTTCGCGGGCCAGATCGCGGGTGCGGTCGTCATAATCGACGCTGATGTCCAGTTCCGGGTTCTGGGCGGCAAACCGCGCGATGATCGGGCCCAGATGCATGATGCCAAAGCTCATCGGGGCCGAGATCGACAGCGCGCCGCGCAAGGGCTGAAGCCCGTCCATGTCCCAGGCGGTGCTTTCGGTGGCCGCGACCAGTTCCGCCAGCGCCGGGCGCAGGCGTTCGGCCAGATGCTGGGCCGCCTCGGTCGGGATGATGCGCCCGGCATTGCGCCGGAACAGCGCCGCGCCCAGCGTGGCCTCAAGATCGGAAATGCGCTTGCTGACCACGGATTTGGACAGGTTCAGCCGCGCGGCGGCGGCGGTCACCGTGCCCAGTTCCAGAACGGTCAGAAAGGTTTCAAGGTCGTTCAGTTCGTATCGCATGGGCAGAAGATAGGCTTTGCCAACCGTCCGCGCCAGTGCTGGCCGTTCGCCTGTGCCGAACACAAGGTTCGTCGTCGCGCCGGTGGCGAAAACGCGGGCGGGGGGCGATATTGGCTGCAACGAAAGGAGGCGCATCATGCAACTCACCGGAATCCACCACCTGACCGCCATTACGGCGCAGGCACGCGAAAACAAGCAGTTCTATACCGACACGCTGGGCCTGCGCATGGTCAAGAAGACCGTCAATCAGGACGATACCAGCGCCTATCACCTGTTTTACGCCGACGGGCTGGCCCAGCCCGGCACCGATCTGACCTTCTTCGACTGGCCCGCCGCGCGGGAACGTCGCGGGACGCATTCGATCAGCCGCACCGGCCTGCGCATCGGCGCGGACAGCTTCGATTTCTGGGCCGGACGGCTGGGCGATCGCGGGCTGACCGTCGGGAAGGTGGTCCAGCTTGACGGCCGCAGCAGCCTTGACTTTGAAGACCCCGAAGGCCAGCGCTTCCGCCTGACCGAGGACGCGCCCGGAATCACCGCTGCCGCATGGGAAAAAAGCCCGGTCCCCGGCCAGCACCAGATCCACGGGCTTGGGCCAATCACCATCTCGGTCCCCGATCTGGCGCCGACGGAAACCGTGCTGACGCATTTGATGAACATGGTGAAGGTGCGCGACTATGCCAGCCCGGACGGGCAGGGCACGGTCCATGTCTTCCAGATGGGCGATGGCGGGCCTGCGGCCGAATTGCATGTCGCGGTGCAGCCCGATCTGCCCGTGGCGCGTCAGGGCGCGGGCGGTGTGCATCACGTCGCCTTCCGCGTGCCCGACAAGCCCACGATCCACGCTTGGGCGCAGCGCCTGAACGACATGCGCGTTCCCAGCTCGGGCGAGGTCGAGCGGTATTATTTCCGCTCGTTGTATTTCCGCGAGCCGGGCGGCAACCTGTTCGAGATCGCCACCGACAAGCCGGGCTTTGCCGTGGATGAGCCGCTGGAATCGCTGGGCGAAAGCCTGTCGCTGCCGCCGTTCCTTGAGGGGCGTCGCGACCAGATCGAGGCGCGGCTGAAACCGCTGGACTGACAGATGGGGCCGCCGGGATGAACGGCGGCCCTATTCGTTCAGCGCCCGGATTTCTTCAGCAACCATGTCCTGCAATGCCCACAGGTTGCGGTCCTGAATGCCGAAATCCCGCAGGTGCAGCACAGTGTTGAACAGATATTCCGCGCAGGATCCCGCAGGGCCACAGGCGCGGGCAAGGATATGCGCCACATCGCGCAGGGGCAGGCGGCTGAGGATCCGTTCGCCCTTGGGCCCGGCCCAGAAGACCAGCACGCGGATCGGCCCGCGTTCGGTGCGCACCGTGATCCAGCGCACCATGGCGCGGTTTTCGTGATACCGGATCTCGCGCTCCAGCATCCGGCGGATCTGCGCCAGCCGGTCCAGCGCGCGGACGCGGTAGATCACCCCGTCGCAGCGCCCGCCTCGTTCCAGCGCCATCTTCAGCCCCAGTTGCTGCGGCGAGCCGCGCCAGCGGTGCATCTTCAGGCAGAAACTGCGATGCCAGCCCCAGGCGCTGGCGCGCAGATGTTCCTCGGCGTCGAAATCCGGCTTCCAGATCAGCGAACCATAGGCAAAGACCCACAGCGGATCATCGCCGCATTCCGCGTCGTATTGCGCGGCCAGCGCATCCAGCTGCGGGGGTGTCAGTTCGGTCCAGCCGGGTTCCGGGCCAAGGTCCGGCTCGGGCCGGATGGTCAGGGCGACCAGTTCCGGGGTCAGGCTCATCCCCTGCGCGGGCGGGGGCGGCGGGGCGGCCAGGGGTGGGGCATCGCAGCGAAGGTCCATATCCCCAGAATTGGCCGTGGCCCGGATCATTTCAACCCTTGCCATGCGTCACGCCGCGTCGCTGCCCGATCCGGCGGCAGCGATGCCGTCATCGCGGGACGTCGCCATCATCCGATGCTGCGCGCGAACTTTGTCATGCTGCGACGCAACATGCGCAGCAAATGAAAAAGTATTTACAGAATGTCGCGACTCATGCCAAGTTCACTGCAGTTCTAAGCGCAGGGGAGGGCGTGGTGAACGATTCCGACCGACAGGACAGGATTGTCTCGTTGCTGGATGCGCGACCTTTCGCATCCGTGCGCGATCTTCAGCATCTGATCGGCGTATCGGGCGCAACGATCCGGCGCGACATCGAAAAGCTGAACGAGGCGGGCCGGGCGCGCAAGGTCTATGGCGGCGTGGCGGCGGTGGAACGCAACGGGCGCACCGCGTCGCTGCCCTTCGTCGAGAACCGCGACATCGCCGTAGATGCCAAGCGCGCCATCGCCCGTGAGGCGGAAAAGCTGGTGCAGGACGGCAGTTCGATCATCATTCACGGCGGCTCGACCTGCTTTCACTTCGGCTGCCGCATCGCCGACCGCAACCTGCGCGTCTTTACCCATTCCATGCCGCTGGCCGCGTGGCTGGCGGAAAACGGCACCTGCCAACTGACGGTGGGTGGCGGCGATCTGCACCGCGATCCGGGCATTCTTTACGACCCGACCGCGCCCCGCGACCGCTTTTTCGCGGCGCAGTTCTTCGTCGGCGCGCTGGGGATCAGCGAACACGGCATCCTTGAACAGCACCCGCTGCTGGTGCGCCTGACCGATGAGATGAGCAGCGTGGTCTCGGAAGTGATCCTGCTGGCCGACAGCCGGAAATTCAACGTCCGCCCGCCCACCGTGTCGCTGCCGTTTTCGCGCATCTCGCGCGTGGTGACCGATCACGGGCTGTCGGACGCCCATGCCCGCATGCTGGAACGCGCGGGCGTCGAAATCGTCATCGCCCGGATCGAGAGGGAACAATGACCGCCCCAATTCTGGAAATGCGCAACATCTCGAAGACCTTCGGCCCGGTCAAGGCGCTGCGCGATGTCAGCCTGACCGTGCTGCCCGGCGAATTGCACGCGCTGATGGGCGAAAACGGTGCGGGCAAATCGACGCTGATGAAGATCCTGTCCGGGGCCTACAAGGCCGATCCCGGCGGCCAGATCACCATCGAAGGCAAGCCGCAGGCCGAGGCTGCGGGCGCGGTCGCCGTGATCTATCAGGAACTGTCGCTGGCGCCGAACCTGACCGTGGCGCAGAACATGTTTCTGGGCCGGGAGATCGCCACGCGCGGCGTCGTCGATGCCGCGGCCACCCGCAAGCGGGCGCAGGCGATCCTTGACCGGCTGGGCGTCGGCTTCAACGCCCGTTCCCGCGTCGAAACCCTGTCGCTGGGCGAACGGCAGATGGTGGAAATCGCCCGCGCGCTGACCACGGATGCGCGGCTGATCGTGATGGACGAACCCACGACATCGCTGTCGGCCCGCGAAACCGAGCGGCTGTTCGATGTCATCGCCAAGCTGAAGGCCGACGGCATCGCCATCATCTATATCAGCCACCGCATGGAAGAGATCTATGCGCTGGCCGACCGCTGTTCGGTGCTGCGCGACGGGGTGTATATCGGCACGCTGGACCGAGCGGACCTGTCCGCGCAGCGACTGGTGCAGATGATGGTCGGCCGCGATCTGGACAGCTTTTACAAAAAGCAGCACGTCGCTTCGCCCGATCATTCCGGCCCGCCGCTGCTGTCGGTGCGCGACATGGCGGGCGGCCCGGTCAAGGGCTGTTCCTTCGATCTGTATCCCGGCGAGGTTCTGGGCATTGCCGGGCTGGTGGGGTCGGGGCGCACGGAACTGGCGCGGCTGATCTATGGCGCGGATGCGCGCGACGGGGGCCGTGTGGCGTTGCAGGGCCGTGACATCGACATATCGACCCCGCGCGCCGCCTTGGATGCGGGCATCGCCTATCTGACCGAGGACCGCGCCAAGCTGGGGCTGTTTCTGGACATGTCGATTTCCGACAATGTGAATATCGGCGTGATTGCGCAGGATGCCTCGGGCGCGGGGCTGCTGGATTTCCGCGCGGCGGCGCGGCGGGCGGGCGCGGCGATCAAGGCGCTGGCGGTCAAGGCCCCGAATGCGCGCATGCCCGTCGGCGGTCTGTCGGGCGGCAACCAGCAGAAGGTGCTGATCGCGCGGCTGCTGGAAACCGGCCCCAAGGTCGTCATTCTGGACGAGCCGACGCGCGGCGTGGATGTCGGCGCGAAATCTGAAATCTACAAGCTGATCGACCAGCTGGCCCGCAACGGCGTGGGCGTCGTCATGATCTCGAGCGAGCTGGCCGAGATCATCGGCGTGGCCGACCGCGTGCTGGTCATGCGCGAGGGCCATATCGCCGGAGAGGTCACGGCCCCGATCAGTCAGGAAGCCATTATGGAACTGTCGACCGGGACGGCCCGGCAGCCGGAAGGAGCGATCTGATGACCGACCAAACCCCCGCCAGCCAGCGCCTGCGCACGATGATCAGCGTGGTCGGCATGTTGCCGGTCCTGATCCTGCTGGCCGTGGTCTTTGAACTAATGAGCGGGCGCTTCATGAGCGTCAGCAACATCTCGAACGTGGCGCAGCAGGCGTCGATCAATATCGTGCTGGCCTCGGGGATGACCTTCGTGATCCTGACGGGGGGCATCGACCTGTCAGTCGGCTCGATCCTTGCGGCCTCGGCCATGGTGGCGGTGATCGTGTCGCTGATCCCCGAGGTGGGCTGGCTGGGCGTGCCCGCCGCCATGGGCATCGGGCTGGCCTGCGGGCTGGCCAACGGCATCCTGATATCGGCCTTGCGATTGCCACCCTTCATCGTGACGCTGGGGTCGCTGACGGCGGTCAGGGGCATCGCGCGGCTGCTGGGCAATGACACGACGGTCTTCAACGCCGATCTGCCATTCGACGTGATCGGCAATGGCAGCCTGTTCGGCATTCCGTGGCTGGCGATCATCGCCGCCGCCGTGATCGTGCTGTCATGGTTCATCCTGAAGCGCACGGTGCTGGGCACATGGATCTATGCCACCGGCGGCAACCCCGAGGCCGCGCGCCTGACCGGCATCAAGGTGTCGCTGGTGCTGCTGTTCGTCTATGGCATCTCGGGGTTGTTTGCCGGGCTGGGCGGCGCGATGGCGGCGGCGCGGCTTTATGCGGCGAACGGGCTGCAACTGGGTCAGGCCTATGAACTGGACGCCATCGCCGCTGTCATTCTGGGCGGCACCAGTTTCGTCGGCGGCATCGGCTCGATCTGGGGCACGCTGATCGGTGCGCTGATCATCGCGGTTCTGTCCAATGGCCTGATCCTGATCGGGGTCAGCGACATCTGGCAATATATCGTCAAGGGTCTGGTCATCATCGCCGCCGTGGCGCTGGACCGTTACCGCCAGAAAGGCGGCGCCCGCACCTGATTTCCTGAACAGACGCATCAATGGGAGGATACCATGCGTTTCACGAAAACCCTCGCCTCGGCGCTTGCGCTTGCGGCAGTCTCGGCGGTTCCGGTTGCCGCCAAGGATCTCAACAGCGTCGGCATTTCGGTCGGGCTGCTGGGCAACCCCTTCTTCGTCGCCACGATCAAGGGGATCGAGGACGCCGCCAAGAAGATCAATCCCGACGTCAAGGTCACCTCGGTTTCGGCCGATTACGACCTGAACAAGCAATCCAGCCAGATCGACAGCTTCATCGCGGCGGGCACGGATATCATCATGCTGAACGCGGTGGATGCGGCGGCCATCGCACCCGCAGTGAAGCGCGCGCGCGATGCGGGCGTCATCGTCGCGGCCTTTGACGTGTCGGCACCCGGCGCGGATGTGACGGTGATGACGAACAACGTGCAGGCCGGGGAAAAGGCCTGCCAGTATATCGTCGATCAGCTGGGCGGCAAGGGCGATGTGGTCATCGTCAACGGCCCGGCCAGTTCCTCGATCCTTGACCGGGTGAAGGGCTGCAAGGACGCGCTGGCGAAATCGCCCGACATCAAGATCCTGTCGGACGACCAGAACGCGCAGGGCTCGCGCGATGGCGGTCTGAATGTCGGCCAGACGCTGCTGACGCGCTTTGACAAGATCGACGGCGTCTTCGCGATCAACGACCCGACCGCGATCGGCTTTGCGCTGGCCGCCAAGCAGGCGGGCCGGACCGAGTTCATCATCACCGCCGTCGACGGCGCCCCCGATATCGAGGGCGAGCTGAAATCCGGCGAGGGGCTGATCAAGGCCTCGGCCTCGCAGGATCCCTATACGATGGCGGGGCAGGCGCTGGACATGGGCTATAAGGCGCTGCAGGGCGAAACCCCCGATCCCGACACGGTGCTGCTGGAGCCCGAGCTGATCACCCATGACAATATCGGTGATTACAAGGGCTGGACCGCCGCACGCTGACGATACCGGGCCGCGTTCGCGCGCGGCCCCTTACCCCCCGGACGGGACCGAACCGATGTCAGATGACGACCTTCGCCATGCGGTGCTGCGGGCGAACCTTGATTGCGTGAACCACGGTCTTGTGGTGTCGACCTTCGGCAATGCCAGCGGCATCGACCGCGCGGCGGGGCGCATCCTGATCAAGCCCTCGGGGGTGCCCTATGACCGGCTGAGCGCGGGTGACATGGTGGCTTGCGATCTGGACGGGCGGGCGCTGGACAACCGGCTGCGCCCGTCATCCGACCTGCAGACCCATGCGGTGCTGTATCGTGCCTTTCCCGGCATCGGCGGCGTGGTGCATACGCATTCGACCTATGCCACGATCATGGCGCAGGCGCGGCGTCCGATCCCCTGTCTGGGCACGACCCATGCCGATTATTTCCATGGCACCATCCCCGTCACGCGCGACCTGACGCCGGACGAAATCGCCCGCGATTACGTCCTGATGACCGGAGAGGTGATTGCCGAAACCTTTGCCGCGCTTGACCCGCTGGCCATTCCCGCCGTGCTGGTCGCGGGGCATGGCCCCTTTGTCTGGGGCCGCACCCCCGACGAGGCCGCGCATAACGCCTTGATCCTTGAGGAAGTGGCCCGCATGGCGTGGCATTGCATGGTGCTGGACCCGGCGCCGCAGCCGATCACCCAGGCGCTGCTGGACCGGCATTACCTGCGCAAGCACGGCGCGGGCGCGACCTATGGGCAGGGTCAGCCATGATCGTCGCCGGGGTCGATTTCGGCACGCTGTCGGTGCGCGTCACGCTGATGCAGACCACGGATGGCGCGACCTTGGGCGGCGGGACGGCGGGCTATCCGCTGAAACGCAGCGCCACCGATCCGCTTCTGGGCACGCAGTCGCATGACGACCAGATGCAGGCGCTGGTGCAGGCCATGCGGCAGGCCGTGGCCTCGGCCGGGATCGACGGCCATCAGGTCGCGGCGCTGGCCTGCGATACCACCGGCTCCAGCGTGGTGATGGTCGATGCCCGGTTGCAGCCGCTGGCCGATTATTACCTGTGGTGCGACCACCGCGCCCATGCCGAGGCCGCGCGCATCACCGAGATCGCCCGCCAGATGAACCTGCCCGCGCTGGACTGGTGCGGCGGCACCTATTCGCATGAATGGGGCTATGCCAAGGTGCTGCATTTCCTGCGCCACAATCCCGACCTGCGCCCGCGCTTTGCCACCGCGCTGGAGCATTGCGACATGGTTGCGGCGACGCTGTGCGGCATCCGCGATCTGGACGATCTGCCGCGCAGCATCTGCGCCGCCGGGCATAAGTGGATGTATGGCGCGGCATGGGGCGGCCTGCCATCGCAGCAGTTTCTGAGCCGCGTCGATCCGCTGCTGGACGGCATAAACGACAAGCTGCGCGGGCGCTACCTGACCTCGGACGCGGTGGCGGGGCATCTGTCGGCGGAATGGGCCGACCGGCTGGGCCTGCGCGCGGGCATTCCGGTCCCGGTCGGGGCGTTCGATGCGCATTGGGACGCCTTGGGCGCGGGCGGCGCACCGGGCGATATCGTCAATGTCGTCGGCACCTCGACCTGCATCATCGCAATGGCCGCGCCGGGCTTTCAGCCCGTTCCGGGCCTTTGCGGCGTGGTGCCCGGCAGCGTCCTGCCGGGCTGGACCGGGATCGAGGCCGGGCAATCCGCCACCGGCGACGTGTTCGAGGCCATCGCCCGCCGCGCGGGCCACGATGTCGCCACGCTGTGTCAGGGGCTTGAGGCGCTGCCCCCGGGCGGCAGCGGGCTGATGCGGCTGAACTGGGACAATGGCGACCGGACGGTGCTGGTGCGTTCGGACCTTGGCGCGGTCACGCTGGGCTGGGATCTGAACCACACGGCCCGCGACGAAATGCACGCCGCCATCGAAGGCATGGCCATGCATGTCCGCATCATCACCCAGCGCATCGAAAGCGGTGGCTTGCAGACGGCGCGGATCGTCAATGCGGGCGGCATCCCGCAACGAAACGACCTGCTGAACCAGATCTATGCCGATGTGCTGGGTCGCCCGGTGCATGTGCCCGCCTTTTCGCCGACCGGCACCGGGTCTTGCGTGGCGGCGGCCGTGGCGGCCGGGGCCTTTGCGGATTTTCAGGCCGCCCAGCAGGCGCTGTGTCCGCCGATGCGCATCTTCCAGCCGCGCCCGCAGGCCACGGACGGCTATGAGCAATTGTTTGCGCTGTATCGCGCGCTTTACTTCGGCTTTGGCGAAGGCCGCGCCGTCGATCTGGGCACGGTCCTGCCACAACTGCGCGCCTTCCGCATGGCGGGCGCGGCAACTGCAATCCACGGAGGCACTGCATGAAACGCTCGGACATCAACGACATCCTGCAACGCGGCGCCGACTTCATCGGCAGCTTCGGCTTTCATCTACCGCCCTTTGCCCATTGGACGCCCGAGGAATTCGCCAGCCGCGCGGGGGATGCGATCCTGACGCCGGGGCTGGGCTGGGATCTGACCGATTTCGGGCAGGGCCGCTTCGACGAAACCGGGCTGCTGCTGTTCACCCTGCGCAACGGGCAAGAGGCGGATCTGCGCGCCGGGCGGGGGATGTGCTATGCCGAAAAGATCATGGTCGTGCGCGAGGGGCAGGTGACACCGATGCACCGCCACACCGTCAAGGCCGAGGACATCATCAACCGGGGTGGCGGCGATCTGGTGCTGGCGATCCATGGCGCACGTCCCGATGGCACGGTCGATCCCGACAGCACGGCCACGGTGGCGACGGACGGGATTGCCCGGCAGGTGACGCCCGGCGATCACCTGCGGCTTGGCCATGGCGAAAGCGTGACGCTGCTGCCGGGTGTCTGGCACAGCTTCTGGGCCGAGGGCGGCGATGTGCTGGCGGGCGAGGTCTCGACCGTGAACAACGATCTGACGGATAACGTCTTCGCCAATCCCGTCGGCCGCTTTCCCAAGATCGAGGAGGACAGCGCGCCATGGCGGCTGCTGGTGTCGGATTATGCCGGGCTGGGACGCTCAGCCCCCTGAGCGATGCGCCCGCATCAGGCCCCTGATCGATGCATCCGCATCCGGTCCAGAATGGCCGCGCGATCCGCCGCAAGCGTGGCGAAATCGCTGCGGCGTTCGGTCAGGGCGTGCAGATCCTGCGGCAGGGCGCTGCCATTTGCCAAGACCAGCACCTCATCGCCCAGCAACAGGGCCTCGTCGATGGAATGGGTGACAAACAGGATGCCGCGCCCGCTGCCCTCGGAGGCCAGATGCCGGGTTTCATCCTGCAGGCGTTCACGGGCAAAGCCGTCCAGCGCGGCAAAGCGTTCATCCATCAGCAAAAGCGGCGCGTCTGTCGCCAGCAGCCGTGCCATGGCCAGCCGCTGCTGCTGGCCGCCGGACAGTTCCTCGGGCCATGATTGCGCATGGTCCGACAGGCCGACCCGCTGCAACAGCGCCGCGATACGGGCAGGGCGGTCCCGGGCGGGCAGGGATTGCAGCTGGATCGACAGGTTCTCGGACACCCGCCGCCATGGCAGCAGGCGGCTGTCCTGAAACAGCATCGCGGTATTCCTGCCCGGCACCGGCGGCTGGCCGTCGATCATCACCTGTCCCGCTTGCAGCGGCAGAAGCCCCGCGACCAGCCGCAAAAGCGTGGTCTTGCCGCAGCCCGACGGCCCCAGCAGCACGGTGATGCGCCCGCGCCGCAGCGCCACGGACACATCGCGCAGCACCGGCTTTTGCGCATAGCTGTGGGACAGGCTGCGGACCTCAAGCATCAGCGCGATACCTTGTCGCCCCCCGCATCGGTGCCGATCCGTGCCAGCACGCGGTCCATCGGCCGCAGGTCCAGCCACTTGGCCGGATCAACCAGATAGGCCGAATTCTGTTCAAGGCCGCGGCCATACCATGTCTGGGCAAACAGCATCTCATCCTTCTGAACGCCGCCATTCACCGTCCAGTTCTGCGCGTAATAGCCCGCAAGCTGCTGCAGGGTCTGGGCGGCAACATCGGGCCGGGCCTTTTCCATCGCGCCGATCCACAGATCGGGCTTGGCCGCGTAATCGCGCGCCGCCAGCGTCAGCGCGGCCAGCACGCGGTCCAGATCCTCGGCGCGGTCGGTCAGCGTCGCGCGCTTGACCACATCGACCTTGGACACGACCGGAGCGGCGGCAAAGTAATCGCGAACATCCACCAGCAGGTGCAGATCGTCATGTTCGGGCAGCGACAGATAGCTGCCGATCGACACGGTCGTCGCATCGACCCGCCCCGCCATCAGCGCCTGCCCGCGTTGCGCCGGCTGGCCAAGCGGAACCTGTTGCTGCGCCTCGATGCTGACGCCCTTGGCGGCCAGAACCGCCGTGGACAGGGTCTGGTCCAGACTGCCCGGCTGGCCGATGCCGAAGGTCTTGCCCGCCATGTCGTCCAGCGTCACATCCTTGCGCGCCGCGATCACATAGGGCAGCGACTTGTCCGAGGAATGCACGGCCACGACATCATCCGCGCCTTCGCGGTGCAGCGCCAGAAGCGCCTCAAGCGAGATATTGGCCATGTCGCCATCGCCCGCCTGCAAGGCGGCAATGGCCATCGGGGTCTGCTTGACCTGAACGATCTGCACCTCGACGCCCTCGCGCTGGAAATAGCCCTCTTGGGCGGCCAGCATCAGGACCGAGTTCGGCACCAGCGGCGTTTCGGCCTCGGTCACGATGATGCGGAAGGGCTGGGCATCGGCCGCGCCGCCAAGGAAAAGCGCCGACAGGGCGGCAATCAGGATATTGCGGGTCATCTTTTTGTTCTTTCAGGGAAAAAGGCGGCGGCGCGACGGCGGCGGCGTCAGGCGGCGTTCAATCAGGGCCAAGGCCGCCGTGGTCGCGACGCCGATCAGCGCCAGCGTCAGCACGACGACCAGATAGGGGCCCATGCGGAAGCTGTTGCCATATGAGATCAGCAGCGCACCCAGCCCGGTCATCGCCATGTAGATATCGGCGATGACGGCGGTGACAAGTCCGGTCGTCGCCCCCAGCCGCAGCCCGGCCATCATCGGATGAAAGGCCGAGGGCAGCAGCACATGGCGCAGCCTTTGCCAGCGCGACCAGCCAAAGGCGCGCGCCATCTCGCGCAGTGCCGGGCTGGTCGCGCGCAGGCCGGTATAGCTGCCGACGATGACGGGCATCACCGCGCCCAGCCCTACGATCAGGATCTTGGTGTCATCGCCCAGCCCGAACCACAGGATGGTCAGCGGCATCAGCGCGATCAGCGGCGTGGCGGCCAGCGCGTTCAGATAGGGGTTTGCGGCCCGGCCCAGCAGCGGGACCGCGCCCAGCAGCAGGCCCGCAGGAATGCCCACGACCGCGGCCAGGGCCAGCCCGCCCAGATAAACCTTCAGCGTCGCGCCAAGGGCGCGCAGGTAATCGCGGCGCGGATCGTTCAGCAGATCGGCCAGCGCCTGCAAGGTTTCGGAAGGGGTGGCAAAGAAGCCTCGGGGCAGGTGCGCGGCAAGGCTGGCCCACAGCGCATAAAGCCCGACCAGCACGGCCAGCGACAGCCACAGATGCGCCGGGCGGCGTGCCAGCCAGCCCACGGCCTCGGTCACGCCGCGCCACAGATCGGCGGCTTCGCGGCGCAGGTCGGCAAGGGGCGTGCGGGGCTTCGTCATGGCATCCGTCAAAGGAAAAGCCCCGGCGCGGGTGACGCGCCGGGGCAGGGGATCATGCGCCGTCAGGCAGAGCATAGGCGATGACGTAATCGCCGCGCTCGGGGGACTGGCGGGCACCGCCTGCCGAGATCACCACATATTGCTTGCCGGTCTTGGGCGATTTGTAGGTCATCGGGCCACCCTGGCTGCCGACGGGCAGCGGGGCTTTCCAGATTTCCTTGCCGGTCGCGGCATCCCATGCGCGCAGATAGAAGTCCTGCGTGCCTGCCATGAAGACCAGACCGCCCTGCGTGGCCAGCGTGCCGCCCAGCGTGGGCAGACCCACCGGCATCGGCATCCGCATCTTGATGCCCAGCGGGCCGGTTTCCTTGACCGTGCCGACCGGAACCTGCCATGCGACGGATTGGGTCTTCAGATCGACCGCCGTCAGCGTGCCAAAGGGCGGAGCCTGACAGGGCACACCCAGCGGCGACAGGAAGCGGTTCTTGACCACCGCATAGGGCGTGCCGCCCAGCGGGACCTGACCCATGCCGACATTGGGCGACTCGCCGCCATCCGACAGGCTGTCATCGGGGTTCTGCGGCACCATCTGCACCCACAGGCCCAGACGCATGTCGTTGACGAACAGCAGGCCGTTGTTCGGATCGACCGAGACACCGCCCCAGTTCATCCCGCCAAGCGAGCCGGGGAAGCTCAGCGACAGGTCGGTATCGGGTGCGGTGAACAGCCCGTCATAGCGCATCGACTTGAAGCTGATGCGGCAGATCAGCTGATCGAAGGGCGTGGCCCCCCACATGTCGGATTCGGTCAGCGTCTTGATGCCGATCTGCGGCATCCCGACCGACACCGGCTGGGTGGGGGAATAGGGCTCGTTCGGGATCGTGCCGGGCTTGACCGGAACTTCCTCGACCTTGGTCAGCGGCTGGCCCGTGGCACGGTCCAGAATGAAGATCTGGCCTGCCTTGGTGCCGAAGACCAGCGCCGGAACCGGGCCGCTGTCGGCGGGGAAGTCGATCAGCGTCGGCGCCATGGGCAAATCGAAGTCCCACAGGTCGTTATGGACGGTCTGATAGTGCCATTTCTCGCGGCCCGTGGTCGCATCCAGCGCCAGAAGCGAGGCACCGTATTTGTGATCCTCGGCCGTGCGCGGCACGCCCCACAGATCGACCGAGGGCGAACCCAGCGGCAGGAACACGGTGTTCGTGGCCGCATCATAGGTCGAACCCGCCCAGACGTTGGCCGACGAGCGGCTGTAGGTCTCGCCGGGGGCCAGCACCTTGTTGGGGGTGGGCGAGCCGGTGTCGAAGGCCCAACGCAGCGCGCCGGTCATCACGTCGAAGCCACGGATCACGCCGCCCGGCATATCGACCTGCACGTTGTCGGCCACGCGGCCGCCGATGACAAGGGTGGTGCCCGCGACGGTCGGGGCCGAGGTCAGCGTGTAATACGCCTTGTTCGCCACGTCGCCGATGCCCTGTTTCAGGTCGACCGCGCCGTTTTCGCCAAAGCCTTCGCAGAACGCGCCGGTATCGGCATCGATCGCGAACAGGCGTGCGTCGATCGAATTCATCAGGATGCGGCGCTGACAGTTCGCGCCTGCGGGCAGAACCGCCGCCGGAACCGGGGTGGCGTCAGGCGCCTGCGGCTGCTGGACGGGCTGGGTCGCATCGAAATAGGCCAGACCCCGGCAGCGTTCCCAGACACCGCCGACGGTGGCGTTGATGTCGGCGCGCCACAGCTGTTCGCCGGTATCGGCGTCCAGCGCGATGACGTTGTTCTTGGGCGTGCAGATGAACACCTTGTCGCCGATCTGCAGCGGGGTCAGCTGATCTTCTGCACCCGCGCCGGTCGAGACCGGAATATCGCCGGTGTGGAAGGTCCATGCGACCTGCAGCTTGTCGACATTGCCGGTATTGATCTGATCCAGCGCCGCGAAGCGGTCATTGTTCAGGCCGTTGCCGTAATGCGCCCATTCCGTCTGTTCGGTTTCGGGGGTGACGGGGACGTGCTGCGCAGCAGGCGTCTGGGCCACGACCTCGGGGTGGATGCGGAACATCGAGGCAAAGCCACCGATCCCGGCAGCCGCCAGCACCACGGCGCCCAGCACCGGCAGCGCCGCACGGGCGGGGTGGCCCGACACGCGCCGCAGCAGCGGCAGCGTCGCCAGCACGACGGCAGCGCAAAAGGTCATCGCCAGCAGACGCGAGATCAGACCCCAGTAGTTCAGGCCGACATCGAACAGCGACCACAGGATGGTTGCGGCAAAGACGGCCAGAAAAATCCAGACACCGGCGGGCTTGCCGCGAATGATCTGAATGGCCGAAAGCAGCAAGGCGATGCCCGCGATCAGGAAGTACCAGCTTCCCCCCAGCAGGATCAGCTTGCCGCCTCCGATTGTGAAGAACAGCCCGGCTGCGACCAGAACGGCCCCCAGCACCCACAGCCAGATCCTGGCCGCCAAACCCGGCGACCCGTCCACGCTTGTCATGAATTTTCCCCTTATTCTGCCCGAAGCCGAGCAGAAATCCTCGGGTTTCGGGATGTGATCGGCCTGCGCGTATCGCGTAACGGGATTTTAGTCCATAACCGTATACGAATGTATATCAATGATGGCATGACAGGCATTCACGGGGGTGGCCGCAGAAAAACCCATCATTTGCTGGCGTTCCGCTGTTTGACCTGCTTTTCTGCATTTCCGTCACGACAAGGCAGCCATGCATAAACTGCGTCTTTCTGGGCCTGAAAGGCATGGCGCCAAGCATGGGCGGGCGCTGGATCAACGGATCCTGACGCGCAATCCGACAGATTCGCTAAGGAACGCCGCGCCGCGCCCTCGTGTCATTCGGGATGGCTGTCTGCGGCATGTGCGCCCTGACACAACGCATGATTGCCAAGCGTTTCGATCACCCGGCAATCCGCGACTGTGCCACATGAGCATTGCGCGATCATGCGCTGCAATTCCTCGCGCAGCGCCAGCAGGCGCGAGATGCGGGCATTCACCTGATCCAGCTGGCGCTTGGCGATGGCATCGACCGCCTCGCAGGGGTGGTCGGGATTGTCCGACAGATGCAGCAGTTCACGGATCGCCTCGAGGGAAAAGCCAAGGTCGCGGGAATGGCGCACGAAGGTCAGCCGGTCCAGCGATGTCTTGCCGTAAAGCCTGCGGTTGGCTTCGCTGCGTTCGGGTTCGGGCAGCAGGCCGATCTGTTCGTAATAGCGGATCGTCGGCACCTTGACGCCGGTCGATTGCGAAAGCTGTCCGATGGTCAGCATGGCAGAACCCTCTTGCTTCTATAGTTGCTAGAGGAGTTAGGAATCCGAATCGATGGGGTCAAGCCACCCCGGAGGATGAGGAAACCAAGATGAGCGATCAGGCAAACCGCCGGGAATGGACCGTCACCGGCATGGATTGTGCGGCCTGCACCACCAAGGTCACGCGGGCGCTGGACCGTCTGCCGGGGGTCAGCGATGTCCGCGTGGCGCTGATGTCGGAACGCCTGTCGCTGGATCTGGCACCCGACACCACCGATGCCGCCCAGATCGAGGATGCGGTGCGCAAGCTGGGCTTTGGCATCGCGCCGAAGGGGCAGGACACGCCGCGCCGCAAGGCTTTTGTGCTGCCGGACGCCCCGTCTGGCAGCAAGGTGGATCATCACGACCATGCGGGCCATGGTCACAGCCATGACGATCCCGCCGACCGGGGCAAGCGCTGGTTTCAGACCGCTAAGGGCCGCCTGGTGATCCTGACCGGGGCGCTGCTGGCCGTGGCTTGGGCGGTTGAGCTGCTGAGTTCGGCAACCATAGGCTATTGGGCGTTTTTTCTGGCCTGCCTGATCGGCGTGGCTCCGGTCGCGCGACGCGCATGGCAGGCCTTGCGGGCCGGATCGCCCTTCACAATCGAAAGCCTGATGACGATTGCCGCGCTGGGGGCGCTGGTCATCGGCGCCGCCGAGGAAGCCGCGCTGGTCGTCTTTCTGTTCGCCGTGGGCGAGGTGCTGGAGGGCGTGGCCGCCAACAAGGCCCGCGACGGCATCCGCGCGCTGGGACAGCTTGTGCCCAAGACCGCGCTGCTGGAAACCGCAACCGGCCCGCACGAAGTCCCGGCCGAAAGCCTGCAGATCGGTCAGACCGTGCTGGTCCGCCCCGGCGACCGCATCCCCGCCGATGGCGAGATCATCGAGGGCATCAGCGGCATCGACGAAAGCCCGGTCACCGGCGAAAGCGTGCCGCGCAGCAAAGGCCCCGATGAGGCGGTCTTTGCCGGCTCGATCAACGCCGAGGCCGCGCTGCGCATCCGCGTGACGCGCCGTGCCGCCGACAATACCATCGCCCGCATCATCCGGCTGGTCGAGGAAGCCGAAGAGGCCCGCGCACCCACCGAACGGTTCATCGACCGCTTCAGCCGCTATTACATGCCCGCCATCGTCGCCGTCGCCGCGCTGGTGATCCTTGTGCCGCCGCTGCTGCTGGGCGGCGACTGGGGGACGTGGATCTATCGCGGATTGGCGCTTTTGCTGATCGGCTGTCCCTGTGCGCTGGTGATTTCGGTTCCGGCCTCGATCGCTTCGGCGCTGTCTTCCGGGGCAAAGCGGGGCCTGCTGATGAAGGGCGGTGCGGTGATCGAGGCTACGGCCAAGCTGCGCCATGTCGCCTTTGACAAGACCGGCACGCTGACCCATGGCAGGCCGGTGGTGACAGATATTGTGCCTGCGACCGGCATATCGGCGCCGCAGCTGCTGGCGCTTGCCGCCGGGGTCGAGGCGGGCTCAAGCCATCCGCTGGCGCAATCCATCCTGCGCCGTGCCGCCGATGAAGGGGTGGTGCCGGATGCCGCGACCGGCGCAAAGGCCCTGCCGGGCAAGGGCGTGGTGGCGCTGATCGCCGGGTCCGAGGTCTGGATCACCTCGCCCCGCCATGCGGCCGGGCAGGGCGGGATCGGGCAGGACGCCGCCGCACAGGCGACGGCGCTGGAGGCCCAGGGCAAGACGGTCGTGGCGGTCTTTCGCGCAGGCCAGCCGCTTGGCCTGATCGCCATGCGCGACGAGCCGCGCGACGATGCCGCCGACGCCATCCGGCAGTTGCGCGCGATGGGCGTGGTCGCAACCATGCTGACCGGCGACAACCCCCGCACCGCGCGCGCCATCGCGGACGGTCTTGGCATGGAGGTTCAGGCCGAGATGCTGCCCGAAGACAAGCTGGCCCGTATCCGCGAACTGGGCGCATCGGGCGGCGTCATGATGATCGGCGATGGCATCAACGATGCCCCGGCGCTGAAACAGGCGGGGGTCGGCGTGGCGATGGGCTCGGGCACGGATGTCGCGCTGGAAACCGCCGATGCCGCGATCCTGCGCGACCGCGTGACCGACGTGCCGGCGCTGATCCGGCTGTCGCGCGCCACGATGGGCAATATCCGCCAGAACGTCACGCTGGCATTGGGGCTGAAGGCGGTGTTTCTGGTCACCTCGGTTCTGGGGATCACCGGGCTGTGGATCGCCATTCTGGCCGATACCGGCGCCACGGTGCTGGTGACGCTGAATGCGTTGCGTTTGCTGGCCTTTGATCCCGCGCGTGAGCTGGCTGAGGTGCCCCCGCCCGTCACCTAAGGGATATATGCGCAAAATGTCTTTGATATGATGACCCTGATCTTGCGATTGGCAGCCATGAAACCTTTAATTGCCAACAGAGACGGTGGGCCGCCATCAGCTATGTTTTGTCGGATCACTGCCAACAGCTTCGATATCAGCCATTTTGTTGACGTCATTGAGGCCAATCGCCGAAAGGTTTCATCCAAGGCCCCGTGAGGGGGCGACTATAACGACCGGTATCTTCCTCCAGCGTTTTGCCGTTTCGATCCACGCCCCCGTGAAGGGGCGACCGTCTACGGGCAGACCAAGGCGCTGATGAAAACCAAGTTTCGATCCACGCCCCCGTGAAGGGGCGACGAGAGGTGCGTGCTGTCTCCGGACAGCGCCAGCTGGTTTCGATCCACGCCCCCGTGAAGGGGCGACGACCCTTTCTCCCAGTTGTTATATTGGGTCTGGTTCGTTTCGATCCACGCCCCCGTGAAGGGGCGACTTGCCCTTGTCGGCTATTAGCGCGTCAACGGGTCCATGTTCCGATCCACGCCCCCGTGAAGGGGCGACCCGTCTGCCCCGCACCGCCTGTGGGGCCGTGCATGAGTTTCGATCCACGCCCCCGTGAAGGCGCGACCTGGCGTTCTATCGGCGGCTTCGCGAGGCATCGCCGTTTCGATCCACGCCCCCGTGAAGGCGCGACGTCTTGGCGTTCGCGAACACATCAAGCCGCACACGGTTTCGATCCACGCCCCCGTGAAGGCGCGACCACGGGAAGGATGCCAACCAGCTTCGCATTTGGAAGTTTCGATCCACGCCCCCGTGAAGGCGCGACGTCTTCGCGCACGTCGCCATCCCGCAGGTGGGACGGTTTCGATCCACGCCCCCGTGAAGGCGCGACGCGAACTGCCACGGCGGATCTGCCATGATCAGCTGGTTTCGATCCACGCCCCCGTGAAGGGGCGACCTGCGCTAACGCGCGACTTGGCGCAAAGGGTCTCGTTTCGATCCACGCCCCCGTGAAGGGGCGACGACGCCCTATGTGTATGCGCGCGCTTATGGTCCGTTTCGATCCACGCCCCCGTGAAGGGGCGACCTGATGACCCGCAACAATGTCACCAAGAACGAAAAGTTTCGATCCACGCCCCCGTGAAGGGGCGACGGCGCGCTTCGGTCCTTCGGCGATCTGATGGGCGAGTTTCGATCCACGCCCCCGTGAAGGGGCGACTTGACGTGCCGCCACGCTGAAGCGCGTGACCGGGGAGTTTCGATCCACGCCCCCGTGAAGGGGCGACCCCTTCTTGAGGCACCAGAGGCCATAGGGAGTCTGGTTTCGATCCACGCCCCCGTGAAGGGGCGACCAGCGACGTGTTCCGCCAGCACTCCGGCCTGAGCGTTTCGATCCACGCCCCCGTGAAGGGGCGACCTGGCCAGAGACGGCTCAAGCGGTGTATTCATGAGTTTCGATCCACGCCCCCGTGAAGGGGCGACTTCGGCAAGGCCGGTTCGATCAGCGTCGACCTCGAGTTTCGATCCACGCCCCCGTGAAGGGGCGACCTGGACCCCGGCCTCATCTACCTGCCGGTAGAGCGTTTCGATCCACGCCCCCGTGAAGGGGCGACAGCGCGACGCTGAGCGCGACCGCTGGAAATTGAGCGTTTCGATCCACGCCCCCGTGAAGGGGCGACAAGCTCGACGGCTCATTCGGCGGTGGCGATGGTGGGTTTCGATCCACGCCCCCGTGAAGGGGCGACGACCGGGTGGGCCAAATCCCTCTTGGGCAACATGGAGTTTCGATCCACGCCCCCGTGAAGGGGCGACAGCGTGCGCGTGACTGCGGGCGTCGGGCTGCCGCTGTTTCGATCCACGCCCCCGTGAAGGGGCGACGGCGCTGCTTGGCGCGGTCCGGGTCTATGGCCCGGTTTCGATCCACGCCCCCGTGAAGGGGCGACACATGGTGAAGTATTTCGACGGCGTGGTGGGCTGGTTTCGATCCACGCCCCCGTGAAGGGGCGACTCGTTTGTGGGGCAATCGCTCGCTGTCTGCAGACGAGTTTCGATCCACGCCCCCGTGAAGGGGCGACTATCTCCACCTATCTCTTCAAGATGCTTGACTTGTTTCGATCCACGCCCCCGTGAAGGGGCGACAGGTCACTCCCATTGGGGTGACTGGGGCTAGGCAGTTTCGATCCACGCCCCCGTGAAGGGGCGACCTGCCCGGAGAAATGACCATCCGGCGCGATCAAGTGTTTCGATCCACGCCCCCGTGAAGGGGCGACTTCACCGGCGATATGACCCGTGCCTGGGATGGTCTGTTTCGATCCACGCCCCCGTGAAGGGGCGACTTGTCGCTCATCCCCGTTCTCCTGCGAGTGCGCGGTTTCGATCCACGCCCCCGTGAAGGGGCGACGGGCGAGGCCGAGTAATGCAGCGGCCCGCTTTTAAGTTTCGATCCACGCCCCCGTGAAGGGGCGACTTACGTCGCCTATCCCGAGCATGTGCTGGCCAAGTTTCGATCCACGCCCCCGTGAAGGGGCGACGCGGCGACAGCCAAGATCGAGTCCCTGACCGGGAAGTTTCGATCCACGCCCCCGTGAAGGGGCGACCTGGCGGGACCGCAACAACTGGCGGCTGGTTTTGCCGTTTCGATCCACGCCCCCGTGAAGGGGCGACTCATGCTGGTGACCTTTCCGGTGCAGATCCCCGAGTTTCGATCCACGCCCCCGTGAAGGGGCGACCAGAGCGTGACCGTCAACATCGCGCAGGATCTCGGGTTTCGATCCACGCCCCCGTGAAGGGGCGACCTGATGCGCTGGTCGGCCTCGCGATCGCCGAGGTTTCGATCCACGCCCCCGTGAAGGGGCGACCGTCAATATGGTCATTCATGCTCGCTGATCCTCCGTTTCGATCCACGCCCCCGTGAAGGGGCGACTCTGACCGGCGATGAAATCGAGAGATCCGAATGCGTTTCGATCCACGCCCCCGTGAAGGGGCGACGTCTGCGTCGTCATCTTCCGGGCTTGGTCCAAGCCGTTTCGATCCACGCCCCCGTGAAGGGGCGACATCAAATGGGACGGTTCAGTCCAAGAGATTACGGGTTTCGATCCACGCCCCCGTGAAGGGGCGACTTCGGCTTGCCCGACGATCCGGCTTCGATTTCGAGGTTTCGATCCACGCCCCCGTGAAGGGGCGACGATCAAGCTGGCGCGCCGCTTCGCCGCGCTCGGTGTTTCGATCCACGCCCCCGTGAAGGGGCGACCGCAGGCCCCGCGACGTGGGCAAAACTCTTGGAGTTTCGATCCACGCCCCCGTGAAGGGGCGACATGTGACCAGTGGGATCGACGGCAAGTTTGGAGGCGTTTCGATCCACGCCCCCGTGAAGGGGCGACAAGATCGGCAAGACTTGTTCGGCGCACCATGCTTGGTTTCGATCCACGCCCCCGTGAAGGGGCGACCTGTCGGCGAACTTCTCATAGCCGATGTCTTGAGTGTTTCGATCCACGCCCCCGTGAAGGGGCGACAAGCGCCGATCCGGCCATGTCGATGATATAAGGGTTTCGATCCACGCCCCCGTGAAGGGGCGACGTGGGCTGGCGGCGATCTGATGGCGCGCCAACCGGGTTTCGATCCACGCCCCCGTGAAGGGGCGACCAGCATCCGCTTGTTCGCCGCCCAACGACCGGTAGTTTCGATCCACGCCCCCGTGAAGGGGCGACGAAACATCAACATAATCGGAACATCATATGAGCGTTTCGATCCACGCCCCCGTGAAGGGGCGACCGGCGTAATCGTCGCTCGCATTCGAGACCATGGAGTTTCGATCCACGCCCCCGTGAAGGGGCGACAATCGCCGCGGCACTCGTGATCGACGGAGCAACCGGTTTCGATCCACGCCCCCGTGAAGGGGCGACGTCAGTGATCGACGTAGAAGGCGCTGGCGGACCATTGTTTCGATCCACGCCCCCGTGAAGGGGCGACGGACGCAATGGCTATAAAGCCCAGCATCCAAATGTTTCGATCCACGCCCCCGTGAAGGGGCGACGGATACGTCAAGCGGTCTGTTCCTGATGCGATCAGGTTTCGATCCACGCCCCCGTGAAGGGGCGACGGCCTCTACTATATCGCACTGCTTTAATAGTAAAATCTTCGCAAGCAATGCGAACAGAGCGAGGTTTGGGTTCGGGCCAAAGCGCTCAATCCGCAATAAAGACAAAAGCCAACGATTTCAAAAAACAATAGGAATGCGAACCTCGCGGGTGATGTTGACACGCTTCAGGTTCGCAGGGACAGGAAAATCACAGGATCAGCGGGCCATTCAGGTCGACCGCAGGCTTTGCCCCGACATGCTCGACCCGGCGCGACCAGTTGGAGCCGAGGTAGTAATAGCGAAGGCTGTCGACCTCTGCGCGGATGATCCCCTCAAAGCGCGCCTTCAGGCGGGTCCATTGCGCCGGATCCACCTCGATCTCGAAGACCGAGAACTGCACCCGCTGACCGTAATCCTCGCACGCCCGCGCGACCTGGCGCAATCGCTTCTTGCCGCCCACGTCCAGCGTGTTCACATCATAGGTGACCAGCACAAGCATCTCAACTCCAGAACCAGGGCGGATAGGCGTCCAGATCGCCGCGCAGATGGCGCGCCAGCATCTGCGCCTGAAGATAGGGCACCAGCCCGAACGGCGCCTTTTCCTGCAAGAAGGGATGCAGACGCTCTTCCTTCTTGCGCTCTTGCCACGCGGTCAACACGGTGCGCCGGGCATCGTCGCCAAGCAGGACCGCGCCGCCGTCCATGCGGCGGAAATCGGCCGCGCGAAGCTGTCGGCGGTTGACCAGCGACAGCGCCAGACGGTCCGCGAGCGGCGCACGCAGCTCCTCCATCAGGTCCAGCGCCAGGCTGGGCCGACCGGGGCGGTCACGGTGCAGGAAGCCGACGGCGGGGTCCAGACCGACCGCCTCGCAGGCCGAACGGCAGTCATGCGTCAGCAGAGTGTAAAGAAAGGACAGCAGCGCGTTCATGGGGTCAAGCGGCGGCCGGCGCGAGCGGACGGTCCAGCGCAGCTCAGCATCGGGCGAGCGGATCAGGTGGCAGAACACGCCGAAATAGAGCGTCGCGGCCTCGCCTTCGGAACCCCGCAACAGATCCACGCTGGTGTCGGAAAGCTGCACGCGGCGCAGGATCATCGCCATGCGGTCGGTGGCCCGCTCAAGCCCGTCGCGCGCCTCGGCCTGCATCTCGCTGCCATAATCGCGCAGGGCGCGCCGGATCACAGCGCGCTGGTTGGCGATCTTGCCCATGACGATGCCGCGCACTACATCGGTCGCGTCGTCGGCAATGCGATATTGCGCGCGACGCAGCAGCACATTGCCCGAAACCGCGCCTTCGACCCGGGCCTGGAACCGGCTGGCCCGATCAAGAAGCACGACCGAGATGCCACGCTCGGCACAGGTGCCGATCAAGGCCGGCGACAGCAGGATCGGCCCAAATGTTACGATCGAGGCAAGCATGTGCAGGGGAACGCGGGCCTTTTCGGCGCCCTCGACCTCGACCACCAGGTTTTCGCCGTCCTTTTTCAGCGCGCTGCCCTCGGTCGTGACATAGACGGTATTCAGCAGTTTCTTCATTCCAGCGCCTTTGCCAACATGCGGTCGCGCCATTGCCGCACGGACCGGCCGACCGCCTCGGGGCGACAAAGCTCAATGAGCGAGCAGGCCCGGCAGCGGCTGCGATGCGGCGTCGGGGGCGGTGTCTGCCGGCTGGCCAGAACCTCGGCCAGTTCGGTAGCGGTGTTTTCGGTCAGCGCGCGCAGTTCGGCGTCGAAAGGCACGATGACCCGGCGCTTGGTCTGGGCATAGAACAGCGCGCCCTGCGGCACCGGGCGGCCGGTCATCTCTTCCAGACACAGCGCTTGGGCGCAAAGCTGCACCTCATCGGCGCGGTGCAGTTTGGGCTTGCCGCGCTTGTATTCGATGGGAAAGGCGGTTTTGCCATCCGGGCTGGGGATGAACTCGACCAGATCGGCGGTGCCGGCAAGGTTGAGCCGGCGGCAGGCAAGCGGCAGCGCCATGACCCTCCGCGCCCCGCGCGCCTTGCGGCTTCCGCCCTTGTCGGCGACGGCATGCAGCACGTCACCCTCGGCAGTAAAGCGGTTCTCGGCCCAGAGCCGCTCAAGATGGATAAGGGCTGCCTGACGAAGGCAATAGACCGCATGTTGCAGCGCCGAGAGCGGAATGGGTTCGCGATCTTGGGCGGACATACGGCACCAGTGAGGATTGAGGCCAGCCTAACAGGCTGACCTCGCTGGCCAAAGCCAAAACCGATCCCGAACAGAGTTTCTATCCACGCCTTTTTAGACAAAGACAAAGGCGACACCGCCCGCGACAGCGCCGCGGGCGAGACTTTCTCGGTCTCCGGAGAATTTGGCGGTCAGGTTCGGTCGTAAACCAGCGCATCGTGCGCAATGCGCTTTACAGCCGCGATTCCGCTTTGCGCAGATTGCTTGGCGGTAAACATCTCGGAATGGCAGAGAATCTCGCCATTGGTGGCCTTCAGACGCCACCAGTATCCCTTACCCATGGTGTAGTATATCTCGTACATTTCATCTCCTTCCGGGCCTTGCCCGATTGATTGAAATTACATGTCCGGCTATGCTGAAGTTCCACGTGAGCAGGCCAGACATGTCTTGCTGACAGAGGCCGGGTGCATTCCAGTGCGCCCGGCCTTTCTGTTTCGCGAAATTACCCTCTCACGCTTCACTCGCGCTGTCAACAATGCTAAGTGAACGGTTTGGACAAGCCAAACCGTTCACTTACAGAGAAGTTTGATTATAGAATGTCCCGGCATCGCGATGACGCCGGGTAGTGGGCTATAGCAACTCGAGCAGCTCAACACCCTCGGGGAGTCCGGCGCGGTCGACGCTGACGTTGTAATCGGCAAACTTCCGCGCCGGCGGCAGGTTGCCAAGGCCCTTGTCATCCACAGCGCGGAACTCTCCGTCCACGGCGCGACCGACTTTCACCAGATCGAACAGCTTGTGCGCAGGGGCGTTGCCAAGCGCGCTGTCATGGCGGAAGACGATCAGCTTGCGGGTGGTCATCTCTCCGCGCGCAGCGGAACGATCATGCTCGAACATGTTCGCCAGCGCCTCGAACAAAAGGCCCAGGTCGGCTTCGGAAAAGCCCGTACGTTCCGCGAACTTGGCAGAAATGAAGCCATGCGCGACGTAAAGGCCATAGGGCACGATATGTTTGCGCCCCATCGTGCGGTTGTCCGTGCGCACATCACCGTCGTCCCCTTCGGCGCGCTTCTTCTGCTCGGCCTCGTTGGTCGCGGCCATGCGGGTGATCGAGATCTCGACGGGCAGAACCGGTTCGGCCGAATTGGCAAAGGTCATCTGCACCGGGCCCTTGACCTGACCGCAATTGATGCCGGTCGACATGACGGCACCGAACGTCCGCACATCAAAGAAGTTGGCGCACATGAAGTCGCGCAGGGCGGTCGCCTCGGCGTCGTCCTTGGGGTTCAGCTTGGCATCTTTCTTTGACTTTTCGTCGCCCCGCAGCGCGACATAGGCCTGCCGGTGCTTCTCGTTCAGGATCGCGCCTTCTTGAACATAGATGTGATGCCCATCGGCACCCCCGCGCGCAAGATCGACGTAGTTGCGGATCTTGCGTTTCAGGCTGACATCGGTGACCAGACCGTGGTTCGTCTCGGGGTCAAGGCGCGGCAGGTTGCCTGCATCGGGGTCGCCATTGGGATTGCCATTGGTCACGTCAAAGATCAGCACGAAGTCATGGCGGCGGGAAAGCGTGGTCATTTGGATCCCTCGGTGGTCTTGTCATCTTGCTTGCGAAAGAAATCAGAGCGCTGGTGGTAATAGCCGATACCAAACAGCGCCTGCTCGGCGGCATTCAGCGAGGCGGGGATCGGATCCCCGGCCGGGTCCATCAGATCGGTGATCGAAGTCAGCAACTTTTCAAGGTTCACCGCCCGTCCGGGGCTGATCTTGCGCAGCTTGCCAAAATGGTTGGCCGAGCCGGAATCCAGCGTGCGGAACACCTTTTGCGGGCTGGCCGAGGCAGCGCCATAGAACTTGTCCTTGATGCTGGCATTGATGCCGCCAAGCGCGGCACGCTGCACTTCTTCATAGACAGCGAACAGCCGCCCAAGGACATAACCCTTGTTCGTGTTGGCGGGATCAAGCGCCACGGGGGCCTCCATCTTCAGGTTACGGATCAGTACGGATTTAAGCATAGCGCAACGCAGAGCGTTGATTTCGCCGTCGGCGCGGATGCGCATCAGCGCAGTGGACAGCAAGGTCAGCGGATAGGGCGCGCCGGCCAGGATCGCGCGCAGCCATTCGCCAGCGATCAGGGGCGGCACGTTCTCGCGCTTGCCCTGCGACGCCAGTTCCAAAAGATAGCGCCAGAGCGCCGGCCAGCCGTCGCGCGGCGGCGGATCTATCGCCGTATCGTCAAGGTAACGCTGAAAATTCTCGGTCAGCCGGCCAAAATCGTCCTGCCAATAGAAGCGGACCGAAAGCCGGGCGGCATTCGGGGCCAGCCCCAGGACATGAAAGCGCACACCTTCGGCCAGCTCCGGCGTGACCTGTGACAGGCGCTGGCCATTGCGGATCGCCTCAAGTCGCGAGTGGAGCTTGGCGACATTCAGCCTCTCCTCATCGACCGCCTGGGCATTCTCGGACGCGGGATCTAGCAAGGCCGCGAAGCACCATTCCGCCTCCTCTGCCAACTTCATGTCTTGGCAATCGGCCCAGAACACGGTCGAGGCATCGCCGATCTGGATGCGATGGCCGCTGTCCTTGTCGAGATAGCGGTTCAGCACGGCGCCATAGGCAAAGGCTGCCGCCTCGGACACAGGGGCGTTGTCGCCCTGTTCGTGACCGTAGGAGGTAAAGGCGTCAAGGTTGAAGGATACCAGACTGGCACCCGAAGACTGCGCCCCCCAGACGCCCTTGATCGACGGGTGCAGCCGCGTCACCGGACCGGAGTCGCCGGTGACCAGACAGATCTGCGGGTCCGATGCGCCCTCGGCGCCGATCTGCCGCCAGAATTCGCGGGCGGCCGGGCGGTCATGCAGGTATCCTTGGCGATATTCATCGGCCAGCGCAAAGACGATGTTCTGGTCTCGCATCTCGTCATGCCAGACAGGGGCGGCGAAGGCGTCCGGTGTCCAGCCGTCCAGGAAGCGCAGAAAAGCCAGCAGGCCGGGATCGTCGGTCTGGGCAAGCCATTCCGCGTGACGCGCGCGGAAGGCGGCATGTTCCTCGGCAGTTCGTTTGCCGTCGCCCGCGGTCACACCAAGCACATAGGCCGATTTGTCCCACAGGAAGTTCGGGGAAATGCCTGCGGTCCGCTTGACGGCCTGCGGCACCAGCAGCATCCGCGGGCTGCGCTTCCTGTCATCACCGCGCAAATCCTCGACACTGGCGACCGATCCATCGGCGTTCAGCAGCACACAAAAGCCGATCTTCTCGGTCGAAAAGCCAAAGGGCGGGGCGTCGGGCAGGCGGTCATAGGCTCGCACCAGAGAGGCAAGCATGCTCATCCCTTGACCTCCGGGCTGCCGGGCGGCGGCACCTCCATCACCCCATCCCGCAAGCTGGCGCGAAAGAACAGCGACGGCCGGCCGGGGCGGGCATGGTCGATGTCCCACAGCATGAAACCCAGATCGCGCGGCGTGTCGAAACCCAGTTCGGCGGTCTCATCCTCGGGTTTCCGCGCAGGCAATGGCGCGTCCGGCGCGATCAGATCGAAATTTGCGGCGAATTCACGGGTGCCAAGGCAAGGCTGATGAAAACACTGGCCGCGGGCGGCGCGTCGGTTGAACATGTCCAGATGCTTGCCCTGATTGTCTTCGGGACCGGCCTTTGCCGTCATCTGGAAATGCGCCTCGATGACATAGCGCGGCGAGACAAGCACGGTCGAGGCGCGCTGCTGGCGGTCTTCGTCAACCAGGAGTTGCAAATCCGCCAGATCGCCGCGATTCATCGCCTGCTTGACCTTGCCGGCAGGGGCCTTGTGGCCGACCTCGTTGCGGCGGATGGACTGGAAGCGGATCGGTTTCAGCACATGGATGCGGTCGATGACCCAGTGGATGGCAGGCTTCCAGTGGATCGCCTCCAGAATGCCACGCGCCGCCGAGGGCGTCATGACATCATAGGACATGCGTTCGACCTTCAGTTCGGGTCGGGTGAACAGGCCGTGCTGACCCCAGACATGCAGGCGGATACCGTAAGACATTGCCCCTCGTCGATTTTTCCCAAGGCTATCTTTTCGCCGGACGAGCGCAAGCGGAAATCCGCTTGCAGTTGCGTAAATCATGGGCTGCCGGAACCAGCGTGATGGCCGGCTGTCGCGAGATTATGGGTCGTGCCGCGTGCCAGCGCCAGCAGGCGCGACATAGGGACCGACGGGCGATCACTGAAAAACGGCCAGAGGCGCCAATCACAGCAGCCACGATTCTTGCGACAGATAGTCCGCGTGTTCCCACCGCAAGCCGCTGTCGGCATGATAAAGCGACCGATCGGACAGAACGCAGAACTGGTCGCCGCGCAGCTTTGTGTGATCAAAGCCGGCCTTGCCGTTGGCAATCAGCAGATCGCGCGCCTTGGCGGGCACCTGAACGGTATAAACCTGCAAGACCCGCGCCAGCTTGCCCGAGGGCACATCCTCGACACCCAGTTGCCGGATCGCCTCGTCCGCCACCGCGTCGCCGGGAATGATGACCGGGACCATGGTGGTGTCGATCATGCGGAACTCTTGCGCCATGCTGCGAAAGGGGAAATCCGTGCCGCTTTGGCCGCAGACCATCTGGCTAGCCATCTTTTGGCCCAGATTGGCCCCGGCCTTCCAATAGACATGCTCGAACCAGTCGCGGATCGCCTCGGGGGCAAGCAGATCGTCGTGCCGGGGGGCGATGCTGCGCATGGCATCGGCCAGCGACTTTACCTCGGCAGGCATGGAACGGCCGGGGGCCGAGAACACCGTCAGCGTGCTGTCCTCGACCGGCCATTCGCCATTGCGGTTGACGCGGCCGGCCGCCTGCACGCAACTGTCCAGCCCCGCCTCGGCCCGCCAGCCTTTGGGAAAGGACAGGTCCACGCCGGCCTCGATCAGGCTGGTCGCGATCAGGCGGCAGGGCGCCCCGGATTTCAGGCGGGCGCGGATGTCGTCCAGGATGGCGCGCCGATGCACCGGATATTGCCGCGTGGTCAGATGGACCAGCCCGTCCAGACCGGCGGCCTTGGCGGCGTTGAACAGTTCCAGCGCATGGGCGCGGCTGTTGACGATGACCATGCCCTGCGGCGTGCCGCGCAGCGCCTCGATCAGCGCGGGATCGTCCATGTCGCCGCCCTGCATGATGCGGGCGCGGCGCAATTCACGGGCCAGACGCACCGGGTCGGGCGCCAGTTCGCGGCCCTCCAGCGGCAGGCCGCCCTGTTTCAACTGCCGGCTGTCAAAGGCCGGCTGCGTGGCCGTGCACAGCACCACCGAGCAGCCGTAATGCGCGCAAAGCGTCTCGATCATCCGCAGCGCGGGCATCAAGAGCTTGCGCGGCAGGGCTTGCGCCTCGTCCAGCACAATCACCGAGCCGGCGATATTGTGCAGCTTGCGGCAGCGCGAGGGCCGCGCGGCGAACAGGCTTTCAAAGAACTGCACATTGGTCGTGACCACCAACGGCGCGGCCCAGTCCTCCATCGCCAGGCGCAGCTTGTCGCGGCCTTTCAGGTCGGTTCTTCGGTCGTCGATGGCCGAGTGATGTTCCAGCACCGCATCGCCGAAAAGGCCGCGGAAAATGGCGGCGGTCTGGTCGATGATGGAGGTGTAAGGGACCGTGTAGATGATCCGGCGGTGCCCATGGCGCTCCGCGTGATCCAGCGCAAAACCCATTGAGGCCAAGGTCTTGCCGCCTCCGGTGGGGACGGTCAGGGTGAAAAGTCCAGGCGCCATCGCCGCGCCCTGCCGGACATGTGATAAGATTTCCGCACGCAGACGGTTGATCGGGCCATCGCCGGGAAATCCCGCCATATGCGCATCGAAAACCCGCGTCCAATGCGGCAGCAGTTCGGCCAGATACGGCCAGTCCCGATCCGGCGTGGTGCCGTTCAGCCGGGCATAAAACGCTTCGGTATCGCGGAAATCCGCATCGACTAGGCAGGAAAACACCATGCGCGCCGCGACGGACAGGTCAAACGGGGGAAACGCCGGGCCTGCCAGCGCCGCCAGTTCCTTGGCGACGGGACGCCAATCAAAGGCGGCAGCGTCCCAGATCTCGGGCGCGATCGGGTTGCAGAACGCGTCCAGCCGGCGCTCCATGCTGCTGTCGGCGCCGTGGCGGTCGGGCAGGCCGGCGTGATGGCCCAAGATGGCGTAGGCGATGATCTCGGCCACGGGACGCAGACCGGCGGGCACCCGCGCGCAAAGCAGCGCGGCGCCGGCCGTCGAATGATCGACCTGTTCATTCGCACCGGACAGCACACGGTCAAAGGCCGGGTCATATTTGCCGAAGTCATGGAACAGTCCCGCCATATGCGCCGCCGCCCGCAAGCCAAGCGGCCCGGCGCGGCAGGCGGCCAGGGCGGCGGTGTTGTCCAGATGGTCCGGCAGCAATTGCCAGTCGCTTCGATCGTCGTGAAGTCCCGAATGCGCATAATGAGCCATTTGTGTCGCCCGTCTTAGCTAGCTCTGAAAGATTTGTTTCATTCAGAACTTGGCGATCAAAGGGCCGAGCGCAAGTCGCTTCAAAGCGAACAAAAGCCATGATCGATATCTTTGGCAGTCTGGCGGTGACGCCGGCCGTTTTTGCGAAAGTTCTCCGAGTTCGACGCTGGGCAAATCTGCGCAGATAATTCCGGGGGTAGCCGCCGCCCTTTTGTTTGTTCCTGCGCCTCGGGTTCAAGGCGACCGCGGTTGTGATGGATTGGCCGGGCTTGGGACGGCATCAAGCAGATCTGGGACGGAGTGCTTGGCTATTACCAGACGCTGTTCGACGGCGTGATCGGCATCTTCACCTGGGCATGGGACAATGGCATCGCGCCGGTTTTGGACAAGCTGGGGCTGCTGGATCCCGTCTTGAACGCGTGGAACGCCCTGCAGGAAGGGCTTGGCGTCGTGCTGGACTGGATCAGCGCCAAGTTCAACACGGTGATGACCGCGATCAAGCCGGTGCTGGACGGTCTGAAATGGGTCAATGACAACGGCGCGGCCGCCATCAATTCCGTCACCGGCGGCAACAAGGGGCCCATCAGCAGCGGGCCATATACCGGCGGTGCGACGGGGCCGATCGTTCCCGGCGCTGCCATTCCCGGCGTGACCGTGCCCGATGGCGCGCGGGCCTTGGGCGGGCCGGTTCGCGCCGGGCTGATCTATCGCTGGCAGGAAGAGGGGCGCGAGCTGTTCATGCCGCGCACCGATGGCAATGTGATTTCCAACCGCCAGCTGCGCGCCATGCAGGCCATGGCCGCGCCGCCCGGGGGCTTGCGCATCCAGCCCGTCGCCTCGGCCGGGCCGGGCGCGCGCACCGCGTCCGCGCGCAGCCTGCGCATGGATATCGGCGGCATCACCATCCACGCAGCGCCCGGCATGACCCCGGCTGACGTGGCCCGCGCCGTGCGCCGCGAGCTGGAAACGCTGGCCCGCTCGGCGCGCTTCGATCTGCATGACGGGGGCGATTATGCCTGAACTTGGCCTCAGCCTTGTGATGATGGCGCTTGGCGGTTTCCGCTTCGGCGTCAATCAGGCGAATTACCAGAGCTTCACCCGCGCCGCGAACTGGCGCTGGGAGGCGCAGCCCCGCCTTGGCCGCCAGCCCGCGCTGCAATTCCTTGGCCGTGGCAGCGATGAAATCACCCTTGAAGGCGTCATTTATCCGCATTTCAAAGGCGGTCTGCGGCAGGTCGAGATGATGCGTCTGGTCGCCGATCAGGGCCAGCCGCTGATCCTTGTCGACGGTCTGGGCTGGGTCTGGGACCGCTGGGCCATCACCGGGGTCGAGGAACGCAAAAGCCTGTTCGTGTCGGATGGCGCGCCGCGCAAGATCGAGTTCACCGTGACGCTGCTGGCCTACGGGATGGACCGCGCATGAGCCGGCTGTATCGCACCATCGACGGAGACATGCTGGACGCAATCTGCCAGCGGCTGCTGGGATCGGAAACGCACGCGCCCGAGGTGCTGGCCGCCAATCCGCGCCTTGCCGCGCTGGGGCCGGTCTATCCGGCGGGCGTCCTGATCACCTTGCCCGACATCGCGGCCCCGGTCGCGCCCGAACAGATCCGGCTGTGGGGGCGGACATGACGCCCGCTTTCCGCATCGTGGTGGACGGGCAGGACCGCAGCGCCATCATCGCAGACCGGCTGATCAGCCTTGTGGTGAATGACGAGGACGGCACCAAGTCCGACCGCGTCGAGATCGAGCTGGACAATCGCGACGGCCGCGTGGCCTTCCCCGAGGTCGAGGCGCAGCTGGAAGTTTCGCTGGGTTTTGCGGGTCAGACCCTGTCGCTGATGGGCGTCTATCGGGTCGATGGCGTTTCCGGGCGCGGGCCTGCGCGCAGCATCAGCATCACCGCCACCGCCGCCGATCTGAAAGGCGATATCCGCGCGCCGCGCACGCGGGGCTGGCCCAAGCCGACGCTGGGTCAGATCGTCAGCGCCATCGCCTCGGAGGCCGGTCTGCGGCCCGTGGTCGCGGCCAGCCTGCGCGACATCGGCTGGGACTGGCTGGCACAGACCGCCGAAAGCAATCTGCATTTCCTGACGCGGCTGGCCGCCGATCTGGATGCGACCTGCAAGCCTGCCGGGGGCGCGCTGGTGGTGCAGCGCCGGGGCGAAGGCGTAACCGCCGCCGGTGACGCGCTGACCGCGCCCGTGCTGACCGCAGCCCGGCTCAGCGACTGGAGCTGGTCATGGCGCGGCCGCACCGTTTACCGCGCCGCTGAAT